>CALADF010000001.1 GCA_937890835.1 uncultured bacterium
AAGAAGTTGGACTGGAAACTTTTGTTTCCAGTCCAACTATCGGGGCTCACTTCACCGCGGGGGCGCTTTTGCGTATCGGTCTCAAGTCGGGTGCTTTCCGGTGATTCGAGGGGGCTTCGGCTTCCGTGCGGCTTCGAGTGTCCCTCGGGATCGTGTGCTGCATTTTCCTCTCCGATGCATATCTCGGGGCCTCGGGTGCAGCCTCGTTTGAGCCGCGCGCTCTCGGCTAGAAGTCCGATCGTCTCATGTTGATGTAGTTCAATAGCTCGGCGCGCTTGTGGATCTGCATCTTCTCATAGATATGGCGGATGTGCGTGTTAACCGTGTAGGGGGAGATGACGAGTTTTTTCGCGATGCTGTCAGCGGTGTGCCCGTACGCGAGCAGATGGAGGATCTCGCCTTCCCGCGCGGACAGCTTGAACTCCTGCGCCACCTCATCGCAGATCGAGTCGAGCTCGGATGCGGTCTGGGGCATCGTCGTGAGCGAAGTGATGGCGTACTCCTGACGCACGAGCGGTACCAGCACCATCGTTAGCAGGCAGATGAAGATAAGGCAGGTCTCAGGCGTCCAAGCGGCGGCGAACGCAGGGTTGCCCTCGTAGCCGAGCGCCAAACCGTTGCCGATGCCGATGCCGAGACGGATGGAACCGGCGGAAAGCGCGAAGGCGAGCGCCGGCGCCACGTATCCTTTCGACGTGAGGATGCCGAAGTACATGATGAGCGTGATCTCGAGGATCGAGGAAACGCCGAGAGCGAGGATGAACGAGGGGAAGTACAGCGTCTGGTCGGCAAGTTCAAGCGCGAATGCGACGACGATGATGACGAGCAGGATGGGAAACATCTTGAACACGTCTATCTTGTTTCGCGAGGCATGGCAGACGCCGGCTATGACGAGCAGGAGGACCGCGCCTACCATGACGCCGATGGTGAAGCTCACGTCACGCGTCGGAAGGATCTCCCAGGGGATGATGGCCGCGAGGAAGTAGCAGGCGATCGAGGCGAGAAACGAGATCACGCAGACGATGGAGATGCTCTTCATCGCGCCCTTCGAGGCGCTTTCGGGTAACAGGGGAGGGAAGGGCTTCTCGTTGCAGCGGGCGTCGCGCCAATACAGGTAGCCTGAGGCGATCGGAAGGGCCGAGGTGAACGCGACGGCGAAAACGTCGGGCAACATGAGCGTGATGGCCATAGTCACAAGCAAGGTGATACCGAACACCGTACCGATGTGGGTCATGGAGAAACGCCCCTTGTTGCGCGCGTAATGCTCGCCCCAAAGCGTCCAGAGAATGGCCTCGAAAGGCCCGAGGACGGCCGATATCAGATAGGCGAGAAGGGGAGTCTCCACGAGATGGGGCGAGAGCGTGAGGGCGAGCGTGCAGACCGTCATCCCTATCGCTGCTATGAGATCGAGATGCCATTTGCCGGTAAGGTGTTTTTTTCTACCGAGCAGCAATGCGATGACGGCGAGCGATATCACCGTCGCGCCGAGGTTCACGAGCCATGCGGTGGTCACCTTCGCATCGAGCAGCTCGGTGTCGATGAATATGTCCGAAATGAACCAAAGGCAGTAGTGCCACGCCAGCAAAAGGGCGAATCCCACGTATTTCAGGGCGGGCCAGCGCGG
Organism: uncultured bacterium; assembly: GCA_937890835.1. Taxonomy (GTDB): domain Bacteria; phylum Actinomycetota; class Coriobacteriia; order Coriobacteriales; family Eggerthellaceae; genus CALADF01. Next base: position 1,625 of record CALADF010000001.1, read on the forward strand.
TGCGCCCCCTCGCCTTCCCTCCCTCGCCGCATTTTCGGCGTTTTGTCCGACTGTAGCCGGATCTGACACGATGATCACTCCCTACTATAGCTCTGAACTGGTCTTTTTCGATGTAGGTACTATATCATCGCTGTATCGTTGAGACCTCACTAATTATTAAGTAGCGATGCTTTCAGATCCCCCGAGAAACGGAGTAAGTCGGCGATCGCGGGTGTTTTGCGATGCGCTTTCATGCTCTGGCGGAACACAATCACGCCACAGGTCGCCCGTAGGGGAATTCGGGCGGTGGAATGCGCGAAGAAAGGAAAGACAATGTCGCTGCTTGCTAAGAGCAAGGGTGAGGTCACCTATAAGGACCTGACGGGTCTTCATAAGTGGTTCCTCATCATCCTCGTCTCGATGGGCTCGTCCATCATCTACACGCCGGTCTATCTGAAGAACGTGTTCTACGAGCCCCTCATGCAGGGCCTCGGGTGCACCAACGCCGATCTCGGTGCTCTTTTGTCCTGCTACGCCATCACGGCGGTCATCACGTATCTGCCTGCGGGCATCATCGCCGACAAGGTCCGCATGCGCACGTTGTCCTGGGTTGGTTTCGGCGCGACCGCGGTGCTGACGTTCGTCTACGCGATGCTTCCTTCGATTCAGATGCTCTACATTCTGTTCGTCGGCTTCGGCATCACCTCGATCCTCATTTGGTGGGGCACGCGTTTCAAGATCGTGCGCTTGTGCTGCTCCGAGGACGAGTACGCTTCCAAGATCGGCATCAGCTACTCCATCTACGGCGCGGCGGGTCTCGTCATCGGTTTCATCAACACCGCGATCGTCTCCGCTATCGCCGACGCGTCCCAGGGTATTCAAATCTTGCTGGTGTTCCTCGGCGTGCTCATCGCCATCCTCGGCGTGCTGTCCTTCATCTTCATCCCGAACTTCAAGGGCGAGATCAACAAAGACGCGAAGATGTTCAGCCTCTCCGAGGTCGTGCAAGCCGTCAAGCACCCGGGCGTTCTGTGGGCGTGCCTCGCTTACTTCTGCATCTACTCCGTCTACATGGGCGTTACCTACACCACGCCGTTCATGACCACCTGCTTCGCGGCTCCGGTTGCCATCGTGTCCATCGTCGGCCTCATCCGCACCTACGGAATCGGCCTTGTCGCAGGTCCTGTCGCGGGCTTTTTCGCTGACAAGCTCAAGAGCCCCTCGAAGTCGATTCTCATCTTCTTCGCGGCGAGCGCCATCGTGCTGGCGGCCTTCATCGTGCTTCCGCGTGACGCGGGCATGGTCGTCGCCGTCGCTGTGCTGGTCGTCGTGATAGGCTTCCTCACCTACGGTGCGTTCTCGATCGGCTCTTCTCCTCTGACCGAGGCGAAGGTTCCCATGGGCATCTTCGGCACCGCCTCGGGCATCCTCTCCGTCATCGGCTTCATGCCCGACGTGTTCATCCACACCTGGTTCGGCGGCATGATCGACGCGCAGGGGGCCGATGCCTTCAACTCGATCTTCCTCATCCTGATCGTCTTCGCCGCTGTCGGCTGCTTCTGCCTGGTCATGACGCGCCGCGCCATGAAGAAGAACATGGCGGCCGAGGCTGCAGAGCGCAAGACCGAAGAGTAGCACCTCGATGCGCTGAGGCGTCGGCAGCCTTCATCTTATGCGGTCGACGCCTCTCTTTTCACGATTGGTTCTCATTTCGATGAGTGAGGGGTTTAAGCAATGAACAAGATCGATGTTCTCGCTAAGCTCAATCCCGGTATGATCGCCGTGCTCGCCAAGGAAGACGAGCTCGCAGGCGATGCGAACGACACGAGCGCGGGATTCGAGCAGATGCGCCTTAATTACGTCGCCGGTCGTCAGTATTGGATCCAAGGCGGTCCCGTCATGGCCGAAACCGTCGATGAGCAGGTCGACGGGCCTCACGGCCCTATCGCGGTGCGTTATTACTATCCTGCCGCGACGCGAGCCGAGCTGATTGCAGAGGGTATGTTTCCGCCGACAATCGTCTACGCGCATGGCGGCGGGTTCGTTTTGGGCAATCTCGAGACGCATGATCGTATCTGCCGCGTGCTGGCTGAAAAAGTCGGCGTTCCCGTTGCGGCGGTTGATTACCGTCTGTCGCCCGAGGCTAAGTTCCCCTCGGCTGTTCAAGAAGTCGCGACGGTTGCCAAGTACGTGCACGACAACGGCGCGCAGCTCGGCATCGACGGCACGCGTCTGGGATTTGCGGGCGATTCGGGCGGTGCGCATCTCGGCCTTGCTGCCACGATGTACCTGCGCGGCGAAATGGGCGGCTCTGAATTCGTGAAGTGCCTGCTTTTGTTCTACGGCTGGTACGGCCTTTCCGATTCGGCGTCGCAGCGCTTGTTGGGCGGCCCGTGGGATGGTCTGACCGAGTCCGAATGGCTTTGGTACAAAGACCTGTACGCCAAGGACGTGAACGAGCTTCAGACCAGCCCGTACGCGAGCCTGCTCCTCAACGACATGACGCACGACATGCCCGCGTGCTATATCGCGGCAGCCGAGTTCGACCCTCTGCGCGACGACAGCTCGGCGCTTGCCGCCGTCTGCGAGGAATACGGCATCCCGCATCGTTTCGAAATGTTCGAAGGCGTCATTCACGCGTTTTTGCACTACACGAGGATGCTCGACGAGGCAAACGATGCCCTCGAGCACGGCGCGACGTTCTTCCGCCAGCAGCTGGGTCTGTAAGCGGATCGCGCGATTTACGTCAGGGATAGCAGCGTTTGGGATAACGCTGATGCCAAACCTTACTAAGGAGGAAAAATGGACTTCAAACTGACTGACGAGCAGGAGCTTATCGTTGATAGCTACCGCGAGTACATGGAGAGCGAGAACTGGGAGGCTTACTTCGCCGAGTGCGACGAGAAGCACGCCTACCCGCTTCGCTGGGTCCGCGGTCTGTGCGAGCTCGGCTTCGACCAGATCATGCTCCCCGAGAGCCATGGCGGGCTCGGTCTCGAGCAGCCTGCCGTCACGCTGATGGCGGTGTACGAGGTGCTCGGCCGTTACGGCGCCCCCACCTACGTTCTTTACCAGCTTCCCGGATTCGAGACCATCATCCGCGAGGGCACCGAGGAGCAGATCGAGGCCGTCATGTCCACGCTGGGCTCAGGCGAGCAGATCTGGAACTCCGCGTGCACCGAGCCGGGTGCGGGCTCCGACGTCGCCGCGCTGCAGACGACCTACAAGCGCGAGAACGGCAAGATCTACCTGAACGGCACCAAGACCTTCATCACCTCCTCCGCCGGCGTCAAGTACCTGGTCATCATGGCACGTGACGCTGACAACCCGGACACCTTCACCGAGTTCTTCCTGGATATGTCCAAGCCCGGCGTCAAGCTTTCCCCGCTGTCCAAGCTCGGTCTGCGCATGGACTCCTGCTGCGAGGTCTACATGGACAACGTGGAGCTCGAGGAGAAGGACATCTTCGGCAAGGAGGGCAACGGCTTCATGCGCGGCATCTCCGATTTCAACTTCGAGCGTTGGCTTGTCGGCGCTTGCGACTACGGCACCGCCATCGCCTGCTACGAGGATGCGTGCAAGCATGCCAACGTGCGCATCGCCTTCGGCAAGCCGATCGGCCGCCAGCAGCTCAACATGGAGAAGGTCGCGATGATGGCCATGAAGCTTAAGAACATGAAGAACATGCTCTACGAAGCAGCGTGGAACGCCGACGCCAACGGCGGCGCATTCGATCCGGGCGAGGCTGCTATGTGCAAATACTACTGCGCCAACTCCGCATTCGAGGTCGTCGACGACGCTATGCAGATCCTCGCAGGCGTTGCGGTCGCCGGCGAGCATCGCATCCAGCGCATCTGGCGCGACCTGCGCGTCGACCGCGTCTCCGGCGGCACCGACGAGATGATGATCCTCGCGGCCGCGAAGTCCGAGCTGAAGAAGTACCGCGCGTAGGGCGCGCGAATGCTTGACGCCGCGCGGGCGTCGAAACTCGCGCGGCACCTTATCCCAACGTTTCGAGGGCGCAGCCCTCGGCAAAGTGAAAGGAAGCGAACATGTCTCTTGAAACCAACAAGCCGTCTTTCGGTTGCCTCGACGGCGTGAAGGTCGTCTACGCCGCCGTCGAGCTGGCATGCCCGAAGGCCGCCGACCTCATGGCCGACTGGGGCGCCGACGTCACCTGGCTTGAGAACACCGGCGCCGGCGACACCATCCGCGACACCGCCTACATCAAACAGGCCGAGCGCCGCAACCAGCGCTCCGTTGCCCTGAACTACTTCTCCGAGGAGGGCAAGAAGATCTTCCTTGAGATGATCAAGGACGCCGATATTTTCATGGAGGCCTCCAAGGGCGGCACGTGGGCTCGCAAGGGCATCACCGACGAGGTGCTGTGGGAGATCAACCCCAAGCTCGTCATCGTGCACATCTCCGGCTTCGGCCAGACGGGCGATCCGAAGATGGTCAAGCGCGCAGCATACGATCTGACGGTCATGGCCTACTCGGGCATCATCATGCAGAACGGCACGCCCGAGCAGCCCATGCTCCCCGGGCCCTACGCGGGCGACTACTTCAACACGCTGATGATCTGCTCTTCGGCTTTGGCTGCTCTTTACAAGGCCGAGAAGACCGGCAAGGGCGAGAGCATCGACCTCGCGATGTACGAGACGCTGCTGGCCATCGGCCAGTACTACCTGGTCGACTACCTCAACGAGGGCATCAAGTGGCCGCGCCCCGGCGCTCGCAACCAGAACCTGTGCGGCATCGGCGAGTTCGCTTGCAAGGACGGTTTTTTGGGCGTGTGCCTGTACGGCGTCGACCAGAACAAGTACTTCCTCGAGACCATCGGCCTGGGCCATCTGTGGGGCACCGAGGCAATCCCCGAGGACACCTCGGGTCTGTGGTTGTCCAACCCGCATGCCGAGGAGATTCAAGCCGCGTTCGAGAAGTACTGCCTCGAGCACTCCAAGTACGAGATCGAGGAGGACTTCGCCGCCCATCGCATCGCGGCGCAGGTCGTCAACGATTTCGAGGAGCTCGTCGAGGAGGAGCATCTCAAGCTGCGCGACACCTGGGTCGACTGGGAGACCGCCGATGGCGAGACCTTCCACGGCCTGGGCGTGTTCCCCAAGTTCAAGAACAACCCCGGACAGATCTGGCGTCCCATGCCTCATCAGGGCGGCGACACCATGGACGTCCTCACCAAGCTCGGCTACACCTCCGAGCAGGTCGAGAAGCTCGCTGAGGACGGCATCGTGAAGATGTCCTAAACGGGTCTGAAGCGCCTTGTCGGGCTGCATGGCGCATTTGCAGCAGATTGGGCGTATCACGGCTCTCGGTTCGGCGTCGCGGCAGCGTCCGCGACGCCGAACCGGAGGCGAGCCGCGCAAATGAACGGAGCTTGCTTTCGCGCGTTACCGTCCGGGGGGGGTCAGGGCGCGCGAAAGCAGACTCGGTTGAATTTGATGCGGGCGAAGCTCGCTGACGCGCTTGCATTGCATCGGAAGGGGCGATAACGGTGTGCGATATCGTGGGGGACGAAACGCTCGTCAGCGTATGGGCCGAGAAGGCGCGTGTGCGCGGCGACCATACGTTTCTTACGTTTCAGAGCCGATCCGGCGAGGTGACGTCGTATACCTACGCCGCGTTCGACGAGCTGATAAACAGGGCGGCGAACGCCTTTGTCGCACTCGGCGTCGAGAAGGGCGAACGCATCGCGGTTCAGATGAGGACGTGCCCCGAGTTCATGATCTGCCTTTTCGGCTTAGCGAAGATCGGTGCCGTGACGGTACCGATGAACGAGCAGTACCTGCGCGAGGAGTGCGAGTACGCGCTTGGCCGGTGCGGCGTCACGCTCGCGGTAGTGGAGAAGGCGTATTGCGATCTGTACCGCGCCATCGAGGCGGACGGGTATTTGCCCAAAGGCCTCGTGGTGGCGCGCGAGCGTTGCACGGGCGAGCTTTTCCTCGATGATCTGTGCGCGGCCCAGCCGACCCGTCTCGCGTGCGATCGCGGCGTTGAGGCGCTCGATCCCTGCGAGATCATCTTCACCAGCGGTACGACGTCGCGCCCGAAAGGCGTTGTGCTCACTCATGCGAACCTGGTGTTCTCGGGACATTACGGCTGCTGGGAGACATCCATGCGCCCCGACGACCGCATGCTGACCACGATGCCCGCATGTCATTCCAACTTCCAGCTTGCGGCGCTCACGCCGGTGCTCATCGCGGGCGCCACCCTCATCGTCGTGGAGAAGTACAGCGCGAGCGCGTTTTGGAGTCAGATCAAATCGTACGAGGCGACGCTCACGCAATGCGTGGCGATGATGCTGCGCACGCTCATGCTGCAGCCCCTCGCGGAGGGCGAGCGCGATCACAAACTGCGAGACATCCTGTATTTTCTCCCCGTGTCCGACGAGGAGAAAACTGCCTTCGAGAAGCGCTTCGGCGCGACGCTTCAGAACACCTACGGCTCAACCGAGACGGTGGGATGGGCGCTCACCGATCCACCCGTCGGCGAGCGCAGGTGGCCGAGCGTCGGGCGCGTCGGCTTGGGTTACGAGGTCGAGATCGTCGATGAGCGAGGGTGCGCTCTGCCCGCAGGCGAGGTGGGGGAGATCTGCGTGCGCGGTGTTCCGGGACGGACGGTGATGCTTCGCTATTTCGACGACCCCGAGGCGACGACGAAGACCATGACCGACGACGGTTGGGTCTTCACGGGTGATAAGGGTTACCGGGATGAGTCCGGATGGTTCTACTTCGTCGATCGCAAGGTGAACATGATTAAACGCGCGGGCGAGAACATCTCCACCACTGAGGTGGAAAACGTCTTGACCGCGCATCCTCGCATCGCCGAGGCGGCCGTCATCGGCGTCGATGACGAAATCCGCGACCAGGCGGTCAAAGCGTTCGTCTTGCCCGTCGCCGGGGCGTCGGTAAGCGAAGGGGAGGTTCGCGCTTACTGCGAGCGATCCATGGCAGCGTTCAAGGTCCCCTCTTATATCGAAATCGTGTCGGATTTTCCCCGTACGTGCAGCATGAAGATCGAGAAGAAGCTTCTCAAGTAGAAAAGGAGAGTGGGTTATGGCAATCAGCACCGAAATCGTCGGGAGGCAGTTCGGGCCGTTCGTGCGCGAGTACACGTTCAAAGACCTTGAGATCTGCGCGCTCGGCTGCAACGCGGGCTATGACGGCAAGACCGATCTCATCTACGTCAACGAGCACGATGCCGAGGCTCCCGATCTGAAGGTCCTTCCGATATTCGGCGTGCCGTTGACGGTCAACGAGGAGATGACGCGCACGCTCGACTACGGTTACGACTACGCGGGATCGCTTCATTACGGTTTCGAGATCAAGCTGCACGCGCCTTTCAAGATGAACGATCGTATCGAGACGTTCGTGACCCAAGACGCGCTCTACGATCGCGGCGAGGGGCGCGGTTGCCTCTCGAAGCAGACCGGGCGCTCGTACAGCGCGGACGGCACGCACTTGTGCACGGTCGAGACATGGGACGTGTGCATCTACGACGGAGGGTGGGGCGGGCCTCGTCCGCCGAAAGACATCGTGGAGATGCCCGATCGCGCGCCTGATGCGGTCGTGCGCGAGCGCATGCCCGAGAACATGCCCCTCATCTACCGTCTGATGGGGGACTGGCATCAGCAGCACATCGACTGGTCCTACACCGAGCAGACCGGGTTGGCGCGTCCTATCGCTCACGGCGTTTCGCTCGGCGGATTCGCCATGCGCCATATCGTCAGCTCGTTTTTCCCGGGTGAGCCCGAGCGTATGACCCGCTTCAAGACACGCATCACCTCTCCGGTGCTGCCGGGTACGCTGCTCGAGACGAGCATGTGGTTTGTGGGAGATAGCGAGATCAGGTTCCAGCTCGTCGATGCCGACGCGGACGAGACGGGCGTTAAGCCTCATCTGAACTACGGCATCTGCGAGTGGAGGTAACGGGTTTTAAACGGGACCGGGGATAGCGCGAGTGCGTCGTTAAGGTTGAACGGGCAGGCGCGTCGCGCTCTTGTGCAAAGGGTGCGACGCGCCCTCGTTTTTTGGCCGCGAGCGAGGCCGTGCGCCGGGGTTCGCATCATGCGGCGGCGCTTCCGTAGAGGCTGCGATCGCGGTTTTCAACCTGAGGAGGATAGGTATGTCGGTCGGTGTTGAGGAGAAGACCAAGGTGGACGGCTCGCCTGCATATGTTGTCGCGAAAGCGAGCGGATCATTGAAGGGCGCGGTGAAGGAAACCGCGAAGAAAACCCTCGACGACGTGTCGATGACGCCGTCTCTTCGCAAGATCACGTTTTTCGCAAGCGGCGGTTCTTTCCTCGATGGATACGTCCTCTCCCTCATCGGCGTCGCGCTCACCCAGCTCGTTCCCGCGTTCGGGCTGAGCACGGAGGAGAGCGCCGCCATCGGCGCCTCGGTCCTCGTCGGGATCTTCTTCGGCACCATCCTCGGCGGTTACGTCACCGATAAAATCGGCAGGCACGTCATGTTCATCGTCGACGTGCTCGCCATCTGCGTCTTCTCCCTTTGGAGCGTGTTCGCCACGCAGGCGTGGGAGTTCGTGGCGGCGCGGTTCTTCATCGGGCTGTTCATCGGTGCTGACTATCCCATAGCCACCTCGCTCATCGCCGAGTTCGCGCCCAAGAAGAGCAGGTCGATCAACATGGGCATCGTCTCCGCCGCGTGGTATCTTGGCGCGACGGTCGCCGCCGTGGTGGGGTATGCGCTCTACGGCGTGGAGGACGGATGGCGTTGGATGCTCGCGTCGCCGGTGCCCATCTGCGTGTTCCTGCTCATCGGGCGCAGCCGCGTGCCGGAATCGCCCTTGTGGCTCATCGAGCGCGGCCGGATCGAAGAAGCCCACGACGTCATGAAGCTCGTCTACGACGCCGACATCGACGTTGCCGTACCCGAGTCGAGTGAGAAGAAGCTCGGCGTTCTCGAGATCTTCCGGGGCGGGTACCTCAAGCGCATCGTGTTCCTCGGCATCCTCACGTTGTGCCAGGTCGTCCCGATGTATGCCATCTACACGTTCGGCCCCGAGATCATGACCGCCTTCGGCTTGGGCGCAGGTGCCGATGCGATTCTCGGCGAAAGCGTCGTGAGCTTGTTTTTCCTGATCGGTTCCATTCCTGCGATGTTCTGGCTGAACTCGATGGGACGCCGCCCTCTTCTCATCAGATCGCTTGCCATGATGGCGCTCGGCCTGATGGTGTTGGGGCTGTTCCCCGACGCGCCTGTTTTCGTCGTGGTCGTCGCGTTTGGCTCGTACGCCTTTTTCAGCGGCGGGCCGGGTATCCTGCAATGGCTCTATCCCAACGAGCTTTTCCCGACCGAGGTTCGCGCGACCGCCGCCGGCATCGCCATCGCGTTCTCGCGTATCGGCACCGTGCTGGCGACCTACGCCACGCCGTTGTGCCTGGCGATGTTCGGCATCGGGCCGACCATGCTCGCGGCGGCGGCGCTGGTGGTGCTCGGCTTCGCCTTGTCGGTTGCGATGGCGCCCGAGACCCGGGACATGACGCTCGAGGAGTCGAGCTCGCTGTAGGGGCGCCCCTCTTTCTCGCGTTGGTCGAGAACATCGGTCGATTCTCTCGATTGCGCCCTTGTTCGCGCTGGATGCTGCGTCCGACTTTCTCGTCGCGCTTTGCGTTCAGATTGCGGTTCTTTTCTTTCTGATGTTGCTTTTGGGGCACGTCGGCTTCCCGGGTCCCGAGGTTATCCGGTCCGTTTCGGGGGCGTTCCTTCTCACACCGTTCGTGCTTTCGGGGGCAACCATATGCTGCGCGTTCGACGCGGCGAGGTCTCCTTTTGATCCCGAAAAGCGCATAGGCTACGAGCTCGCGGCGTTTGCGCTCTCGGGCTTTGCCTGCGCCGTCGCCATGCTGGGGGCGGGTCCGGGCGCTATGCTCGCCGTTCTTGCGGTAGCGTGTCTTGCCCTGGTCGTGATCTTCCTTCGGCTTGCTGAATGATCTCGCGTTATGAAAAAAGAACCCCCGCGAACCGCAAGGAGAGAGGTTCGGTTCGCGGGGGTTTGAGAAAACCGCTTCCTGTCCGAGAGAGGGGAGAAAATCGGGGAAGCGCGGTGGGTGAGCTGAATCCTAGCGCGGAGCGCGACGGGCTAGCGGCCCTGCCATTGCGGGGCGCGTTTCTCGACGAAGGCAGCCGGCCCCTCGATGCCGTCGGCGGTCTTCTCTAGGAAGCGGTAGGCGGCGTCGGAGTAGCGCATCGCATCTTCCTCGGACATCTGAGAGGCCGCGTGCACGATGTACTTGGTCCACTTCAGCGCGAGGGGGGCGTTCTTCAGGCACTGCTCGGCAAGTTCGATCGCCTTGTCCATGACCTCTTCGGCGGGCACGACGTAGTTGACGAGACCGAGCTCTTTCGCCTCGGAGGCCATGATCTTCTTGCCGGTCAGCAGAAGCTCCATGCAGTCCTTGCGGTTGATATCGCGGGCGAGGCGCACAAGGCCGCCGGTGGAGGCGATGATGCCCAGCCCTACCTCGGTGCAGCCGAACTTGGCGCGCTCGGAGGCGACGACCATGTCGCAGGAGACGGCGATTTCCATGCCGCCGCCGGCGGCGGAGCCGTTGCATGCGGCGATGACGGGTTTAGAGCACAGACGCGCGGTCAGGCCGCCGAAGCCGTGCTCGGTGACGGTTTGGCACTCGCCGCCCTCGGAGAGCTCGGAGAGGTCCTCGCCCGCGCAGAACACCTTGCCCGTGCCCGTCACGATTATGGCGCGCACTGCCGGGTCCGTCTCGGCGTGGTTCATGATGTTCTCCATGGCGCGAGAGGTCACGCCGTTGAGGGCGTTAGCAACCTCAGGACGGTTGATGCGGATGATCAACAGGCCGTCCTCGCGAAGATCGGATACCACGGTGTCGGTGCCAAAGTAATCTGCCATTGCTCCTCCTTTTTTCCTTGCAACGTTGGGTTTATCGCACGCGCTGACACGACTGCCGAGAAAGCGGGGCGGTCGCTGATGCCCTTCGCGTTTCGATGCATCGATCGTATCTCCGGGCGCCTTCGCTGCGCATCGACAGTTGCGCGCGAGCGCGCCGTTACCGCATATCGGGGGTATCGCAAGAAATTGAGTAATGATGGTATAGCGGTTGTTTTGCGATGCATCAGCGCAGGTCAGGTGCAAAACTCCCCTCAACGCCAACGAGGAACCCGATTCTGCGAATGAGGGGCTTCGTGACGGAGTCGACCGGGGCCGTGTCCTCGGTCGCTAAGGTTCCGCAAGCGAAAAGCAAGAAAAGGAAGGGAACGAGAAGATGAACATCGTTGTTTCTTTCAAGGTGGTTCCTGATGATCAGGACATCCAGGTTGCAGGTGACGGCTCCTTGGATTTCTCCAAGGCCCACCGTATCGTGTCCGCCTACGACCTCAACGCGCTCGAGGCTGCCGCGCAGCTCGCGAGCGACAACGAGGGTTCCACGACGTGCGCTGTGACCGTCGGAGCTTCCAAAATCGACGACTCGAAGCTGAAGAAGAACATTCTCGCGCGCGGCATCGACACCCTCGTGATGCGCGCTGACGACGCCTACGCCGACATGGACGCCCACGCGACCGCCGAGGCCCTTGCGTCGGTTCTCTCCGGCATGGACTACGATCTGGTCATCTGCGGTGACGGCTCCGCCGACAACTATGCCCAGCAAGTCGACGTGCAGCTTGCGTCGAAGCTTGGCCTTCCCGTGGTGAACGCGGTCACCAAGATCACCGCCAAAGGCGGCGCCGTCGAGGTCGAGCGCACGCTCGAGGACGTCGTCGAGGTTGTCGAGGTCCCCCTTCCCGCCGTCATCTCAGTCACGCCCGACGTCGCGATCCCCCGCATCCCCGGCATGAAGGACATCCTCGCCGCGGGAAAAAAGCCCATGGACGTCGCCGGCGCCGACGTCGCGCCTGCAAACGTCATCGAAGTGGTTTCCTGCAAGGCTCCCGAGCAGGCCGATCGCAAGCTCGAGATCTTGGACGCTTCCGCTGACGGTGCTATCGAGAAGTTCGCTGCCGCGCTTAAAGCGGCTCTGTAAGGAAAGGCTGGGTATACAACATGAAGGCATTCGTTCTCGCCGAGCACTCCGACGCTGCTTTGTCCCTTTGTGCCGGCGCCCGCACCATCGCCGATGAAGTCGTCCTCGTCGCCATCGCCGATTTTGAGGTGTCGGGCGGTTGCGCCGACAAGATCGTTCATATCGCGCTTCCCGAAGGCGCCGTCTACGATGACGCCGCCGAGACCGTGATCTCGGTGTTCGACGCCGAGGGCTGCGAGGTCGTGCTCGTGGAGCCGACGCGTCGCATGAAGTCCATCGCGGGTAAGCTCGCTGCTCATGCGGGCTCCTCCGTCATCACCGACGTCGTCTCCCTCACCGAAGAGGGGGCGAGGAGCCTGTATTTCGGCGGCGTCGGCGAGCGCGTCCAAAAGGCGCTCGGCGTCGCGATCTACACCATCGGATCCGATGTTTTCGCAGGTGCCGAGGCCGCAGGCGCCAACGCGGTCGAGGAGGTCGCTTGGGTTGCCCCGGCGCATCCCTCGAAGCTCGTCGCCTCGAAGCCTGTCGAGAAGAGCGGCGTGGACCTGTTCAAGGCGGAAGCCGTCGTTGCCGCGGGCCGCGGGTTCGCCGAGAAGGAGGATCTCGACCTCGCCCGCGCGCTGTGCGATAAGATCGGCGCGGGTCTTGGCTGCTCCCGTCCGCTCACCGAGGGCGTGGACTGGCTTCCCTCCGAGGTATACATCGGCGTGTCGGGTCTCATGCTGGCTCCGAAGGTGTATGTGGCCTGCGGCATCTCCGGTCAGATGCAGCATATGGTCGGCTGCAACCGCGCGACGACTCTGTTCGCCATCAACAAGGACAAGAACGCCCCTATTTTCAAGCAATGCGACTTCGGCCTGGTCGGCGACATCAAAGAGGTTCTGCCGGTCTTGACCGCGGCTCTCTAGCAGCGCATCACCCTCTGCCACCGCGGGGTGCGTTCGTTCCCGCCCCCGCGGTCGGCTTCTCCTCCGCACGCTCCTTTGCGGTGTGCGGGCCGAATCGTCGCGAGCGTCACCGCGCCGCGCGACGAGCTCCTCGCGCGCGGTTTTCCCGTTTCGCGCGGCTAATCCGATGAGAAAGGAATGACATGGCAGATTTCGATGCTATCGTCGTCGGCGCAGGCTGCGCGGGCTCGGTAGCTGCTTACGAACTCGCGAAGGCGGGCAAGAGCGTCCTGGTCGTGGAGCGCGGCAATTTCGCCGGTGCCAAGAACATGACCGGCGGACGCATCTACACCCATTCTCTTCGCAAGGTGTTTCCCGATTTCGAGCAGGAGGCGCCGCTCGAGCGAAAGATCACGCACGAGCGCATCTCCATGCTCGCGCCCGACGCTAACTTCACCGTCGACTTCACCTCCGAAGCCATGAACGTCGAAGGGCAGGAGTCCTACGCCGTGTTGCGCGGCGTGTTCGATCAATGGCTCGCCACGAAGGCCGAGGACGAGGGCGCGGAGTTCATCTACGGCATCGCCGTCGAAGAGCTCGTGCGTGATGAGTCCGGCAAGGTCTGCGGCGTGAAGGCGGGCGAGGATGAGATCACGGCGGAGGTCGTCCTGCTCTGCGACGGCGTGAACTCGCTGCTCACGAAGCAGGCGGTCGGCTTCAACCGCCCGGCTCCCTCCACCATGGCCGTCGGCATCAAGCAGGTCTTCGAGCTTCCCGCCTCGGTCATCACCGACCGCGTTTTGGCGGGATCCGACGACGAGGGCGCGGCGTGGTTGTTCGCGGGCGACGCGACCCACGGCCATATCGGCGGCGGCTTCATGTACACCAACAAGGAGTCCATCTCGCTCGGCATCGTGGCCACCATCGGCGACCTCATGCAGTCAAGCGAAACCCCCATCTACCAGATGCTCGAGGATTTGAAGCGGCACCCCGCCGTCGCCCCGCTCATCAAGGGCGCGAAGGTGATCGAGCACTCCGGCCACATGGTCCCCGAGGGAGGGCTCGACATGATGCCCGAGCTCACCGGCGACGGCGTGCTGCTCGCCGGCGAATCGGCTATGATGTGCGTGAACCTCGGTTACCAGGTGCGTGGTATGGACTATGCCATCGCCGCAGGTCAGATGGCGGGTATCGAGGCGGCTCGCGCCATCGACGCGGGTGACACCTCCAAGGCGGGCCTTGCGGGCTACGTGCGCGCGCTCGAGGACGGCTTCGTTCTCAAGGACCTCAGGCAGTTCAGCCGCTTCCCGCACTTCATGGAGTCGACCACGCGCATGTTCAACGAGTATCCCGCGATGGTGCGCGACGTGATGAACGCCATGTTCATCGTCAACGGCGAGCCCGTGAAGCCGCTGAAGAAGTCCATGATGCCCATCGTGAAGAAGGTCGGCGTCATGAACCTTTTGAAGGACGTTCGAGGAGGAATGAAGGCACTATGAGCACCTTTCGCATCGAGACCAACACCGATGAGTTCCTCTCGGTGAACAAATACGAGGTCGACGAGGGCAGCGCGCATATCGAACTGGTGGAGGATCCCTCCGACGAGGAGTTCGACAAGCTCATTCGCGTTTGCCCTGCGGCTCTGTACAAGCGCGACGAGACGGGCGCGAAGTCGTTCGATTACGCCGGATGCCTGGAGTGCGGCACCTGCCGCATCGCCTGCGGCGACACCATCGTCGCGAAATGGGAGAACCCGCAGCCCACGATGGGGATCGAATACCGCTTCGGCTAGGATCACTTGCCGAACGAGCGTCGATTCTTCAGGTAGCGCCCGCCGCCCGCCCTTTGCTCACGGGCGGCGGGTGAACGCGCGCCGATGAGATGCGCGCCCTGCTGCCAAGTCCGCCTTTGCTCACGGGCGGCGAACGCGCACGCGGTTTGGGGTTGCCGAGGCGCTCCGCCCGCCGCGCCGGTCTGACGAACCCGAGGGAATGCTCAAATTACGTGGAAACAATGGACTGAAATCCATTCAGGCAGGTGGGACTAGCGTTTTCTCGAATAATTTGGTATAAATAAAAACGTATGCGCACGAGTGCACCTGGAAAGGGCGTCCTTGCGCAGTCGACAACTTTTCTGAACGTACGCAGAAAGTGGGTTTCGACCCGCTTTCTTTATTTCTGGGGAGGTGACTTGTGCTTACCGCTAAAGAGGCAAGTTTGCTCGCCGCGCTCGAACCTCGGGCGCAGGAGTGCGGTGTCGAGGTCGTTACCGTCGAGGTCGTCGGCGCGAAGAAAGCGCCCACTATCCGCGTCTACATCGACACGGAAGACGGTGTGAGCTTCGATGCGCTTTCGTCAGCTCAAGCGTGGATCAACGAGATCATGGACGAGCTTGATCCGTTCCCCGGAGCCTACACGCTCGAGGTATCCTCGCCGGGCATCGACCGCCCCCTCAGGACGCTCGAGCATTTCGCCCGCTTCGCAGGCGAGCAGGCCAGCGTGCAGACCTCCAAGCCCATCGACGGGCGCAGCAGGTGGACCGGCACGCTCGCAGGCGTCGAGGGAGACCTCGTGCTGATCGAGGTGGACGGCGAGACGTTCAAGATACCGTTAGATTCGATGAAGCGTGCCAGACTGAAGGGCACCGTGGATTTCAACTCTTAGGAAAGGAAGATTTGTGGCAACTTCTGAATTGATCGAAGCTTTGCAGGCTTTGGCCCACGAGCGCAAGGTCGACGAGTTCTACCTCATCGAGCGCCTCGAGGAGTCTCTTGCGAAAAGCTATCAGAGCATTCTCGATCTGGAGTTTGATGCGCGCGTGACCATCGACCGCCAAACGGGCCGAATTTACGTCTACGAGCTCGTTCCCGTCGGAGAGCCTGACGAGGAGGGCGAGTACCACGAGTTCAAGGAGCGCGACGTCACGCCCGACGACGTGAGCCGCATCGCCGCGCAAAACGCCAAGAGCGTCATCTCATCCATCGTGCGCGAGGCCGGGCGTCAGTCCATCTACGAGGAGTTCTCGGGCCGCGTGGGCGATCTGGTCACCGGCACCGTCCTTCAGGGCACGCCCGAGTTCACCATTATCAAGATCCGCGACGGCGTTGAGGCCGAGCTTCCCCATTACGATACCAAGCGCGACCCCGAGGAACTCAACGAGCGTCCCGCCAACGAGCACTATCGCCATAACCAGCGCATCAAGGTGCTGATCATCGATGTGCGCGATCCTCGCTCCGAGGAGCCGCGTCAGCGCGGCGAGCAGGTTCGCCCGCCCATCGTGGTTTCCCGCACGCACCCCGATCTCATCAGGCGCCTGTTCGAGATCGAGGTTCCCGAGATCTACGACGGCATGGTCGAGATCAAGTCGATCGCCCGCGAGCCCGGCGCCCGCTCGAAGGTGGCGGTCGCGTCCCGCGAGTCCAACCTCGATCCGGTCGGCGCGTGCGTCGGCCCGAAGGGCAGCCGCGTTCGCATGGTCGTCGAGGAGCTGCGCAACGAGCGCGTCGACGTCATCCAGTGGAGCGCCGACCCGGCGACCTACGTGGCCAACGCCCTTTCCCCGGCGAAGGTCTCGCGTGTTTCCATCGACGACGCGAACCACTACGCGACCGTCGTCGTTCCCGACGACCAGCTTTCGCTCGCCATCGGCAAGGAGGGTCAAAACGCCCGTCTCGCGGCGCGCTTGACCGGTTGGCACATCGACATCAAGTCGTCGAGCTTCTCGAGCGAGCCGCTTCCCACCGAGAACATGCTCATCGACGAGGACGATCTTGACGACGTCGAGCTTTGCGCTTACGAGAGCGAGGACGGAGCGCGTTGCCGCAACCATGCGCGTCCCGGCAGCCGCTACTGCGGCATCCATGCCGATCTCGACGACGCACGCCTTTAAGCGAAGGCGGGAAGGCGATGACCGGGGAGACGATTAAAAAGCAGCGCAGCTGCATCGGCTGCATGAGCCAGGGGACGAAGCGTTCATTGCATCGTATCGTGCGCTCGAGCGAGGGGGTCGTCTCCTTCGACCCGTCTGGACGCGCGCAGGGCCGCGGTGCCTATGTGTGCTCGAGGGAGTGCTTCGCCGCTGCACGCAAGACGAGAAAGCTTGAGCGCGCCTTGCGCGTCAAGCTGACCGATGAAGACTACACCGAGATTGAGGCCGCGCTCGCGCGCGCATGCGACGCCGCAGCGGGAAGGATAGAGGAGTGATATATGCCTAGCATGCGAGTACATGAACTGGCGAAGGAATTCGACATGTCGAGCAAGGAGATGCTCGATCGCCTTCATGAGATGAAGATTCCGGCGAAGTCGCATGCGAGCATGCTCGCTGACGCCTACGTCGAAAAGATCCGTAAGAAGCTCGAGCCCGAGATGAAGCAACGCGCGGGTAAAATCGACGACGAGGAGACCAAGGCCCTCGCTGAGGAGCAGGCCGAGGCGGAGCGCAAGCGCGCCGAGGAGGAGGCTGCCCGCCGCGCCGCCGTCGAGAAGGAGCTCGCCGAGCGCGAGGCCGCCCGCGCGCGCCGTTCGCAGGACAGCGCTGATTCCAAGCCCGCGAAAAAGCCGCTCAAGAAGGCTCCGGTGAGCTCGGGCTTCGAGTCGCTCGCGCAGCAGATCGAGTCCGAGAAGGAGCGCGTCGAGCGCGAGAAGGCGGAGGCGCGTGCCCGCGCCCGCGCCGCGAAGGCCGCTGCCGAGGTCGCCAAGAAGCAGGCCGTCGAGGAGGCGCTGCGCAACCGCAAGGGCAAGGGCGGCAAGTCGTCCGCCGCTCATCGCGATTCCGCCCCCGCACCCGCGCCCGCTCCCAAGCGCGCCTCCAACTTCAGCTCGCTGCTTTCCCAGATCGAGTCCGAGAAGCAGCGCATCGAGGCGCAGAAGGAGAGCGCCAAGAAGGCTTCTGCGGGTCAGGACGCCGCCTCTCGCGGTAATCGCGCGGCGAAGGGGTCCAAGAAGGGCGGAAAGCGTCACGTCGTCCAGGTTGTTCCCGAGCTCGAGGGCGTGCAGGAGACGGGCGAGGACCGTTACGCGCAGATGGCCGTTCAAGCCGAGAAGCTTCAGCGCGACAAGGTGCTCGCCGAAGCCCGCGCCGCCGTTGCGGCCGCCAACACGCATGAGGGCGAGGGTCGCCGTCGCAAGCGCAAGGAGAAGCGCGAGGCCGAGGCGCGCGAACGTGCCGAGCTCGAGGCCATCGAGCGTGGCCTCGATCCCGATCTCGTGCTCGACGACTCGGTCGTCGAGGTTCCTCAGGGGGCTACGGTCGCGAAGTTCGCCGAGCTGCTCGGCGTTGCTCCCAACGAGATCATCAAACGCCTGTTCATGCTCGGCCAGGTTCTGACGCTCACCCAGTCGATGGGGGATGACATGGTCGAGCTCATCGCCGACGACATGGGCCGCAAGGTGCGCGTGGTCTCTCCCGAGGAGGAGTACGCCGTCGTGTACAACGACTCCGAGGACGATCTCAAGCCGCGTCCGCCGGTGGTCACGGTCATGGGACACGTCGACCACGGCAAGACCTCGCTGCTCGACGCTATTCGCCACACCGGCGTCGCCGCAGGCGAGGCGGGCGGCATCACGCAGCACATCGGCGCTTCGGTGGTCAACATCGACGGTAGGCAGATCACCTTCATCGACACGCCCGGCCACGAGGCGTTCACGGCCATGCGCGCCCGCGGCGCACAGGTCACCGACGTCATCGTGCTCGTCGTCGCGGCTGACGACGGCGTCATGCCGCAGACCATCGAGGCCATCAACCATGCGAAGGCGGCTGACGTGCCGATCGTCGTGGCCGTCAACAAGATCGACAAGCCGGGAGCCAACCCCGATCGCGTTCGCCAGGAGCTGGTCGACCACGGCGTCGTCCCCGAGGAGTGGGGCGGAACGAACATGTTCGTCGAGGTTTCCGCGAAGAAGAAGCTGCACATCGATGACTTGCTCGAGACCATCCTTCTGCAGGCGGACGTTCTGGAGTTGAAGGCGAACCCCGACGCCGAGGCTTCCGGCTTCGTTATCGAGGCGAACCTCGACAAGGGTCGCGGTCCTGTGGCCACCGTGCTCGTGCAGCGCGGTACGCTGCACACCGGCGATGTCCTGGTCGCAGGCACGTCCTACGGCCGCGTTCGCGCTCTCATCAACCCGCGCGGCGAGCACGTCGACGCCGCTCTTCCCGCCGATCCGGTGGAGATTCTCGGTCTGAACTCCGTTCCGACCGCAGGCGACGAGTTCCGCGTGTTCGAGGACGAGCGCGACGCGCGCAAGCTCGCCGAGGAGCGCGCGCTGCGCGAGCGTCTCGCGGCTCAGGAGACGAAGTCCCACATGAGCCTCGACGACTTGTTCAGCCGCATCGAGGAGGGCAAGCAGACCGACCTGAACCTTATCGTGAAGGCCGACGTGCAGGGCTCCATCGAGGCGTTGCGCGATGCCTTCGACAAGATGGATCAGTCCGAGGTGCGCATCAACATCGTGCACTCCGCCGTCGGCGGCATCACCGAGACCGACGTCACGCTCGCGGCTGCATCCGACGCCATCATCATCGGCTTCAACGTGCGCCCGACCGGCAAGTCGAAGCAGCAGGCCGAGAAGGAGAAAGTCGATATCAGGCTCTACCGCGTCATCTACCAGGCTATCGAGGATATCAACGCCGCGCGCGTCGGATTGCTTTCGCCCGACATCGTCGAGGTGGACACCGGCATCGCGGAGGTTCGCGAGACCTTCAAGGTTCCCAAGGTCGGCACCGTCGCAGGCTGCTACATCACCGAGGGTGAGATCAACCGTGACGACAAGGTGCGCATCGTGCGCGACGGCACCGTGGTGTTCGAGGGCGTCATGGCCTCGCTGCGTCGTTTCAAGGACGACGTGAAGACGGTGAAGCAGGGTTACGAGTGCGGCATCGGCATCGAGAAGTATCAAGACCTCAAGGTCGGCGATACCATCGAGGGCTACCAGGTCAAGGAGATCGAGCGCACCGAGTAACGGTTACGTCAAGCGCGTGAGCGCGGTTTTCGGAAGGCTGCCGTATCGAATTCGATTCGGCGGCCTTCTTATATATAGTAAGAGAACAAGGAGGTGCGCCATGAAACAAGGTGCTTCCAACCGCAAGGTCAACGAGCAGGCTCGCGAGGTCATCGCCTCGATCCTGATTTTCGAGATATCGGACCCCCGTTTGAACCTCGTGACCATCACGGGCTGCGAGGTGAGCTACGATCGCAGTGCGTGCAATGTGTTCTACACCGCCGAACCCGAGCGCTACGATTCGGTCGAGGCAGCGTTCAAGCAGGCTAAGGGTCGCATCCGCTCTTTGATGGCGAAGAAGCTGTCGTGGAGGGTCGCGCCCGAGCTTCGCTTCCATCTTGACAACTCGGTCGACGAGGCGGAGGCCATCGCCAACGCCCTCATGCGCGACCGTGCGCGCAACGAGCGTTCCGCCGGCGATTCCGAAGAGGAGTAGAGAAGTGTCCGTGACGCCCCAGACCAACATCACGCTTGCGGAGCTGGCCGTTTTTTTGCGCGATCACGACGATTTCTGCATCTGCGGCCACGTCAGCCCTGACGGCGACTGCCTGGGCAGCCAGCTCTCGCTGGCCCATGCGCTGAGAAGCCTCGGCAAACGCGTTGTGTGCGTCCTCGCCCGCGACGAGGCGCTTGATGCCGGGGCTGCATCGCTTCCCGGTGCACGCGACCTTGTCTGGGCCGGTCTCGTCGAGCGCGCGCCGCAGTGTTTCGTCGCCGTCGACGTTCCGACGCGCGAGCGCCTTGGGGACGCCGCTCGTCTTCTCGACGAATCAGCAGCGTCGGCAACTGTCGACCATCACGCCGTGGATGATCGCATGACCGATATCTGCTACACCGATCCCGATTCCGCTTCGACTTCGCTTCTGGTGTGGGAGCTCATCGGTTATCTTGGCGTCGAGCCTTCCGCCGATATGGCGACGTGCGCGTTCGCGGGTCTCATGACCGACACCGGGCGCTTTCAGTACCAAAACGCCGATGCGCGCGCTTTCTCCCTTGGGGCCGAGATGGTCTCGCGCGGGGCGGAGCCTGCGCATATCGGCAGCGCGTTCTATCAGAACCGTACGCTCGCATCGGTGAAGCTTGAGGCTGCGGCCATATCGCACCTTCACCTGATCGCCGGCGGATCCGCTGCCCTTAGCTACGTTTCCGCAGACGACATGGCGGCCTGCGGAGCTGTCAAGGCCGACGCGGAGCCGCTTGTCGACATCTTGCGCTCCATAGCCGGCGTGCGCGTCGCCTGTATGCTGCGCGAACAGCCCGATGGCGTGCGCGGCAGCTTGCGCGCGAAGGATGACACCGATGTGTCCGCTCTTGCACGCAGGTTCGGCGGGGGAGGGCACCGCGCGGCGGCGGGGTTCTCGGTGAAGGACGCCTCGGTTCTCGAGGCGGTTGAGCTCTTGGCGGAGAAGGTGGCCGATCTCGTCGAAGGGGGGCTCGATGGCTAAGCGTGGACAGTCGGGCTTGAGTTTGGTCGTCGGCGTTGACAAGCCGACGGGTGTGACGTCGCATGACGTGGTGTCGCGCTGCCGTCGTATTTTCGGTGAGAAACGGGTCGGGCACACCGGCACGCTCGATCCTCTTGCGTCGGGCGTTCTGCCCATATGCATTGGGCCTGCGACGAGGCTCGACGCCTACATGACAGGTCATGATAAAAGCTACGTCGTGCGCATCGTCTTCGGCGCCGCCACCGACACCGACGATTGCGAGGGGGAGATCATCCGCGAGGCTTCCGTGCCCGATGAGGTCTTCGACCCGTTTTTCGCCGAGGTCTTCGTCTCATCGCTCGTCGGCGCCCACAAGCAGCTTCCCCCCGTGTACTCCGCCATCAAGGTAGACGGCGTGAAGGCGTGCGATGCGGCTCGTCGGGGGCGCATCATCAACCTTGAGCCGCGCGACATCGAAGTGCACGAAGCGAAGCTCATCGCCGTCAACGGGGCGGATGGACGCGAGGCTCCTTCGTGGGACGTGGTGTTTCGCGTGTCGTCGGGAACCTATATTCGCGCTCTCGCTCGTGACGTGGGGCAGGGCGTCGGCACGTGCGCTCATGTCGGATCGCTGCGTCGCACGAGCGCGGGTCCGGTGACGCTTGGCGATTGCGTCTCCCTCGAGGCCCTCGAGGAGCTGAAAGAGCGTGCCGCGCTCGATCCCGTCAAGCTGCTCGGTCATCGTTTCGTCTTCGCCGACGATCAGATCGAGCGTCTCGTGGCGAATGGCAACCCCCTTCCCGAAAGGCTCGTCACCCTCTGCGAGCGTCGCAGCGCCTCGCCTGCTTTGGAGATGTGCGCGTGCACGACGGGCGTGCGCGAGAGCTGCGATCCTGCCTGCGACGGGGAGCTCGTCAGCGTCGTCGCGCGCAACAAACTCGCCGCCCTCTATCGATTCGACGCCGAATCCCGCAGGTACAAGAGTCGTTGCGTTTTCCAGATTGGAGTGAGCCGTGGCAGTTGCATATAAGGTGGATGATTCGTTCGATCGATCGATGCTCGCGGGTGCCTCGTGCGCCTTCGGCGTATTCGACGGCGTTCATGCGGGGCATCGGTTCATCATCGGCGAGGCGGCGAGATCTGCTCGCGAGATGGGGACGCGCTCGTTCGTCATCACGTTCGACGTCGATCCCGACGAGGTGTTTCGCCCGGGATGCGTGAAGAAGCTCATGACCAACGAGCGCCGCATCGACGAGCTCACGCGTCTCGATGTCGATGGCGTGATCGTGCTCCCGTTCTCCCTCTCCTTCGCCGCTCTCGAGCCCGGCGCCTTCCTCGCATCCGCGTTTGCCGGCGGGGTTCCCGCATGTATGCACGTCGGAGCTGATTTCAGATTCGGCGCGAAGGCGGCGGGGACGGTCGAGACGCTTGCGGTCTTTGGGGAGAAGCGGGGCATGAAGGCGTTCGGGCATGAGCTCTACGTGATGGACGGCGCCCCCGTCACCGCAACGCGTATTCGCAGGTTGCTCGCCGAGGGGCGCGTTGCCGAGGCGAACCGCTTGCTCGGTCATCGCTACGAAATCGAGGGCGTGGTGAGAGCGGGGCGTCAGGAAGGTCGTGACATGGGCTTCAGGACGGCGAACCTCGCCGTTCCCGATGTCATCCAGGCGCTCGGCGACGGCGTGTACGCGGCTTACGCGCACGTGGGGGAGGACGTCTACAAGGCTGCGGTGTCGGTCGGCATCCCTCCGATGTTCGAAGATGAGGCCACCTCGAACGTCGAGGCTCATCTGCTCGACTTCGACGGAGATCTCTACGGTCGCGAGGTGTCGATCGAATTCGTCGAATGGCTGCGCCCGATGATGAAGTTCCCCAGCGTCGAAGAGCTCATCGAGACCGTGATGGGCAATATCGCTTGGGTGCGCTCCCACCTCTGATCGCCGGTAAGCGATCGCTTGCCAGCGAAATGACGCGATAGGTGCTTCACAAATCCTACAAATCACCTAAAATGGAGCGGTTACTTTTTTCCAACCTCGAAAACTATGTTGGAAGAGCAGGTACACCGATACGGTTTAACCAAGGAGGAGAGACGTGACTACACAAGTCGCATGGCTCGCCCCGATATGCGCGCTGATCGGCATATGCGTGGCTGCCTACCTTGGAAACTGGGTTCTCAAGCAGGATCCGGGTTCCGAAAAGATGAACAGCATCTCTATCAAGATTCAGCAGGGCGCGAAGGCGTTCCTCATGAGCGAGTACAAGCTGCTCATCATCTTCATGATCGTCGTGGCGGTCGTGATGGCCGTCGCGCTTTCGCCGATCACGGCCCTCGCGTTCGTCACGGGCGGCGTGCTTTCCGCAGCTGCAGGCTACGTGGGCATGCACGTCGCGACGCGCGCTAACACGCGTACGGCGCATGCTGCAGAGGAGTCGGTCGCCAAGGCGCTCAACGTCAGCTTCAAGTCGGGTCTGACCATGGGTTTGTGCGTTGCCTCGTTCGCGCTGATGGGCTTGTCGCTGTGGTTGATCGCCCTCGTGTTCAGCGCAATGGCAGGTGTCACCCCCTCCAAGCTCACCGCTGACTTCATGACGCTCATCCACGAGAACGTCGGCATGGTCGAGGGCTTCGCCACCGGCGCTTCCGCCGTGGCTCTGTTCGCCCGTGTCGGCGGCGGTATCTACACGAAGGCCGCTGACGTCGGAGCCGACCTGGTCGGCAAAGTCGAAGCCGGCATCCCCGAGGACGACCCGCGCAACCCCGCAACCATCGCCGATAACGTCGGCGATAACGTCGGCGACGTCGCCGGCATGGGAGCCGACTTGTTCGAGTCCTACACCGGCGCTATCCTCGCTCCGACCATCCTTGCGGCCACGTTCGGCTCGCTGGGCGGTTACTTCGCCACGGGCGACCTCGTGTGGGCCATCGTCGTCCCCGTCATCATCGCGGCATGCGGCATCATCACCTCGATCATCGGTCTTTTCGCGGTTCGCACCAAGGAGGGCGCTGCTCTTCACAAGGCGCTCAACCGCGGCACCTATGTCGCCGCGGGTCTCGAGATCATCGTGATCTTCCTCATTTTCTTCGCGTGGAACACTCAGACCACCGAGGCCGAGCCCTTGTGGCTGTTCGGCTCGGTCATCTGCGGTCTTGTCGCGGGCCTTGCCATCGGCAAGATCACTGAGTACTTCTGCTCCGATAAGTACAAGCCGGTTCACAAGATCGCCGAGTCCGCCGAAACCGGCGCGGCGACGGTCATCATCGAGGGCATCGGCACGGGCATGCTTTCCACCATCGCCCCGATCATCCTGGTCGCCCTCGCCATCATCGGCGCGTACACCTTCGGCAACATGGCGTTCCCGAACGCGGCTGCTGAAGGCGGTATCGCGGTTGGCCTGTTCGGCGTCGGCCTTGCCGCGACGGGCATGCTCTCCAACACGGCCATCACCATCGGCGTCGACGCGTACGGCCCTGTTGCCGACAATGCGGGCGGCATCGCCGAGATGAGCGGTCTTCCCGAGGAGGTGCGCGAGCGCACCGACTCCCTCGACGCGGTCGGCAACACCACGGCGGCTATCGCGAAGGGCTTCGCCATCTCGAGCGCGGGTCTGTCCGCCATCTCGCTGTTCGTCTCCTTCCAGGCGACGATGCATCACTCCCTGCCTGATTTCTCGCTGACGCTCACCGATCCCATGATCGTCGCGGGCATCTTCCTCGGCGCCATGATGCCCTTCATGTTCGCCGCCCTCACCATGGGCGCGGTCTCCCGTGCGGCTCACGCGATGGTCGAGGAGGTTCGCCGTCAGTTCCGCGAGATCCCGGGCATCATGGAGTACAAGGCCGAGCCCGAGTACGACAAGTGCGTCGGCATCTCCACCACCTCCGCGCTGCATGAGATGATGACGCCGGGCATCCTGGCCGTCGTCGTGCCGATCGTCATCGGCTGCCTTAACCCGGCTATGCTCGGCGGCTTCCTCGCCGGCGCCGTGGCCACCGGCATGCTCATGGCCATCTTCATGTCGAACGCGGGCGGCGCGTGGGATAACGCGAAGAAGTACATCGAGCAGGGCTTCCATGGCGGCAAGGGTTCGCCCGCTCACAAGGCGGCGGTTGTCGGCGACACCGTGGGCGATCCTTTCAAGGACACCTCGGGTCCGTCGATGAACATCCTCATCAACTTGATGACGATCGTCTCGCTCACGTTCTCTCCGCTGTTCATCTTCGTGCAGACGCTCTTCTAGTTTCTGTTCGAGAGAACTTGCTTCTTGTCCGCCCTCGTCTTCATCGGCGAGGGCGGTTTTTTTGCTTCAAGGGACTCTTAGCCGCATCGGTCGCCCGCAGTGCTCATCCGTTGCCGCTTCGCTTACGTGGGCGTGGTGCGAAATGTGCTAGTCTGAGCGAAAGTTTTGTTCCCGGTTGCCGGGTATGATAAAGGAGCTATGTATGTTGACCAAGGAGCCGATCGCGTGCGTCGATGGGAGCGTCGCTGATCGTATTCGACGACGCTCTCGAGAGATCGAGCCGATAATCATCGAGGACAGAAGGACGTTTCACCGTTATCCCGAAGTTGGATGTCATGAGTACGTCACGTCTGACGCGGTTTGCGATTATCTCACGAAGCTGGGCGTTCCCTTTCGACGCGTAGCCGACACCGGTGTTATCGCGACGATCGCGGGAACCGCAGCGGACGCATACGATTCTCAAGGCAACCCGCGCGCTCGTATCGCGCTGCGCTGCGATATGGACGGCCTTCCCGTCACCGAGCGCACTGATGTCGAATACGCTTCGGTGAACGAGGGATGCATGCATGCATGCGGTCATGACTGCCACATCGCCATGCAGCTCGGCGCGGCGCGTATCTTGAACGAAATGCGTGATGAGATTCACGGTGAAGTCAGACTTTTGTTCCAGCCCGCCGAAGAGATCTCCATCGGCGCGCGTAAGATGATCGACGCCGGCGCGCTCGATGGCGTCGATGCGATTTACGGCACGCACATCTGGAGCGAGGTTGATGCGGGCAAGATCTCGTGTCCGCCGGGGCAGCGCATGGCGAACACGGATTGGTTCCGCATCGACATTGAAGGCTCGAGCGCGCATGGGTCCATGCCGCATAAGGGCATCGACGCCGTGGTCGTCGCCGCCGAGCTCGTCGTCGCTCTGCAGGTGCTCGTCAGTCGCGACATCTCTCCGTTTGAGCCCCTCGTCGTCACGGTAGGGGAGATTCACGGCGGCGAAGCGCGCAATGTCATGGCGGGTTCAGCTTATCTCACGGGCACGATCCGCACGTGGAACGCGCGAACGCGCGCGGCGATGCCGGAGCGTCTTGAGCGCATGATCGATCGTTCCGCCCGCGCGTTCGGGGCGACGGCGAAGCTCACGTTTGAAAGCGGCAACTGCGGGTTGTCGAACGACGCCGCATGCGCACATCGGGCGGAGCGCGCGGTCGAGAAGCTTTTCGGCTCTGATGCTCTCGATGACTACGAGGGCACCCTCGCCGGCGAGGACTTCGCCGAGTATCTGAAGATCGTTCCCGGCGTCTTCGTTTTCCTCGGGTGCCGCAACCCCGACGTGGATGCGAGCTGGCCTCAGCACAGCTGCTACTACAACGTCGACGAGAGCGTTTTGAAGAACGGGGCCGCTCTCGCCGCGCTTTACGCTTTCGATTTTCTTGCAGAGCGAAAAGAGGGCGAGTAGCTAAGTAATCGTATTCGAATATAATAATCATCAGGTAAAACAGGCTTGTAACATTTTATGTTACAAGCCTGTTTGCATTAACGGTCGAAAAATCATGGTCTTGCGTGATATTGCGGAAACGTCGATTGGCTCATGATGCTATCCGTCGGCGGCACGAGATGCGTGCGGTCGCAAATCCGGAGGTTGCGACGCGGGAGTCGCGATCCGCGTTGTTTCATAAGAGTAGAGGAGTTTGCGAAATGAAGATTCTCGGTCTGGGTGTTCCCGAGCTCGTTATCATCTTGGTGGTCGTCCTTTTGATCTTCGGGCCTAAGAACCTCCCCAAACTCGGTTCCGCCATCGGCAAGGGCGTCAAGAGCCTGCGCAACGGTCTCGCGGGTGATAAAGAGGAAGCCGCTGATGAGGTTGTCGAAGAGGTCGTCGTCGAAAAGGTCGAGAAGCTCGAGAGCGCATCCGAGGAGCAGGCTGCTAAGCCCAAGGTGAAGCGTGTGGTCAAGAAGGTCGCCGCCGAGTAACCGGCCGAATCTCATCTCATCGGACGTCGATTCGCCCCAACGAAGAGCCGTCGCGCCGCAGCGTTCATTAAGCGAATTATCCGGAGGGCATCCGTCGTGGACGGGTGTCCTTCTTCATTTGGGTAAAATGGCGAAGTCGGTTGGAGGAGAGGACGGTTCGTGGAGAAGTACGTGGCTGAAGCGCGGAACGCGTGGCTGGTTATCTTCGGCTTCGCGTGCGCCCAGTGCTTCCTTTACACCGTCTTGTTCATAGGGGTTCCCCTTTCGTATGCGTATCGAGCACCCGCTCGGTTCGATCTGCTGTCCGTTCTCGTGTTCTTGGCGACAGCTTTTCTGCTCGTGTGGCTTTTGAAAAGCGGTTTGCGCGACCGTCTTTTCTCCGCGCCCTTCGTCGGAGTGTGCTCCTTTCTTCCCTTGATCGGGCTTGGGCTGCGCGCGTTCGGCTTTTCGGCGAGCGAGCCCGCCTATGCTTTGGTCGAGATGCTCGTCGAGGGCGCCTTCATGGGTTTTCCCGCAGGCTTGATGCTGTGTGCTTGGGGTCGCGCCATCGGGTGTTTCCCCATAGAGCAGTCGGTTCCGATTGTGTTCATCGGCTCGGCGCTCGGCTCGGCGCTTGGATTCGCTGTCTCGGTTCTGCCTGTTTCCGGGGCGGTGCTGGCGTTGCAGGTTCTGCTCATCCCGAGCTTTCTCCTCATGCTGCGGGCTCGAGGTTGCGGTGGGGGCGCGCTCGCCTCGAGGGGGGAGGGCGCGCCCTCACCCCTCGAGGCGGGTGATGAGGACCTGCTCGAACGCGGGGTTTCCGATATGAGCGCGCAGGCGAGCACGCTGTCGATGCGCATCCTCGCAGGTACGTGCGTGTACGGATTGGCCGCAGGCCTCGTCGAAGCGACGCTCGCGTCTTCGACGTCTTCCGGGGCGTCGACTGATTCGTTCGTCTTGCTGTTGTTCGCCCTGTACTGCCTGGCGGCAATTCAGCTTTTCGGCGGTTCTCCCTTGGTCTCAATGCGCAGGATTCTGCCTACGCACGAGACGTCGTCGGCCGAAGACGCGGGTCCGCTTGATGGTTCGTATCGCCTTGCGGTTCTGCTCATGCTTACGGGCTTTCTCCTCGTCCCCACGCTCAAGCTCGTCGGGGTCGCCGGCGAGTCGGTTATATTCGCGGGGTACATGGGCGTCACGATCGTGCTCGTCTCCTTGTTCTTGGTGATGGGGCGTATTTCGGGACGCGATTCGGCGCGAGCGTTCGCCCAGGGTTTCACCGCGCTGTTCTTCGGCGAGTTCGTAGGCGTGATGGCGGGGGGCGCGGCGGATGCGGCCTTCGGCGGCGTCGTGTCGACGCCTTTGGTGGCCGTTGCCGGCGTCGCGGTCATCGTGGCGAGCCAGTTTCTGTTCACCGACCGCGACTTAGAAGGCTTGTCTCATGTCGTCGATGAGACCGACCTGTTCGAGGAGGCGTGCGCGCGCATCGCGCGTGACGCCGCGCTGTCGAAGCGCGAGTCGGAGATTCTGCCTTTCGCGTTGCGCGGGCGAACGAGCGAGCGCATCGCGGCGGAGTTCTACATTTCCAAGAACACGGTCGACACGCACATACGTCGCATTTACGCGAAATGCGATGTGCGCAGCCGTCAGGATCTCATCGATCTGGGGGAGCGCGTCGAGCGCGAGCTGCGCGGTCGATGACGTCGGCTTTTTCGTGCACGCTTCGCCCTCATTGCGAAGCGTGAGTTTTTCGTTTTCAGCGTTTTCGTTTGTTCGTCGATAGGTTGTTCGGGACGGCGCGTTTTTGCGCGATGGTGCTCGGCGAGGTGAGGGGTGTTTTCATGCAGGAAGTCACGCTGTATTCCGATGGGTCTTCACGCGGAAACCCGGGTCCGGGTGGGTTCGGGTGCGTTCTGCAGTTTCGCGACAGGTCGGGAAAGCTTCATGAGCTCGAGCTATCGGGCGGTTTTACGTGCACGACGAACAACCGCATGGAGCTGCTCGGCGTGATCACCGGCCTCGAGGCGCTCAAGCGTCCGTGCCGGGTGGAGGTTCACTCCGATTCTCAGTACGTCGTGAACGCGTTCAACCAGCACTGGGTCGAGGGGTGGCTGAAGCGCGGATGGCGCAACGCCGGCAAACAGCCCGTGAAAAACGTCGATTTGTGGAAAAGGCTTCTTGCCGCGAAGGAGCCTCACGAGGTGACGTTTCACTGGGTGAAGGGACATGCGGGTCATCCCGAGAACGAGCGTTGCGATCAGCTGGCCACTGCGGCGGCAGATGCTCCCGATCGACAGGTGGACGAGGGATTCGCCGGGGAGTAGCGTTTCGCGTGCAAGGTCGATCCTGCGCGGCGTCCTCCGCCGTCCTTTCGCGGAGTTAGCGCAAGTCGCTGCAATAATCGCGCGTGATGATGCGCTTCTCGCTATCGGGGAAGAGGTGCGCGTACAGCCGCATGAAGTAGCTATCGGTCATCGATGCCAGGTAGTCGACGACGATTTGATCCGGGTCGGTTTCCAAATACGCTGCGGGGTTTATCGTTCTCGATTTTGCGGCGAGGTAGGCGACGTGGTGCAAATACACGGGCGAATCCTCTCGTCCGATTTGCAGATCCTCGAGCAGTCGTTCGTACATGTCCTGGAACATTTCCTCGACGATGTTGCGCGCATCGGCGGTCATTCCCTCCCGATCGTAGATGAGCTCGTAGTTCTGCCGCTTTGCACGCTTGAGGTCCTCGAAGATCTCGCGGCTCATGGCTATCGAATCGGTTCCGTAGCTGTTGTTGACGATGTCGACGGTGAGGTTGTTTATGATCTGCGCGTTGGTGGTTCCGAGGGCGTCGCCGTCGAACACGTCGTAGGAGTCGATGACGCCCATGTCGTAGGCGTCTTGCCGGTCTTTGCCGATGTAGGCGATCATGTCGCTCACGCGCACGACGCAGCCTTCGAGCGTCGAGGGTCTCAGGGTCTTGATGCGGCTTTCGTCCTCGTTGCAGATTTCGACTAGTCGGTCGAGCTGCTCGAAGGTGCCCGTCGTGGAGCGGGCGAGCTTTTGGCAGCAGAACTCCCCGTTGTGGCACAAAACGCCGTCGAGTGTTTGGAGGGAAACGTTTCTCCGGTAGAGTTCGTCGAGCACGCGGACGGAGTGGACGTTGTGGTTGAAGAACTTTCCCGTGCGCGCATGGTAGATCTTGTTGAGAAAGCGCTCGCCTGCGTGCCCGAAGGGCGTGTGCCCGACGTCGTGCCCGAGCGCGATCGCTTCGATCAGCTGCTCGTTCAGCCCGAGGAGGCTGCCGATGCTGCGGGCGACGCGGCTCACCAGCTGAACATGCAGCCCGCGACGGCAGATGTCGTCGTTTTCGACGAAGGAAAACACCTGGGTTTTCCCCGCGTAGCGGGCGTAGGCCGGGACGTTGATGATCTTTTCGATGTCGCGCGCGAACGCGGGTCGGGCCAACGTCGCGTCGTCATGAGGGTTGCGCGTGCGTCTCGTGACATTTCGATCGTCGAAGGCGCACGGGTGAGCGCGACCCGCTGAGCGGTCGGCTTGTATCGCGCGTTCGATCTCGGGGTCGAGCGTGAGGTATGACGAACGTTGTCCCATGGCTTCCTCTTTACGTTTCGCGAGTTTTGGCTCATTGTAGCGTCTTGCGCGAACGAGGTGGGATACTATGACCAAACGAAAAGAGAAGGAGTCGTCTTGGTTTTCACGATAACTGCGGCGGCGGTGGTTCTCATCGCGGTCGCGGGCTTCATCATGCGGAAAAACGGCGAGCTCGCCGGCATCGACGTTCGCCGCGCGTCGAGATTGCGCGCCCCCCATGGCGCTCTCGTGCGAACCAGGCGCCTCGATGAGGTCGAGGTGACCCCGCCTGCTCGGCTGGTTCCGCGCGTGTTGTTTCCCGAGCTGCTCGCAACCATCGTCATAGGCGGCCTTTGCGTGCTCGGCCTGTTCGATCCCGCCTCGTCGATCCCGGTTGCCCTTCAGGGCATCGTCGTCATGATTCTCGGCGCGGGCATCGCTTACGCCGATCTCGGCCTGTGGCGCGCGCTCGGATGGTCCATCGCGGGTTACATGATCGTCGGCGGCGGCGTGTCTCTCGCCTTTTTCGCCATGGCGGGTGCTTTGCCGTTTGTCGACACGGCGTTCGTGAACATGACCACCATGGTCTGCGGGGCTCTTGGATCCTCGATCGCCGTCGCGTTCGTGCCCCCGCGCTTTGCGTATGCGCGCGAGTTCGAAGACGGCTACGTCAACGCCATCGAGGTGTCGTCCCGCTCGGTCGCGGCGCGTGCGTACGATAAGCTCGCCGACCCTTCGTGGAAGCCCCCTCGCGACCGCATCGACGGGGCGCGGGTAGGCGAGGACGTTCGGCGGTCGATGGAACGTCGCGCTCGCGAAGGCGACGAACGTTGATTCTCGTTCTAGATCGAATCGGGCGGCTCTCGATGGGGGTGCGCGGTTGAATGTGTGTGGGGAAGGAGTTGCTCTATCTTGGCAGAGGGTTTTATCAGCGACGAGGACATCAGGCGTGTGCGCGAGGCGAGCGACATCGTCTCGATCGTCGGGGAGCGAACCCCGGTGAAGCAGCGCGGGCGCGACTTCTGGTGCTGCTGCCCGCTTCATAACGAGAAGAGCCCGTCGTTTAAGATCGACCCCGCGCTTCAGCTGTGGCATTGCTTCGGATGCGGCGAAGGCGGTGACGTGTTCGCCTTCCTCATGAAGACGGAGGATCTCACGTTTCCCGAGGCCGTGCGCAAGCTCGCCGAGCGAGCCCATATCGACATCGTCGAGACGGGCGGTCGCGGCGCGTCTTCGAGCAAGAAGGCCCGCCTGAAGGAGATCTGCAAGATCACGGCGGAGTTCTACCATACCCAGCTCATGCGCAACCCGGCTCCCGATGCCGCCGCTGCGCGCTCTTACCTGGCAAGCCGTGGGCTGGGCGGGTCGGTTCCGAAGCTGTGGCAGCTCGGTTTCTCCCCGGGCAAAGGTGCGCTTGTTCGGCATCTGGGCGCCGCTCGCTTCAGTGCGGAGGAGATGATCGAGGCAAACGTCGCCACGCGCGGGCGCGACGGGCGCTTGCGCGATCGGTTCTTCAACCGCGTGATGTTTCCCATCTCCGACATCCAGGGCGATTGCATCGCCTTCGGCGGGCGCGTGATAGGAAAGGGCGAGCCGAAGTACCTCAATTCGCAGGAGACCCCCATCTTTCATAAATCGCAGGTGCTTTACGGGCTCGATAAGGCGAAGGCGGCCATGGCCTCGACGGGTGACGCCGTGGTCGTGGAGGGCTATACCGACGTTATCGCCCTTCACGAGGGCGGTATTGAAAACGTGGTCGCCACGTTGGGCACGGCGCTCACCTTGCGGCATATCCGCATCTTGTCGCGTCATGCCAGTAAGCGCATCGTGTATTTGTTCGACGGCGACGCGGCGGGACAGCGAGCAGCTGATCGCGCTTTGCAGTTCGTTGACGACTCGATGACGCCCGAGGCGGGCAAGAGCCGCATCGAGGTTTGCGCGGTCACCCTGCCCGACAACCTCGATCCGGCCGAGTTCGTCGCCGCCCGAGGCGCCGATGCTCTTCGCAAGCTTCTTGACGAAGCGGTGCCGCTTCTGCAGTACGGCATCGAGCGCAGGCTCGCCGCCCACAGCCTCGATACGGCCGAAGGTCGCACGCGCGCGCTTGCCGACGCGCTGTCGGTTCTCGCTCCGATCAAGGAATCGCTTCTGGCGAAAGATTACGCGGTTCAGATCGCAGGACGCGTTCGCGCTCGTGAGCAGGACGTCCTCGACCAGCTGGCGAAGCTCGAGGCGCCTTCGCAAAACGCACGGACCGCTCAGGACGCGGCGCCCGCCGCCCCGGGAGATCATCCTTTGGAGTTCGACCCGCTTGGATTTCCCGAGGCGGCCGCGCCTCGCTCCGTCGATCGCTCCGCCGGTTTGCCCGCCGCCGAGCGCAACCGCTTGCGGTTCGAGCTCGATTTTCTCAGCGAACTGGCGCGCAACCCGCTTCTCGCGCTCGTGCACGCTGATGCTCTGGCGCGGACGCGCTGGCATGACGCGGTTCACGCGACGCTGGCAGACGCGATGCTGCAGACGCTCGTCGAGGATCCTGCCGCGTCGACGAGCAAGATCATCGCCGACGCGAGCCGTTCCTGTCCGCAAGCGTCATCGGTGCTCACCTCTTCGACGCAGCCTTCCGAGGCTGATCCCGAGCGGGTGGTCGCGTACTTGGCGGAGGAGTTGGAAATAGGGGACGCCGAAGACGCCATCGCCGATATGAAGAACCAGCTCGCCTGGGCGCGGGACCTCTCGCCTGAGGACGGCGATCTTTTGTTCAACGGGATCGTCGCCCTTCAGAAGGACCTCGCTGCCAAGCGAGCCGCTCATAAGCCTCTCGCCCAGGTGTAAGGCGTCTCTCCGCGTGCGCACGCGGCACCTGGCTCGGGGTGGTCCGCAAGCGGTTTGCTCGGATCGTGCGCGGGTTGCGCGAGCGCGGCGGCGCATCGCGCGCCCGTTCGCGTAGAGTTTTGCCGGTGTCGGTGGACAGCGCAAGCGATTGCACGGACAATGTGAGCAATTACGTAACGACCAGTGAAAACAAGCTGTTGCAAGGATGTGGTACCCATGCTCAAAATCGTCGTGTCCCCTGATCCGGTGCTGTCCCAGGTTTGCGAGCCGTGCACACCCGGAGACAAGGCGCTCGTGCGCCTGTCCAAGCAGATGGCGCACGCCATGTACAAGAACAACGGGTGCGGTATCGCCGCTCCGCAGGTCGGCATCACTAAACGCCTTGTCGTCATCGACGTCGACTACGACGGGGAAGATGGCGAGCGCAATCCCATCGTGTTGGTGAACCCCCAGATCATGGAGCTTCGCGGTGAGCCCGAGCGTGCGGGCGAGGGTTGCTTGTCCTGCCCGGGCGTCACGGTGCCCATCGAGCGTCAGCCGTGGGCTCGCGTTCGTTATTACGACCTCGAAGGTGAGCTGTGGGAGATCGAGGGCGACGGGTTGCTCGGCCGCTGCCTTCAGCATGAGATCGATCACCTTGACGGCAAGACGCTGTTCGAGAGCTGCGATCCGATGACGCGCATCGACGCGCTGCGCGCCTATGAGGAGGCTCGCGCGGCAGGGGCTCGTCCCGGCGACACGTCGGTTGAGGTGGGGTAGACATGAGAGTCGTCTTCATGGGCACGCCCGCGCTCGCCGCGTCGGTGCTCGACGAGTTGAGTCACCACCATGAGGTCGTCGGCGTTTACACGCGACCCGACGCCGTGCGCGGCCGGGGTAGAAAGCTTGTCGCTTCCCCGGTGAAGGAGCTGGCCCTCTCGCTCGGGCTTGAGGTGCACGAGCCGCGCACGTTGCGCGACGATGCGGTTCAACGCGAGATAGCCGCGCTTGAACCCGACGTCATCTGCGTCGCGGCGTACGGCGCCCTGCTTCCCCGCGCGGTGCTCGACATCCCTCGTCTCGGCTGCTTGAACGTCCATGCGTCGCTGCTTCCGCGCTGGCGCGGCGCGGCGCCTGTCGAGCGCGCCATCCTTTCAGGGGACGCCGAGACGGGTGTGTGCATCATGCGCATGGAGGAAGGCCTCGACACCGGCGACTACTGCGTGACCCGCTCGATTCCCGTTGAGGGGAAAACGACGGCCGAGCTCACCGATGAGCTCGCCCTTCTCGGCGCCCGCGCGCTCATCACGGCGCTCGAGCATCTGGAGCAGGGCGTGGTTCGCTGGACGCCTCAGGGTGATGAGGGCGTCACGTACGCGGAGAAGATCGCGAAAGGCGAGCTCGACGTCGATCCCGCCGTCTCTTCTCTTGACAACGTCAGACGCGTGCGCGCTTCGAGCGCCGCGCATGCGTCGCGTTGCGTGATAGCGGGCAGGCCCGTCACCGTCTGCGCGGCCGATTGCGCGGCCGATTGCGACGTCGAGGAGGGGTGCGCGGCGCTCGTGGGTAAAAAGCTTCTGCTCGGATGCTCGGAGGGGGCCGTCGAGGTGATCTCCTTAAAGCCCGACGGAAAGAATGAGATGCCCGCGTCTGCGTTCGTCGCCGGGTGTCCGGCGCTGCGCGACGCAGATGCGGATTGGGGGCGCCGCGATGGGTAGAAGAGCCGATAAGAGAAGCTTCACGCAAGGATCGCGCGCCTCGGGCGATCGCAGGGCGGCATCGGGTCGCGCAACTCGTCTTTCCCCCGCGCGTTCGGCGGCGTTGCGGGCTCTGACGTGCCTTCGGGAGCGCGATGCGTTCGCCCAGGAGGTCATGGTTCGCCTTGTGGACGAAGCGCCGCTGTCTCCCGAGGACCGAGCTTTCGCG
Source organism: uncultured bacterium (assembly GCA_937890835.1). Lineage (GTDB taxonomy): Bacteria > Actinomycetota > Coriobacteriia > Coriobacteriales > Eggerthellaceae > CALADF01. The sequence continues at coordinate 37,455 of CALADF010000001.1, forward strand.
ACGAGGCTCGTGCTCGGGGTCGTCAGCACGCGTGGTGTGCTCGATGACGTGCTCAACCGATGCATGCGCACGCCGCACGACGTCACCGACGATGTGCGCGACGCTTTGCAGCTGAGCGCTTACGAGATCATCTTTCTCGAGAAGAGCCCTCACGCCGCCGTGGACCAGGGCGTCGAACTTGTGCGCAGCATCGCACCACGCGCAGGCGGCGTCGCCAACGCCGTTTTGAGGAAGGTGGTCGCCGCGAAGAGCCGCTTCCCCTTCGGCGACCCGTCGAGTGACATCGCGGCGTACGCGCGTCTGCACGGTTTCCCCACCTGGCTCGCGGAAAAGCTCATCGCCGATTTGGGGACGCAGGACGCCCATGCCCTCATGACGGCCTCCAACGAGCCCGCTCCCGTGTACGTCGCGGTCAACGCGGCCATGGCATGCGATGAAGAGGTGGTTTCCGTGTTGAGGGACGCCCATGGAGCCCCCGAGCCCGTGAGCGTGTGCGGAGTCGAGGTTAGGGGGTGCTATCGCATCAGCAGCGGGCACGTCCTTCTCGACGGCCGCGTCAAACGACTGATCAACCTGGGTCATCTGCTCGTTTCGGACGCCGCCTCCCAGCGCGTCGCCTCCATTGTTCTCGCAGGCGGCAAGCCATCCTCGTTTCTCGAGATCGGCGCAGGCCGCGCCACGAAGACGATCCTCATCCAAAGCGACGCGGTGCGCAGCTTCGGATCGCAGATCGATCGCTACGTCACGGTGGACAACCACTCGTTCAAGTCCGATCTGCTGCTCGATCGCGTCGAGCGCTACGGCGTCAACGTCTCCCGTGCCGTCACTTGCGATGCGACGCATTTGGATGACGAGCTCGATGACGAGCTGTTCGACGTCGTCTTCATCGACGCGCCTTGCACGGGACTCGGCACGTTGCGCCGTCACCCGGAGATACGTTGGCGTCTCACCGACCTTGCCGTGGCGGAGCACGCCGAGCTCAACGTCAAGCTGCTCGAAAGCGCGGCGACTCGCGTCGCGCCGGGCGGTGCGCTGGTTTACGCGACGTGCACGGTCACGCCCGAGGAGAATGCGCGCGTCGTATCGAGCTTTTTAAAGAGCGAGGCGGGTTCGGGTTTCGCGCTCGAGCCTATCGACGGTTCGAGCGCGTTCGCGTCGAAGCTCTCGCCTGGTGGCTGCGACGCCCATTTTTGCGCGAGAATGCGACGAACCTTGGCGTAACGCTTCCGGATTCGCCCGGCGCGGGGCTCGTTGCCCGCGCCGGGCTTTCGTCGTCTAAGGGGCGTGCGCGCCTCGAGCGTCTCGCGCCGCGCCTCGATTTCGCACGCCCGGGATAGGGCGTCTTAAACGCGCCGTGAACTGCATTGTTTCCGCTTCGTTACGATTCCACCGCCCGTCATTTTCTCGTTTGCGCCTTGTGCGCTTCGAGTAAAATGCAATGATCAAATCACCGATCGGGGTGGTCTGGACGATCGGCAGGGAAAGGAGCGCGTATCAATGGAGCCTAATATCAAAGAGGTGGCGAACCGCATTCGCGCTTTGCGCGAGGATCTTGACCTCAGCATGCAGGAAATGGCCGATGCCACGGGTCGCACGATGGCGGAGTACGCCGCACAGGAGTCGGGGGAGCAGGATCTCTCTTTCACGTTTCTTTACAAATGCGCCGATCGGCTTGGCGTTGATGTGATCGAGCTTTTGACGGGCGAGAACCCCCATCTTATGGGTTATTCCCTTACGCGCAAGGAGGACGGTCTGTCGATCAAGCGTCGCGCGGGCTTCGAGTACCTTCATAAGGCTCCGCATTTCCGCCACAAGCTTGCCGAGCCCTTCCTCGTCACCGCGCCTTATATCGCCGAGGAGCAGGATAAGCCCATCCACCTTTCGTACCATAAGGGTCAGGAGCTCGATTACATCATCTCGGGCAAGATGCGTTTCGCCTATGAGGACCATATCGAGGAGCTCGAGGCGGGTGACTTGCTCATGTACGATTCGGGGCGCGGCCACGGTATGATCGCCACGGGCGGCGAGCCGTGCGTGTTCCTCGCGATTGTCATGAAGCCCCACGAGGACAAGATTATCTAGGCGCACCGCGTTTCGCGGATGCGCCCGGATTTTCACGTTCTTGTCGTCATGCGCGCGGCCGGGATGCGCCGCGCAGAGGTATTTTGAAAAGGAACAGGCTTCATGAGAAACATCAATTTGCGCTACGTTGACGAAACCTACGATGAAGCAGGTCGACTGACCTCCTTCGACGTGCATTGCCCCGAGAGTTTCAATTTCGGATACGACGTCGTCGACGATATCGCCATGGCAGAGCCCGGTCGCCGCGCGATGGTATGGTGCAACCCGGAAGGGGAGGAGCACGTCTTCACTTTCGGGGACATGAAGAAATGGTCGGATAAAACCGCGAACTTCCTCTCGAGCTGCGGCATCGGTCGCGGCGACTACGTCATGGTCATCTTGCGCCGCCATTACCAGTTTTGGTTTGTCGCGACCGCTCTGGCCAAGCTCGGCGCCGTCATGGTCCCCGCCACCTTCATGCTGAAAGAGCACGATCTCACGTACCGTATCAACGGCGCTGACATCAAGGCCGTCATCGTCACGAGCGCTCAAGACATCGCCGATGTCGTCGACAACGTCGCCGACGAGTGCCCCAGCCTTAAGACGCGCATCCTGGTGAACCCCGCAGGCGCGGGTCTCACGCCGCGTGACGAGGAGGGCAACCTCCTCACGCCCGACGGCGAGCTTGCGGGCCCCGCTCTCTCAGGGCCGGAGGGGATCTGCGCGGCGGGCATCGAGCGCGAGGGATGGGTCGATTTCAACACTGAGGTGCGTGCCGCCGCGGAAGCGTTCGACCGTCGCGAGACCTGCGCGTTCGACCCGATGCTCATGTATTTCTCGAGCGGCACTTCGGGCAACCCTAAGATGGTGCTGCATGACAGCCGCTACGCGCTCGCGCATCTCATGACGGCCAAGCACTGGCACAACGTGCGTCCCGACGGCCTGCATTTCACCATCGCCGATACCGGCTGGGGCAAGGCCGTATGGGGCAAGTACTACGGTCAGTGGCTCATGGAAGCGGGCGTGTTCACCTACGATTTCGATCGCTTCCATGCTTCGGAGATCTTGAACCTCGTCGCCGAGTACAGCATCACCACCTTGTGCTGCCCGCCGACGATGTACCGTCTCATGATGCAGGAGGACATCGACTCGTTCGACCTCTCCTCGCTCGAGTACTCCACGACGGCGGGTGAGGCGCTCAACCCCGATCTCTTCGATTTCTGGAAGGAGCACACCGGGTTGACCATCTTCGAGGGATTCGGGCAGACCGAGACCCCCTTGACCATCGCCAACCTGACGAACTCGACGCCGCGTGCGGGTTCGATGGGAAAGCCCGTGCCGCTCTACGACGTGCGCGTTCTGCGCGATGACGGCAGCGACTGCAACGTCGGTGAGACCGGCGAGGTGTGCATCAACATCGAAAGCAACCCTGCGGGCATCATGATGGAATACTATCGCGATGAGGCGAAGACGACGGCGGCGATGCATGACGGCTGGTATCACACCGGCGACACCGCATGGCGCGATGAGGACGGCTACTTCTGGTACGTCGGCCGCAATGACGACGTCATCAAGTCGAGCGGCTACCGTATCGGTCCCTTCGAAATCGAATCGGTGATGCTCGAGCATGAGGCGGTGCGCGAGGTCGCGGTCACCGGCGTTCCCGACCCCGTCCGCGGCAAGGCCGTCAAGGCGACGGTGGTGCTCGCCGATGGGTTCGCCCCTTCCGAGGAGCTGACGCGCGAGCTTCAGAAATGGGTGAAGAACAAGACCGCTCCGTACAAGTTTCCCCGTGTGGTCGAATACGTCGACGATCTTCCCCGCACCGTTAACGGCAAGATCCGTCGCGTTGCCATCCGCGAGGCTGACGAGGCCGCATCTCAGGGCGAAGCGACGGTGACCGAGGGGCTGGTTTAATTGCAGGTCGAGTCGGCGGAGCTTCCCGGGTGCGCTTGCGACGGCGTGTCTGGGAGCGACAGGTGCGATCAGGCGTCGCGTATTCCGTTCCCCCTGCGTCCGGTCACGCTGGTCTCGGGTCACTACGGGGTGGGGAAGACCACGTTCGCCCTCAACATGGCAGTTGACGTCGCGACTGAGGGCGCTGCGGTCACGCTCGTCGATCTTGACGTGGTGAATCCTTACTTCCGCTCGAGCGAGTATCGTGATCTGGTGGAGGGTCACGGCGTGAAGCTCATCGCGCCGGTGTTCGGCGAGGCGGGGTCGAGCCTTGACGCTCCTTCGCTTACGGGAGCCCTCGCGCCCGCGGTCGCGCAAGCGTACGCGGGGGAGGGCGTCGTCATCGTCGATGTCGGCGGAGACGACGTGGGCTCGACTGCGCTCGGGCGCTTCTCGGCGGCGGTGTCCGCCGGCGAATACGACCTGCTTTATGTCGTGAATCCCTACCGCAACCTCACGCAGGATCCGCTCGATGCGCTCGACATCTTGCGCGAGGTCGAGCATGCCTCGCATCTGCGTGTCACCGGCGTCGTGGGCAACGGGCATCTGAAGGCTGAAACCGATGCTGCGACCGCGGCGGAGGGCGCGCGCTTCGCTTTGGCCGTCGCCGAGGCGGCAGGACTTCCGGTTCGCTGCTCGACGGTGCCCCATTTGCTTCCTCAGACGGATTTGGATGAGGTTGCGCGATGTGCTCGAGGTGTGAGCCTGTATCCTGTTTTCCCGTACGTGACAACGCCCTGGGAGCGCTGAGCGCGTTTATCGGCAAATCGGCGTCGATCGGAAGAGGAGCCGGCGGCGTCTTCTTCGTATTCGGAAAGAGGTGGACGATATGGCACGAATCACCGTGGACGACGGTTTCTGCAAGGGCTGCGGCCTTTGCGTGGACGCCTGTCCTGTTCACATTATCGAACTTGATGTCTCCCGCATCACGCAGAAGGGCTACCATCCCGCGCATTGCATCGACCTCGATGCGTGCACCGGGTGCTGCTCATGCGCGCTGATGTGTCCCGACGTCGCCATCACGGTTGAGAGGTAGGGATTGTCATGGCAGAGAAAGTCCTGATGAAGGGAAACGAGGCTCTCGCCGAAAGCGCGTTGCGTGCGGGATGCCGCTTCTTCTTCGGTTACCCCATCACGCCGCAAACCGAGCTTGCGGCCTACATGTCCAAGCGCATGCCCAAGATCGGAGGGACCTACCTTCAGGCTGAAAGCGAGATCGCCGCGATCAACATGGTCTACGGCGCTTCGGCTGCGGGCGCGCGCGTCATGACGTCCTCGTCGTCTCCCGGCATCTCGCTCAAGAGCGAGGGCATCTCCTACATGGCGGGTGCCGATCTGCCGGGCGTCATCGTCAACATTCAGCGCGGTGGCCCCGGCCTCGGCAGCATCCAGCCTTCCCAGTCGGATTACTGGCAGGCGACGCGCGCAACCGGCCACGGCGACTTCCATGTCGTCGTCTTCGCACCCTCGACCGTGCAGGAGATGAGCGACCTCGCGTTCGCCGCGTTCGACGTCGCCGACAAGTACCGTACGCCCGTTATGATCCTCGGTGACGGCATGCTCGGCCAGATGATGGAGCCCGTCGAGCTGCCCGACCCCGTCGATCCCGCCGACCTTCCCGAAAAGCCCTGGGCGACGGTCGGGCACAAGCACAAGCGCGCGCACAACGTCGCGAATTCCCTGTATCTGACCGCTGAGGCCCTCGAAGAGCTCGTGGTGGAGCGTTTCGAGCGCTACGCTGAGATCGAGCGCAACGAGCAACGCGCGGAGTCGTATCTTGTCGACGACGCGGAGATCGTTCTCGTTGCATACGGCGCTTCGGCGCGTGTCGCGCGCAGCGCGGTCAACGCCGCGCGCGAGAGCGGCATCAAGGCGGGTTTGGTTCGTCCGATCACGCTTTGGCCTTATCCGGCAGAGGCGTTGAAGGCGACGTTTGGCACCGCCAAGCAATATCTGGTGGTCGAGATGAGCATGGGCCAGATGCTCGACGACGTGCGTCTGGTCGTCGAGGGCCGCGCTCCCGTGTCGTTCTTCGGGCGCACCGGCGGCGTCATCCCGACGCCTGCGGAGGTTCTCGAGCATATCAAGGAACTCAACGAGAAGGTGGGTGAGTAATCGTGGCGGACGAGAAAAAGGAGACCAAAGTCGTCTTCGAACGTCCTCATGCGCTGCTGCCCGTGGTGACGAACTACTGCCCCGGCTGCGCGCACGGCATCGTCACCAGGTTGGTGGCTGAGGTGCTCGACGAACTCGACGTCGAGGGCGACGCTATCGGCGTGGCACCCGTCGGATGCGCCGTCATGGCGTACGATTTCTTCGGCTGCGACATGATCGAGGCCGCGCACGGCCGCGCACCTGCGGTGGCGACGGCTGTCAAGCGCGTTCATCCCGACGGCGTGGTTTTCGCCTACCAGGGCGACGGCGACCTCGCCTCCATCGGCATGGCCGAGACGGTGCACGCCGCCACACGTGGTGAGAACATCACCATCATCTTCATCAACAACGCCATTTACGGCATGACCGGCGGCCAGATGGCTCCGACCTCGTTGCCGAATCAGGTCACGCAGACCTCGCCCTACGGTCGCGATGTCTCGTCGGCGGGTTATCCCGTGCGCGTTTGCGAGATGCTCTCCACCCTCGACGGCGTGGCGTATCTCGAGCGTGTCACCGTCGACACGCCGAAGAACGTCCGCAAGGCGAAGAAGGCCCTGAAGAAGGCGTTCAAGAACCAGGTGGACGGCGTGGGCTACTCTCTGATCGAGGTCGTCTCCACCTGCCCGACCAACTGGGGCCTCACCCCGCAGGACGCGTTCGCCTGGATGCGCGAGAACATGCTGCCGTACTACCCGCTCGGCGTGTACAAAGACGTCGTCGCCGACGGCTACGAGAACGCCGCGCAGGCGGCGGCCGCTCGCAGCGCGGCGTGCCCCATCGCCCATCCCGAGAATCAGACGGAAGGAGGCGCGCGATGAGTCGTGAGCTTCAAATCGTCCTCGCAGGCTTCGGAGGCCAGGGCGTCCTGTTCGCAGGCAAGGTGATCGCCTACGCCGGCCTCGTCGAGGATCGCCAGCTCTCCTGGCTTCCCTCCTACGGCCCCGAGATGCGCGGCGGGACGGCCAACTGCTCGGTGACGCTTTCCGACGACGCGATCGGCAGCCCGCTCGTCACCGCGCCGAACGCGCTTGTCGCCATGAACCAGCCGTCTTTCGACAAGTTCATCGACGAGGTCGTCGAGGGCGGCGTCGTGGTGGTCGACTCGGCCATGGTGGGCGATGTCGCCAAGCGCGAAGGCGTCGACGTCGTGAGCATCCCCGCAACTGAGATCGCCGAGGAGGCTGGCCTGAAGGGCTTGGCCAACATCGTGTTGGTCGGGCGTTTGTGGGCCGAGACGCGTTTTTGCGACCGGGAATCCCTCGACGCCGCAATCGACAAGTGCGTTCCCGCGAGGAAGGCCGCGATGGTGGCGAAGAACAAGCAGGCGCTCGAGCTGGGCATCGGCACCGCGTAGCCGCTGAAGGAGGCGTTTATGGACGAAAAGGAAAGCATGCGCGAAGTGGGCTTGCGCATCCAGGGGCTGCGAGAAGCATGCGATTACAGCCTTGAGGAGATGGCGGCCGAGCTCGACGTCGACCCCGCGACGCTGTGCGAGTGGGAGGAGACCGGCGCTGATGTCCCCATCTCGGCGATTTATCACATGGCGCGCATGTTCAACGTGGAGCTGACCGAGATTCTCACGGGCACGGCGGCGAAACTCGACACCTACCACGTGGTGCGTCGTGGCCAGGGCAAGGAAGTCGATCGTTACCCCGGATATCACTACGACGACATGGCGTGGCGTTATCAGAACAAGATCATGCAGCCTCTCGTCGTGGTGCTCGATCCGAGCGACGAGCCTGCGAAATTGGTCACCCATCGCGGGCAGGAGTTCAACTTCGTCATCGAAGGCTCCATCGTCGTCGTGTTCGACGACAAGGAGATCGTCCTCAACGAGTGGGACAGCATTTACTTCAACCCCATGCACCCGCACGGTCAGCGTTGCCACGGCGATAAGCCCGGTAAGTTCATCACCATCATCGCTGAATAGTTTCTGCTTTGATCTGGCGGGGTTTTGCTCGGGTTTAACGAAATTCACGCCCGCTCGTCCTCCGACTTCTCGGCCGGGGGCGGCGGGCGTGGTTCTTGGTTCTTAGAGACGCGATGTTTTGTCAGTGAGGCATTATCAAATGGATTACATTCTGAAGAAATACTGTCCGCGTATCGAGTTCGACTCCTACGAGGATTTCTACGAGAACTTTCGCATCGAGGTTCCCGAGACCTTCAACTTCGCCTACGACGTGGTGGACGAGTGGGCGCGCGTCGAACCTGAGAAGCGAGCTTTGGTATGGTGCGACGACGAGGGCGAGGAGCGCACCTTCACGTTCACGGATATCTCGCGTCTCTCCAACAGGGCCGCGAATGCCTTCAAAGAACTCGGCATCGGCAAAGGCGACGTGGTCATGTGCATCCTCCGCCGACGCTGGGAGTATTGGGTCGTTGCCGTGGCACTCTGCAAGCTCGGTGCCACCATTATCCCCGCAACGCTTCAGCTGACGAAGAAAGACATCGCGTACCGCGTCCAGAGCGCCGATGTGAAGATGCTCGTCTGCGTGAACGACGACTACGTTTGCTCCCAGGTGGAGGAGGCCCTGCCCGCTTGTCCGACCGTCGATCATAAGATCGTCGTCGCCGGCGCGCGTGGGGGCTGGCTTGGATTCGACGAATTGGTCGAATCCGCGTCTGAGGAGTGGACGCGTCCTGTGGGCGCGGAGGGCGTGACGTCGCGCGACATCATGCTCGTCTACTTCACCAGCGGGACGACCGGCATGGCCAAGGCGGTCTGCCATAACTTCGCGCACCCGCTCGGCCACATACTCACGGCGAAGTATTGGCAGCAGGTCGAGGAGAACACGCTCCACATGTCGGTGACGGATTCCGGCTGGGCGAAGTTCGGCTGGGGCAAGATCTACGGACAGTGGATCGCCGGCGCCACCGTGTTCGCCTACGATATGGAGAAGTTCGTTCCGACGCACCTTCTTCAGAAGATTCAGGACTATCGCCTGACCACCTTCTGCGCACCTCCGACCATGTACCGGTTCATGTTGCAGGAGGACGTGGCGTCTTACGATCTTTCGAGCGTGAAGAACTTCGCGACGGCGGGCGAGCCGCTTAATCCCGAGGTGACCATCGCCTGGGAGCGTTTGACCGGCAAGCGCATTCGCGAGGGTTTCGGCCAGACCGAGGGCCCGGTTTTGCTGGCGACCTTCCCGTGGATCGACCCGCGTCCCGGCTCTATGGGCAAGCCATCGCCTCTTCTCAACATTAAGTTGCTCGACGACGACGGCGTGGAGGTCGAAGACGGTGAAGAGGGGGCTATCTGCGTCACAGGGTTGAAGGAGGCTTATCCTTCCGGTTTGTTCGTCGGGTATTACCGCGACGAGGAGCGCACGCGCGAAGCTGTCGGCGGCGAGTATTACAACCTGCACGATATGGCCTGGCGTGACTCCGACGGTTACTGCTATTTCGTCGGACGCAACGACGACGTGATCAAATGCTCGGGGTACCGTATCGGTCCCTTCGAGGTCGAAAGCGCCCTCATCGAGCACCCGGCGGTCGTGGAGTGCGCCGTCACCGCCGCGCCCGACCCCATTCGCGGAAAGGTGGTGAAGGCGACCATCGTGCTCGCTCGCGGATGGGAGCCCTCCGACGAGCTTGTCAAGGAGTTGCAAAACCACGTGAAGCGCACGACCGCGCCTTATAAGTACCCGCGAATCGTCGAGTTCACCGACGAGCTTCCCAAGACCGTCGGCGGTAAGATCAAACGACGTTTGATCAGGCAAAACGATGGTATCGAAGACTAGAGGGGGAATCTTTCGACGATAAGCTCCCATACTTGAGCGCCCTGCGTTGGCAGGGCGCTTTGCTATACTGGGGATATCCGGCCGATCGAAGGAGACGGGCTTCATGCTTCCCTATGTGAAAAAATACGTCATCGTCGCGTGCGTCATCGCCGTCGTGATCCCGCTTGTCGTGTCAACGGCGTGGCCGCTTTTCACGGGGCAGATCATGGCCGCGTCCGTCGGCGGGCTCATCTTGCTGTTGGCGTTATTCTTCGGCGGCTTTCTCGTGTCGGTGCGCGTCATGGGCCGAAAAGCCGATGAGCTCGTCGATGGCTACATCGCCCTTTACGACGAGAAATGCGACCCTCAGGCGTTCGTCGATGCTTCGAGGGATATCGCCTCCTCCGTCGTCGTTCCGTTCACGCCTTCAGGGGCATGGTTCATCGGCTATTACGCGCAGGCGATGCTCGATCTCGGGTTCGTCGAAAAGGCGGAGAAGCTGCGCGATGCGATGTTCGACACCATCGCGAAATCCAAGAAGGCGTCGGATCAGATCTCGATGATCGTCGACCTCGTTTCCTTGATGACGAAGCTCGAAGGGCCTGAGGAAACGCTTCCCGTGGTGGAGAAGGGGATCGAGTTGATCGGCGCGCCCGCCGAGTTGGATGCGGCTGTTCAAAAGGATTACCTGACGAGCCAGGCTCAAATCCTGCGCGCTCGCATGAACGGCGAACTCGACAAACTCGCCACCCTTTACGCCGACGTCGTTTCCAGGGAATTGGTTCCCATGCGCATACGCGTCGAGTGCGCATGGGAGGAGGCTCGCATTCATTTCAACGCGGGCGATGCCGCTCGCGAGCGCGATAGTCTCGAATTCGTGGTTGGGCACGGCAACAAGCTCGCGTTGGTCGCCCCCGCTCGCGCACGTCTCGAGGTCCTGGCGAATCGATGACGCCCGATCGGCGACGTAGCGCGGAGTTCGTCGCCGATTCCCGCGCTACGTGAAATATGCGGGTTCGCGTGAGCGGTCGATCAGCGCATGCGCAGGACGGGAAACGCTGGTCGCGGGCTCTTCTCGGAGGTTCGAGCTGACTCCTTTACGCCCAGACCGCTTTCATGAAGTCTCCGTAGCAGTCGTCGCAAATCGAGACCGTTCGGTATAGAAGCTCGAGGCATTCGTCGCCGACCGTGTCGCCTGCGATGATGCCGTCGGTTTCGGCGATGAGGTCGTTGTCGTCGTCGATGTAGAATTTCACCCAGCGGAAGCGCAGGTTGCAGCTGTTGCAGCAGATAAGTGCCTGCGCGGTCTTTTCCGTGGGAATGCTCACGATGGTCGAGGTCACCAGCTGCACGCTCTCCCCGTCGGCATCGAACAGCACGTTCACGCGGATGTGGTTGAATTTGAAGTCCCCTCCGCCGAAGTTCACGATGAACATCGGTCTGTCGCCGATTTCCGAACGATCGTATTTAACGTCGTTTGCAACGAGGGTCGCTTCGAACTTGCTCGCTTGCTCTTGCGCGGTTGCCATGATGGTTCCTTTCTCGAGTTGATGCGAACGAGGTTTGCGTTGCGCCTAGTGCTTATTGTGCCATGCCCGACGATTGGATTTGCGCAAACGCTGCTATGAATTGAGCAGGTCTTCGCAATATCGCAGACGGTCTTGCTGCGTCGCGCAGGCTCCTCCGTCTCCGTCGTGCGGTTCGTGGCCGCATCCGGCTCCCTCTGAATTTCCCGTCCCGCCTTCGGTCTGCGCGCCTGCGGTCGCGCCTTTGCCCCCGAGCGCGCTTTGCAGGCTTGCAAGCAGGTCCTGCGTGTCGATTGATGCCATGCTCTGCTCCTTGTCTCGCGTCCTCATCCGCCTTCGGCGGCTATGCGCTTTGCCTCGTCGGCGTACCTGCGCCGTTCGCGCCGCCTGCGCTGTTTTTCCAGATAGCCGTGATGCCATCGCCCGTCATCGTCTCGTTCTCGAGGAGAGCCGAGGCCATCGTTCGAAGCGTTTCCTCGTTGCGCTCCAAGGTTTCAAGCGCGCGGCTCATGCCTCGATCGAGCAGGCTGTTCATGGCCTCGAGGACGTGCGGAGGAAGGTCTTTCGCGCGCAACGTTCCCTTGCCCGTATCGTCGGTGTAGCGGATGAAGCCCGCGGGAGACATTCCCCACGTTGCCGCCCAGTTCAGAGCAAGATCGGTCGCCTGGGCGAGATCTGACGAGTTTCCGGTTGAATAATCGTTGCAGATGAGCTTTTCCGCAGCCATGCCCGCCATCAGCACGGCGATGCGCGATTCGATGTCGGCCGCCGTCGGCAGCGGGTCGCAGGCGCGTTCGTGCTGCACGTATCCAAGCGCCCCCGTTCCCTCTTGCTCTATGGTCACGGTCACGATGTCCGTGCGCCCGGTAAGCGCAAGACTGACCAGGGCGTGCCCCGCCTCGTGATGCGCGATACGCGCGAGCGCGCCGGCCCCTTCGACGTCGGCGGGTTGATAGACGGCCGCGGCTGTCATCTTGCAGAGCGATTCGATGGAGGGGATGTGGCGTGCGCAGATGGTTGCGAGGGGCGTGGCGCGCGCAAGTTCGGGCTCATGCGGCTCGCTCTCGAGGCTTTTCAGGCGCGGGGTGATGGCGCGGTTGGTGTTGACCCGCGCGGTCTCGGACGAGAGGGGATCTGAATCGGAGGTTGCGTCAGAGGCTTTGGGGGCAGGCTGGGATGAAAGCGCCGAGGGCGCTTTCATCGTCGACAGGTTGGCGAGATCGGTCTCGCTTCCAAGCTCGGATGAGGGGTCGCATGCTTTCAAGGCGATGACTTCCTGGATGACGCGATCGACGAAACGTCCGTTGCCGAAGTTTTCGACGTTGTGGAAGTAGCGCATGATCGATCGCGCTGCCTCGCGAGCCTCGTCGTCGACCGTGAACCCTGCCTTGCTCATCTTGAGCATGAATATCTCGAGCAGCTCGTCGGTGTCGTAGTCGTCGAACCTGAACGTGTAGCCGACGCGTGAGGAGAGACCCGAGTTGGCATCGAGCAGCTCGCGCATCTCGCGGTCGTATCCTGCGAGCATGACGACGAACTCGCCTTTTCGATCCTCCATGGCCTTGACGAGCGTGGCGAGCGCCTCGCGTCCTGCCGAGCTTTCGAGCAGCGCGTACGCCTCGTCGATGAACAGTACGCCGCCGAGCACGGACTCGATGACCTTCGCGGTGTTCTTCGCGGTGCCGCCTACTTCCGACCTGATGAGGTCTTTCGCTTCGATTTCCTTGAACGTGGGGGAGGCCACGGCGCCGACGTTGAAAAGGACCTTCGCGATGATGCGCGCGATGGTCGTCTTTCCCGTGCCCGGGTTTCCGAGAAACGTCATGTGAAGGTTGGTTTCAGGCAGCTTCAGCCCTGCGCGTCGCGCGCGCTCGCGGAACGTGACGACGCGTTCGAGCTCGAGGACCTTTTCCTTGGGGTGCTTGAGGCCGATCAAATCGCCGAGCAGCGCTTCGGCTGACACGTCCTCGGCGTTGAGCGCATCGAGCATAGCTCGCCTGTCGGGGATGTCGCAGCATTCGATGACGACGTCGCCTTCCTGAGCCGACGCAACCGATTCCGCGATGCGGTTGGCATGGCTGATGATGGCTTTCTGCAAAACCTCGCGTGCGAACCGCCCGTTCCCGAAGCTCTTGAAGTTGCGGAAGTAGTCGAACAGCTCGGAAAGCTCCGCCTCGATGCCTTCTCCCGCCGTGAACCCGGTCGAATCCAGCTCGCGCATGAATATCTCGATAAGCTGATCGGTGGTGAAGTCTTCGAAATGGAAGCGGTAGCTGATCCGCGAGGCGAGGCCCGGGTTCACGTCGATGAAATCCTGCATCTCGCGTTCGTAGCCCGCGAGTATGACGACGAGGTCGTCTCGGTAATCCTCCATGCATTTCACGAGCTCGGCGATGGCTTCCTTGGAAAACCCCGCGTCGGAGTTCGGATTGGGCGCGAGGGCGTAGGCCTCGTCGATGAACAAAACCCCGCCCCGCGCCTTTTGAACGACGTCATTGACCTGTTTGTCCGTGTGGCCGACGTATTTGGCGATCAGGTCTTTCGACGTGACCTCCATGAACTTGTTCTGCGGGATGATGCCGATCTTGTACAGCATGGTCGATACGATGCGGGCGACGGTGGTCTTTCCCGTTCCCGGGTTTCCCGAGAACAGCATGTGCATGCTCGATGACGGCATGGCGTGCCCTTTGCCCTTCGCCCTTTTCGCGAAGATGGCGTACGCTTCAAGCTCTCTGATCGTGTGCTTCACCGAGTCGAGTCCGACGATGTTGTCGAGCATCTCGTCAAGTGAAGAAGATTGGTAGCGACTTCGGGGAAGCGTCAACGTTCCCGAAGCGTTTGAGGTTTTAGCGAGGTAGTCGGCGAGTTCGATCCCGCGAAACGGCAGAGCATCGGCGTTGAACTCGACGTAGCGCGTGAAGCGCTCATGGAACTCATCGTCGATCATCGCGCGGATGCTCTCTTCGAGTTTGTTGCAGTACGTCTCGTAGATGGTCTCCGTATCGACGCCTGCGAGCTCGAGCGTGTGCTCGCCGAGCAGCATCTCGAGAGCCGGGGACAGCCCGATGAACTTCGTCAGATCCGCACGCGATCCGACGAGGACGAGGTAGCGATGGTCGACGATATGGCCGAAACGCTCGATGAGGTAACGCGCGGCGAAGCTCGAGGACGCATCTGACTGGAAGAAGTCGCCGATGCGGTCGCACACGTAGAGCTGTCGCGGAGCAAGGTTCTCGTCCTGGGTGGAGTGGAAGGTGGCGTCAGCCGAGTTGACCGATCGCAGCAGTCCCGTGATGTGCTGGCGCCTGACGCCGCCCTCGTCGATTTTCCCCATGCGTTTGAGGATGTCGGACGTGTCGTCGATGAACTCATCGAGGTAGGCGTCGTCTTCGACGATGAGCAGCCCCGAGAAATCGTTCTCCGAACGGGAGAGCAGCAGATTGAGCGCGGTGTCGGAGTTGACGAGGCGCTTCGACCAGGTCTTGCGGAATCGCGATATGGCCTGCGTGAGGTCGATCGACTCGGAGTAAAGGGGGATGTTGCTCGAGCCGAGCATGTCGAGCGCGGTGAAGCAGGCCGCTAGGCCGAAAGGGCACACCGTGCGCGGGCAGGTGGCCTTCGAGCATTTGAGATCGGAGTGTCCCGTTTTCAGGACGCAAGCGTTGCCGCGTGCGAACGAACCGTCCATGAGCGCGCAGTGTTCACCGACGATCTCGCCGGAGAGGAGGGCATCGGTGGCGTCGCCCTCCTCGAGATGGTACCCGATTGCGAATTCAGGGAGGTTGAACGACGATCCGTCGAGTACGGTCACGCGGTGCTCGTCGAACAGCTTCGAGGCCAGCTCGATGTCGGGTTCGCAATCCGCGGCAACGTTGTCGAGCATCGCCTCGATTTCCGCTCGCGTGAAGGACAGCGCTCGGTGTGCGCTCATTGCTCGCTCCTTCCCTCGTGGTCGTTTTTCATGTCGGCTGCAGACGTCGCAAGAATCGATCTTAAGTGCTCATGATAATCTGCTTCGACTTCAGCCGGGCTTTCCACGAGCACGCGGTCGCCGAATTGCGCGAGCCAGCCGAACAGCGGAGGGCTCACGGTCATCGCCGCCGTCACGCGCGCCCAGCTTCGTCTTCCGTCGGGATGCTCGCAATCGCGCGGGTGATCGGTTGGCGCAGACGGCCCCGGCGTGACCAGCGCGTCGTCGCCGAATCTGTCGATGACCCCGTTCATGGCCGACTCGTGCACGAGGAGGGTGACGTTTCTCCGCTCGCCGGAGAACATGCCGAACGACCCGCTCCGATACGCTCTGACGTCGAAGCCCGCGATAGCCTCGTTGCGCGTCGCGGGTTCGTCGGATATCCTCAACGCCTCCATGCGGTCGACGCGGTAGTTGGCGAAGCCGTCGTGCTTGTCGCTGTAAGTGACGAGGTAATAGAAGCCGTCGCTGTAGACGATCGCCACGGGCGTGAGCAGGTATCGTCTCCCGGAGCGTCTTTCCACCCGGTTTTTGCGAACGTCGGTCTTGAAGTAGGAGAACTCGATTTTGCGGTTTGATCTCAGGGCCTCCCGCAGCACGTCCACGTTTGCGTAAACGCTGTCGCTTTGCCTGGTCACGCGCCTGTCGACGTGCACGTTTCCCGCCAGGCGGGAGGCCTGGTGACGCGACCCGAGGCGTCTGATCGAGTCGATGAGCTCCTCGGCTTTCTCCTCGGTGAGAAAACGTGAGCTGCTGACGGCGTCGACGATGAGGGAGAGCTCGCCGAAGGTGAAGGCGCGTGATTTGAGCGCGTAGGAAACGGGGCGGCCCTTGATGGTTTCGATGTCGAGGCCGAAAGCGCGTAACGCGTCGATGTCGCGGTAGAGGGCCTTTCGCTCGACGCTGACGCCGACGGCCGCGAGCTCCTCGATGAGCCTTGGGGTGCTCAGCCCGTGGTCTTCATCGGTCTGTTCGAGGAAAATGCGGGCGAGATGCAGGATTTTGAGCTTCTGCGAGACGTTTGGCATGCGGTTTCCTTGGGTTGATCCGATTCAGGTTGTTGAAGGTTGTTTCATGCGATGAAAAGTATACGTCAACATGTACCATCTGCGGTACACCTATTGCGGTGCGTCGGGTGCACAATACGCCTATCGAAACGCAGCGGAAAGGAAGCAGGTATGACTCGAACATCAAACGCGATCGCGCCTCGCACTGCGGCGGCGCGTGAGGGGATATGTCTTTTCGAGCGCTCCGCGATCGCGGGCACTCGCCATGTCGAGAACATCGAGGACCTGGTGTCCCGATTCGATGCGTCGACGCGTTTCTTCCTTGAGAGAGACCGGGGAAATCTCTTCGACGAGTGGGCGGTCGGCGTCTTCGACGATCAGAGTAACCGGATCGGTTATGTATCGTGCGAGTGCAACGAGGTGATAGCGCGGTTGCTTGACGGTGGGAAGAGCCTGTCGGCCCGCTTCGCAGGAGCGATTCGCATCGGTCGGTGGATGCGAATCGAGATGGGGGTGTATCTCAATGATTAGTCAGGCATCGGCTTTAGGAACGTCGGCGCTCGCCCCGTCTTCGGGTTATCGCGGGTTTCGTGCGGGGTTGACCGCGTCTTCTCGGGCGCGAACGAGCGCAGCGACGGTGGAGGGGGGAAGCGTGGCGCATCGCCAGGGGAGACGTCGCGCCCGTCAGGTGAGCGCGTTCGAGCGTGCATGCGCGTTCGTCTTCGGCTCGCCGAGCCTTCGTCGCGCCAACGGCGGGGCAGAGGCGTCGTTGGCGCCTTCGCACACGGGTTCCGCTGCGAAACGCAGGCTCGAGACCCCGGTGTTCGAGATAGACCGTCGAGGCGTGGATGCGGCGGAGCGTCTTCCGCGCGTTTGGGTTTCCGAGCCCTGTTTTCGTGGATCCGACGGAGCCCTCGACGGTCGTGCGTTCACCTGCGTTTACCCTAACGGTTCCGATACGCTTGGAACACGCGCTCTCGATCTTGCGAATCGTTATCTCGGCGAGGCCCATGCCTGCGAATCGAGCGACCATGTGCGTCGCTGCGCGTGTTTTCGCGCCGCCGAGATCCTGCTTCTTCATGCCGCCGAAAGACGCAACGTCGAGGCGTATGAGCTGCTCGCCTGGATCTACGAGCACGATGCGTGCGAGGGCGTGTATTGGGCGAGCGAGCTCGAGCTCCGTGCCGCTCATGGCAGCCGCCTCTCTCCCGCGCAGCGCGCGCTCGAGTGGCGCGCGAAGGCGGTGTCTCGCGGGTACGCCCCGTCATGCTGTGCGCTCGCGGATAAGCTCGCGCGTCTCGACGCCCCCGCAGGCGATCAGCTGCGTGCGTACCGTCTGTACCGTCGCGTGTGCGATGGGGATCTTCTGGGTTCTCGCGCTTGCTCCGAAGCCGATTTCGGCACGGCTTTGCTCGGCTTGGCGCGCTGCTCGGAGCTCGGCATCGGCTGCGCCCAGAGCTTTATCGACGCTCTGGAGGGCTATCGGGCGGCGTACCGGCTGCTGAGCGCGGCGCTCGATGCCGGTGCTTGGTCGTTGAAGCGCGCGGTGCATGACGCCCGTTGCGGAATGGCGCGTATGCGGCAGGAGATCGACGGCTGTCACTGATGGGGTCTTCGCCGTCTTGCGCTGCGGTATCATGTTCATTCGACGAAAGCGAAGGAGGTAGCTGTCTATGCTGAACCACGGCGGGGCCGAAACGACGGTCGTCCTGACGAAACATCGCGAGCGCGCTCTTAAACTGCGCAAGGAGCGTACGCGCGCGGTGGGCGGCGGCCTCGAGCGCGCGCGTGTCGCCGTGCCCGCAGACGTAATTTCGGACGCGTGGGCGCTTGCGGGCGATGGTCGCCACCTGGTCACGCGCGCGCAGCGCGAGGCGCTTGCGTCGAAGCTTTTGGAATCGCAGCATCTTATCGCCCGCACGCCGGGCGCCGCTCGCATGCTCGCCTCCTTCGCATGCCGCTATGCGGGTGCTTTGACCTCCTCGTCTCGCGACGCTGTTGATCTCGGGGAATCCGAGGCCGCCGTGCTCTCCCTCTTCGACGCATACGGCTCAGCTCTTGAATCCGCAGGGTTGATCGAGTTGGGCGAGGCGGCGCGTCTTCTTGCGTCGTTCGATAACGGATCGCGTTACGTTTTCGATGAGCCGCTCGATCTTCCCGTTCAGGTCGAGCGTTATTTCCGTGCGCGACTTGCCGATGGAGCGCCGGCGTTGCATGAGGGTGTGGTTCAGCTTGCGCCCCTCGAGGGGGCGGAGGTCGGCTTCTCCTTTCCCGCGGGCTTCGAGGCGGTGCTGAGCGCATTGCGCCCCGAGATCGTCGAGGGGTGTGAAGGGGGAACCCGGCATGCAGGCTTCGCATCGTGCGCCGTTCTCACGCCTCGCGCCCAAGATTTGTTCGATATGGTGGCGCCCGAGCTCGCGTCCTCGGGTGTTTCCGTGCGCGTGCAAACGAGCATGGCGTTTCGCCGCACCGATTTCGCTCGCGCTTTGCTCTCAGCCCGCGACGTGGTCGAGGGGGCTGGAGCGTGGCGCACGTCCGCCGTCGATTTCGCCTACTCTGCCTTTTCGGGCATGCCCGCGCGAAGCGCTCGGTCCCTCGATCAGGCTCTTCGAGCGGATCGGCTTATGTCATGCTCCGAGGCCGTGCAGAAGCTGAAGAGTGCGTCTCCGTCGTTTGGTTGGTTCTCGGCGCTCGCGTCCTCCTACGACGTGGAGGCGTTCGAGCATATCGGGCGTTTTCTCACCGACGGCTCGCGTGTTCCCTCGCGTGACGTCGACCGTGAACGGTCTGCCATGGGAGCCTACGTCAAGGCGGCGGAGGCCGTGTCTTCGGTGGACGCGTCGTATAGATGCGTGTTCGAGCTATTGGAATCCGCCGCCGTCTCCCTTGATCGCATGGTCGGCGCCGCCGAGGGGTCGAGCTGTCAGGTTCTCATCGCCCCTCCCTCCGCATCTGACGCGTTCGTCGAAGGCGAGTTCGATAAGGTCGTCGTCGGAGATGTGAGCGACGGCGCCTATCATGTTTCTCCCGGCGCGGATGCGCTTGACTCCCTTGCGTGCAAGCTCGGCGTCGAGCATGGCTTCGATTCCTCCGAGGCGGTGAAAAGGGGGTTCTCGCGCGCCGTTCGCGCCGCCCGCGATTGCGTCGTCTGCGTGTTTCCGCAGCGTGACGCGAACGGGGACGAGTCCTATCCTGCGTTTTTCGTCGACGAGTTCATCGCGTCTCTTCCCGGGTATGAGGAAGCGACGTCTTTCGACAAGGATCTGCTCGGGCTTCCCGTCGATGTCGCCTCCCGCGCATCGCGTATCGGCGAAGACGATATCGCTTGCTGCCTCGCCTCGGCTGTTGCGGCCCCCGTCGATGTCGCGTCGTTCCCGACGGCTCAACGTGGATCGCTTTCCGCCGGGGATGTGCTGTGCGGCATGAGAACCGTCGAGGAGGACGGTGAGGCGGTCGCCGTGCTGTCCCCCTCGGCAATCGAGGCGTATCTTTCATGTCCCTATCGGTGGTTCGTCGAGCGCAGGCTGCGTCTCGGGGCTCTTGACGAGGAGTTCGGCCCTGCTGAGAAGGGCACGTTCGTCCACGCCGCCTTCGCCGCGCTGTTCGACGCCCTGGCCGATCGCGGCGTGCGTCAGATAACCCGCCGGGGCCTACCGGCGGCCCACGAGCTTCTCGATGAGGTTCTCGACGATCTCGTCGCGCGGCAGGCCGGGTCGACCGGCTCGCGGTTGGTGGCGTGCACGCGGGCCGAGCAGCTCGAGATCGAGCGTCTCCGCGATCAGATCCACTCCGCCGTCGATCGCCTGTCCCTTCTTCCGGCAGATTTCGATGTGCTTTGCCACGAGCGTTCTCTTGCCGCTGAAGACGGCATCGATTACGCCGGGATCCGTTTAACGGGTCGTGTCGACCGCGTCGACGTCAACGAGGAGTCCCGTCGATTCGTCGTTCTCGATTACAAGGGGACAAGCACGGGCTATGCGGCGGGCATCGGCGAAGATGAGGATTTGGGCGATGTCGGCATACCGGCGAAGATCCAAGCTCTCGTCTACGCTCAGGCGTTGAGGTCGCAGCTTCCCGGTTATTCCTGTGCGGCGGCGCTTTACCTCGGTTATCGCGCCCGATCGACAGCTGATTTCGCCGCAGGCTCGTTCGATGCCTCCGCTTACGATGCGTCCGCCGTTGCGCGCAAGGCCTCGCAGGTTGAGATGAACTTCGATCGCTATCTCGACCAGGTCGAGGAGGCGCTGCGCCCGTTGCTGGCGCAGTTGAGCGCAGGGAGCATCCCGTGCGAGCCCCGTTCTAAGAATTCGTGTTCGTGGTGTCCCTACGAACGATGCGAGAGGAGGTCCCGATGAACCTTGATCTGTGCACGCCGGGTCAACGCGAGGTCGTTCAAACGCTCGACGAGCCGGTGATGGTGGCTGCAGGCGCGGGCTCGGGAAAGACGTTCACGCTTACGCAGCGCATCGTGGGGGCGCTTCTTCCAGGCGCAGACGGTGCGCGACCTTATCTCGATTCGATGGATCAGGTCCTTGCTATCACGTTCACGAAGAAAGCCGCCGCCGAGCTGCGCTCGCGCATAAAGGGCCTGCTGCTGAAAGAAGGGCTGCGCGAGCAGGCTCATGCCGTCGATGACGCCTGGGTGTCGACTATTCACGGCATGGCCTCGCGCATTCTGCGCGAGCACGCTCTCGAGATAGGCCTCGATCCTGCGTTCGAGGTGATTTCCGAGTCGTTGTCCATCGAGCTCAGGGAGCAGGCGGTTGACGAGGTCGTGCGCGAGGTGCGCGACATGCGCCCGGGCGAGAATCCGCTTTTGGAGGAGCTCCTTCTCGAGATGCCGTTGTTCTCCCAGGGAAAACTCGGAGAAGGTGCGGTCGATTTGGCGCAGACGTTGCTCGCCCGCGTGGAGGCGATGCCCGCCGGGTTCGACGGCCTCGTCATCGCTGAGCCGACGTGCACTCCCGGGGATCTCATGCGCGCGATATACCGTCAGGGCCTTGATTTCAAAGAGGTCGTTGCGACGTGGAAGAAACCCGGAAAGCGCGAGCAGGAGTGCATCGATGCGCTCGAAACGGGGTTGGGGTGCATCGAAGACTGGTTTCGTCGCGGGGATGACGCGGGTTTTCTCGACGAGGGATTCGATGCCGAGGGGTACTGCAAGGCGCTGTTCGCCTTGCCGCCGACGAGCCAGAAGTTCCATGATAGCGACAAGAAGCCGGACGCGGGCTTCTTCCGCGCATATCGGGCCGAATACGCGCAGATCGGCCGCGAGGCGTGTGCGTGCGTGGCGTTGCGGAAAGTTCATGCGATCGTGGATCTGGCGCTTATGATACAGAAGCGCTTCAACGCGCTCAAAGGGCCGTCTCGTCTCGACAACGGCGATCTGCTGATGAAGTGCGCCGAGGCGTTGAAAGACAACCCTTCTATTGCCCAGGTGTATCGGGATCGGTTCAAGCTTATCATGATCGACGAGTTCCAGGATACCGACAAGCTGCAGGTTTCCATCGTCGAACGTATCGCCCGGCCGTCCTTCGGCAACGTCTGCACGGTCGGGGACGCACAGCAAAGCATTTACCGCTTCAGAGGGGCGGACGTCAACGTGTTCTTCGAGTATCGCGAGACGTTGCGTCGCCTGTCGGATCGAGCTCATTTCGTGAGTCTTCCCGATAACTTCCGCAGCCACGGCGACATCCTAGCTCTCGTCGACGCCGTTTTCAGCCAGGACCGCGCTTTCGGCTCCGAGTTCTTGCATCTTGACGCGCGCGGCCCTGTTAACGGGCAGAAGGACCCCGTCTTCGCCGATCTCGAGCGAGTTCGCCTCGATATCATCCACTACAAGGCAGCCACCGCAGCCGCTTCCGGGGTTACGCGCGCTGAGGCGGTCGAGGAAGCCGCGAGGCACATTGCCGAGCGCTTCGCAGCCTTGCGCGATCGGGGAGCGCGGCCTTCGGATATGGCGGTGTTGCTGGGCACTATGGGAAATGCCGACGTGTACGCGAAGGCTTTGCGCGAGGTTGGTTTGGAGAGCGTCATCGCAGGCGGGTCGGTGTTCTCGACCACCGCCGAGGCGCGTCTTGTCGCCGATCTTTTGCGCTATGCGGTCGATGAGGCTGACGAAGCCGCCCTGTTCTCCATCCTCACCTCGCCTCTTTTCGCCGTCAGCGACGATGCGCTGCTCTCCCTTGTGGTCACCTGCGATGAGGACGGCGCGTTCGGCCGCAGATCGCTTTGGCGCGGGTTCTCGGATCCTCGGGAGGATGAGAGCACGTGGATCGGCGAGGAGGATGCTCGCATGCTCGCGCTGGCTCGCCGCACGCTCGGCCGGTTTTCGACGCGCGCTCGCAAGGGCTTCGCGGAGCGTGCGCTGCGTGAGCTTTTCCTGGAGACAGGTTATCTCGACCGCCTTCAAAAGTGCGGCGCGGTTGGGCTGGCCGCTGCGGGCAACCTTGCCAAGGCGGCGCGCATCGTCGGCGCTTTCGAGGCGAATGCCTGCGGCATCGCCTCCCTTTCCCATGCTTACGCCGATCATCTCGCAACCGCGAAGGAGGCGCCGGGATCTCTTGCGACCGTCGGCGCCGATTTCGTGCAGATCATGACGGTCCATGCGTCGAAGGGCCTTGAGTTCGCCCACGTCGCCATCGCCGATTTGGGGAAAGGCGTGTCGAGCGCGCCTTCTCTCATCGCTGAGAACATCGGCGATAATACATTTGCATCCGCACGTCACAAGCCTGCGGATGCGGCGGGCAAGGTGGCGGATAAGCTTCGGTCGTTCGTATTCGAAGAGGGGGAGGGCGCCATCGCGCCGGGTGCCTCCACGCCCGGCGCGCTGCACGAGGAGCTCGAGGAGCGCGTTGCCGCGCAAACTCTCGCCGAAGCGCAACGCTTGCTCTACGTCG
Source organism: uncultured bacterium (assembly GCA_937890835.1). GTDB lineage: Bacteria > Actinomycetota > Coriobacteriia > Coriobacteriales > Eggerthellaceae > CALADF01. The sequence goes on from CALADF010000001.1 coordinate 60,750, forward strand.
CGCTCACCCGCGCTGGGAAGTCTCTTGTCTTGAGCTATGTGACCCGCTCCCGGCCCGAGCTCGCCTACGAGGGGGACGGGATCTACGGCGACGTGTACAGCGCGTTGCGTTGGGCTTGCGACAACGATGAATGTCGTTCGCTGTGCGAGTACGGGGGCAGCGCGCCTGCGCGTGTGGATTTTCACTATCTGAGATCGTCTGCGGACGACGAGGGCGATGTCGCTGTCCCCGATGTCGCCGCCGTGCCTTCGCCTGACGTGGCCCCCGTGTTCGAGGTGGCGCTTCGTCGAGAGCCCGCCTCGGTGTTTTCGGTGCCGTGCGAAGGCGCTCGCGCGAACGTCGAATCGTATTCCTCTCTCAGCTCTGTTTCGGGCGATCTGCCGACGATCGCAGTGCGCAGCGAAGCGAATTTCGCGGTCGGGACAACCGGGGAGAGCGCGGTTTCGGCCTCTTCTTCCGAGTCTTTTCGCGACGAAGACGACGACGCGACCGCCCTCGGCGAGGCGTTTCATCGTCTCGCGCAGCTCTCCGTCGTCCGCGAGCGCGTTCGCGGATCCGGGCGCCTGGAGATGCCCGAGGGGTCTTGCATCGAGGCGCAGGTTCGCCGCTGCGGCTTGTCCGACGGTCAGGAGGAACGGCTTCGCAAGGCGTTGGAGCTCTGGTTCGGAAGCGATCTGGCTGCTTCGTTTGCGCGACGGGGCGAGCTTGCGGCGGAGGTCGACTTCATGGTTGCCGTAGGAGATGTTGATTCCGACGGTTTTTTCCTGGAAGGTCAGATCGACGCCCTTTGCGACGACGGATCGGGGTGCGCGTTTCTCATCGACTATAAGACGGGCGGTTTCCCAGGGGAGCCGGCGAGTGATGTTGTCGAGAAGCACGCCTTTCAGGCGATGTGCTACGCCTACGCGCTGCTTCGCGAGGGATACCGCCGTGTCGAGGCATGCTTTGCGAGGGTTGAGCACGCGTGCTCCGATGCAGATGAGCCGCAGACGGTCGCTTACGTGTTCGATGAATCCGAGGTCGACGCGCTCGAGCGGCTTCTGCTCGAGGCGCGTAAAGCGCGATGCCCGCGATGACCGTACGTTCGTTATCTCTCCGCTGTCTGATCGAAGGTGATGCTCGCTCATGAACTTGTCGAAAACCCGGTACACGCGCGGGATTCAGTGTCCCAAAATGCTTTGGATGGATGCGCATATGCCCGAGAAGTTCGATGATTCCGTTTTGAACGAGGCGATTCTCGAGTCGGGCGATAACGTGGGCGATCTCGCCATGGGTTATTTCGGGCCTTTCGTCGAGGTTTCGTTTGATCCTCGTGATTTCGAGGGGATGGCCCGACGTACGCGCGCGCTCCTTGCGGATGGGGCTCGCGTCATCTGCGAGGCGACCTTTTGCCACGAGGGCGATGTGTGCATGGTCGACATTCTGCGTGTCGAGCCGGATGGTTTGCACCTGGTGGAAGTGAAGTCGTCCACGCGCGTTCACGATGTCTATTATCATGACATGGCGTTTCAGTACGATCTGCTGCGTCGATGCGGCTATGAGGTGAAAAGCGTATCTTTGATGCATATCGATAACAGCTACGTGTTCGACGGCAAGCTCGATCTCGCGCGCTTGTTTCGCGTTGAGGATTGCACCGAGCGCGTGGTCTCGCTTGCGGCGAATGTTCGCGAACGTGCAGCGTATCTCAAGGCGGTGGCTTCCGAGCTCCTCGAGCCGGGTTCGGATCAAGGGGCGGCGGATGTGCTCGACGTCGCCTGTCCGGCGGGTCTGTTGCCGCTGACCTGCGAGGATGCATCTTGCGCTGCTTTCTCGTTCGGAGACGAGCGCGATGCGTTCGCCATCGGTCCTCACTGCAAGAGCCCTTATCCCTGCGGGTACCGCGATTGGTGCTGGCGAAGCGTCGTCCATCCCAGCGTGTTCGACCTGGGCGGCTTCGGCTTGGAGAAGACGTTCAAGCTCGCTCGTGCGGGCGTGGTCTCCTTCGACGATGTCGTTTCGAGCGGGCTTTCCCTTAAATCCATACCCGCCCGTCAAGTGGAGGCGTACAGGACGGGAAAGCGCTTCATCGTGGACGTTGCCTCCGTGCGCCGTTTTCTTCAAGCCTTCGAAATTCCTTTGTATTTTCTCGATTTCGAGACGTATCAACCTGCGGTTCCTACGTTTGTCGGAGCGAGGCCTTACCAGCAGATTCCCATGCAGTACTCGCTTCACATCGTCAGGGACAAGGGCGCAGTTGTCGAATTGGGCGCTTGTCCGACCGACGGGTCCTGGGAGCATCGCGAGTTCCTCGCCGAAGCGGGATCGGATCCGCGCCGTGAGGTTGCGGAGGCGCTCGTGCGCGATATCCCGGTGGACGCATGCGTGGTGGCGTACAACATGAGCTTCGAATGCGCGGTCATCAAGGGGCTTGCCGATGCCTTTCCCGATCTTTCGGACCATCTTCTCGCCGTTCGCGATCGCTTCGTCGATCTGATCGTGCCGTTTCGAAGCGGGTCGTGCTACGCTGCCGCGCAGAACGGTTCGTTTTCGATAAAGGCGGTGCTTCCCGCGCTTTTCCCCGACGATCCCGCTCTCGATTATCGGTCGCTCGAAGGCGTTTGCAACGGCGCGCAGGCGTCTGCGACGTTCACCGAGCTTGCTCGTATGGAGTCTGAGGAGGCGAGGCGGGCCCGTGAGAACCTTCTGCGATATTGCGAGCTCGACACGCTCGCGATGGTGCGGATTTGGCAATGGCTCGAACATGCCGCGGCGAGCGAAAACGGCTTCGAGCCTGAAAGGAGCATCAAATGATCAACACGGCGAAGACGGTCGCTGCCGCATCGCTTGCGCAGCGTGCCCATTCGGGCCAATTGGACAAGGCGGGCGAGCCCTACGTCAAGCATGCGTTCGCCGTCGCCGAGAAGATGGACGACGAGGATTCGACGTGCGCGGCTCTTCTGCACGACGTCGTCGAGGACACCGACTTCACGCTCGACGACCTTCGCGCCATCGGCATGAGCGAGGCGGTGGTGGAGGCGGTCGATCTGCTGACGCGCGGTCCTGACCAAGACTACTTCGCGTACGTGCTCGCGCTGCGCGATCACCCGATTGCTTCGAAGGTCAAGCGCGCCGACCTCGAGCACAACGCCGACCTTTCGCGCTTCAAGCGTTTGACGTCGTTCGATATGCGCAGACGGGCGAAGTACCTTGAGGCCCTCGCGCTGCTCGACGGCGATGTTGAAGGTTGCAAGCTCGCGTGCAACCGCGATGCGCTGCGCGCACTCGGCCTCGGCGGTGCGCCGAAACCCCCTGCGCCTCCCCATCGATGAGGTCGCGCTTTGCGGGCGTGATGCGCGCGGGGCGTCCTCGTCGTTCGGAGATGGCGTGACGTCGTTTACGTCCGCGGCCGTTTGCGCTTCGCCTTGGGTATACTTGCCATTATGGCACACTTGAAACATAGCGGTGGGGGCGAGAAGCTCGAGCGAATCAAGCGGGAGCTGTCCGAAGTTCCCGCTTTGCCCGGGGTCTACCTTTGGAAAGACGCCTCGGGGCAGGTTATCTACGTCGGCAAGGCGAAGCAGCTGCGCGCACGCATGCGCCAGTACGTCAACTTCCAAGACGACAGGGCGAAGATCCCGCTTCTCGTCGAGCAGATCGACTCATTCGAGTACATCGTCGTCGACAACGAGCACGAGTCGCTTGTGCTCGAGAAGAACCTCATCAACCAGCACAGCCCGTTTTTCAACGCCGATTTCAAAGACGACAAGAGCTATCCTTTCATAGCCCTGACGAAAGGCGATGTGTTCCCCGCTATTAAATACACGCGCGAGAAGCATCGATCGGACACGCGCTATTTCGGCCCGTACACCGACAGCCGCGCGGCGCGGGACATGGTCGACATCGCCCGCCGCGTCGTGCCCCTGTGCGCTTGCTCGTGCGCGGATTGGCGTCAGATGAAGCGTCGGCTCGACAAGGACCCGCTTGCGTTGCTCGGTGCGGAAGCCCGTCCGTGCTTCGACGCACATGTCGGTCTCGGGCCGGGTGCATGTTGCGGACGCGTGACGCCGGAAGAGTACGCGGATAACGTCAAGCGCATCACGCGCTTTCTCTCGGGCCATCATCGCGAGTTCATCGAGGAGCTCACCTCGGAGATGCAGCAGGCCGCAGCCGATCTCGATTTCGAGCGGGCGGGGCGCGTGAAGGCGCGTATCGACACTATCAACTCGTTGACCGACAAGCAGCATGCGGTCTCCTCGCGCAATCTCGACGCCGACGTCATCGGCATCTATCGCGAGGAAACCGTCGCGGGCGTCCATGTTTTCATGGTGCGCGAGGGACGCATTATCAACTCGAACGAGTTTGTGCTCAACCGCGGATCCGATGTCCCCGATCAGGATCTTCTGCACAACTTCCTCCTGCGCTACTACGACACGACCACGTCGATCCCTCATGAGGTCATCGTGCGCGAGAACCCCGACGACGTCGAGGTCATGCAGGAGTGGCTCACGGGAAAGCTGAACTCGCCTCATGGGGCCAAGGTGCGGTTCGTCGAACCGCGTAAGGGGGAGAAGGCCGAGCTCGTCGACATGGCGGAAACGAATGCGAAGCACACTCTCATGCGCTACAAGGTGAGGACGAACTACGATGACAAGAGGATCAACGACGCCTTGATGCAGTTGGAAAGCGCGCTCGCCCTCGACGGTCCGCCCATGCGCATCGAGTGTTTCGACATTTCGACCATTCACGGCTCCTACACCGTGGCTTCGATGGTCGTGTTCACGGGGGGCAAGCCCGACAAGAACCAATATCGTAGGTTCAAGATCAAGACGCCGCTCGACGAGGCGAACGACTTTCTTTCCATGCAAGAGGTGATGAGCCGTCGTTACGCGCCCGAGCGCATGGCGGATGAGCGGTTCGGCAGCAAGCCCGATCTCATCATCCTCGACGGTGGCAAACCCCAGCTTGCGGCCGTGCTCGCCATGTTCGATGAGATGGGCGTAGACGACATCGCCGTATGCGGTCTGGCGAAGCGCGACGAGGAGCTGTTCGTTCCTTGGCAGGATTCAGGCCCGGTGGTGCTGCCGGGAGGCTCGGCCTCGCTCTACCTTGTGAAGCAAGTGCGTGACGAGGCTCATCGCTTCGCCATCACCTTTCACCGGGAGCTGCGCGGCAAGGGGATGACCGCCTCGATTCTCGACGATGTGTGGGGGATGGGGCCGGTGAGGAAGAAGGCCCTCCTCAAGCACTTCAAGTCGTTTAAGAACCTGAAGAACGCCTCGCTCGAGCAGATAAAGGAGGCGGGCGTCGTTCCCGATGAGGTGGCGGAGGAGCTCTATCGTGTTCTCGGGCAGTATAATGAAGAATCCGATGCGGCGCGCAGCCGGCTGAACGACCAGCTCGACGCATGATCTTGCGCGCATGGCATCCGTGTTCGAGGATGCCTCGCGAACGAAAGGAATCACCATGGTGCAGGAAACGTTGGAAATCGAGAACATGCCGGGATTGGTCATCGTGACGGGCATGAGCGGCGCGGGGCGCACCGAGGCGATGCACGTGTTCGAAGATTTGGGTTATTTTTGCGTCGACAACCTTCCGTCCAACCTTATTCCCAACCTCGTCGAGCTCAACGGCCTCGGCGGCGGGGAAGGCGAGCATAGAAAGCTCGCCGTTGTCTGCGATGCGCGAAACGGTGACTACTTCGGCTCGCTTGGCGAGGAGCTCTCGGAACTCAAAAAGCTCGGCGTCGAGTACAAGATGCTCTTTCTCGATGCCGACGACGACAAGCTCGTATCGCGTTACAAGTCGAGCCGACGCCGCCATCCCATGTGCACCGACGGCACGACGATCGCTCAGGGCATCGAGCGTGAGCGCCGCTTGCTCATGGATCTTCACGACGAGGCTGATTACGTTATCAACACCACCGATATGCTCCCTCAAAAGCTTCGCAGCACCATTCGCTCGCTTTTCGGGACGGGCAACGAGCGTCGAGGCCTTGCCGTGACGGTTTACTCGTTCGGGTTCAAGCACGGGGCTCCAATTGACGCCGATCTCGTCATGGACGTGCGCTTCTTGCCGAACCCCTATTACGATCCCGACTTACGCCATCTCACCGGGCTCGACGAGCCCGTTCGCGACTTCGTCATGCTGCGCGAGGAGACCATCGAGTTCAACAAGCGCTGGCATGAGCTGCTCGACGTCGTCATGCCCGGTTACGTTGCCGAGGGAAAGCAGCAGCTCGCCATCGGCGTCGGGTGCACGGGCGGGCAGCATCGCTCGGTTGTCCTCGCCGAGTCGACAGGCGATTACCTGAAGACGAAGGGATATCGCGTTTCGGTCGCTCATCGCGATCTCAAGCTCGCGGAGCGCACCGTCGCGACCGACGCGGCTCGATAGGCGGGCGCTGAGCTATGGTCGCGCGGCCTGCGTTTCGGATCGACCCGTCCGCGACGGCGTCGTTTTCGGCTATAAAAGACAAGATTCCCCGGATCGAAATGCGCATCGGGCCGGGCAGGCACCTGCGCGCCGTCGTCATCGGCGGCGGCACCGGCGCCCCTATGTCCATCCGCACGCTCCTCTCGCTCGGGGTTGAGACCAGCGCCGTCGTCGCCATGGCGGACGACGGCGGTTCCACCGGCGTCCTGCGCGAGGAAGCCGACGTCACCCCTCCCGGCGATATTCGCAAATGCATAGCGGCGTTCGCGAAGGATCCGAGTGATCCTTTGGTGAGGGCGTTCAAGTATCGCTTCGCCGTCGCGCGTGATCATGCGCTCGGCAACCTCATGCTCGCGGCCCTTGAAGACGCCTGCGGCTCGTTTCCCGAGGCGATTGCCATTTGCGAGCGTCTGCTCGACGCGCAGGGGCACGTCTACCCCTCGACGCTCGATCACGTCACTCTGAGCGCGCGCACGCGCGACGGGCGGTTGCTTGACGGCCAGGCCGTCGCCTGCCATTCCCGCACGGCGCTCGAATCGGTCGAGCTGCATGGTTCGTGCGGCACCGTCAAGCCCTATGCTCCGGCGCTCGACGCCATCAGGGGGGCGGACCTCATCGTGTTGGGACCGGGTTCGCTTTTCACCTCGGTCATACCGAACCTGTTGGTGCCGGGCGTTATCGACGCCATCGCGCAATCGCGCGGCCGCGTGCTGTTCGTGTGCTCCTTAGCCGACGTACAGGGCGAGACCTGGGGGCTTACCGCGCGCGAGCACGTCGAGGCGTTGTGCGCTCATGGCATGGAGGGCCTTCTCGATTACGTGCTGGTGCATTCAAGCGTGCCCCTGCGCGCCGAGAGCCCCGCGACCGATCGCTTCATCGCGGTATCGGGCTCGGACTTGGAGCATTCCTCCACCTCCGATCTCGACGATTACGAGCTTGCGAACAAGACGCGTCCCGTTGCCATAAGCTACCGCGACATGATGGCCATACAGGCGAAAGGCCCCATCGTGATAGCGCGCGACCTCGCCGATCCGGAACACCCGACCTGGCATGCCCCCCTCGCGATGCGGGAGGCGTTTCACCAGGTCATAAAGATGTCGATAGCGCGAAGGCGCTAGCGGGGGAGGGCGCATGTCGTTCACATCGGAGGTAAAAGACGAGCTTGCGCACGCCGTCGCCGAATGCTCGCATTGCGAGAAGGCAACGCTTGCCGCGCTCGTGCGCATTGAGGGGACGCTGTTCGTGAGCGGGCCGGGGCGCTACCGTATGGAAGTCGCCACCGACGTCGCGTCGGTGGCGCGGCTGATCATCCGCCTGCTCCATACGCTCTATCGGCTGCAAACCGAGCTGACCGTGCGTCGCTCCGTATTGCATAAGACGCCGAACTACCTGATCGAAGTGCCCGCTCAGCCCGCGTTGGCGCCGGCGTTGCGTGACATGGGGGTCCTTTCTGCCGACGGGGGCCTCGAGCTCGGGATCGATCCCGAGCTCGTGGCGAAGCAGTGCTGCGCGGCAGCGTATCTGCGCGGCGCGTTTCTCGGATCGGGTTTCATCTCCAACCCGAAGAGCGATTTTCATTTCGAGATCATCGTTGAAAGCGCCGAGCTGGCGCAGGGGATCGTCGACCTCATGGCGGAGAAGGGCATCGCCGCTCGCATCATGCAGCGTCGCAGCTCGTATATGGTCTACTTGAAAAGCGGTAATGCGATATTGGAGTTCCTCGCGTTCGCCGGCGCTCATCGGGCGGCTCTTCTCATGGAGGAGGAACGCGTGGTGAAGTCGGTTCGAAACGATGTGAATCGTGCGATCAACGCCGAGCTTGCGAACCAGCAGAAGTCGAGCAACGCGGCGGTCGAGCAGCTCTACGCCATTCGCGTCGTGCTCGAGCATTACGGGATGGAGAACCTGCCGCCCGCCTTGCAGGAGTTCATCAAGCTGCGCGTCACGTATCCCGATGCGACGCTCAAAGAACTCGGCGCGCATTCGACGCCGCCGTTGTCGAAATCGGCAATCTATCATCGCGTTCGCCGATTAGAGAGCATGGCCCGCGAGATAAGCGAGTCGGAGCGTTAAACTAGAGTAGAGCGTCCGTATGCTGGACGCCCTTCATGCTATTGTGTGGCTGTCAGCTAAAGCGCCTTCGGGCGATTTACGAGATGGTATCTTTTGAAAGGAGATACGCATGGCAATCAAAGTTGGTATCAACGGTTTCGGTCGTATCGGTCGCCTTGTTTTCCGCGCGATGGTCAACGATCCCGAAATCGAGGTCGTCGCCGTCAACGATCTCGGTGATATCCCCACCATGGCTCATCTTCTCAAGTACGATTCTGTTCACGGGCGCGCCTTCGATGTCGTCGAGGTGACCGAGGAGGGCTTTATCGCCGACGGTCATGCGGTGAAGGTGCTCTCCGAGCGCGAGCCTTCCAACCTCCCTTGGGGCGAGCTCGGGGTCGACGTCGTCGTGGAATCCACCGGCATCTTCAAGACCGGAGAGCTCGCTTCCAAGCACATCGAAGCCGGGGCTCGCAAGGTCGTCATCACCTGCCCCGCCAAGGGCGAGGACATCACCGTGGTCATGGGCGTCAACGACGGAAAATACGACGCCGAGAAGCACAACATCGTCTCGAACGCGTCGTGCACCACGAACTGTCTCGCGCCGGTTGCCAAGGTCCTGCTCGAGAACTTCGGCATCAAGCGCGGTTATATGAACACCATCCATGCGTACACCAACGATCAAAAGATCCTCGATCTCCCTCATAAGGATCTGCGCCGTGCCCGCGCCGCCGCCATGTCGATGATCCCCACCACCACCGGCGCTGCTCGTGCGGTGTCTCTCGTCCTCCCCGAGCTTGCCGGCAAGCTCGACGGTTTCGCGACGCGCGTCCCCACCCCTGACGGATCGATGGTCGATCTCACGGTCGAGCTTGAACGCGAGGTTACCGTCGAGGAGATCAACGCCGCCATGAAGGAGGCCGCTGAGGGGGAGCTTGCGGGCATCCTCGCTTACACCGAAGACCCCATCGTCTCCATCGACATCGTGGACGATCCCCATTCCTCCATCTTCGACGCCGGCCTGACCATGGTCATGGGTGGTAAGAGCAACCTCGTCAAAGTCGTCTCCTGGTACGACAACGAGTGGGGCTATTCCAACCGCGTCAGGGATCTTGTCAAGATCATGATGTAGCACGTTGTTTCGCGGGCGGTCGTGAGCTGCCCGCTTTTATATTTTCCGTCTGAACCCGGGCCGATTCGCGTTGGTTGCCGGGCTGGTTTGTTACGACAAGGTGAGAACATGGCTCAAATCAAATCTGTTGACGAACTCGATGCACGGGGGAAGCGCGTCCTCGTGCGCGTTGACTTCAACGTGCCCGTCAAAGACGGTGTGGTGACCGACGACACCCGCATCAGGGCTGCTCTTCCAACGATTAAGAAGCTCGTCGGGCAGGGCGCTCGCGTTGTGCTGATGAGCCATCTCGGCCGACCCGCCGGCATCGGCTACGAGGAGGCGTTCTCTCTCGCTCCCGCTGCCGCCCGCCTGTCAGAGCTCGTCGATGCGGACGTCGTCTTCGCCGCCGACACCATCGGCGAGGATGCTCGTGCGAAGATCGAAGCGCTCAAAGAGGGGCAGGTCGTCGTTCTCGAGAATCTGCGTTTCGATAAGCGCGAGAAGAAGAACGACTCCGAATTCTGCCGCGAGCTCGCCTCTCTTGCCGATGTCTATGTTAACGACGCGTTTGGCACGGCGCATCGCGCCCATGCGTCGACATCCGGCGTCGCGCAGCTTTTACCCGCGTACGCGGGGTATCTGCTCGAGCGCGAGGTGGCGACGTTGACGGGAATGCTTGATGAGCCGAAGCGGCCGTTCGTGGCGATTCTCGGCGGTTCGAAGGTATCCGACAAGATCAAGGTCATCGACGCCCTTCTCGATAAGGCGGATACGCTCATCATCGGCGGTGGTATGTGTTTCACGTTTCTGCTGGCCGAAGGCAAGCAGGTGGGTACCTCGCTCAAGGAAGAGGACTGGGTTGAGCGTGCAGGCGCTATGATCGAGAAGGCGCGTTCGCGGGGCGTTGATCTTCTGCTTCCCGTCGACGTGGTGGTCGCCGATGCCTTCAGCGAGGATGCGCGCACCGAGGTCGTGTCGGTTGATGAGATTCCGCAGGACATGATGGGGCTCGACATCGGGCCTCGGACGTCGGCTGCTTACGCTGCGGCTATCGAGGACGCGGGCAGCGTGTTCTGGAATGGCCCGATGGGCGTTTTCGAGATGAAGGCGTTTGAAGCCGGCACGAAGGCGGTTGCTCTCGCCGTTGCCGAGGCGGCGCAGGCGGACACCATCATCGGCGGCGGTGATTCGGTGGCGGCGGTCAACAAATTCGACCTTGCCGACAAGATGACGTTCATATCGACCGGTGGTGGCGCTTCAATGGAGCTCGTGCAGGGTGAGGTATTGCCAGGTGTCGAGGCTTTGCGGGCGTAACGTCCGATACGTTGGCTTCATCGCAGAAAAGGAGCGATTCATGACTCGTAAATACTTCATTGCGGGAAATTGGAAGATGAACAACACCATCGGTGAGGCGGTGGTGCTCGCGCAGGAGATCTCCAATCATTTCTATCGCGACTGGACCGACAGGGTCGATGTCGCCGTGTGCCCTCCGTACGTCGACCTCAAACCCGTGCGCACGGTGTTCGATTTCGACAAGGTGAAGATCTCCGTCGGCGCACAGAACGTGTATTGGGAGCCGAAGGGCGCGTTTACCGGGGAGATCTCGATTCCCATGCTTCGAGAAATCGGCTGTGCGTATTGCATCGTCGGGCATTCGGAGCGTCGCACGCTTTTCGGGGAGACCAACGAGGAGGTCAACAAGAAGACGCGTGCTCTTCTCGAGGCTCGCATCAACCCCATCGTCTGCGTTGGCGAGTCGCTTGCCGTTCGTGACGAGGGAACGTATCTCGAGTTCGTGACCGCCCAGGTGAGGGCGGCGTTCGCCGGCATCGACGCGTTCGAGGTCAAGGGCGCGGTCGTCGCCTACGAGCCTGTTTGGGCCATCGGGACGGGCAGGACGGCGACGCCTGAGCAGGCTCAGGAGGTTTGCTCGGCTATTCGCGCGACGCTCGGCGAGCTTTTCGGTGAGGATGTTGCCGATCAGATGCGCGTGCTCTACGGTGGGTCCATGAACGAAGGCAACGCTGAGCTGCTGCTTGCCGAACCTGATATCGATGGCGGTCTTATCGGCGGTGCCGCACTTAAGGCGAAATCGTTCGTCGAGATCGTCAAGGCAGCGATGGCATAATGGGGAAGCTCATGCATACGGGCTCCGGGGAGGCGCTGAATCTTCGTCTCCCCGCGTGCCTTGTCATAATGGACGGCTTCGGCCTTGCCGAACCTGGTCCGGGCAACGCCATCTCGTTGGCTGACACGCCGGTGTTAGACGAGCTGTTCGCAACCTGTCCCATGATGAAGCTCGAGGCGTCGGGCGAGGCGGTTGGCTTGCCGGCTGGTCAGATGGGCAATTCGGAAGTGGGCCACCTCAACATCGGTGCGGGTCGTGTGGTCTTCCAAGAACTCACGCGTATCAACCGAGCGTGCGCTGACGGCTCCATCATCGACAATCCCCGGATTCGGGAAGCTTATAGGGCAGCCTGCGCATCCGGCGCCGCGTTGCATCTCATGGGTTTGCTCAGCGATGGCGGCGTGCATTCATCGAACGCGCACCTCTACGCTCTCATCGAGGGTGCCGTGTCCTTCGGCGTTCCGCAGGTGTTCGTCCATTGCTTCCTTGACGGCCGTGATGTGGCTCCGACGAGCGGTTCGCGTTACGTCGCCGAGCTCGAAGCGCGAATCGACGCCATCCTCGCCGAACACCCGTCGGCTTCGAGCGAGGTTCGCATTGCGTCAATCGAAGGTCGCTATTTCGCCATGGACAGGGATAACCGATGGGATCGGGTCGAGCGTGCGTATCGGGCGATCGTCTCTCCCCCTTCGTCACGGGATGTAAGCCGCTTGACTCCGGTGGAGGCTGTAGAGGCTTCGTATGCCCGGGGCGTCACCGACGAGTTCGTCGAGCCTATGTCCTTCTACGAGCGCGGCGTGGTCGACGGGGATGCCGTGCTGTTCTTCAACTTCAGGCCCGACCGCGCTCGCGAGCTGACGCGCTCTATGACCGACCCCGAGTTCTCCGGCTTCGAGCGAGCGGTCTTTCCCCGCGTTCGCTTCACATGTCTGACCGAGTACGATTCGACTATCGATGCGCCCGTGGCGTTCGAAAAGGAGTTCCCGCAAAATGTTCTGGCCGACGTTCTCGCAGGTGCAGGTTTGCGGCAGTTTCATATCGCCGAGACGGAAAAATACGCTCACGTCACCTTCTTTTTGAACGGAGGCGTAGAGGAGGAGAAGCCGGGCGAGGAGCGCAATCTCATCGCAAGTCCGAAGGTGGCGACTTATGATCTGCTTCCTCAGATGAGCGAGCCCGAAGTCGCGTCCGCCCTCGTCCGCGCAATTGACGAGGATGAGGCGGATGTCTACATCGTCAACTTCGCCAATTGCGACATGGTCGGTCATACGGGCGTCATACCTGCTGCCGTCGAAGCTGTCGAGGCAGTCGACCGGGGCGTTGGCCAGGTCGTTGAAGCGATGCGGCGCAAAGGCGGCGTTACCTTGATCACTGCGGATCACGGCAACGCCGACAAGATGACGACATCCGACGGTTCGCCTCATACTGCTCACACGACGGCGCTCGTCCCCCTCGTTCTCGTGAACGCTGCCGATGCTTCCTTCGACCTTGTAGGTGGCGTGGGTTGCCTGGCGGATATCGCTCCGACGCTGCTCGATCTCATTGGTCTTGAACGTCCTGTTGAGATGACGGGACGATGCTTGATTCGCTAAAATTCATCCGTTATACTGACAAACTTGTGTATCCGCATATTCACATGAGAGAAGAGTGAAACCTTGAGCCCTCTGGTTATTGTCTTTTTGATTTTGCTGGTTTTGTCCGGTATCGGTATGATCGTGTTCATCCTCATGCATTCGGGCAAGGGAACCGGTATCTCCGACATGATCGCCAGCTCGATGTATTCGACGCAAACCGGCACGAGCATCATCGAAAAGAACCTTGACCGCATCACCATTGTTTGCGCGGTTGTTTTCATGCTGTCCCTCATCGTCTTGATGGTCATTTATCCGCATGGTTCCATCAGCGCTTAGATGATAATCTGAACTTAATGTTTCTTTTTCTCTTGCGTATGCGTGAAGACGTGGTATTATAATCTTCGCTGCAAAACGCACGTCGGAGTGGTGGAACGGCAGACACGCTAGCTTGAGGTGCTAGTGCCCATATACCGGGTGTGCGGGTTCAAATCCCGCCTCCGACACCATCGAACCTTAACGGACCCTTCGGGGTCCGTTATTATATTTCACTCATCGGGCACGCGCCGGTTTGGGTCCAAAAAGCGTTTCTCGCCGGACAGTTCACACTGTCTGAAAACTATCGCGCCTGTAGTCCTGAAGGAGATGATGGTGCTTCCGTAGCTCGGGTTCTGTCCAGTTGGAGTCGGGGCTAGGGCCGAGCGACGATAATCGCTCGCGTCGACACGCGGCCGGGGTTAAGTCTCAAAATGTCTAAAATTTCTCGTTCGCTTTCACTTGAGTTCCGGTATTATATCCCTCGCTGCAAGACGCACGTCGGAGTGGTGGAACGGCAGACACGCTAGCTTGAGGTGCTAGTGCCCATATACCGGGTGTGCGGGTTCAAATCCCGCCTCCGACACCATAGAATCGCAACGGACCCTACGGGGTCCGTTTTCATATATCCCGATGATGAGTATTCGAGCGTTTCGAGGAGGCGTCCGCTCCCATGGTGAAGTCAACGGTGTTTTTCGATGTCGGGTCGACTTTGATGTACGCAAATCCGTCGGTTGCCGAGATGTTCGCCGCTGTTGCTCGGGAGCACGGTTGCGACTTGTCGGTTCGCGATGTGGAGCCGTTCATGGCGGAGGTCGATTCGTTTTACGAAGAGGAATATCTGCGGGATGGCGATTTCTGGTGCTCTCATGAGCGGGCCGTCGCTCTTTGGCTCGATATGTGTCGCATGCTCGCGGATCGCACGGGCTTGAAGGCAGAGCGCGATGCAATCAGTCTTGACGTGCATCGTCGTTATCGTTCGGGGGATGCCTGGAGCCTTTACAGCGACGTGATTCCTTGTCTGCGTACGTTGAGGCTGAGCGGATATCGCCTTGGGGTCATTTCCAACTGGGATGCTGAACTTGAGCAGCTGCTGCGCGATGTTGGATTGCTGCCGTATTTCGACGTCGTTGTCTCTTCTGCTGCCGAGGGGTACCGTAAGCCGAATCCTGTCGTGTTCGAGCTTGCCTTGGAGAAAATGGGCGTTGCTGCGTCTGAAGCGGTTCATGTAGGGGATCTTCCCGAAGCCGACGGCGCCGCGCAAGCTGTTGGCATCACCCCGGTTATCATCGACAGGAAGGGCGTGCATAACGACTGCGGCTTTCTTCGCGTCGACACGCTATGCGACCTTCCCTCCGTTCTCGAGGGTATGAGAGGGTAGAGCTGCTGGTTTCGCGATGTTTCGCAGGTAGGCGGTGCGGCTTTTGAACCGTCATGATACGATTCGAATCTCCAGCAGAAAAAAATGAAATTGGGTCTTGCCAGCTAAACTCATTCTGATATTATATCTCCTTGCGACGCGGTAAATGCGAAGCAAAGAACTTAGGTTCATGGGCGATTAGCTCAGGGGGAGAGCACTACCTTGACACGGTAGGGGTCACAAGTTCAAATCTTGTATCGCCCACCATGAAACTTCAAGCCTCAAGCTCATGCTTGAGGCTTTTTCATTTGTTATGTCATGGTCTCGTCCTTGTGGCGGCGGAGTTAGAGACGCGCACCTGATGGAGGGGGCGCCGCACGCTGTCGTAGCGGGCGGCGCCAGCAGATTACGAGGAGGTTCCCCATGGGAAGCGTTCTGTTCGTGGAGTATCCGAAATGCACGACGTGCAAGAAGGCAAGGAAGTGGCTTGAGGACAACGGGGTCTCCTTCGTCGACAGGCATATCGTCGAGGACAATCCGAAGGCGGAGGAGTTGCGCGAGTGGCGCAGCCGCGGAGGGCATTCGATGCGTCGCTTGTTTAATACGAGCGGTATGAAGTATCGAGAGCTCAAGCTTAAGGAGAAGCTCGACGCGGGAATGAGCGACGAAGATGCCTACGAGCTTCTCGCCTCTGACGGCATGTTGGTGAAGCGTCCCGTATTGGTCGGCGATGATTTCGCGTTCTTCGGTTTCAAAGAAGCGGAATGGGCCGAAGCGCTCTCTATTGAGTTGCGATAAACGGCGGTGGGAATGCCCGATCGGACTTACCGGGCGACTGGGGTTTTCCGCCTTCGCGAAGTCTTTTCGCCTCAGGTTTTGCGTTGTGTGTAAGGCTTTTTCGCGTTTGAAGGCTGTCTTTCCGGGTTTGCGGGAACGTGCGGACCCAATTAATTATCCGCAGCCAAGGTCGATCGTGATTTCGACTCTTGCTGTGATACCATGGCGACGGTCTACGGAATGAGCGCGGACTTAAGCTCGTGTGAATGTCGTGCGTTTCTGATTTAAGCAGACGAAAGGTCTATCTCGATGAAGGGAATCGTTTTGGCGGGTGGTTCCGGTACGCGACTCGGGCCGCTTACCCAGGTCACGTCGAAGCAGCTGCTTCCCGTTTACGACAAGCCGATGGTGTACTATCCGCTCTCCACGCTCATGATGGCGGGCATCAGGGATATCATGATCATCTCGACGCCGCAGGATCTTCCTAATTTCAAGCGCTTGCTTCGAGACGGCTCGGATTTCGGTATCGAGCTGTCCTATTGCGTTCAGGAGTCGCCAGATGGTCTCGCGCAGGCTTTTCTGCTTGCGGAGGATTTTATCGGCGATGATAGCTGCGCGCTCGTCCTCGGCGACAATATCTTCTACGGCAACGGTTTGACGGCCCTTCTCGAGCGTGCCGCTTCCCGCACGTCGGGGGCAACGGTGTTCGGCTATCATGTGGAGCACCCCGAGCAGTTCGGCATCGTCGGCTTCGATGAGATGGGACGCGTCGTGTCCCTTGAGGAGAAGCCCGTTCATCCGGCTTCGAACTATTGCGTAACGGGATTGTACTTCTACGACAATCGCGTCGTGGAATTTGCGAAGCGCATTAAGCCGTCATCGCGAGGTGAGCTGGAGATAACCGACCTCAACCGTCTTTACCTCGAGGACGGCAGCCTGGAGGTTGTTCCTCTTGGCCGCGGTATCATGTGGTTCGATACGGGCACGGTCGATGCGCTCCTCGACGCCTCCGAGTTCGTCCGGCTGGTCGAGAGTCGGCAGGGGCAAAAGGTCGCCGCCCTTGAGGAGATCGCTTTTTCAAATGGATGGATCGATGAAGCTCATATGCTCGCATCGGCGTCGCATTACTCGAAATGCCCCTACGGGGAGCATCTTTCGAGCGTGGTGCGGAATCGCGTGGTCGAGCGAGCTTTGAGGCTGGAGGGCGAATAATGTCCACGATTTTGGTTACGGGCGGAGCGGGCTTCATCGGCTCGAATTTCGTGCTGCATATGCTCTCTGCATACGATGACGTGCGTATCGTCACGTACGATGCTCTTACCTACGCGGGTAATCTGGAGAATATCGCTTCGGTGCTCGAGAGCCCTCGCCACGTTTTCGTGAGGGGAGATATCCGGGATATCGAGGCGTTACGCGACGTGTTTTCTCGCCACGGTATCGATCGCGTTGTGAATTTCGCGGCGGAGTCGCACGTGGATCGCTCTATCGTCGATCCGCTCGCGTTCGTCAGCACGAACGTCGACGGCACCGCCGCTCTTCTTTCGGTCGCGCGTGAGTTCTGGGAGGCCCCCGAGGGCGGCTTCGGTGATGTGCGCTTTCTTCAGGTTTCAACTGACGAGGTGTACGGCTCGCTTGGTTCTGAGGGTTATTTCACCGAAAGCACTCCGCTTGACCCTCATAGCCCCTACTCTGCGAGCAAGGCGTCGGCCGATCTCGTCGTGAAGGCATATGGCGATACGTTCGGCATGCCGGTTGTCACGACGCGGTGCTCGAACAACTACGGCCCCTATCAGTTTCCCGAAAAGCTCATCCCGCTGATGATATCGAACGCTCTTGGGCATAAGCCGCTCCCCTTGTACGGCGACGGTCTGAACGTTCGCGACTGGCTCTACGTAGAAGATCATTGCCGTGCCATCGACCTGGTTCTTCAAAATGCCCCGTCGGGCTCGGTTTACAACGTGGGCGGGCATAACGAGCGTACGAACGAGCAGATCGTCCGTCTTATCATCGATTACCTGTCTCAAACGGTTGATTCTTCGATTGACGAGAGCCTTATCACCCACGTGGAGGATCGGTTGGGCCATGATCGCAGGTACGGGATCGACCCCGCAAAGATCGGCAGGGAGATTGGATGGCAGCCGCAGACGTGTTTCGAGGATGGTATCGTCCGGACGATCGAGTGGTACCTGTCGAATCGCGCGTGGCTTGATCGGGTGACCTCGGGTGCTTACGCGGACTATTACGAATCCATGTACGGGGGGCGCACGTGCCTCGATTAATCGAACGGGCCGTTTCTTGCGTGAGCGGTCGTGCTGAGGCGATACGCGAGCGCGAGGGCGATGATCCAAGGCTGCGTCGGAAGACGTACTGGCGCTGTTATACGCTCGCGTTTTTCATTGCCCTTGCGGGGACGTTGCTGGTCTATCTCGTCAACCTGCGCTCGTTTATGTGGGGCGTTGACGGGTTGGAGCAGTATTACCCGTATTTCATCTACGAGGGACAGCTTATTCGCGAAGTCGTCGGCGGTTTGCTGGCAGGACAGGGACTCCAGATTCCCCTGTGGTCGTTTCAGCTCGGCTTCGGAACCGACATTCCCTCGACGCTCGACGTGTTCTTCGATCCGCTGAACCTTCTTTCGGGTCTGTGCCCCGAGCGGTATTCCGAGTACTTGTTTCAGCTTCTGATCGTCGTTCGCTTTTATCTGGCGGGCGTGACGTTTTCGTTGTTCGCGTTGCGGTTCTTCCCGGGTCGTTTCCCGGTTCTGGTCGGCGCCTTGCTCTACACGTTCTGCGGCACTTCGTTTGAAGCGTTTCTGTGGCCTGGGTCGATGTGGCCGATGATCCTGTTCCCGCTTCTTCTCCTCGGCGTTGAGAAAGTCATTTCGGGTGAGAGGCCTTTCACGTTTATCGCCGCTGCGACGATGTTCTTTTTGACGTCGTATTATTTCTCGTACATGGCTTGCTTGCTGCTCGTTCCGTACTGCGCCGCGCGCGTCGTCGTCACCGGCGTCGGGAGGCGTCCGCTGCGGTTCGCTGCGTGGACGCTTAAGTTCCTCGGCTTCCTCTTCGTGGCGATGTGCCTTGCGGGCGTTGCTCTCGTGCCGACTGTGATGGCGCTGCTTGGTCTCGACCGGGTGAGCGATGCGTCGGCGACGGTTCCGATGTTCTATTCGTTTGACGAGGTGCTGACGACCATCGCGGGATTCGTGGGGACTGCGAACGTCGGTAGCGACTGCTACATGGGTTTTGGAGCTGCAGCCGTGATGGCGTGCTCGCTCATGTTCGTTAGAAGACGTGAGGACCGTTTGCTTAAAGCGGCGTTCATCGCGGGATCCCTCATGCTCATCCTGCCCGTTGCGGGTAGCATCATGAACGGTTTCAATTACGCCACGAACCGCTGGGTGTGGGCGTACGCCTTTCTTGTTTGCATCATCGTCGTGAAGTATCTTCCCGATCTGATGACGCTCGACGGCCGAGAGCGCCGCCGCCTTCTCGCTATAGCCTGCGTTGTCGCCGCGTTGATCGTCGTGTTTCCCGTGACGAGAAACGAGCAGAACGGCTACTCTCTTGCCGTCATGTTCGCGCTGATGGTCGTTCTGTTCTGGAAAGATGTGTCCTTCGTAATGCACAGACTCGCCGTCTGCGCGTGCGTTATCGCGAGCATATGGGTGTCGGCGATTTACTTCATAGCGCCCGAGGAAGGTGGTTGGGCGAAATTCGCACCGCCTTTCACCTTTATGTACGACTATCTCACGGAGTTCTCTCCGAACTGGCAGGTGGCGGGTATCGATGACGACGGTTTGTGGCGCTATGACGCCGATATGGCGTCCTCGAAGGAACGAAAGCGCAACGACAGCGCGGTGCTCGGTCTCATGGGCGTCGATTTCTACAACAGTGCTTACAACGATCACATAGACCGCTACCTCACCGAAATGGGCGTCTGCGAAACCGAGATAAACTTCTCCTATAAGCACCTCGGTGACCGTCCGATTCTCGATACCCTCGCGGGTGTGAAGTACATGATCGTCAAGAACGGGTGCACGCCACCTTACAACTACGACGATCCTGACAACGTAGTCGCGGGCGGGCCTTCCTTCAAGATATCGACTCAGGTGTACGAGGGCTCGAACGTGTTGCCGCTCGCTTACACCTATGGCTGCGTCATCTCGCGCGACGAATACGAATCGTTTACTCCTGCGCAAAAGCAGGAGGCGCTTTTGCAGGGCGTCGTGCTCGAAGGTATGCCGCAAGCGAAAAAGCCGGATGACTCAAGCGGGACCGTCTCTCAAGAGCAAGGATCGGGGACGATCTCCTTGTCCTCGTGCGAGGTGAACTTCGAGCAGCAGATCGTCCCCTACACGATTGCGGCGACGGACGGGCTGGAGTTCGAGGATGGTCGCATTCTCGTCCGCAACGCGAACGCTCAGTTGACGCTTTCGTTTGATGGGCTTGATGCGAGCGAAACGTATGTCTCGTTCGATAACCTGAACTACAAAGCGCTCGGTCCTCTTGAGCGCATGGATATGCAGAAGTTCGAATCCATGCCGTGGTACAAACAGGTGTGGCAGCGGATCAAGGCGGGCGGATGGTCTGAGCCGAACTCGTATTTCATCTACTTCAAATCCGATACGGGCGATCAAGGGCGCTTCATTCAGAATTGGAACTCGTCTTATCATCTGTACGGCGGAAAGTCCGATTGGCTCGTGAACCTCGGCTATGCGGATCAGGGGCAGACCTATGTCACCGTCACGTTCTCAGAACCGGGTCTTTACACGTTCGACGGCATCGACGTCGTTTGCCAGCCGATGGGTTCGTTCGACGAGCGCGTCGATGCCCTCAAGGCATCAACCGTTGACGATTTGAAGTTCGGCGTGAACGAGATCACGGGCACGATCGATCTCGATGAGCGAAAAGCTGTTTTCTTCAGCATCGCCTACTCTGACGGGTGGCGCGCGACGGTCGATGGTGAACCCGCTCAGGTCTATCGGGCGAACACGGGCTTTATGGCCCTTGACGTCGACGAGGGGTCTCATGACATCAGATTGACCTATTGGACGCCCGGTTTGACCCTCGGCCTATGCTCGACCCTCGCGGGTGCGGCGATGGTCGTCGCATTGATTGTTTTCTATCGGCTTCGTGCGTTTCGACGCGGCATTGAGAAGAGGTGATTTCCGTCATGCGAAGGCTTTTGGTCATCGGCTCGATGGATGAGTTCGTCGAATTGGTTCGTCATGCACGCAGGCGGGGGTGCTATGTCATCGTCGCCGACGGCTACGTTGACGGTCCCGCTCGCGCATACGCGGACGAGGATCATGTCGTGGACGTGCGGGATCCTCGCAAGCTTGCTGAGTTGTATAAGTCCTGTCGAGCCGACGCCGTCGTTACTTCGTATTCCGACGTGCTGTTCGAGTCGGCGTGCGAGATGCGGCGTATTCTCGGCGCCGACGAGCCGTTTCCCCTTGAGGGCATGGAGATCTTGCGCGATAAGGCCTCGATGCGCAAGCTGCTCGATGAGCTTGGCGTCGCGCACCCGCGCAGCGTTGAGGTTTCGTCTTCTTCGGAGGCGCTTGAGTCGAGCAGGGGGCTCGCTTTTCCCTGTGTGATGAAGCCCGTCGACGGTTACGGCTCTCATGGCATTCGCGTCGTCCGCGATTCGGCGGAAGCGGCTCGGGCGTTTGGCGACGTCGCTCGTCACGCCACGCGCGGCGAGCGTTGCTTGATCGAGGAGTACGACGAAGGCGCTGAGATCAACATGACGGCTTGGGTTTGCGACGGCGTCGCGTACCCGGTGAGCTTTGCGGATCGCGAGAAGACGTTCATGGGTGAAGGCATCGTGCCGCAGGTTACCCGCATCGTCTATCCGAGTAGGCAACCCCGTGCGGTTTTCGATCGCGCGCTCGAGATCGTGCAGGCCGTCGTTGACCGTCTCGGCGTGACGGCGGGGCCCGTCTGCATGCAGTTCTTCTGCGGTGAAGGGTTGCGCGTGAGCGTGTGCGAGATCACCGGCCGCGTGTTCGGCTACGAACACGAGCTGATCGAGCTCGGCGGCGGACTATCCGTTGAAGAGCTGCTGCTCGATACTGCTCTTGATAAGGCCTCCCTCAAACGAAGGCTTGAAGCTCATACGCTCTCGGCGTTCGTCGAGCCGTGCTGCGGGCTGTACTTTCACGGATGCGTCGGCGTCGTCGGCGATCTTTCCCGCGCGCGTGACTCGTTGCGCGACGATGCCGTCGTCGATTCCCTGTTCTATGTTGAGGAGGGCGATGCTTTCACACATGGCGAAGGGTCGAAGCCTTATCTTGCCCGCGCCTATCTGCAGGCGCGTGATTATCGCTCGCTCGACCGCGCATCCGCTCGCGTGCTCGGCGCATTTTACGTACCCGATGCCGAAGGCGGCGATCTCTCCCTCGTCGGGAGGCTTCCCGCGTATGCCGCGCGCGAACTCGTGAGCGTCGTCATACCGTGCTACTACTCCAAGAACATGATCGGCAAAGTCGTGCGTCTCACGCGCGAGGAACTTGTCGCTTTGGGTTACGATACCCAGTTCGTCCTCGTCAACGACGGATCCGATGACGGAACCTACGATGCGATATGCGCTCTGTCGGATGAGAGCGATGACGTCGTGGGCATCGATCTCATGCGAAACTTCGGGCAGCATAACGCCATCATGGCGGGCTTGCATCAGGTTGCCGGCGATATCGTCATGGTCATGGATGACGATATGCAGACGCATCCATCTCAGTGCCGTTTTTTGCTTGGGAAGCTCAGCGAGGGCGCTGACGTTGTGTTCGGGAGATATCGCGTCCATAAGGAGAGCGTGTTCAGGCGCGCGGGCTCGTCGTTCGCCATGTCGCTTATCCGCCTCCTCGCCGATTGCCCGAAGGGAATCGTCGATAGCAACTACTTCGTCATGCGACGTATCGTGTGCGACGAGATGGTCTCCTACCGCAGTCCCTCGGTGTACATTCAGGGTCTGATTTTTCGCACTACTAATCGCATCGAAAACGTTGACATCGATCATTTCGAACGCGAGGAGGGTTCTTCGGGCTACACGTTGAAGTCGCTCATGGAACTGACGTCGACCATCCTGAACTTCTCGGCTATTCCGCTGCGCATCGCCACGGTGCTCGGGTGCGTCTTGGGCTTTCTCGGACTCGCGGGTGCCATTGCTTTGCTCGTAGAGCGCCTGATCGATCCAGAGATGGTCATCGGGTGGTCGTCTCTCATGGTGACGGTTCTCGTGTGCTCGGGCGTTATCACCATCTGCATCGGCATCGTCGGGGAGTATGTCGGCCGATTGTTCCAGACCGATATGGGTCGTCCTCAGTTCATCGTGCGGAAGAAGAAGGGAGGTCGCTCGTGAGACCTTTGCGTGATGATCAGCTTGCCACGTTGGCGACGCCGTGTTTCGTGTTCGACGAGTTGGAGCTGGCCGAGAACTTCGCTTCGTTTTCCCGTGCGTTGCGTGACGCGTGGTCGGATGAGGCGTTCGTCGCTTATTCGGTCAAAACCAATCCCTTCCCGTGGATTCTCGATATCGCCAAGCGCGAAGGATGCCTAGCCGAAGTCGTCTCCGACGAGGAGTATGCACTTGCCCTTGCGGCAGGGTACACGGCGTGTGAGATCGTCTTCAACGGACCGATAAAGAGCCGTGATTGCTTTCGCTACGCGCTCACGGAGGGCTCGATCGTCAACGTAGATTCATGGCGTGAGATCATGTGGCTGGAGGAGTTCGCCGCAGACGGCGATTTTACCGCGAACGTCGGATTGCGCGTGAACTTCGATTTGGAGGCCGCCTGTCCCGGCGAGACCGTGACGGGCGCTTCGGGCGGCAGGTTCGGTTTCTGCCGCGAGAACGGTGAGCTGGCGCGGGCGGTTGCGCGCGTGCGGGCGCTGGGGGGTTGCGTGCGTATCGCGGGTTTGCACATGCACGTGACCACGAGGAGTCGCTCGTTCGGCGTGTACGAGGCGCTTGCGCGCAACGCCGCCGAGGTGATCCGCGAATTTGAACTCAATGAACTTGACTTCGTCGACATCGGCGGTGGTTTTTACGGCGGCGGCCCGAAAAACGTCGGCGCGTACGAGCGCTACGCATCCGTTATCGCGGGCTTGCTTTCGCCGGTATGCGACCCCTCTCGCACAAAGCTGGTGGTCGAGCCCGGCGGGGCAGTCGTCTGCACCCCTGCGTCTTATTTCGGGCGCGTTCTCGATGTGAAGGAGACGACTTACGATCGCTTCGTGACCTGCGATCTTTCCCGAATCAACATCGACCACGAGATGAAAAAGACCTCTTACGCCTACGAACTCCATCTTCGGCGGAACGCCGTGCGGCCTGACGTGAGTTGCGGTCGGACGCCGGAGGCGATCGGCGGTGGCGGGGGCGTCGGTTCGGGCACGCCGGTCGAGGATCGTCCCTCGATACCTCGTCAGGTTCTATGCGGCTATACCTGCATGGAAAGCGACCGGCTTTGCGCTCTCGAGGGAGAGCCGCGTCTTGACGTGGGGGATCTTGTCGAGATTCGCAACGCAGGCGCGTACTCGATGTCGTTTACGCCGGGGTTCTTTATCCGCTATGCTCCGGCGGTTTACGCGCTGGATGGCGCAGGCGAGCTTAGTCTGAAGCGTTGCCTCCGGCATGCAGAGGTTCGAGCATGGTCGAGTTGTATTACCAACAAGATCGAAGAGGAGGATGTTCTGTGATTGCGTTCAATGAGGCTCCGATCGTCGAGAGCTCAACTCGTTATGTTTCCCAGGCGCTTGCGGATCGCCACGTAAGCGGGGACGGTCCTTTCACCAAACGATGCCATGCCTGGATAGAGGAGAGGACGGGTGTTCAAAAGGCTTTGCTCACCACCAGCGGCACCGCAGCGCTCGAGATGGCGGCGTTGCTGTGCGGGTTGGAGCCGGGCGATGAGGTCATCCTTCCGAGTTTCACCTTCTCCTCGACGGCGACGGCGTTTGTGAACGTCGGCGCGCGCTTGGTGTTCGTCGATGTTCGACCCGATACCATGAACATTGACGAGGTTAAAATCGAGGCGGCCATCACCGACCGCACGCGCGTCATCGTCGTCGTGCACTATGGCGGCATAGCTTGCGATATGGATGCCATCATGCGCATTGCCGCGCGTTACGGTTTGAAAGTGGTCGAGGACGCCGCTCAGGGCGTCATGTCTTCGTATCGGGGCGCTTCTTTGGGGTCCATCGGGGATTTCGGCTGCTATTCGTTTCATGAGACGAAGAACTATTCCATGGGCGAGGGCGGGGCGTTGCTCATCCGCGATGCCGTGCACAACGAGCCCGCCGAGATTCTTCGCGAAAAAGGCACGAACCGGTCTAAGTTCTTTCGCGGTCAGGTCGATAAGTACACCTGGGTTGATTATGGTTCAAGCTACTTACCCTCCGATATAAACGCGGCGTACCTCTATTCGCAACTCGAGTGCGCCGATGTTATCAACGACGATCGTCTTGCATCTTGGAATTACTACTACGACGCGCTTACGCCGCTGCGTGATGCGGGCTTGATTCGCCTTCCCGTCGTGTCGTCGGGTTGCGTGCACAATGCGCATTTGTTTCGCATCATGACGGCCGACCTCGCGGAGCGCACGCGTTTGATAGCGTACCTGCGCGAGCGGGGGATTATGGCGACGTTTCATTACGTTCCGCTTCACTCGGCTCCTGCGGGGAGGAAATTCGGGCGCTTTCACGGAAGGGATGAGTTCACCACGGCGGAGTCCGATAAATTGGTTCGTTTGCCGATGTATTACGGTATGGCAAAGGAAGATCGAACGGCCGTCGTGGAGGCTGTATCGGATTTCTATCGTACCCGATAAGGGGAGGGGTTGGTGCTCCCTATGACACGCGCTCGTCTTCAAACGTATTTAGGCCTGCATGTTCTGCTCATGTTGTATTCCCTCACCGATTTATTCGGCAAGATCGCCGCAGGGTTCGATTTGGCGGATTGGCGGTTTTGGGGCTTTTACGCGCTCGTCATCGGCGTGTTGGGCGTCTATGCGCTCGGATGGCAGCAGGTCATCAAACGCCTGCCCCTTACCACAGCGTTTTCGTCGAAGGCGATCACGGTTTTCTGGGGTTTGGTGTGGGGTGTTTTGTTCTTCCATGAGGAGGTAACTCTCCTAAAGCTTGTCGGCATCGTCGTTATCGTAGCCGGCGTGGTTTTGTTCGCACGCAGCGATGACGAGGGGGAAACGGAGGCCGTGCGATGAGCGCGATCGACATGCTGCCCTCGATCGGCATCGCCATGCTCGGTGTTTTCGTCAGCGCGGTGGCTCAGGTTCTGTTGAAGAAGGAAGCACTCGTTGAACACGATCGCGTGATTGACGAGTACCTTAACGCACGCGTCGTCGTGGCTTATCTCATGATGTTCGCATCGACCTTGATGCTCGTTTTCGCGCTGCGCGTCATCCCTGTCTCAGCTGCTCCCGTTATCGAGGCGACGAGCTACGTGTACGTGACGATCTTCGGCGTTGTCATCTTCAAGGAAAGGGTGAATCGCCGCAAGACCGCAGCGCTCGCCTTGATACTGCTGGGGATATTCATTTACGCTCTCGGTCTCTAAGGGTTACGGTAGCTGCGCCTTTTGGTTTTCCGTTGCTGCGGCGGTTAGATTAGGGGGGTGGCTTGGGGAGCTGTTTCGGGCAGGTGCGAAGGTTGTCGCTTGAGAAAGCTGAGCTGCTCTTTCAGACTGCTGTTTCGGATTGAGCTTCGGGCTTCTCAACTTTTTTCAAAAAAGTTTAAATTTACCCTTGCGC
Source organism: uncultured bacterium (assembly GCA_937890835.1). Classification (GTDB taxonomy): domain Bacteria; phylum Actinomycetota; class Coriobacteriia; order Coriobacteriales; family Eggerthellaceae; genus CALADF01. Next base: position 87,246 of record CALADF010000001.1, read on the forward strand.
AATCTGTGCACTAAGCGTAATATATTTCCTTGCGACGCGGACATGGCTCAGCTGGTAGAGCACCACCTTGCCAAGGTGGGGGTCGCGGGTTCGAACCCCGTTGTCCGCTCCATTGTCTTGTCAGAGCTGATTGATCTTTCGATCAATCAGCTCTTAAAAAGACAGCACGCCAATTTGGCGACGTGGCCAAGTGGTAAGGCAGAGGCCTGCAAAGCCTTCACCCCCGGTTCGAATCCGGGCGTCGCCTCCAAGTTGGCTTTGATAATTTAATATGCGGACATGGCTCAGCTGGTAGAGCACCACCTTGCCAAGGTGGGGGTCGCGGGTTCGAACCCCGTTGTCCGCTCCAGAATCTTCCACGAGCGGCTTTTAGGCCGCTCGTTTTATATTTGCGCATAGTTTCGAATTTGCATTTCAAGGTCTTCGTGCCCAGTTGAGATCGTGATCCAATGCGATGTCCTAGGCGCCTCGGCTCTGTGAAGCCCGAGGCGCCGATTGCCCCTCGCATCGCGTTGGAGGGCGTTCGGCAGCGTAATTGCGGTTTCGTTGATGCAGGTTCGTGACAAGCGAGGCTGCGACCGCCGTCGCGTTGAGAGAACTTTTTTGAAAAAAATGAAAATATCCTTTGACAAGTTCTCTGAATCCGGCATTATATCCACTTGCTGATGCGTTGCGACGCGAAGCAACAAGGGCGATTAGCTCAGGGGGAGAGCACTACCTTGACACGGTAGGGGTCACAAGTTCAAATCTTGTATCGCCCACCATGAACTTGAAGACCAGGTTATCGCCTGGTCTTTTTTCTTCAATAGCCTTCATAGAGGGTTGCGCAGGTTGCGAACCGAGCCTGTCGTGAAAAACGCCGCCCGAGTTCAACCTGAACCTGGGCGGCGTTTCGTTACGGGGCCTTATCTGCGGAAATCGCGTGATCGCGGGGACTTTCAATCGTTGTGTGCTGCTTACGCCGCGCTCATGCGAATCCCAACGTAGAAGGTGTTGGAGGGTAGGTCCTTGATGCTGTAAACCTCCTTGAGCTGTATCGCCGAGGCGCGCCACGAGTAAGTCGCGCCGTCGCGCTCTATCGTTCCCGCCGCGTAGGTGTTGCCCGATTCGTCGACTCCGGACTCGTCGATGCCCGCATCTGCGAGACCTTCCGCCTCTATGGCGCGCTGAACGGCCTCCTCCACGGAGTTTGCTCCAAAATCGGCGTATCGAACGCGGAGGTTCGTTCCGCCCTCGCGGCTCACCTCCAGATCCCAGCTGCCGTTGAGCAGCCTGGCTGCGTCGTAGGCGCTCAGAGAGCCCAGGCCCGACGCGTAAATGACACCCGCATCGGCCAGGCTCACCTCGTCGGTAAGCTTGATCACGTCGAATCCGCCGGATTGCAAGGTTCCGAGAGGGGTTTTCTCGAACAGCGTGAAGCCCGATGCTTGCAGCTCGGCCATGATGCTCGCGTCGTCGAGGGACATGTAAGCCGCGAGGTCGGGAAGCGAGAGGTCGACGTTCTCGCTGAGCATCTCCTCGAGAGCTGCCGCTTCGCGCGCCGGCGCGTTCACCACGGCGTCGAAGTATTTGAAGAGGATGAACCCCCCGATGACGGCTGCTACCGCCATCGCCAAAAGCGCGCCTTTCCTCACCGAGCTCGGCATATCGATCGGTCGGGTCAAAGGCTCGGGGTCGAGGTAGTTGATGTTATCGTTATCGAAGCCGGTAACGCTGCTTCTCCCGTATGGGGAGTGGATTTCCCGACCGCCGTCGAGGAATCTACGAACGGCTTTCGCCTGAGGAGATCGGTTTGCGCGAGTTGACTCGCCCGCGTGCTGAAAGACGGCTTCGTCGTGATGTTCCGAAGCGTTGTGTTGCGTCATGAATTCCCTCCGTCAGCACCCTGATCGTATCGAGGGCGCTCCTTCCTAGGTAAATTGTGGACTTTGAAAATTATAGCATTGCGCCTTCGCGCCTATTTGCTAGCATACTCGATGCCCATGGGGGAGTAGTTGGCACGTAGGTGCGATGCTTTCAACATCGTGACAGGTCGGTTGGCGGCTTGTCTGGAGCATCTTAATTAGCGAGACTCATGGCGCAGGATAGATGGACGTCCGCTGTTCTGCGCTGTGAGTCTTTTTTTATGCATCGGGGCGGCTTCTGCGGTGGCTATGGGGGGCGGTGCTCGCGCATCGTCGGTTGAAGCGGTTTCGCGGCCGCGTTAGGGAGAAAAGGAGAACGCGTGGATCTTTCGATATTCGCAACGCCTGAGGCGTGGATCAGCCTGGTGACGTTGATCTTCCTCGAGATCGTCTTGGGCGTTGACAACTTGGTGTTCATTTCCATCACCACGAACCGCCTTCCTGCTGAGAAGCAGCACATCGGCCGTAAGCTCGGTCTTGCGGGCGCGCTCGTCATGCGCATCATTTTCCTGTGCTTCGCGTCGTATCTCGTCCATATGACGACGCCCCTGTTCACCATCGACCTGGGCCCGTATTCACATGGGTTCTCCGTGCGCGATCTCGTGCTGCTCATCGGCGGCGGGTACCTCATCTACAAAGGCATCGCCGAGCTTATCGACATGCTGAAGCTAACCGAGGTCAAGGCTGCGCACTGCGAGGAGCATAAGGCTCTTCATATGATCACGCTGCCGCAGGCGGTCGGCACCATCATGGTGATGGATCTCGTGTTCTCCATCGACTCGGTTATCACCGCCGTGGGTATGGCCGATCACCTCATCATCATGATCATCGCCGTCATGCTCGCCGTGATCCTCATGATGATCTTCATCGATCCCATCTCGAACTTCATCAACGGTCATCCCGAGATGAAGATGCTCGCGCTCACGTTCATCGTCGCCATCGGAGCGCTGCTGGTCATCGACAGCGCCGGGTTCCATACCGGCATCGAGCTTTTGCATATGCCGCTTGAGAAGTTGATGGTGTACTTCGCCATGGTGTTCAGCATCGTGCTCGAGCTTATCCAGATGCGCTACAACGCGAACTTCCTCGCGTGGCGCAAGGACCGCTGGAAGGAAGACACCCAGACGCAGATCGAGAACGTGCGCGCCGAGATGCTCGAGCAGCTCGAGGAGGCCGAGAAGGCCATCGCTGAAGATCGCGCTGCCGGCGTCACGCCGCGAGAGGAGCGTATCCAGCCGGTTATCATCGGGAACAACGTCTACGTCATGATGCCCATGGCGGGGGAGGACGCAGGATCCTTCAAGGAGCTCATGGCGGATTCGGAGCAAGCGGGTAAGGTGTTCAGCGAACCGCTCGAGCTGACCGCCGCCGAGGTGACCGTCGAGGATGCGCCGGGCGACGACGGGGACGCTTCGACATCGGCCTGGTAATCGGTGAAAGCGCTGTGAATTACACGAGCGCCCGCGACGTGTTCGTTCGCGGGCGCTCGTTGTCGTCTAGGGTTCGCTCGTATCCGGCGCGTAGCTTTTGATGCAGTCCTCCGAGACGATGAACCGCGCCGCCTTCGGCAGCATGCGCACGGTGAAGGGGGTCTTTCGGCTGGTGACTTCTCCGTCGTATTGCATGAGAAGGGGAGGATCGCTTTCGACGGTGATCTCTCGTCCTCTGTGGATTTCCAGCGCGTCGGTTCGGTCGGGAAACTCGCCCGAACGATCGAGGATGCATGCGACGAGCGCCGGGATGAGGCCGAACGCGTCTTTGGTGTTAAGCACGACGATGTCGAACATGCCGTCGCGCGGAAGGTTGTTGTGGACGAGCGAGAGGTCGAACTGTATCTTCGAAAAATTGACGATAAGCACCCCGACGCCTTCGCTTTCCACCTTTTTGCCGTCGATTGTCAGCGTGAACCGCGCATGTTGCGGTGTCACGTGCGTCACGGCCGAGGTGAAATAAGCCATCGGGCCGAGAAGTTTTTTGCCGGCCGACGCGCCTTTCATGATGGTTGCATCGTATCCTGCGCCCGCGATGATGGAAAATCCGAACAGCTCTCCGTCGCTCGATTCGATTTCGCCGATGTCGAAGTCCATCATGCGACCTTCGCGTGTCATCTTCGCGAGGGCGTGCGGTTCGGTCGGGGAATCGAGGTTCATTGCGAGAAGGTTGGCGGTTCCTGCAGGAAAGGGCACGACCGGAATGCCGGTGTCGGCAAGCTGATAGCTGACCGAGGAGATGGTTCCGTCGCCGCCTGCGGCGACCACGGCGTCGAATTCATCGGCATCGTAGAGGAACGCGCGAAGGTCGCTCGTTCCGTCTGTGGAGCGTATCGTGATCTCATCCCCGTCGACGATGAGCGATCGAATGTAATCGTAGATCGCCCCTTCGCCGTAACCCGAGGCAAGGTTGTTGATGACGAGCAGTTTCACAGATTTCCTTTCCCTTGTTAAAATAATGGTACTACAAACTTTGAAGCTGCATGTAAGGATCAACCCGGTGTACATAGCCAGTCAGGAAAGCCTCGAGGCGTTCGTCGAGCGTGCGAGGTCTTCGTCGGTTCTCGCCATAGACACGGAGTTTCTGCGCGAGAAGACGTATTACGCTAAACTCTGCCTGCTCCAGTTGGCGACTGATGATGAAGTTGCCATCGTCGACCCGTTTGAGGTCGACGATCTGGGCGTTTTGGCGCCCTTGCTCGTCGACGAAGCCATCGTGAAGTTGTTTCATGCGGGAGATCAGGATCTCGAGATCATCTATCGCAACGTGGGTGTTCTGCCCCGTCCGGTGTTCGACACCCAGATCGCTGCGGCATTGCTCGGTCAGGCTCAGCAGGTGGGGTACGGCTCGCTCGTTCACACCGTCTGCGGCGTCACGCTGAAGAAGATCGATTCGTTTACGGATTGGTCGCATCGTCCGTTGAGCGAGTCCCAACTCGATTACGCGGCGGATGATGTGGTGTACCTTCCCGAGATGTATCGCTTGATGCGCTCTTCCCTTGAGGAGAAAGGGCGTCTTTCCTGGCTCGATCCCGACTTCGAGGAGTTGGTCGACCCCGCTCGCTACGAAAGCGATCCTCGCGAACGGTTCAGGCGCCTCAAGCGCGGGAACCAGTTGAGCCGCAAGCAGCTTGCGGCCGCTCGCGAGGTGGCAGCTTGGCGCGAGGAGCAGGCCCGCAAGCGCGATGTGCCCCGCAAATGGGTGCTTTCCGATGAGCAGATCGTGGAAGCGTGCAAGCGCGAGGCGAAGACCATCGACGACCTTTTCATGGTGCGCGGCATGCGCGAAAAGCTCCCTACCGCCGACGCACGAGCGGTGATCGCCCTCATGAACAAAGCCTATGCGCTGCCGCAGACCGAATGGCCCGAGCTTGACCGCGCGGGACGCAGCGAGCCGAACGTCGATGCTCAAATCGACCTCATGACCGCGCTCGTCAGGTTGCGTGCGAAGGAGAACGGCATCGCCATGCAGACGTTGGCCAACCACGCTGAGCTTGCGCTGGTGGCGCGTGGCCATGTGGACGGCGCCGACGTGATGAAGGGGTGGCGTCGCGCCATTATCGGCGAGGAGCTTCTCGACCTGCTCGAAGGGAGGATCTGCCTGCGCCTCGGTGACGACGGCCTTGTCGTTCGTCGTTGCGAGGACCCTGTCGTCCTTTAAAGATCTTTTGACGTTGTTCCGTTTGCGGGACAGTGCGGTTGCGCGTCTCCTTTTATAATGGCGCGAATAACAATCGATGTTTTGGAAGGACGAGGATCGTTATGGATTTGAGCTATCTCGCCGTCGTCGCGCTCACGCTTGTCATCGGCATGGGCGCTACGTGGTACGTCAATCATAAGCTGAAGGTTTACCAGCGCGTTCCCATCTCCAACGGGCTCACCGGAGCCGAGGCGGCGCGTCAGATGCTGGCCTACTACGGCATCTCGCACGTGCAGGTGTACCGCGGCGGCCCCGGTCAGGATTTCTTCGACCCGCGCACCAACTCGGTCACGCTATCGCCTGAGGCCTACGATGGCAGGACGGTAACGGCTACGGCTACCGCGTGTCACGAGGTGGGTCATGCTTGCCAGTTCGCGCAGAACTATTCCCCTATGAAAATTCGCGGAGCGCTCGTCCCTGCCGTTAACCTTGCATCGAATGCATGGATCTTCATCCTGCTCATCGGGATTTTTCTCACAAACCAGGGGCTCGTCACGCTCGCGATCGTCATGTACGCGGTCGTTGTGCTGTTCCAGGTGGTGACGCTGCCCGTTGAGTTCAACGCGTCCAGGCGCGCGATGGCGTACATGGACACCATCGCGCTTCCCCAGCGGGAGCGCTCCGGATCCTTCGATGTGCTCCGCGCGTGCGCCCTCACCTACGTCGCCGCCGCGCTCACCTCGGCGCTCTATCTCGTATACCTTCTTGGCCAGAATCGCGATTAGGCGACCGGCTATGGCTTACGCGAAAACTCGCGCAGCTGCGAGCGAAAAGCTCGCGGGGTCTTCCTCCGATGCCGTAACCGTTACGGAAGCGCTCATGATAGCCAAGGGGGCGTTGAACGGCGTGCGCCTCAAGATAGTCGGCGAGGTTTCGTACGTTTCCAACAAAAGCTCTTATTCGGCGGTTTACTTCAGCATCAAAGATGAAGGTGGCACGCTCGATTGCATGGTGTGGAAGGATCGCTTTGCCGCCATCGGCGTCGATTTGAAGGTAGGTGCGCTCGTCGAGCTGACGGGGCATTTCGGCATTTACGTCAAGCGCGGTTCGATGAGCTTCGAGGTTCGCGATATTAAGCTCGCAGGAGAAGGCTATCTGCGCATGCAGGTGGCAAATCTGGCCCGCAAGCTGGAAGCCGAAGGGCTCATGGACTCCGCTCGTAAGCGTCCTTTGCCGGCTTATCCCGAGGTCATCGGCATCGTCACATCGCCGGTTGGCGCTGCCGTGCATGACGTGCTGCGTACGCTGAGGAGGCGTTATCCTCTTGCGCGCGTTCTTCTCGCGGGCGTCATCGTCGAGGGTGATCGTGCGGCGAAGAACATCGTCGAGGGCATGCGGCAAGTTGTGGTGGCAGGTGCCGAGGTTGTTCTCGTTGTTCGCGGCGGAGGTTCGTATGAATCCATGATGCCCTACAACGATGAGCTTCTTGCGCGCACTATCGCCCGATGCCCGGTGCCGGTGGTCACGGGCATCGGGCATGAGCCCGATAATTTCATCGCCGATATGGTAGCCGATGTTCGATGCTCCACCCCCACGGGCGCGGCTGAGACGGTCGCTCCTTCTTTGGACGAGGTCGATCTTGCCCTTGATTCGGCTGCCGCGACGATATCCTCATCTGTCGCGGGGCAGACCCGGGCGCTGCGCGCGCGTTTGGATCTTCTCGACCGCGCCTTGCCCCAGGCTCAAAAGAGCCTGCTATCGCGCTATCGCATCAAGCTCGATCGTTGTTCGATGCTGCCGCCGTTTCGAGAGCCGAAGCGCCTTTTCGACACCGAGGCGCGCACGATCGACGATCTCGCCGAGCGTTTGAGCAGCGCCTTGCCGCGCCAAATCGAGCGAGATCGATCCGTGCTCGATTTCACGCGCAAAGCGATGCGAAGGTCGCTTCCTCGTCTTCTCGTCCGTGATTCTCAGCGGGTTGACGCGCTTGCGGACAGGCTTGGCTATCAGGCGGCTCACGCAACGCAGCGCTATGGTCGCGATGTTTCCGTTGCGGCCGCTCGTTTGCACAATCTATCGCCGCTGACCGTGCTCGCGCGCGGTTATGCGATGGCCCAAGATGCCGACGGGACGCTCGTTAAGTCGGTTAAAGGAGTGAAGTCGGGCGATGAGATATCCGTTCTCGTCGGCGATGGAGCGCTAGATTGCAGGGTTTCCGCCGTGAGGCGGATTGACACTTCCGTAGAGAATTGGAGGGATTAACATGGATAACACGGTCGTTCCCGTTGAGGAGTTGACGTTTCGCCAGGCTATGGCCGAACTCGAGGGCATCGTGTCGGTGCTTGAATCAGGTACGCTTGAACTCGAGGACAGCCTGAAGAGCTACGAGCGCGGTGTGTCCTTGCTCGGCTCGCTGCAGCGACGTCTCGGAGCCGCCGAACAGCAGGTCGAGGTGCTCATGGGCGAGTTGTCGGAGGCTCCGGATGATTCGACGCAGGATACGACGCTGACGAAGGCTTAAGTTATCGCGAAGGAGATCTCATGAGGAAGCAAGATTGTCTTTTCTGCAAGATCGTCGAGGGCGAGATCCCCTCGACGAAGGTTTATGAGGATGAGCACGTTTTCGCGTTCGAGGACGTGAACCCGATGATGCCGGTCCATACGTTGATCGTCCCCAAGAATCACTTCGACAACATCGCTGACAACGTTCCCGAGGAGGAGCTCGGTCATCTGTTCGGCGCTGTCCAAAAGGTCGCCGAGATAAAGGGCGTGGTGGACGGCGGTTTCCGCGTGGTCGTCAACACCAACGATGACGCTTGCCAAACGGTGCATCACATTCACGTGCATGTTCTGGGCGGCGAGAAGATGAACGACGGAAATCCGTCGCGCGTCTAACGGGGTTAGGTCGCTTGCGAACCTGCGCCGTCTTTGCACCGCCCCGCGCCCGCTTCGAGCGTCGGGGCGAATGGCGGCTTGCGTGGATGCGTTCTGTGCGTTCTTGCGGTTCTTTAACGAGGGGCGCTGACGTACAAGACGTCAGCGCCCCTTATTTAATACACATTTGTTGAATAACAACAGCCATTCGCCGAATCGGGCGGTAGGCAGGGACGTGGCGTGCGCTGGGCGTACGTACAATGAGTGAATACGAATCTTGCGAGGAGGTAGCTCGTTGAACGTTCTTGTCATCAATGCAGGTTCATCGTCGTTGAAGTATCAGCTTATCAACGTTGAGACGCATAAGCTTCTTGCTAAGGGAATTTGCGAACGCGTCGGTTCTTCTCAATCCTTCCACAAGCACGGGCTCGACGAGAACGAGACCGTCATCGATGCTCAGATGCACGACCACAACGACGCCATGGCCCTTGTGCTCGAAACGCTTACGTCCGGCCCGGATAAGGCGATCGACTCTCTCGACGAGATCGACGCCGTGGGCCACCGTATCGTTCAAGGTGGGAAGTACTTCGATCGTTCGGTTCTTATCGACGACGACGTGATCGAGAAGATTGATGAGCTCGCCGAACTCGCCCCTCTTCATAACAAGGCCGCCCTCATGGGCATTCGCGCATGTCAAAAGCATATGCCCGACGTTCCGATGGTTGCCGTTTTCGACACGTCGTTTTTCCAGACGCTCCCTCCGAAAGCGTACATGTATCCTTTGCCGTACGAGCTTTACGAAAAGTACGCGATCCGTAAATACGGAGCGCATGGAACGTCCCATCGCTATATTTCCGAGCGCGCGGCGGTCGTGCTCGATGAACCGCTCGAGGATTTGAAGCTCATCACCTGCCATCTTGGAAACGGCTGCTCCATGTCGGCTATCGACCACGGCGTGGCCGTCGACACGACGATGGGCTTGACCCCGCTCGATGGTCTCATGATGGGGACGCGGTGCGGAGCGATCGATCCCGCCATCGTTCCGTTCATCATGGAACATGAGGGCCTCGATGCCCAAGGCGTCAACGATCTCATGAACAAGAAGTCGGGTCTGTTGGGCATTTCAGGCGTCTCGAACGATCTTCGCAGCGTACGCGATGCGTCAGAGCGCGGTGACGAGCGGGCTATGCTCGCGTACGATATGTACTCCAATTCCGTTAAGAAATACATTGGGCAGTACATCGCCGTGATGGGCGGCGTTGACGCCATCGTCCTCACGGCGGGCGTCGGCGAGAACTGCGAGAAAATGCGCCGCATGATCTTCTCTGGTCTGCAACCGCTCGGCATCGTCCTCGACGAGGAGAAGAACCGCCAACGTGGGTTCGAGCGTGAGATCTCCGCTGAGAGCTCTATGGTGAAGATCATCATCATCCCTACGAACGAGGAGTACATGATCGCGCGCGACACCTACGAGTTGATCCACGACTGATCTGTCGCTGTTGAAGCTATGGGCAATGCGCGGGGCTTTAAGAGTGCTCTTCGATAAGAAGGCGAGTCTATTTTGGCTCGCCTTCTTATCGTGCGGTGGTTTATTGGAGAGAACCATCTCGGTTGCGCGCGCTGTTCCCGCTTCGCCCGTGCTTGCATGGCGAAGCGGGGCGCATGGACGGTCTCGCTTCGCCATGCGTGCGAACCGCGAAGCGGTAGATCTCGCGTTCGCCTATGATTTTTTTCGAGCCTGCGCTTGAACACAGGTGATGGCGATGACGCCAACGATGTCTTCGGCCGTGCAGCCGCGGGAGAGATCGTTCACCGGGGCTGCGATGCCTTGGGTGATGGGGCCGTAAGCTTCGGCCTTCGCGAGTCGCTGAACAAGCTTGTAACCGATATTGCCCGCATCTATATCGGGGAAGATGAGCACGTTCGCCTTTCCTGCGACGGGGGAGCCCGGCGCTTTCGACGAAGCGACGGAATCGATGATGGCGGCGTCGAGCTGCATCTCGCCGTCGAGGAGTATCTCAGGTGCGAGCTCGTGGGCGATTTCGCAGGCGTCGACGACCTTGCTCGCATCGTCGTTTCTCGCCGACCCTTTCGTCGAATGCGACAGCAGGGCGACGCGCGCCTCGCTGTTCATGAGTGTTTCCCACGACCGCGCGGTGTTCACGGCGATGTGGGCGAGCCTCTCCGCATCAGGTTGAACCTCAAGCCCGCAGTCCGAGAACATGAACGTGCCGTTTTCACCGTAAGGGCAGTTCGGTACCACCATGACGAAAAACGAGCTGACGAGTTTGACGCCCGGCGCGGTCTTGAGGATTTGGAGGCAGGGGCGCAGCACGTCTCCCGTGGCGTGGCATGCGCCGGCGACCATGCCGTCCGCGCGCCCCGATTTGACCATCATGACGCCGAAGTAGAGCACGTCGCTTATCAACTCGGCTGCTTTCTCCGGAGTCATTCCCTTGTGCTTGCGTAGTTCAACCAGTTGCTCGATGAATTCCTCGCGGTAGGTTGATGTCGCGGGGTTGATTATCCGAGCGCCTTCGACGTCGATGCCCGATTGGGCGATCGCGTTCTCGTCTCCGAGGATGACGAGCTCGGCGATGTCGTTTCGGAGAATCTCGCGGGCGGCCTCTATCGTGCGAGGATCGGCGCCCTCGGGAAGGACGATGGTCTGCTTGTCGCTGCGAGCTTGGGTGATCATCGTGTTCAGAAACGTGCTCATATGCTTGCCTCTCTCGACGGGCGTCGGATTGATCGAAGTCCTGTGCATGACTGCTCTATGATAGAGCGCGTTTCGGGATTGCCGTCCGCATCCTTGTACGAGCGGCGTAATTTATTCGATTTGTATGATGAATCCGATCGTGTTTCGAGAAGCTTATACAATGATATCGACGAATGCGCCATGCGTAACGAACCGGCTCGCCGATGCGTTGATGCCTGGCGCATTGTTGTGCGGAAGGCGCGATATTGCGCCGGGCGCAAGATGTTTGCCGTAAGTTGGCGTCTCGGGGCTTGCAGGGGGTGCGATGCCGTCGAGAGCTTCAGGCGCATCTCGTTCGTGTTGCTTCGCGTTGTGTTTTCGTTTGGGGAAGGTGACTTGCTCGCCCATGAGCGTTCAATATTCTGATTACCGGAGCATCGACATAACGGAGTTCGACGCCGTTGTCGTCGGCTGCGGGTTTGCAGGGTCGGTTGTTGCGCACGAGCTTGCGGATCGTGCCGACATGCGCGTGCTCATCATCGAGAAGCGTTCGCATATCGGCGGTAACATGTACGATGAGATCGATCCTGCGGGGGTGCTCGTTCATCGCTATGGCCCGCATATCTTTCATACCGACGACAATCGGGTGTTCACGTATTTGCGTAGGTTCTCGGGTTGGATAGGGTACCAGCACAAAGTTCTCGCGGACTGGTACGGCACGTATCTGCCGGTTCCGTTCAATAAGAACTCCATGGAGATCGCGTTCGGGGATCGCGCCCCCCATCTCATCGAGAAGCTCGTCGATACGTTCGGCGACGAGTGCAAGGTCTCTGTCAACGAGCTTCGCGCTCAGGAGGATCCGGAATTGGCCGAGATCGGGGACTTCGTCTACAAGAACGTCTTTCTCTACTACACTCAGAAGCAATGGGGCGTGTCTCCCGACGAGGTGGATCCCTCCATTACCGCGCGCGTTCCCGTCTACATTTCGCGTGATAACCGCTACTTCCAAGATCAGTATCAGGGTATGCCCGCAATGGGTTACACCAAGCTGTTTGAAAACATGCTCGATCATGAGAACATCGAGGTGTGCCTGAACACCGAGGCGGAAAGCGTGTTCGATTTGGTGTTCGAGGACGGAAGCGAAGATGCGTGCATCAAGGAGATCAGGCTTCATGACCGTGCTTTCACCGGCCCCATCGTGTTCACCGGCCCGCTCGACGAGCTTTTCCTCGCTCGTTTCGGGCGCCTTCCTTACCGCAGCCTCGATTTCGTTTACGAGACCTTCGACGAAGAGCACCATTTCCCTTGCGCCACGGTCAATTACACCGTGACGCAAGATTACACGCGCGTGACGGAGTTCAAGCACATGACGAGGCAGCGTTGCCCGAAGACGACCATCGTGAAAGAGTATCCTCGTGCTTACACGGATCCTTCGAAGCAGACTCCCTATTATGCGATCATCAACAAGGAGAACGACGCCCACTACGCGCGCTATCGGCGTTTGACCGAGTCGCTGCCCAATTTCCATCCGCTCGGACGCCTTGCCGAGTATCGTTACTACAACATGGACGAGATCGTCGGTCATGCACTCGAGCTCTCCGATACGCTCGTTGCGCAGCATAACGCCGCAGCATGCGCCCCGCAGGATTCTGAATAGGAAGTGGAACATGAAAACGCTCAGCTTCGCGGTTCCGTGCTATAACTCCGCGGATTACATGGACAAATGCATCGAATCGCTTCTCGCATGCGGTGACGACATCGAGATCCTCATCGTCGACGACGGATCTGTTAAGGACAACACCGCTGAAAAGGCCGATGAATGGCAGTCCCGCTATCCCGATATCATCAAGGCCATCCACAAGGAGAACGGCGGTCATGGTTCTGCGGTCAACGCGGGCCTTGCGCGGGCATCGGCTCGCTATTTCAAGGTGGTCGACTCCGATGACTGGCTTGATGCGGACGCAATGGTGCCGGTGATGAAGTATTTGAGACTCCAGATGGAGTTGAGGGATCCGACCGATCTCGTCATCGCGAATTACGTTTACGAGAAGGTCTTCGACGGAACGCGCACGGTAATGCGGTACAAGAACGTGTTCCCCGAGGGTCGTGAGTTCGGTTGGGATGAGGTGGGGATATTCAGCCCCTCGCAGTATCTCCTCATGCATTCGGTGATCTACCGCACCGAGCTTCTGCGCGATATGGATCTCGTGCTGCCCGAGCACTGCTTCTACGTTGATAACATCTTCGTCTACGAACCCTTGCCCCATGTGAGGACGATGCGCTATTTCGACGTCGACATGTACCGTTACTTCATAGGGCGTGAGGACCAGTCGGTCAACGAGACCGTCATGATGGGGCGCATCGATCAGCAGCTTCGCGTCACGCGCACGATGATCGACGCTGTCGACGTCATGGCGATTGGCCAGCGTAAGCTTCGGCATTACATGGAGAACTACCTCTCCATGATGATGTGCATATGCTCGGTGTTTCTGCGTATGCGCAATACTCCCGAGGACGAGAGGAAGCGTGACGAAATCTGGTCGTATCTGAAAAACGCCGATGCGGCGCTTTACCGGCGCGTGCGCACAAACGCGCTGAACCTCTGGACGAACGTGCCGACCGAGATGGGCCGTCGGGTTGGTTTGGGCGGTTATCATCTCGCCCAGAAGATCTTCAAGTTCAACTAACGTGATGCGAGCCGGGTTTTCCGGCTCGCGGCTATTTTGGGTGCAGGTCGACGGCCGCTTGCATCGCAAGCATGCCGGATCGCGCTCGGAACGGCGCTTCGGATCGCGTTAGAAATCGCGCTTGGGGCGGCGCTTGCCTGAGAGGCGCCCCGCGCCGTTATTTGTAATCCGCAGGATTTTTGGAGCTCGATCCCGTGGAGTTGCCGGTGTTTCTCAGCTCGCATCCGAATACGACGGCGCTTTCCCCGAACTTGTCTTTCAGCGCATCGGTGGCATCGATGAGGCTTCTTCGCCTGCGCTCGTCGTTAAACGCGGCTGGCTTCTTCGCGGATCGCGAGTCGTCAGTCTCGAGGGAGATCCGGTCGACGTCGAACAGCGATTCTTGAACGCAGGCCTCATCTTCGAATCCGCTTACCCCCACGCCGATGAGGCGCACTTTCATGCCAGGGCGCCACAGATCGTCAATGAGCGAGCAAAGCCGTGTCGAGAAATGCAGGTCGTCGTCGCTGGGGTGGGAAAGGCGCGTCTGGGAAGAGCGCGTGGTGCGGTCGGCGTATCGCATTCGCAGCGTCACGGTGCGGCCTTTCAGCTGCTTTCGCCTCAGTCGTCTGCCGACTTTCGAGGCGAGGGTGCGCACTGCGGCTTCGATATCCTCTCTGTTCTCGAGATCGGTCGAGAAGGTCACCTCGTGTGAGACCGACTTCACGCCTTCGTCCGCTTCGATGATCGAGCTGTCGCGGCCGCGCGCGCGATCCCTCATCATTTCGGCGTTTTTTCCGAAGATGCGGCGCAGCACGCTTTCGTCGGCGCGCGACATTTCCCCGAGAGTTCGGATTCCGTATCCCTTCAAGGCCTTTTCGGCCACGCTGCCGACACCGCTGAGGTTGCGGACGGGCAGGGGAGAGAGAAACGTCTCCTCGCTGCCGGGGTACACCACGGTAAGACCCCGCGGTTTGTCCGCATCCGATGCTATTTTCGCAACCGACTTCGAGGTGCCGACGCCAATTGAGCAGGTGACGCCGAGCTCTTCGACGCGCCGTGCTATGCGGGCGGCGACCGCTGCGGGGTGCTCGGTGTTCGCCCGCGTCGGGGAAACGTCCATGAACGCCTCGTCGATGGAGACTTGCTGCACGTGCGGGGTTTCGTCGCGCAAAATGCTCATGATGCGGTTCGACATCTCCCGATAGCGGCTGAAGTGACCGCGCGTCCAGATGGCGTCGGGGCACAGTTGTCGGGCGAGGGAGGCCGCCATCGCGCTGCGAACGCCGAATGCGCGCGCTTCGTAGGAGCAGGTCGATACCACGCCGTGTTTGTCGGCATCGCCGCCGACGATGACGGGTTTACCCCTCCAGGCAGGATGATCGAGCTGTTCGACCGAGGCGAAGAAGGCGTCGAGGTCGACAAGCAGGATGGCGCGACCGTGCCAGGGGGCAAGGGGGTTGTCGGCTTTATCGGGAATTTCGTCCATGGGGATAAGTGTAACCGATGCATGCGCGCACGACGAGGAATTGCGCCCTCGCCGTGCGCGCGTCGTCGACGCCGGGGTCGTTGCGCGCGCCCTCTGTGCGCTGCCGCCGGCGTTTTGAGCAGCGGCGTGCTAGCGCTTGTCTGCGAGGAAGAACAGCGCCATGGTGCCCGGTCCCGAATGCGCCCCGATGACGGGGTCGACGTAGTTGATGATCACGTTTTCGACACCGTAGTGCTTTTTTATCATGTCTGCGACGTACTGGGCGTCATCTGCGCAATCGCCGTGCGTGATCATCACCGTTTGCTCTTCGACAGGGCGATCCGCCGATTCGTCCATGTGCTCGAGCAGCGCGTTGAGCGATTTTCTGCGCCCGCGAACCTTTTCCATGGGTATGAGATGACCCTCGTCGTCGACGTGAAGGACCGGTTTGATGTTGAGTAGCGTCCCCGCCCACGCGCTCGTCTTCGAAACGCGCCCCCCTCTGAAGAGAAACATCAGGTCGTCGACGGTGAACCAGTGGGCCAGTTTGCATTTGTTGGCCTCCACCCAATCGCGCACACCTTCTATATCGGCTCCGTTGCGGGCTTGCTGCGCCGCGTACCAGACCAACAACCCCTCTCCGCCCGAAGCGGCCAGCGTGTCGACGGCGTAGATCTTGCGTCCGGGATACTCTGCCGCAAGGGTTCGAATGAGCAGGTCGATCGCCTCGAACGTGCCCGAAAGACCACTTGAGAAGCCGAGGTACAGCACATCGCGCCCCGCCTCGAGCAGGGATCGAAGGAGCTTTTCCGACTCGGACATGTTGGGCAGGGACGTCGTGATCACCTTGCCGTCGCGCATCATGTCGTAGAACTGCTTGAGGTCGGTGTGCGCGCCTTTCAGATAGCTTTGGTACTGTTGCCCGTCAACCATGAACGTGAGGGGCAAAACGTGCAGGTTGAATTCATCGATGATGCCCTCGGGAAGATTGCAGGCGGAGTCGGTGACGATATCGAAGTTCATATAGTCTCCTCTGAGTAGAAAGTCCAGACGAATTTTAAGCATTTTTCGCTATACATACGATCACGTTTTGAAAATTAATCTGCAGAAAACGAATCGGATGCGGCATATACAACTTGTGGGGTGGGGCTGTCATTCGATGGGGCATGATCGTGCGAGCTCGTATCGTTGCGGCGTTGCTTTCGGGGAAGGGTCTGTGCCTGTCGTCGAGGGTTTCGCGTTAAATGGCGCGTAGGCATGGCGCATGGCGAGTCCATTGAATATAATGAGCAGGTTTGAGACTAGTTCTTACACCATCGACATGCACTACTACGAAAGGTTGGAATGCTTCGTGGCTAACAGCTATAAAGAGACCATGAATCTTCCCCGGACTGACTTCGCCATGCGCGGCAACTTGCCGCAAAACGAGCCGAAGCGTCTTCAGAAATGGGAAGAGGAGGATCTGTATCATCGCGTGCTCGAGAAGAACAAGGACGGAAAGCCCTTCGTTCTTCATGACGGCCCACCTTATGCCAACGGACCCATTCACATCGGCCATTCGTTCAACAAGATCCTCAAGGACTTCGTCATCAAAAGCTACGCGCAGCGCGGTTACTTCACTCCCTACATCCCCGGTTGGGATTGCCACGGTCAGCCCATCGAGCACATGGTCGAAAAGACCCTCGGACCCGATAAGATGGCCGCTACTTCCCAGCCCGAGCTTCGCAAGCTCTGCCGCGAGTGGGCGGAGAGATACGTCGACGTGCAGCGTGAGGGCTTCAAGCGCCTTGGCGTAAACGCCGAGTGGGACAAGCCTTACCTGACGTTCACGCCGGATTTCGAGGCGGGCAACGTCGAGATTTTCAAGGAGATGTATCTGAAGGGCTCGGTGTACCGCGGCCGCAAGCCCATCCACTGGTGCAAGCGCTGCCACACCGCTCTCGCAGAGGCGGAGATCGAATACGGTGATGAGATCTCCCCGTCCATCTTCGTCGCGTTTAAGATGGACCTCATGCCCGGCGTTTTCGAGGCCGCAGGCGCCGAGGGCGAGGCCAACATCCTCATCTGGACCACCACTCCCTGGACCCTTCCCGCGAACACCGCCGTGTCCTTGGCTCCCGATGCCGACTACGTCATGGTGGCGGTCGACGGCAAGAACTACATCATGGCGCTCGACTTGGTGGAAGAGGTTGCCGGGATCGCGCAATGGGAGGGATACTCCCTCGTCGCCGACGAGGCGGGCGAGCCGGTTAAGCTCAAGGGCAAGCAGATGTGCGGGCTCACTTACACCTGCCCTATTCGCCAGGACCTGAAGGGCACGATCATCTACGGCGATCACGTCACGCTCGATTCAGGCACCGGCGCGGTGCACACCGCTCCCGGTCATGGTCAAGACGACTACCTGGTCGCCCTCGAGTTCGACGTCCCGATGCTCATGCCCGTCGACGACAACGGCGTGCTCACCGACGATGCGGGCCGTTTCTCCGGCCTCTCCGTTGATGACGCCAATCCTGTCATCATCGATTGGCTGCGCGAACAGGGCACGCTGGTCGCCCGCAGGGACATTAACCATTCGTATCCGCATTGCTGGCGTTGCCATGAGCCTGTCATCTTCCGCGCGACCGATCAGTGGTTCGTCTCGATGGATAAAAACTCCCTTCGCGAAGATGCGCTGCGCGCCATCAACAGCGAGGTCGTGTGGATTCCCGAATGGGCGAAGAACCGCATCGGTTCCATGGTCGCCGACCGTCCCGACTGGTGCATCTCTCGCCAGCGCTCCTGGGGCGTGCCCATTCCCGTGTTCAAATGCGCGAAGTGCGGAGAGACGGTTGCCACCGAGGAAACCTTCGACGCGGTCATCGAACTGTTCCGCACCGAAGGAGCGGATGCGTGGTTCACGCGCGATCCGAAGGAGTATCTGCCGCGCAACACGAAGTGCGAGCGTTGCGGGTGCGCCGAGGTCGTCCCCGAGAAGGACATCCTCGACGTATGGTGGGAATCGGGCGTTTCGCATACGAGCGTCTGCAAGCACCGTGCCGCCGAGGGATTGCATTTCCCCGCCGACATGTACCTGGAGGGTTCCGATCAGCATCGCGGTTGGTTCCAGTCCTCGTTGCTCACCTCGGTCGGCGCCTACGGCGTTCCTCCGTACAAGTCGGTCATGCATTGCGGTTTCACCGTCGACGAGCAGGGCAGGAAAATGTCCAAGTCGCTCGGCAACGGGGTGGATCCTGCTGAGGTCATGGAGAAGTACGGTGCCGATGTCTTGCGCTTGTGGGTATCGAGCGTTGACTATTCCCAGGACGTGAGCATCTCGGACTCCATTCTCAAGCAGGTGTCGGACGCGTACCGCCGCTTCCGCAACACGTTCCGCTTCCTGTTGGCCAACGTTGACGATTTCGATTTCGAGCGTGACGGCGTTAAGGATTGGAATGCTCTCGAGCCCATCGACAAGCATATGATGGTCAAGCTCGCGAACGTCCTAGGCGACATCGAGGCCGCGTATGCGTCGTACAAATTCAACTCTGTCTACCGCATCGCATACGACTTCGTGAACGATTTGTCCGCGGTGTACATGGATGTGACGAAGGATCGCCTGTACTCGGAGGCTCCTGATTCGATCCGCCGTCGTGCGGCTCAGACCGTGTTGATGAACATTCTCGAGGTTCTCGTGCGTGTCATGTCTCCCATCTTGTCGTTCACCTGCGATGAGGTTTGGGAGCATTATCCTGAATCCGAGCGCTTCAAGGAAGGCCGTCCCTTCAGCGTTCAACTGGCGGGTTGGCCCTCGCTCGCCGATTTCACGCCTGCCGTGGTTCGCGATGACGCTGCGCTTGCGGCGTTCGATTCCGTTCTCGCACTGCGCGAGGTGGTCACCAAAGCGCTTGAAGATGCGCGAAGCGCGAAGAGGATCAACAAGAGCCAGGAGGCTCGCGTCGTCGTCTACGCTCAGCCTGAGGTTTGCCGTGCTGCGGGGTCGTTCGACGCCGGCGTGTTCGAAGAGCTCTTCATCGTCTCCGGCGTGGAGTTCGCCGAGCTCGTCGACGGCTCCGAGGAGCATGTCGAGGTTCTCGCTGCGGAAGGTGAGAAGTGCCCGCGTTGCTGGAACTTCCGCGAGCTGGGTGGAAACGCCGCCCATCCTGCGGTATGCAAGCGCTGCGGTGATGCGCTTGACGCTTTGGGCTTTACCGAAGAGTAGCCTGAATTGAGACGGGGCGTATACTTGCGCCCCCGTCTCCTCTCATCTTCCGCCATCGGGTGTTTCGCCCTTCGGGGGAGATGGCTTTTCGATGGGCAACTGCGGGTTTGCGCGGCTGCCCGCTTTCCATGCGGCAGCGTATGATCAAGGAGTGGAACGTACCTTTATGACGCAACCTCATCATGTCGACGCCGAGATCGAACCCGCCGATCATCCGAAGCGTCCTTCCGGTCTGTCCGTGCGGACTCGTAACGCGATGGTCTTCGCGGGCGTGGCGCTAGTTTGGTTCGTGTTCGATGTTCTGACGAAGCGGTTCTTCAACGCGTACGCCGTGGGAGAACATATCGCAGGCCCTTTCGCGAATGTCTTTCAGTTCACGCTCGTGCATAACACGGGTGCGGCGTGGGGAATGTTCGGCGGGTCGACGTTCGCGCTCGGCATGTTCGCGCTCGTTGTGTGCGCCGTGCTGATGGCCTACCTCTTCCTGTTCGAGCCGCGCGCTCATTGGTCGTGCGCCGTCGGCGTGGGGATGGTCGTTGCGGGAGGGGTGGGTAACGCCCTTGACAGGTTCACACTCGGCTATGTGGTCGATTTCATCGAGCCGGTATTCATCGATTTCCCGGTTTTCAACATCGCCGACATAGGCGTCACCTGCGGTGTGGTCCTGGTTTTGGTCTCCATGCTCGTTGCGCTTCGTAAAGATGAACAGGAGGGAAGATGAGCCGTTCTCTATGCCATGTCGCCACGATCGACGACGAGGGGAAGCGCCTCGACGCCATGTTAGCTGAGAGGGGCTGCTTTGCGAGCCGTTCTGCTGCTGCCCGCGCAGTCGAGGAGGGGCGCGTGCTCGTCGCGGGCGGAAAGGTTGCCAAAAAGCACATCGTCACGGCGGGGGAGCCCGTTGTGTACGAAGTTGAGGAGACGCTCGAACGCGCTCCGGTGTCGGGTGAGCCGATAGATCTTGATATCAGGTTCGAAGATGACGACGTCATCGTCTTGTCCAAGCAAGTCGGGCTCGTCTGCCACCCTTCCGTCGATCATTTTGACGGAACGCTTGTAAACGCGCTCATTTACCACTGCGGTAAAGATCATCTTTGCAACGTCCAAGGTGAAGACGATCGTCTTGGGATCGTGCATCGCCTCGATAGGGATACGAGCGGGCTCATGCTCGCCGCCAAATCAGATGCGGCGGGTTATGCCCTTATGGAGGATATTCGCGCTCGTGCCGTCGACCGACGTTACATTGCGCTTGTTCACGGCGTCATGGCCCATGACACCGGCATGATCGATGCGCCCATCGCGCGCAGCGCCGATGAACGCACGCGCATGGCCGTCAGGGACGTTCCCTCTGCCAGGGAGGCCATTACCACGTTTCGCGTTCTGGAGCGCTTCGAGCACGGTAGGCGTGATGACGGATACTCCCTCATCGAGTGCAAGCTCTTCACCGGGCGCACTCATCAGATTCGCGTGCATATGCAGTACACGCGCCATCCTATCGTGGGGGATCCGGTGTATTGCGCCAACGGACCGCGTGAAGAGGCGGCGCAACTTGGTCTCAAGCGCCAGTTCCTGCATTCTTTCCGCATCGGCTTCGATCACCCGGTTACCGGGGAGTCTTTGTCGTTCGCGGACAACCTTCCCGCCGATTTGCGGCGTGCGTTGTTCTCGCTCTCCGAGAGGAGCATGGGCGTGACCGATGCGGGCAGGGAAGTGTATGCTCTCATGGCCGAATCGCCCACGCCGAGCGTCGAGGGGGTTCTGCATGGATGAGCGCAGGTCTCGCAAGTTCGCGGGGCGTCGTCGTGATGCCGGCGGGCAAACCGGCGCTCGCCTCGGTGTTCTTCTCGTCAACACAGGCACGCCTAGTGAGCCGACCCCGCGGGCGGTGAAGCAGTATCTGAGTCGTTTTCTCATGGATCCGCGCGTTCGCCCGATGAACCGATTCGCCTGGTGGTTCATCTTGCATTTCGGCATTTTACCGAAACGGGCCGTTTCATCTGCGGAGAAGTACCGACTTATCTGGACCGATGAGGGTTCGCCCCTCGACGTTGCTCACAGGAAGCTTGCGGATGGCCTCTCCTCGTATTATCTCGAGCGCGGTGTCGACGTTGCTGTTTCCTACGCGATGAACTACAGCGCCCCTTCGGTTCGCGACGGGATTCGCGCTCTTGCGTCGCAGGGAGTTGACGAGATCGTGGTGCTCCCGATGTATCCGCAGACGGCGTATTCGACAACCGGCTCCGTGCGTGATGCGGTGAAAAGGGCGGTGCGGCGATCTCGCTTTCGCGGCAGTGTTTCCGTTGTCGATGGATATCACGATAACAGCGTTTACGTGAAGGCCGTCGCCGCTTCGATTCGTCATGCGGGTTTCGATGTGGACTCCGACGATCGGCTGTTTTTCTCGTATCACTCCATTCCGCTAACGGATATCGAGGCGGGCGACACCTACGAGCTTCAGACGGGGGCGACGAGCTTGGCGATCGCCAACGAGCTCGGGCTTGACAGGCGGCGCTGGACCGTGGGTTATCAGTGTCGTTTCGACAAGGATCGTAGCTGGCTCGCGCCTTTCACCCGGGCGACTCTCGAAAGTTGGGCGCATTCCGCCTCCGATGCGCGGGTTTTTCTGGTTTGCCCCAATTTCGCCGTCGATTGCCTTGAGACGCTCTACGATGTCGAGCATGAGCTGAAGCCTGCGTATTTGAAGGAGCGCGCGAGATCTCGAGGCTTGTCGTGCGTATCCTCCGATCTGGAGGGTTCTTTTGTCTACGTGCCTTGTTTGAACAAGAGCCGGGCCCACTTGAGGGTTCTCGTTTCCGTCCTGGCACCCTATGTTCACGATTTCGACGAAGAAGGTGATCTGCGATGAGCGTTGAGCAACCATGCGTGCTGATCGGGGTGACGGGCTGCATCGCCGCCTATAAGAGCTGCGAGATTCTTCGCGGTTTGCAGAAGGCAGGCGTTCGTGTGAAGGTGGTCATGACCGAGCACGCCACGCGCTTCGTCGACCCCACGACGTTTCGTGCGCTGACGCGCGAGCCCGTGGCCGTCGGGTTGTTCGACGAGCCGGGGGATCCCATCCATCATATCTCGCTCGCTCAGGAATGCGATGTGTTTCTCATCGCGCCGTGCACGGCGAACGTGCTGGCGAAGATGGCTTGCGGCATCGCTGACGACCTGCTCTCCACCACGGCTTTGGCAACCACGGCTCCTCTGCTTGTCGCTCCCGCGATGAACGTCCATATGTACGAAGCGGCGGCGACGCAGGCGAACATGAGGACGCTCTCGGAGCGCGGCGTGCGCCTCGTCGATGCCGACGAGGGGTATCAAGCCTGCGGTGATGTCGGCCGTGGCAGGTTGGCAGACCCCGCCGTCATCGTTGAGCGGACGCTTGCCGTTTTGGACGAGGTGTTGCAGGGGCATGCGGGTTCCTCGGGACTCCCAGCGAGCCCCGTCTCGGCGGCTTCCGAAAAACGCGATCTCGAGGGGATGCGCGTGTTCGTGACCGCGGGCCCGACCGTGGAACCCATCGATGCTGTTCGCTATATCTCGAACCATTCGAGTGGAAAGATGGGCTACGCCGTCGCCCGTGCTGCGGCGCGTCGCGGGGCTATCGTGCAAGTGGTGTCGGGACCGGTGAGCTTGGACGAGCCTGAGGGCGTGGAGGTGGTGCATGTTCGCACTGCGTGCGAGATGCTCGAGGCTTCTCGCGATTCCTTCGCGCGGTCCGATATCGCGGTGTTCACCGCCGCCGTCGCCGATATGCGACCCGCTTCTCCAAGCGATCGCAAACTCAAGAAAGGTGTCGATGACGAGCTGCTCGCGTCGATCTCCCTGGTGGAGAATCCCGATATTCTCGCGACGCTCGCGGCGGGGAAAAAACACGGGCAGTGCGTGGTGGGCTTCGCTGCCGAAACCGACGACGTCATCTCCAACGCACGCAAGAAGCTCGAGAGGAAAAACGCCGACCTTATCGTCGCCAATGAGGTGGGCGAGGGCCGGGCGTTTGGCACGGACGACAACAAGGCGTGCATCGTTGGCTCCGACGGCGTGCTCGATGTCGAACGCATGAGTAAAGACGCGCTTGCCGACGTGATTCTCGACAACGCCCTTCGCGTGGTCTCGGGGCGCTGAGGCGTCGTGGGCAAGGTGCTTCTGCCGGAAGGCCCCGTCCCTCCAAATGTCCGCAAGAGCATGCAGGGAAACAAGCGTCGCGACACGTCGCCCGAGATCAAGGTGAGGGCTCTTCTTCGCGAGCTGGGGTATCCCGGCTATCGGCTCGATTGGAAGAAGGCTCCCGGACATCCGGACATCGCTTATCCCGGGCGCAAGATCTCTATTTTCATAAACGGATGTTTTTGGCACCGCTGCCCGGTGTGCAACCCCTCGACGCCGAAGAACAACGTCGAATACTGGGAGGCGAAGTTCGCACGCAACGTCGAGCGTGACAAGCGAACGCGCGAGGCGCTTGAGGCCGCGGGTTGGAGGGTCGTCGTCATCTGGGAGCATCAACTGAGGAAAAGCGAGCTTGATAACACCCGCCGGATTCTCTATGAAGCCGTCAAACGCGAGGGAGATCCGCCCTACGACGAACGGTTTCCCGTCCCGGGTGCGTTGTAGGCTGCGCGCGGGGGGGGGTGCTTTCGCGCCCTCGTCACGTCGCGGCGCCCTATCTGATCGCCGTCCGACGCGGATGACGCTTCTGTAATGTGCGTCGATCGCTCCGCATGATAGGATGAAGCGGATGTGCCGGGTTTTTTACGGGAACGGGGTTGACATGCGTATTCTGCTCGTCGAGGACGATGCCGGTTTGGCGCGCACGCTCGGAGATCTTCTCGTTTGCGAGGAGTACGAGGTATCCGTCTGCGCAACTCAAGATTATGCGCTCGCCCTTCTTCGTGAAGAGGTTTTCGATCTGGCGCTGCTTGACGTCTCCCTTGCCCAAGGCAACGGGTTCGCCGTATGCGCGGCCGCGCGCGACATCGCACCCAAGATGCCGGTGATCTTCGTGACTGCATCGGACGATGAATATTCCACGGTCGCGGGACTCGATATGGGTGCTGTGGATTATATAGCGAAGCCGTTTCGCGCCCGTGAGCTGCTCTCGCGCGTTCGAGCTGCTCTTCGACGTTCGGGTGCTGCCGTAAGCGTTCTCAAGCTCGGTGACGTGAGCATCGACATCTCCTCGGCCCAGGTGACGAAAGACGGGGTCGAGGTCTACCTTTCCCCGCTCGAGTATCGGCTTTTGCTCCATTTCGCTCAGAACGCGGGCAAGCTCGTGACTCGCGATGCGTTACGCGACGCCATCTGGGACACGGCGGGGGAATACGTGTCTGACAACTCCCTCAACGTCTACATCAAGCGCTTGCGTGAGAAGATAGAAGATGATCCGGCAAGACCCGTGTTGATAACGACGGTGCGAGGACTTGGCTACAAGGTCGGTGCCTGAGATGCCGAAGGGTTTCATGAGCTTGCTGCTCCGCAATCGCTCCGTTCAGGTGCAGGCGTTGCTGCTGCTCGCATTGACGATCATGACCGTAGCAATTTGCGCATTCTTCGTCCGTGATCGCGCAGCCTGTGCGATCGTCGCCGTTTTCGGCGCGGTGGTGATTCTCGCCCACGTCCTCTTCTCGCTGCGCCGTCATCGCGAGATAGCTCGTCTTGCAGAGGAGGTCGATCTCGTCTTGCATGAAGGGCGCACGTTGTCCCTTTCAGCTTGCAAGGAGGGAGACGTCGAGGTTTTGCGCAACGAGATCGCCAAGATGACGGCTCAGCTTGCGCGCGTCACCTCGTCGCTCGAGGCGGAGAAGTCCTCCCTCGCCGATGCCATGGCCGATATCTCCCATCAGATCAGAACGCCGCTCACCACGCTGTCGTGTCTCGTTCCCGCCCTCGAGCGCGCCGAAGGCCTTGCGGAGCGAAAACGCGTCTGCCGTGAGGTGGAGACGTCGCTCGATCGGATTTCGTGGCTCGTCTCTTCTTTGCTGAGGATGGCGAAGGCCGATGCGGGAGCACTCGCCGTCGAGCAGCGGCCCGTTTCCATGAAGAATGCGGTGTCGCGTGCGACGGGGATGTTGGAAGCCGCGTTCGACGTGCGCGGGGTCGAGCTGATCGTCGACGTCGATGATGCGGTGAGCTTTGTCGGCGATGAGCGCTGGAGCGCCGAGGCTCTTCAGAACATCCTGAAGAACTGCTTGGAGCACACGCCTGCAGGTGGATTTGTGCGCATCGACGCTTGCGAAGATGCGCTCGCGACGCGTATCGTGGTGACCGATTCGGGGTGCGGCATCGCTCCGGAGGATCTTCCGCATCTTTTCGAGCGTTTCTATCGCGGAAGTCACGCCTCGACCCATGACGAGGGGACTTTTGCAAGTGAAGGGTTCGGCATCGGCCTTTCCCTGGCTCGTTCCCTTGTCAGCGTTCAAAACGGCACCTTGCGTGCGGCCAACGTGGGGTCGGGAGGCGCGCGTTTCGAGGTGGCTTTTCCCAAGCTCACCGTCTAGCGTTTTGCACGATAGGGGGTGATTCGTTAAAGGGATCCTCATCGCCCTGACGAAGGCGGGCTATGCGGATTCTTCGGTGCTCGGCGCTCTTCGTAACGGAGCATCTGCCAGATGACAGCAGGGGGCGCAGCTCAAGCCGCGCCCCCTGCTTCTCGCACGATGCCCGCTTTGGCGGCAGGCGTCTGTCGTCTTCTGCGTTTGGGAAGATTGGAGACTACTCCTGAACCTCGGCATCCTTGCCCATGTTCACGGTCTTTCCCTCTTTCAGCTGAATGAAATAATCCGCCGTTGCGGTGAACAGCACGTCGGAGGAGGAGTTCAACGCGGTCTCGCAGGAGTCCTGGATCACGCCGATGATGAGTCCGATCGCCACGATCTGCATGGAGACATCGGGTTCGATGCCGAACAGCGAGCAGGCGAGCGGAATGAGCAGGAGGGACCCGCCGGCGACGCCGGATGCGCCGCATGCCGACACGGCGGAGAGGACGCACAGTATCACGGCGGTGATCGGGTCAACCGAGATGCCGAGCGTGTGCGTCGCCGCCATGGTCATGACCGCGATGGTGACGGCGGCGCCTGCCATGTTGATGGTCGCGCCAAGCGGGATGGAGAGGGAGTAGTTGTCCTTGTTGAGGCCGAGTTTGCGACAAAGCTCCATGTTGACGGGGATGTTCGCAGCAGAGCTGCGCGTGAAGAACGCCGTGATGCCGGAGTCCTTCAGGCAACGCAGCACGAGCGGGTAGGGGTTCTTTCGCGTAACGGCGAAGACCAGCAGTGGATTGGTGATCAGCGCGATAAAGAACATGCACGCGACGAGCACCAGGATAAGCTGGCCGTACTCGATGAAGATGTCCATGCCGTTTTCGGAAACCGAGGTGTAGACCAGGCCGAGGATGCCGAAGGGCGCGAGGTTGATGACCCAGCGAACAACCGTGGACACGGCGTCGGATACGGCGGTGAACACGTCTTTGACGTTCTGGCTTGCCGCGCGAAGCGCGATGCCCAGCATGACAGCCCAGGCGAGGATGCCGATGAAGTTCGCGTTCACCAGCGAATCAACCGGGTTGGAGGCGATGTTCATCACGAGCGTCGTGAGAACCTCGCCGACCCCGTCGGGCGATGATTGCTCGACGGAGGGGTTTTGCACGAGCGTGATGTCGATGGGGAACGCGAAGCTCGCGAGCACGGCGACGAGCGAGGCGATGAGCGTGCTGGCAATGTAGAGCACGATGACCATCTTCATCGTGCCTGCCGCGCGAGCGTTCGCCAACGCGCTGATGACCAGGAAGAACACGAGGATGGGTGCGACGGCCTTCAACGCCGAAACGAACAGGCTGCCGAGCAACGCGATGAACTCGCTGACGCCCATGAGGATGTCGTTGCCGTCCACCACGGCGGCGGGCATCAGAAGCGCGAGCACGACGCCGATCACCAGGCCCACGATGATACGTTTGATCAGGCTGATCTCCGTATACTTACGGGCGATTGTCTTTAGGAACATAAATGGTCTCTCCTTATCCGTGTAATCCGACGATCTTGCGGCGGAAGGCGCGCCCGGGGTGGATTGCGATTGCGGTCGGACCCAGGGCGTCTGCTTCGATACGCTTCCAAACGCGGCGAAGCAGCGCGCGATCTGCGCCATCGTTCTTGAAAGACAGTTCGCGGCGCACAGGCGGATAAGGTGTGAGACGTGAGCTATCGACGATAGCGTAATGCCGCATGATAGCAGAAATATGGAAAAACGGAGGAAAAGTATGGGCGAGAGCCTGGTCGTTGGAGCCGAAAGGCGTTGACCCGGCCTGACAATTCCCCGTAGAAGCAACTCGTTTGAAGTCGAGAGGATCTCAAGAGGCCTAGCTGCCTTTCCGATCCTCTTGCTTTACGAGATCGGAAGGCGAAGATGGTGCGGGCGAAAGGACTTGAACCTTCACGAGTTTCCCCACCAGAACCTAAATCTGGCGCGTCTGCCAATTCCGCCACGCCCGCACGCGCATTGCCTCATCGGATCGGGAGACCGAAAAGGCGGTGCCTATGATAGCAGAAGACGAAGCGCTCTCGCACGATGCGCGCTCATGATCTTGAAGATGTGAGTGCTCGGGATGCTCGGCAACGGCTCGAAAATGGAAAACGCACGGTAAGGGCGCACTCGTTGTGGCACCTCGTTTGCAAGTGTGCGATAATGCGCAATTGGTGTGCTTTCAGAGGTTGCGGCTTACATGTCGGCATCGACGGAGCGCCCTGGGAACACGCATTGCGCTCATACGGAGCGCAAGACAGTACATGATGGAGGAATTAAGTGGAAACTAAAGTAGAGGTCTTGGAGGGCAACAAGGTTAAGGTTACCGTCACGGTTGACGCGGCCGCAGTTGACGCTCGCATCAAGAAGACCTACAAGGATTTTGCCCAGAAGTACAACTTCCCCGGATTCCGCAAGGGCAAAGCGCCCCGTCCGGTTATCGATAACGCGCTCGGCGCGGAATACGTTCTGGCCACCGTTTCGGAAGACGTCATCAACACCGCTTATCCGCAGTCCGTCGAAGCCGAGAAGCTCTTCCCCGTGGGCAATCCCGAGTTCGGCAACGCCGGTCTCGTCGAGGCGGGCAAGGACTTCACCTTCGATTTCACCGTCTCGGTCAAGCCCGAGATCGAGCTCACCTCCTATGATGCCGTCGAGATCGAGCTTCCCGTCGCCGGTTGCTCCGAGGCGGAGGTCTCCGAGCAGATCGAGCAGCTCCGCGAGCATTACCAGACGTTCGAGGACGCGTCTGCCGCCACGAAGTTCAAGACCGAGAACCATGCTGAGCTCGCCATCAAGGCAACCGACGAGGACGGCGAGACCATCGAGCCTCTCGAGAGCGAATCCCGTCTTTACGCTCCCGGCGCCGGCATGATGAACGAGGCGTTCGACGCCGAGGTTCTCGGCATGAAGAAGGGGCAGACCAAGGAGTTCTCGCTCGACATCGCCGAGGATGAGTCCGCCGTGCTTCTGTCCGCCTACGCGGGCAAGAAGATCAACTTCGAGGTCACCTGCGTCGTTGTGAAGAAGCAGACTCTTCCCGAGGTCACCGACGAATGGGCGAAAGACGTTTTGGGCTTCGAGTCCGTCGAGGATCTCAAGGCGCGCATCGCCGAGTCCGTCGAGGCTCGGAAGGCCGATCTGCTTCCCCGCATGAAGGAAAACGCCTGCTACGCGGAGCTCGTGAAACGCTTCGAGGGCGACGCCCCCCAGAACATGGTCGAGGAGGCGGAGACGAGCCTTCTGCAGGAGTTCTTCACGCAGCTGCAGCAGGCTGGCGTCAACTTCGACACTTACCTTATGCAGCAGGGCATCACCGCTGACGAGTTCAAAGCCGATGTGAAGCTGCAGGCTGCTGACGAGGCCAAGCATCAGCTCGCTCTCGACGCTTGGGCACGTCATGCGGGCATCGAGGCCACCGACGAGGAGGTTAGCCGCGAATTCGAGCTTGCCGGCGTCGAGAACCCCGCCGCGCTTGAGAAGGAGTGGCGCGAGACCGGCCGCCTGTACTTGATCCGCGAGGGCATCGTTCGCCGTAAGGCCGTCGAGAGCGTCATGGAGGGTGCGGTCGTCACCGAGGTCGATTACGCCGCCCAGGCGCAGCAGGAGCGCAAGGATGCGAAGAAGCCTTCCAAGAAGAAGAGCTCGAAGAAGGACGAAGCCGCCCAGGCCGAGCAGTCTGCTGCCGAGTAGCGCTCGGACTTTCACCAGCGCCAACGCGAAGGCCGCCTTATGCGAGAGCACCGGGCGGCCTTCTCTGTGTTCGTTTCCTCTAAAGCCTTGCGAAGTTACAGCTGGTATATCAGTATGTCTCAAGTACATTGACGTCGTCGCAATCGATGCGGCGCCATTCCGGAAAGAGAGGAACCCATGGGCATCGAACGAGTGAGCAACGCGCTCATCCCCTATGTCATCGAGCAGTCTCCGCGCGGCGAGCGCAGCTACGACATCTATTCCCGACTCCTCAACGATCGAATCGTCTTCCTCGGCGAGCCGATCGATGATCACGTCGCGAACTCGGTTGTCGCGCAGTTGCTCCATCTTGAAAGCGCGGATCCCGAGAAGGACATCTCGCTCTACATCAATTCGCCCGGAGGAAGCGTTTCCGCCGGCCTTGCCATTTACGACACCATGCAGTTCGTGAAATGCGATGTCTCTACGATCTGCTTGGGCATGGCGGCTTCCATGGCCGTGCCGCTTTTGGCGGGCGGCGCCAAGGGTAAGCGATTCATCCTTCCCAATGCTCAGGTCATGATCCATCAGCCTATGGGCGGCACCGGCGACGGTCATACCCAGCAGACCGACATCCAGATCATGGCGGATGAGATCCGCAAAACGCGTGAACGCCTCGAGCGCATCATCGCGAAGCATTGCGGAAAGAGCCTCGAGGAGGTTCACGTCGACTGCGAGCGTGACAACTGGCTCGATGCTGACGAGGCGCTCGCTTACGGCTTGGTCGACGAGATCATTCAGCATCACGGACCTAAGTCCGAGGACTAACGTTTGGATAGAGGCTTGCCTTGCGCAGGCAGACAGGTGCAACTAAATCAATGAACCAGCAACGTAGCAATTCAGGGCAGGGGGCAGGCGAAGAGGAGATCTTCTGCGCTTTCTGCGGAAAGAACCCGCAGCAGGTCAATGCGATGATCTCGGGTCCTAACGGCATCTACATCTGCGATGAGTGCATTTCGGTGTGTGCGGATGCGATGATGCGCGACATGGGCTTCTACCTTTCCCAGGAGCCTGAGATGGTCGAGGACGACCGTCCTCGGCGCGGGCGCCACTCGCGTCAGGACGTCGTCGCCGATGTCGAGGAGGGCTATTACGACGATGAGCCGTCTCCTGCCGAGGTTCTCGGCAACCTTCCCACGCCCCGCGAACTCTACGAGCGGCTTTCTGAGCACGTCGTCGGGCAGGAGGACGCAAAGCGCGCCCTCTCCGTCGCGGTTTACAATCACTACAAGCGCATCTCCATGGGCGCGGTTGCCGAGGAGGGCGACGTCGAGCTGGCCAAGAGCAACATCATGTTGCTCGGTCCCACGGGTTCGGGCAAGACCTTGCTCGCTCAAACGCTTGCGCGCACGCTTCAGGTTCCTTTCGCCATCGCCGACGCCACGACGCTTACCGAGGCGGGTTATGTCGGTGAAGATGTCGAGAACATCCTTTTGAAGCTCATCACCGCCGCGGATTTCGACGTTGCGCGTGCGGAGATCGGCATCGTCTACATCGACGAGATCGACAAGATCGCGCGCAAGGCTGAAAACCTTTCCATCACGCGTGATGTTTCCGGCGAGGGCGTTCAGCAAGCACTTCTCAAGATCGTCGAGGGTTGCGAGGCGAGCGTCCCGCCGCAAGGGGGGCGCAAGCATCCGCAACAGGAGCTCATCCATATCGATACGACGAATATCCTGTTCATTCTCGGAGGCGCTTTCGTCGGACTTGCGGATATCGTTGCGCAGCGCGTCGGAAAGCACGGTCTTGGCTTCAACGTCGAGCTTCCTGAAAGCAAGAAGCAGGCCGAGGCCGAGCTTTTGGCTCAGGTTCTTCCCGAGGACTTGAACAAATACGGCATGATTCCCGAGTTCGTCGGACGCATTCCCGTCATCACGTCGCTTGACGAGCTTTCCGAGGAGGATTTGGTGCGCATCTTGGTCGAGCCGAAAAACGCGCTTGTCAAGCAGTACACGCGCATGTTCGAGTTCGAGGAGTCGGATCTTGTTTTCGAGCCCGAGGCTCTCAAGGCGATAGCGCATGAGGCGGCGGAGCATGGCACGGGCGCACGCGGTCTGCGTTCTATTTGCGAGCGGGTTCTGCTTGACGTGATGTACGAGCTGCCCGAGCAGGGAGGTTCGTCGACGGTGATAGTTCGCGCGAGTGATATCACGGGAGAGACGAAGCCCGAGATCGTTCCCGTTGCGGTAGGGTCGCAGGGCATGGAGGAGCTCGCTTAATCGCGTGGCGTTCACTTGAGGACGCTGCGTCTACGGCTCTGCGGGGCAGGTGCCCATCGACGATCGTTTCTTGAATGCAGCGAAGCGTGGCGCGCAACGCGCCACGCGGGATGGAAAAGGATGGTTATGGCTGACAATTCGACTGACAAGGCGTCGTCTTACGATTACGCCGCCCATGAACGGCCGCTTTTCGAAGCATGGAAGAAGGCGGGTTACTTTCAGCGCACTCCCGGTTTCGGCAAGCATAAAGGCGAATCCTATACGATCGTCATCCCGCCTCCGAATGTCACCGGCGTTTTGCACATGGGGCATGCGCTCAACGACACCATTCAAGATGCGTGCATTCGCCGCGCGCGCATGCGCGGATATCAGACGCGTTGGATCCTCGGGACCGATCACGCGGGCATCGCGACGCAGACCAAAGTCGATAAGCACCTCGCCTCGCAGGGCATCAGCCGTCGTGAGATTGGCCGTGAGAAGTTTATCGAGGCATGTCAGGAGTGGCGCAACGAATACGGCACGACCATCGTGAACCAGATAGCCTCCATGGGCTGCTCGTGCGATTACGATGACGAGCAGTTCACGATGAGCCCCGAGTTTTCCAAGGCGGTTCGCAAGGTCTTCACGGATTGGTATCATGACGGTATCGTGTACCGCGGCAAGCGTATCGTCAACTGGTGCCCGAGCTGTACCACCGCTATCGCCGATGATGAGGCTGAATACGTTGACGAGCCCGGTCATCTTTGGCATCTTCGCTACCCGCTCGTCGAACCGGTCGATGGCATGGATTATCTCGTCGTGGCCACCACGCGTCCTGAGACCATGCTCGGCGACACCGGCGTCGCGGTGAGCCCTCAGGATGATCGATACAAGAATCTCGTCGGCAAGAAGGTGAAGCTTCCCATCGTGGATCGCGAGATTCCGGTGTTTAGCGACTTTTACGTTGACAAGGAATTCGGCACGGGCTGCGTGAAGGTCACGCCCGCCCACGACCCCAACGACTTCGCTATGGGTGAGCGCAACGGTCTTGAGAAGATCAACATCTTCGACGAGACGGCGCACGTCGTCGAGGGTTTCGGCAAGTTCTCCGGCATGTCTCGCGGCGAAGCTCGTGAAGCGATCGTGGCCGAGTTCGAAGCTCTCGGGCTGCTCGACCACGTTGAGGAGCATGATCATTCCGTCATGCACTGCTATCGTTGCCATAACACGCTTGAACCCTGGCTTTCCGAGCAGTGGTTCGTCGCTGTCGACGAGCTGAAGAAAAAGGCGTTTCAGGTGGTCGAGGATGGATCCATCACCTTTTATCCTGAGCGTTGGAAGCAGGTTTACCTCGATTGGCTTGAGAACTTGAAGGATTGGTGCATCTCCCGTCAGCTTTGGTGGGGGCATCGTATTCCGATGTATTACTGCGACGCGTGCGGCTGGCAGGATGCTTCGGTCGACGGGGTGGATGCATGCCCGCAGTGCGGTGGGCCCGTTCGCCAGGACGAGGACGTGCTCGATACCTGGTTCTCTTCGCAGCTGTGGCCTTTCGCCACGCAGAACTGGGCCGAGGAGGGCATGGGCGCGCACGATTTGGCTGAGTATTACCCGACGCAGGTTCTTTCCACGGCGCGAGACATCATGGGCCTTTGGGTCGCCCGCATGGTGATGGCGTCGGAGTACTGCTGCGATGAGATCCCGTTCAAGGACGTGATCATTCATCCGACCGTCATGGGCGCCGACGGCAAGCCTATGAGCAAATCGCGCGGTAACGGCGTCGATCCCGTGAAGCTCATGGAGGACTACGGCGCCGACGGCATGCGCTTCGGTCTCCTCATGCAGGTCACCGGCGCGCAGGCCATGAGGTTTGATTATCAGAAAATCGAGAGCTCTCGTAATTTCGCCAACAAGATCCGCAACGCCGCGCGTTTCGTGTTGATGCACCTCGACGGATTCGAACCAGGCGAGCCTGAGCTCGTCACGCCTGCGGACCGCTGGATCTTCTCGCGTTTGGCCAATCTGGTCGCCGAGGTTGACGAGGCGTTTGATCGCTACGAGTTCAGCGACATCACCCGCGCTCTCTACGGCTTTTTCTGGAACGAGTTCTGCGATTGGTACATCGAGTTCTCGAAGAGCCGTCTTTCGGATGCGGCCGATCCCGCCGATCGTCTCGCCTGTCAGCGCAATCTCGTGTTCGTGCTCGATCAGGCGCTTCGTCTCCTGCATCCGATCATGCCCTTCATCACGGAGGAGATCTACCAGGAGATGCCCGTCAAGACGGGGGGCGATATGCTCATCGGTGCCGAGTGGCCCGACGCCGAGGCTCTCGCGGTTTATCGCGACGAGGCTTCCGAGCGCGCCATCGAGCTGGTGTGCGAGGTCGTTGGCGCCATTCGTTCGTCGCGCGCTCGCTACGGCATTTCGCCTAAGACGGCGTTGCCCGTCGCGGTGAAGGCGGCATCGCACGACGTGGAGCTTCTCGCTGCTCAATCTTCGATTGTGCGCGCGCTTGCGAACGTGGAGGATCTGACCATCTCCGCAGATGCCGTCAAGCCCGCGGAGGCCTCGGTTTCGCTGGGGTCGGGCATCGAGGTGTACACCATCTTGTCGGGTCACGTCGATTTCGCAGCGGAGAAGGCGCGTCTCGAGAAGGAGCAGGGCAAGGTCGCCAAAGACGTGGCTAAGCTCGAGAAAAAGCTTTCGAACCCGGGTTTTTTGGCCAAGGCTGCTCCCGAGATCGTGGCTAAGGACAAGGCTAAGCTTGAGGAGCTCTCCGACAAGTTGGCGAGGCTTCAATCGCAGATCGCCGAGCTCGCGTAAGCTCGCTCGACGACGGCATCGCTTCTCGTACCGCAGCTCGCGCCCGCGAGCTGCGGTTTTTCTTTGTCGGCTTCAAGTTGCACCTCGCGCCCGGTGATGAACGAGGTGGGTTTCACTTCACGGGCGGTCTTGGTTTGCGCGGAATCGACCGCGCTGCTCCGTTTACCGCGCGGGAGCAGCAGACCTGCGGTTTCTGCTGTTCCCGGCGTCCGTCTCGCGGTGGCGAGCACGGACGTTACCCGAGCGCGCTCAGCACCGCGACGATCACCGGGATGGACGCCAGCGAGAGCACGGTGGTCATGAACGTTCCTTGCGCCATGGTGCGCGTGCTGCCGCCGTATTGGTAGCAGAGTATCGTTCCGTTGGTTGCCACCGGCATGCCTGAAATCACGACGACCACGCCGAGCAGGAGTGGGTCGCTGATAAAGAGGTGGAAGACGCCCCACGTGATGAGCGGAATGACGAGAAGTCTGAACAGAGACATGAGCCACATGCGGAAGCCGCCGACGAGTTCTTTGACCGGCATGTTCGCCAGCGAGGACCCGATGATGAGAAGAGCCGCCGGCGTGGTGAGCGAGCCGAGCGTCTCAAGTGATTCCCCTATGATGGGCACGTCGTGGACGCCGAGAAGCACCAAGGCGATAGCGGCGATACAGCTGACTATGGCGGGGGAGACGAACGTGCGCCACGAGAGTTTCACCCGTGCGCCGTTCACGCTGTCCTGCGTGAGAAACCACGCTCCCATGGTGAAGACGAGGAAGTTGAACGGCAGGTTGAAAACCGCGGCGTAGATGAGCGCTTCGGGCCCGTATATCGCCGAGAGGACGGGAAATCCGATGAAGCCGACGTTGCCGAAACACAGCATGAACTTGAAAACGCCTCTGTTGCGCCAGGAGATGCGCGTTACGGCCGTGAACAGATAGGCGACGATTACAGCGATAAGGTAGCTCGCGCACGAGACGATGAAGGTCAGGATGATGTCCTCGAGCCCGGGTAGGTTTTCGGCTGTGAGCACGGACCCGAGTATCATGCCGGGAAGTGCGATGTTAACGATAAGCTTCGAGAGCGATCGATCGAATTCCTCGGTCATGAGCTTCGATTTCTTGGCGATGTATCCGATTCCGATGATGAAGAACAGGATGACCATTTCCTGTGCGATCTCGACGAGTCCCGCGTTCACCCAGAGCACCTCTTTTTTCCGTCTTGTCGTTTGCGTCCGTACATTATAGATACGTCATTGTTCCCAATCGGGTCATCTTGGCCCGGGAGCGTATCGCGCTCCCGGGCGGTAGCGATCGCGTGCCATCTGCGGGTTAAAGCGCACCGAAGGTTTTGCATGCGCGTGCTCGTATAGCGAATCCGGGATAATCGGTGCAGCGTTCGCGCAATGGAAAGGGGAGATGAATGTTCGTGCAACCTGATGAGAAGGCATATACTTTAAACGAGGCTCGCGCCATGTTCGAACACCGCGCGCTGTGGCTTTACTATCTTGCGGAAAACCCTGCGAATGAGGGTGGCGACGGGCCGCTTCATAAGGCCATTCGCAAATGCGGCCTGTACCATGCCGCTGTCAAGTTCGGAAAGTTCGAGACTATCGAGAAGTTCAACGAGCTTCTCACGGCGGAGCCCGTTCGCAGCGTCTTCGAGATGGAGATCGTCGAGAAGACCGATGAGAAGCTTTCGGTTGATTTCCACTACTGCCCGCTTGTCGAGGCATGGAAAAAGGTCGGTGCCTCCGATGAGGACATCGCGGCTTTGTGCGATATCGCGATGGAAGGCGACCGGGGTATCATCGAGGGGATCGGCGGCACGAAGTTCGAGCTCCCGAAGACCATCGCCAACGGCGACGACGTCTGTCAGATCCGGATTTCCACGCTGTAAATCGCTCCGGCATCTCGCTTGAGATTTTATTGCGGCGTCCGCCCCGGCCGT
Source organism: uncultured bacterium (assembly GCA_937890835.1). Taxonomy (GTDB): domain Bacteria; phylum Actinomycetota; class Coriobacteriia; order Coriobacteriales; family Eggerthellaceae; genus CALADF01. The sequence goes on from CALADF010000001.1 coordinate 123,885, forward strand.
GGTTCGCATGCGTCGGGGCTGACTCGTTCTCGTTCTGACGCTCGACTGCTCGACCCGTCGGCTTGCTTCTGCTGCGCTCGGTGTCGCAGAGGATGCATTATTGCTATAATGAAACACTGCGTTTAATATTATTGTTTCGCACGCATGAAGCAGGGTCGTCTCGATTCTGCGCACACGTCGAGTAGAAGAGGTAACTATGAGCGAGTTGCTCGCGCAGCTTTGGTCTCCGCAGATGCAGACCGCCTTCACGATCGTGGTCGTGATGCTTGTCGTTCTTTACGTCCTGTCCATCGTCTGGGTGGTTCGCGATGCCTATCAGCGCGGCACGATGTGGCAGATTTGGGCGGTCGTCGCCCTCGTTCCCATCATCGGGCTTATCGCTTACTGCCTTTTGCGTCCGCCTCTGCTGCAGATCGATCGCGACGAGCAGGAGCTTGAGATCGCGCTGAAGCAACGTCAGCTCATGAAGTACGGCGAATGCGCGGCATGCGGTTATCCGGTGCAGTCGGATTACGTTTTGTGCCCGAACTGCCACACGCAGCTTAAAAACCTTTGCGGCAACTGCTCTCACGCCCTCGAGCCCAGCTGGACCGTTTGCCCGTATTGCGCGACGCCTGTCGGCTCCATGGAGCCGCGTCGTGCCCGCAGGCCTCAACCGCGTCCCGAGGCGCGGGTTCGCGAGCGCGCCCCGCGACCTGACGCGGACCCTCGCGCGTAGTTGAGTTCAGATGACGAGAAGCCGGCGAAACGCCGGCTTCTCGTCTACGCTCGCATTTCGTACGTGCGCCGCCTCTTTCAAGAGAGGCGGCGCACGTGCTCGATCGAGCACAAAGGCAGTCGCGGTACTCAAAGCCGCGATGAATGACAGCGCAGGTGCTCTGTATGCACCCGGCGCGGAAAAGGAGAATCATGAACATAGTTTTGCCTGATGGCTCCGTGAAGGAGCTTGCCGAGGGCGCGTGCGTCGCCGACGTCGCAGCGTCTATCGGCTCCGGTTTGTCGCGTGCCGCGCTTGCCGGCATCGTCAACGACAAGCCCGTCGACCTGAGCGCTCCGGTGCGCGAGGGCGATGCCGTCGCGATCGTGACCTCGAAAAGCGACGAGGCCCTCGACCTCCTTCGCCACTCCACGGCGCATGTCATGGCAGCGGCCCTCGTCGACCTCTATGGTGATGTTAAATTCGGCGTCGGCCCCGCCGTCGAAAACGGTTTTTACTACGACATCGAGCTTCCCGAGGGGAAGAGCCTCTCGCCTGACGATTTCGCTGCGATTGAGACGCGCATGGCCGAGATCGTCAAGTCGGATGAAGCGTTCGTGAGGCGCGAGGTCTCTCGTGCCGAGGCGCTTGATGTTTTCGCCGACCAGCAATTCAAGGTCGAGCTCATCAACGAGCTTCCCGAGGACGCCGTCATCACCACGTACTCCATCGGATCGTTCACCGACCTGTGCCGCGGTCCCCATCTGCCCAGCACGGGCAAGGTGGGTGCGTTCAAGCTCACGAAGGTGGCGGGCGCTTACTGGCGCGGTGACTCCGAGCGGGAGATGCTGACGCGCGTGTACGGTACGGCTTTCTTCTCCAAGAAGGACCTCGATCAGCACCTTTCGAACCTCGCGGAGGCAGAGAAGCGCGATCATCGCAAGCTCGGACGTGAGCTGGGCATTTACATGATGGACGAGTCCGCAGGCGTCGGGCTTCCCCTGTACCTTCCCAAGGGCGCGCGGGTCATCAGGCTTTTGCAGGAGTGGCTCCGCCGCGATTTGTATGAGCGCGGTTACGAAGAGGTCATCACGCCTCATATCTACAAAGCCGACGTGTGGAAGACGAGCGGTCATTACGGCTTTTACAAGGAGAACATGTACTTCTTCAACATCAACGAGGGAACCGAGGAGGAGCCTCGTCTGTCGGAGTACGGTGTGAAGCCGATGAACTGCCCGGGGCATGTCATGCTCTACAAGAACGATCTTCACTCGTATCGTGATCTGCCGCTTCGTTACTTCGAGTTCGGCACGGTCTATCGTCATGAGATGAGCGGCGTCGTGCACGGCCTCATGCGCGCTCGCGGCTTCACGCAAGATGACGCTCATGTGTTCTGCACCAACGATCAGGTTGTCGACGAGGTCGTCGCCATCCTCGATTTGGTCGATCACATCATGGAAACCTTCGGGTTCTCCTACGAGGCGGAGATCTCCACGCGTCCCGAGAAATCGATCGGCACCGATGAGATGTGGGAGCATGCGACCAACGCGCTCAAGGAGGCGTGCGCACGGCATAACCTCTCCTACGAGATCAACGAGGGCGACGGCGCCTTCTACGGCCCGAAGATCGACATCAAGGTGAAAGACGCCATCGGCCGTACGTGGCAGTGCTCCACGGTGCAGGTGGATTTCAACCTTCCCGAGCGCTTCGGCCTCACGTACCGTACCGAGGACAACACCGAGGAACGTCCGTTCATGCTCCATCGCGCCATCTTCGGTTCGATCGAGCGTTTCCTCGGCATCCTCATCGAGCATTACGCGGGCGCTTTGCCGTTGTGGCTCGCGCCGTTGCAGGTCGTCGTCATCCCGATCGCCGACAGGCATAAGGCGGCGGCGGCGGAGTTCGCGGCCGAAGTGAAGGCCGCGGGCGGTCGTGTCGAGGTTTACGACCAGAACGAGCCCATGAAGGTAAAGATCGCCAAGGCTCAAAGCCAGAAGATCCCCTACATGGTGGTCATGGGCGATAAGGAGATCGAAGAGGGCAAGGTCTCGGTGCGCGAGCGTTCTCAGGGCGATCAGGGTGCTTGGGATCGTGAGGAGTTCCTCAAGGTGATCCGCGAGGCCGCGCTTTAGGGCGATTCGCGCTCTAAAGCTATTTAGCGACGAGGGGGACGGCGCGTGCCGTCCCCCTCGTCGTTTTAAAGCGCGCTGTGCTCTTTGCGCAGGTTAAAAACCTTCGCGAACGGCTTCGTCGACGTCTCGCAATCCGAAGCATCGCGCTAGCGTTTCGTTCACCTTTTGCGGATCGTCGATCTCGGTCACGGTTTTTCGGCCGCCCTCCCTCACGGTGAGGACGCCGTCTTTGAACCCGACGTATCCGCTGCGTGTGCGCAGGTTCACGATCTCATGATCATGGAAAAGAGTTCCCGGCTGAGAGAAGTACAGGTTGAGTGCGCTGAAGTCGATGTCCTCGACCGCCGCCGTGCACAGTTCGAGCTCTACTTGCCGGCGAACGGGTTTGTCGTCGTCGTAATTATCGCCTGCGGCCTGCGTGAGGCGTTCGATCTTCCACCATGAGTTCTCGGTCTCGCGCGGGGTGTACGTTTCCCCGAATATCTCCTGCTCAAGGCCGTGGCTTAAAAGCAGGGCTCCGGCGGGCATAGGTCCTCCGAAGCCGACGTCGACCGAGCAGGCGCCTTCGTCGGCGTAGGCGATGATGCCTCGATGATTGATTGGCATGCGGCCCCCGCGGCCTCTCACGGCTCGACTCAGCGCGGGCCGGACTCCGAAACCAAGCGATGCGAGCAGTTCCTCGAACAATTTGTTGAGCTCGAAGCAATAACCCCCGAGCTCGCGTTCGACGACCTTCTCGAAGATGAATTCTGTTTCGAGCCTAGGACCTCCGCCTCGCCTGTGGAGCGTGACGGTTTCAAACGGGATGGTGCATTGATGCGCGAGAACAAGCTCGTCAAGCGTGTGTTTTGAATTGGTCACGCGACCTTCGAACCCGATTCGCTTGAAGTATGCATCGATTTGGGTATCGGTTAGCATAGCGCCCCCTTCGTTTTGCCACCTGCTATGTTAATCACGCGTCGATGCCAAGGGAACAGATAAGATTTAATTCATGTGGTTGGTTCAAACCTAACACGACTGATTTCGATAGGGGGATTCGTGTGCAACCGTCAGCTTGATTCGTTCGTGCGTGTCGTTGACGCGGGAAGCTTCAACAAGGCGGCGCGTGATCTCTACATCACCCCCGCGTTGTTGATTCAACAGGTGAATCTTCTTGAGGAACGGCTTGGCGTGCAGCTGCTGACGCGGTCTCGACGAGGGGTGTCGCTTACCGAGGCGGGGTCGTCTCTTTACCAGGATGCGGTCGAAATCATGAGGCATGCCGACTTGGCGGTTGAGCGCGCTCGGTTGATCGCGAGCGGCGACGTGCGTGTTCGCGTCGGCACGTCGTTGCTCACGCGGTGCCGATACCTTCCATTGCTTTGCGATCGGCTGGAGGCGTCGGGCAAGGAGGCGAGCATCGAGGTGGTCTCGCTCGGCTCCCCGCACGAACGAGGCAGCGCGTTTCTCTCCGAGCTTGGACGATCGCGAGACGTCATAGAAGGCCTCTACCTTTCGGAATACTACCGAGGAAGATGCTCGTTTTTGAAATTGCTCGACGTGCCGCTCGTGTTGGCCTTGCCTTCTGGATTTGCAGGGGGAGACGCTCTCTCGATCGATGATCTTTCGGGCTGCGAGGTCGTCATGCTCAGACGAGGCGTCTCTCAATCGTTCGACCGGTTGAGAAAGCTGCACGAAGTCAACAACGAGATCGCCGTGAAGAGCGTTTCTTTTTACGGAATCGATGTGTTCGTCGACTGCGAGGTGAACAAGCGCGCGCTGGCCATGCCGGCATCGTGGGCTGATTTAGTTCCCGAGATGAGGCTTGCCTCGCTCGAAAACGCCCCGAGCATTCCTTATGGCTTGGTTTACGCCTCGAGGCCGGCGGAGCATATCGAACGGTTCGTATCCGATGTGATGGATGTTTTGCAACCGTCATCGCGAGGTTGATGCCCTTGCGACAGCGTGCGTTTCCCTCTCTTGCGTGCGCTTCGGAAGGCGCCTTCCGCAGCGTGGTCGTGCGTGGTTTCGCCGCTCTGGTTATGCGGGAAGGCTCTCGGATGCGGACGGTCGGAAACGAAGGGCGGACGGGATGGTCGGAGCCCATTTGCCGAATATTCTCGCGATGAACGTTAATAGATGGGGTCGGCGAATCTCGTTTTGCTAGAGTTGATGCTCAAGGCGCGTGAAATCGGGTTCCCGCGCCCTTGATTCAATGGCGCGGCGATTATCCGCCGCCGATCGAGTGAAGGTGGGCAGTGATGGAAATGATCGTTTTCCTCATCGTGTTTCCGCTGATAGTTGCCGCATTGCTTTTCGTGGTGCGACAAGATGCAGCGCGGAACGTGATCGTCTACGCGGGAGCGGGCGTGATCGCGCTTGCATCGATCGCCGTCGCCTTGCTGAACCTCGGGGCTCCGATGACGCTCATACCGTTTCAGTCCCACGCAATCGATCTGATCTGCCTGGGCGTGAGCTGCGTGATCGCCGCGATCATCCTCGCCTTCGCTTTCAAGTATCGCAACGTTGTCGCGGCGGTGCTCGCCGTCGTTCAGATCCTGCTCGCCCTCGTGTTCGAGTTCGTGTTCGCGCCTCAGGTCGAGGTGATCTACGGGTTGTACCTCGACTCCCTTTCGTTGCTCATGGCGCTCATCATCGGCGTCGTCGGCACGGGCATCTGCGTGTACGCACTCGGATACATGAAGGATTTCCAGGCTCATGAGCCTTCGGGTTCGAAGGATCGCCGGCCGACGTTCTTCGCCATCATGTTCGTGTTCCTCTCCGCCATGTACGTCATCGTGTTCTCCAACAACATGGTGTGGATGTTCACGGGGTGGGAAGTTACCACGGTCTGCTCGTTTTTGCTCATCGGCTACACTAAAACCGACGAGGCCATCCGCAACGCGTTTCGTCAGATCGTCATGAACCTCCTCGGCGGCATCGCGTTCGTCGTCGCGCTGCTGCTGAGCGCGTCCCAGCTCGGTACGTTGTCGTTCTACGAGTTCCTCTGCATCGGCGTCAACCGTCCCGATTTGGTCATGCTCGCGGTCACGCTCCTCGCGTTCGCCGGCATCACCAAGGCCGCGCAGATGCCCTTCCACACGTGGCTTCTCGGAGCGATGGTTGCGCCGACGCCCACCTCGGCGCTTCTGCATTCTTCGACTATGGTGAAGGCGGGCGTGTTCCTGCTCGTCAAGCTCTCGCCGATCATGCTGGTGTGCGCACCTCCCTCCATCATGGTCATGCTCGTCGGCGGCATCACGTTCCTTCTGTGCTCGTTCATGGCGATCTCCCAGAGCAACGCCAAGCGCGTCCTGGCGTACTCCACCATCGCGAACCTCGGTCTTATCACCGCGTGCGCGGGGGTTGGAACGCCGGAGGCGGTATGGGCGGCGGTTTTCCTCGTTCTGTTCCATGCCGTTGCGAAGTCGCTTCTTTTCCTGTGCGTGGGAACCGCCGAGCATCATATCGGAAGCCGCGACATCGAGGACATGGATCTTCTTTTCGAGCGCATGCCGCGTCTTGCGCGCCTGATGATGCTCGGCATCATGTGCATGTTCATTGCGCCGTTCGGTATGCTCGTCGCGAAGTGGGCGACGCTCGTCTCGTTCGTCGACACCAACCAGGTGGCTCTGCTCATCATCTTGGCGTTCGGTTCAGCTGCTACCTTCATGTTTTGGGCAAAATGGCTCGGGAAGCTTGCCGGCATCGCGAGCGCTCAGGAGAACGTGGAGATGAGCGTTCACCGAAGCGAATGGTTCGCCCTTACGGTGATGGCCGTGCTTCTCGTCGCATGCTGCGTGCTCATACCGGTCGTTTCCGCTTTCCTCGTCGAACCTTACATCATGTCGGTGTTCGGCACCGTCGGCCAGGGGATCTCCTCCGATAACCTCTGGATTGGCAGTATTTGCGTCGTCATCGTGGTCGCGGTTCTGCTCGCCGGTCTCAACAAGCAGCGTGGTCGCAAGGTCGGCGTGTATCTCGCCGGCGTCGGTCGCGACAACGAAAACCGCATGTTCCAGAATGCCATGTCGGGATCTTCCGAGGCGACGGTACGCAACTGGTATATGACCGATATCTTCGGAGAGAAGCGCGTGGCGCCTGTCGGCGTTTGGTTCAACATCATCATCATGGCTGCGGCGTTTGCCTTCGCGATCGTCGGCACGCCGATGGTTTTCTAGCAGGGGAGTGGTTTGAAGATGACTTTGCTGTTCACGCTGATCGGAACCATCGTGTTCGCCGTCGTCGGTCCTGCGTTGGGGTGTCTCCTCGCGGGTCTCGATCGCATCATCTCCGCGCGTATGCAAGGACGCGTGGGTCCTCCGCTTCTCCAGCCTTACTATGACGTGCGCAAGCTTCTCGGGAAAGAACGCGTTTCCGTCAACTCGAGCGAGTTCGTCTACGTCGCTTGCGCGTTGTTCTTCGCGATTCTCGCGGGCGGGATCTTCTTCAGCGGCGGTAACCTTTTGCTATGTGTTTTCGTCATCACGCTTTCGAGCTTGTTCTTCATCGTCGCAGCTTATTCATCCCGTTCCCCCTACGCGGAGATCGGAGCGGCCCGCGAGACGATCCAGGTCATGGCGTACGAGCCCATGGTCCTTCTGTTCGCCGTCGCGTTTTTCATGGCGGTCGGTTCGTTTGACGTCTCGGCCGCGCTCGGCGCGCAGGTGCCCGCCATCGCGACCATATGGCTTGCGTTCCTCGGTCTTCTGTTCATTCTCACGATCAAGCTGCGCAAGTCGCCGTTCGATCTTTCGATGTCGCACCACGCTCATCAGGAGCTCGTTCGCGGCATGACCACCGAGATGAGCGGGCCGACGCTCGCGATGGTCGAGGTCATGCATTGGTGCGAGACCGTGCTGTTCCTCGGGTGGATCGGCATCTTCTTCGTTTGGGGAAATCCGCTCTCCATCGTCCTCGCCGTCCTCGTCGTCGTCGTCGTCTATTTCCTCGAGATCTGGATCGACAACAACTTCGCCCGCGTGAAGTGGCAGTTCATGCTGAAATCGGCTTGGGCTGTCGCGCTGGTCGCGGGCGGCGTCAACATCGCCGTTCTCGCCTTTATTTAGGAGGCTGTATGGGTTATGCATCTAAATCCCCCTGGGTCATCCATTACGATGCTTCAAGCTGCAATGGATGCGATATCGAGGTTCTCGCCACGTTGTGTCCGGGCTTTGACGGCGAGCGCTTCGGGGTCGTCAACACCGGCAATCCCAAGCACGCGGACATCTTCCTGGTCACCGGTTCGGTCAACGAGCAGAACATCAAGGTCATCCAAGAGATTTACGACCAGATGGTCGAGCCGAAGGTCGTTGTCGCGTGCGGCATCTGCGCCTGCTCGGGCGGCATCTTCCACGATTGCTACAACGTCATCGGCGGCGTCGACAAGGCCATTCCGGTTGACGTGTACGCGCCTGGTTGCGCCGTGAGGCCTGAGTCCATCATCGACGCAATCGTCGAGGGCGTCGCGGTTCTCGATCGCAAGGCCGCTGAGCTCAAAGCTGCGAAGAAGGGAGCTTAAAGCGTGAAGGTTGAATTCAGGCAGGGTTTCGCCCCGTTGTCCGTTGAGCGCATCCACGATTTCGCCGCTGAACGCAAGCGTGATGGTTGGCGCTACGTTCAGACGCTTGCGGTTAACACCGAAAAAGGCGTTGATCTGGTTTATTCGTTCATGAAAGACGGCGTGCTTGACAATAAAGTCGTGCGCGACGTGCCCCGTGACGCCGTGATTCCCTCGATCACCGATCTGTATCTCGAGGCTTTCGTGTTCGAAAACGAGATCCATGATTTGTTCGGCGTTCATATATCCGACATCGCCATCGACTTCGGCGGTAACTTCTATCAGCTCGCCGCGAAGGAACCGATGACCATCATCTCGCCTGAGCAGCTAGCTAAACGCGAGAAAGCGCGCAAGATAGCCGAGGCGAAGGCAGCCAAGGAGGCCAAGGCGGCGCTTGCGAGCGCCGCTAACGCCGAGTATCTCTCGGGGCATCCCGAGGCGAAGCCCGTCAAGAAAAGCGGGCGCGTTCTCGAGGGATCCGACGAGGCTTTGGAGTCGAAGCTCGCGGGCATGGATCCGGAGAAGGTCGCGCGTGTGAAAGCCGCGATGGCCGCTAAGGCCAAGAAGGCCGCGGAAGAGGATGCCGCGCGTACCGAGCGGGAGCGGGCTGCGAAAGAGGCTGAGCTTGAGGCGAAGCTCGCCGCGATGGATCCTGAGAAAGCGGCGAAGGTCCGCGCCGCCATGGAGGCGAAGGCGGCTCGTGCCGAGAAGGCGGCGGAGAAGGAAAGAGGCTAACATGGGCAAAGCAACCGTTATTCCCTTCGGACCCCAACATCCGGTTCTGCCCGAGCCGTTGCACCTCGATCTCGTCGTCGAGGATGAGAAGGTCATCGACTGCATTCCGCAGATAGGGTTCATTCACCGCGGCTTGGAAAAGCTCGTGGAGACTCGGGATTACAATCAGTTCATATACGTTGCGGAGCGTATCTGCGGCATCTGCGCCATGGGGCATTCGCTTGGCTACGCCGAAACGGTCGAATCCCTCATGGGCGTCGAGGTTCCCAAGCGTGCCGAGTATCTTCGCGTGATCTGGCACGAGCTGTCCCGAATTCACTCGCATATGCTTTGGCTGGGGCTTGCGGCGGACGCCTTCGGCTTCGAGTCGATGTTCATGCACTGCTGGCGCTTGCGCGAGCGCGTGCTCGATATCTTCGAGAAGACCACCGGCGGTCGCGTCATCCTCTCGGTGGTGAAGGTCGGCGGCGTCGTCCGCGATATCGATGATGCTACGATGCGCGAGATCGTCAACGTTCTCGAGGGCATCAAGACCGAGTACGTCAAGATCATGAATACGTTGCTCACGGATACGTCCATCAAAAACCGAACGGTCGGGGTCGGCTACGTTTCGCATGAGCAGGCTGTCGAGTTGAGCATGGTCGGCCCGTTTGCGCGCGCCTCCAACGTCAACTACGACGTGCGCATGTTCGGTCGCGGTGCTTACGGGGATCTGTCTGATTTTCAGCCTATACTCGACGGGCAGGGCGATTGTTATGCTCGCGTGAAGGTGCGCTGCCTCGAGGTTCTTCAGTCTATCGACATCATCGAGGAGCTTGCCGCGAAGATTCCCGCAGGCGATATCTCCGTCAGCGTCAAGGGGTCTCCTGAAATGGGCGCGCAGGCGTCGAACGTTCTCGAGCAGCCGCGTGGCGAATGCTATTACTTCGCGCGCGGCAACGGCACCAAATACCTCGAGCGCATGCGTATGCGCACCCCTACGTCGCAAAACCTCGCGGGCATGACCGCCGCCCTTTCGGGGTGCGATCTAGCCGACGTCAACATGATCGTGCTGACCATTGATCCTTGCATCAGCTGCACGGAAAGGTAGGAACTCGTGGGTAGCTTCAAATTGGGCGGGATGACGTTCGGCTCACTCTTCAAAAAGCCGGAGACGACGCTTTACCCCGTTGAGACCAAGCAGGCGCCCGCCGGCTTGAAGGGCCATATCCACAACGAGGTCGATAATTGCATTCTGTGCAGCTTGTGCCAGAAGACCTGCCCCACCGGCGCCATCGTGGTCGATAAGTCGATACGTCGCTGGGCCATCGACCCGTTCCGATGCGTGCAATGCGGGTCGTGCGTGCGCGCTTGCCCGAAAGCGTGTCTGCATATGCTTCCGACTTACACGAAGGTCTCGACGACCCAGTTCTGCAACGTGTTCGACGTGCCCGATCCTAAAAAACCCAAGCCCGCCGAGGTGAAGAAGGCGTCGCTCGATTGGGATTATTCGGAGCCTGATAAACACGGGCTTGTCGAAAAGTGACGCCCGGCGAATCGCGCCGACATGTTGCCAGCTGTGAAGTTCCGCTGTTGAAACCGGCGAATGCGTGACGATTGTTATCTCGACGCGCGATTCGCCGGTAGAATAACCCAGAAATCGAGACAAACCCGGGCTCCGCAGGCGAGTCCGGTTCCATTTGAAGGCGGGTTGATGATGAGCGCGAACCATGCGGGGGCATGCTCCGATGAGGAACAGGTGACCAACAGGGTGTTCACCCTCGCCAATGCCATCTCGTTCATCAGGCTTCTCATGGTGCCCGCGTATTTAGTGCTCCTTCTGCATGGCTACGACGTCTTGGCAACTGCTCTTTTCGCCGCAGCCGCTTTGACGGATTTCATCGATGGGCAGGTCGCGCGGCGGACGCATTCGGTGTCCAAGCTCGGGCAGCTGCTCGATCCTGCGGTTGATCGCATACTCATGATCACGGGTGTTCTCGGCGTCTTCCTCGTCGGGAGGATTCCTCTTTGGATTATCCTCGTCGTGCTTGCGCGTGATCTGCTCATGTTGATCGGCGGGGGTATCTTGCTTACGAAATACAAGATTCGCATTCCCGTGATTTATCCCGGCAAAGTTGCCACGACGCTTCTCTTCGTCGGCTTCGCCGGTTTGCTTTTGAATTGGCCGCTGGTCTCCGGGCTCGGATGGTGCGATATCGCATGGCTCCCGGGTTTCACGGATCAACCTGTGTCCTGGGGTATTTGGTTTCTTTACATCGGACTCATCCTCGGGGTGGCGACGACTGCCTATTATTGCGTTCGAGCTCTCGAGGAGCTGAAGCGCGTGCGCGGCGAGTGAGCCTTTCGGAGGTTGTCATTGACGCAGATCAGAGGTAATCGTCCCCGCAAGGATGATGTGCGCGGGGAATCGACGGGTCGACACGCGCAAGAGCGTGGTCGTGACATGCGGACGCGCTCCGCTCGCTCTCGTGAGGGCTCGTCCCCGGTTTCTTCGCGTGCGGCGTCGCGGGCGACTCGTGCGCGAGGTTCCTCTTCCCGCACGGAAGATCCTGCTTCCGGAAATCGGCGCGCGAGGCGCAGCGATGCGCCTTCGACATCTCGTGATTCGGGGGTGCGCTCGGGTGCGGGCAGCACCGGAAGGCCCCGAAGCGCCTCGGCTCAGCGTCGTGCCGGTAAAGGCTCGACGGCTTCCGGGGGCGGGTTTGCACCCGATGCGGGTGCTTCGGCGGTCGAACGCGTCGTAGGTCTCATCGCCGCAGCCATAGTGGCTTTGCTGCGCGGTATCGCGAGCGCTATCGCCTTTGTTGCACGAGCGGTTGCGAGCTTATGTCGGCGCGGTCGCGCGTTTTCCATCTGCCTGGCCCTTGTGCTCGTGGCGGGCGTCGGCGTCGGCGTCGACGCGGTCCTCAACGGCTCTACTATGCGCGCGGGCGTCAGCATCGGAGAGGTTGACGTGTCCGGGATGACGCGCGATGAGGCGATTGACGCGGTCGATGCGCATTATCAGGAGCGTATCGCGTCCGGCACCGTGATCGTGTTCTCTGATGAGGAAACCGCCGCTTCGGTCGATTTGGACGCTCAGCTTGCTCAAGCTGACGCCATCGCCGAGCAGATCTCGTTCGAAGAGGCTCAGAAGAGCAAAAAGCTTTGGCGGGTCGATGCGTCAACGTTGGGGGCGTCGCTTCCGACGGAGCGGCTTGCAGACGAGGCGTTCGCCGTGGGTCGTGGCTTGTCCGGTGTCTACGACCGTATCGGAGCCGCTTTGGGGGGTAAGACCGTTCCGGTCGAGCTTGCTTTCGACGAGACGCTTCTCGAGAATCTCGCCCACGACGTCGATCAGGCGATCGGGGTCGTTCGCGTGGACTTTGATGTGAGCATCGACGACGGCGTGGCTTCCGTCGTTGAAGGTCATGACGGGAACATGGTTGATCGCGACGCGTTCTCGGAGAACCTTTCTGCCTGCCTGCTGGCCGCCGACCCTGCCGATGCATCGTTTGTCGCCGTCGCCGAGTACGCGCCGGTGCGTGTTGATTTTGCAGGTGCGCAGAAGACGTGCGATGTCATCAACGCCGCTCTTCGCTCGGGTGCGTCTTTCACTCATGACGGGAGCACCGTCGCTGTCGACGGGAAAGAGCTCGGCGGTTGGATCGCGACCGAGGTGAGGAAGCTCGGCGACGGGTATATCCTCGCGCCGGTCATCGATGACGAGGCGGCGACCCCCGCGCTCGTGTCAAGCGTCAACGCGCATGAGAGGGGCTCGGAGGTCGTGGTGTCCATCAGCGTGTCCGACGATGTCGTGACGGTCGAGCCGCAGGGCGAGGTGACCGTGCCCGAGCTCGGCGTCGCGCTCGACGTCCTTGACGAGAATCTGTTCGGCGGTTACCGTTCCTCGGGATCCGCTGACGCAGCCATCGTCAGCGATCCGATAGACATTGCCACGCAGCAGATATCGGGTCCGATCGATTTCGACGCCGCCTTGTCGTACGGTATCGTTTCGGAGATATCCTCCTACACCACGCAGTTCGTCGGCTCGTCTGCGACGAAGAACCGCACGCACAACATCCACCTCGTTTCCGACCTTATCAACAACTCCGTTGCGGATGCTAACGGAGGTCTTTGGTCGTTCAACGACGTCGCGGGCAACTGCAATGAGGACGCGGGGTTTCTTCCCGCCGGTGCGATAACCGGTGACGAGTACATCGAGGAGGCGGGAGGCGGCATCTGCCAGGTGGCCACCACCGTCTTCAACGCCGTGTACGATGCGGGCTATGCGGTTCCGTCGAGGACGAACCATTCGCTTTACGTTGCGAGCTATCCCGCCGGGCGCGATGCGGCCGTGTCGTACCCCGATCTCGATTTCGTCTGGCGCAACGATACCGCTTCCGATGTTTTGCTTCGCGCGACCTACACCGACTCGAGCATTACCGTTACACTGTATGGCGTCGATCCCGGCTTCATCGTCTCGTCCGAGACGGGAGATTGGGTCGAAGGGGAGAAGCATGCGACCAAGACCATCGTCGACGACACGCTCACGCCCGGCACGAGCTATACGAAGACGGCCGGGACCGATGGCATGGAGATCACCGTCGTGCGCACCGTCAAGTCCAAGGACGGCTCCGTCATCCGAAAGGATGCCTTCGCCTCAACCTATTCGCCGGTCACCGAGGTCATCATCAAGGGCCCTGATGCTGAGGATGCGGGTGCTGACGGCAAAGACGCCGCCGCTGCGTAGGAAGCGGCAATTCGATCGTGAGGAAGGTATCCGTGTACTACCAACAAGAAATCGAAACCATGCCTGTCGAGAAGCTGCGCGCACTGCAGCTCGAGCGTATGAGGGATTCTCTGCGCAACGCATACGAGAACGTCGATTTCTTCAAGCGAAGCTTTGCCGAGGCAGGTGTCACGCCCGCTGATCTCACCTCGCTTGAGGATCTGGTCAAGTTCCCCTTCGTGGTCAAGCAGGATATGCGCGATGCGTACCCGTTCGGCTTGTTCGCCCGTTCGCAGCGCGACGTTGCGCGCATTCACGCTTCCTCCGGTACGACGGGCCAGGCGACCGTCGTCGGCGCAACGAAAAACGATCTCAAGAACTGGGGCGACTGCTTCGCTCGCGGTATCTACATGGTCGGCGGCTCGCCGGATTCGACCATTCAGGTGGCGTACGGCTATGGTCTTTTCACCGGCGGCCTTGGCGCGCACCAAGGCGGCGAGGCGGTCGGCTGCACCGTCATCCCCACGTCCTCGGGCAACACGAAGCGTCAAGTTCAGATGATGAAGGACCTCGGGACCGACATCCTCGCCTGCACGCCCTCCTATGCGCTGCTCATCGCCGATACGGCGATTGAGATGGGCTACGACCCCGCGAAGGATTTCAAGATTTCGGGCGGTATCTTCGGTGCCGAGCCTGCGTCGGACAACATGCGCAAGGAGATCGCCGAGAAGCTCGGCATCACGTACTGCGATGTGTACGGTCTTTCGGAGATCATGGGACCGGGTGTTGCGATGCAGTGCGCCGAGGGCGACGGTCTTCACATCGCCGAGGATCACTTCTACTGCGAGATCCTCGATCCCGTCACGCTTGAGCCCGTGCCCGAAGGCGAGTGGGGCGAGCTCGTCATCACCACGCTCACGCGCGAGTGCTGCCCGCTCGTTCGCTACCGCACCCGCGATATCACGCGCATTATTTCGGAGCCCTGCTCCTGCGGGCGCACCCATCGCCGCATCGACAAGCTTCGCGGGCGCACCGACGACATGCTCATCATTCGCGGCGTGAACGTCTTCCCCTCGCAGATCGAGCAGGTCATCACCGAGTTCCCGGAGATCGCCGCGCATTATCAGATCATCCTCACCACGCGCGGGCCGCTTGATCACGTCGAGCTTCAGGTTGAAACCCAGCCCGACTTCCCCATCGACGAGATCCGCAAGATCGAGTCGCTTAAGAAGCGCCTTTCCGCCGAGCTCAAGAGCAACCTGCAGATTGCGGTTGACGTCAAGATCGTCGAGCCGAAGACCATCGCGCGAAGCGAGGGCAAGGCCAAGCGCGTGATCGACCTGAGAGAAGGGAAGAACTAATGATTTCACAGCTCACCGTGTTCCTTCAGAACGAGAAGGGGCGTCTTGCCTCGGCGTGCAGGACCATCGCCGATGCGGGCATCAACATGCACGCGCTCTTCCTCGCCGACACGCAGGATTTCGGGGTGGCGCGCATTTTCTGCGATACTCCCGATAAGGCATGCGAGCGTCTTTCCGAGGCGGGTTACCGCGCGACGGTGACGCCGGTCATCGCCGTGCGAGTGCCCAACGTTCCCGGCGGATTGGCGTCGCTTCTCGAGTTCTGCGACGAGAACGACATGAACGTCGAGTACGGATATTGCTTCAGCGTCGGTAACGAGCGTGCGATCGATGTTTTGAAGATCGAGGGACCCGATGCCGAGGCGAAGCTTGTCGCAGGCGGTTTCGACATCGTTGAACCTGAGGAGATCTATGAGGGCTAGCGTCAACGTCGACGCTCAGATGAAACCCGGCAAGCGCGCGCGTTTCGCAACGTGCGCGCTTGCGCTTGTTCTCGGAGCATCGCTCGTCTCGTTTCTCGCGCCGGCTGATGCATACGCCGATGTCCGCAAGTCGGATCTCATCGCGGGCAAATCGGTTGAGGAGCGCGGCGTCGCCGCTATCAAGTGTCCTTCGATCGATGCCGAGTTCGCGATGCTCGTCGATTCCGACGGCTTCGTCTACTTCGAGCGCAACGCGGACGTCTCGGCTCAGATCGCGTCGGTGACCAAGGTCATGACCGCCGTGGTCGCGATGGACGAGGCCCCCGCCGACCTCGTGGTCACGGTGTCTGCTGCGGCTGCGGCCGTCGGCGAGTCGAGCGCGCATCTTCAAGAGGGTGACTCGATGTCGCTCGAGACCGCGCTCAAGGCGTTGATGCTTCCCTCGGGTAACGACGCCGCCTACGCTATCGCCGAGAGCGTAGGCGCGACGCTCGTGCAGCAGGCCAAACAGGAAGGCGCGTCCATTACCGCAG
Organism: uncultured bacterium; assembly: GCA_937890835.1. Lineage (GTDB taxonomy): Bacteria > Actinomycetota > Coriobacteriia > Coriobacteriales > Eggerthellaceae > CALADF01. The sequence continues at coordinate 140,015 of CALADF010000001.1, forward strand.
CTGACGGCAGCACCGTGGATCTCAACGCCGATGACGCGGGGTATCGGGCATTCGTCGCGGCCATGAACGCGAAGGCGGGCGAGCTTGGCTGCGAGAACTCGCTTTTCACGAACCCTCATGGGCTCGATGATGGGGAATGGGCTGATGAGCTGCACAGCTGCGCCTCCGACGTCGCGAAGATCGTCGCTCATGCGATGAGCGACGAGTTGTTTCGCTCCATTGTCTCCACCGACGCGGCGACCATTCAGGTGACTCGTGACGGAGCGACCGCGAACGTCGATCTTGAGAGCACCGATGCGCTCTTGGGGGTGTACGAGGGAGCTTGCGGCGTTAAGACGGGTTACACCGATCTGGCGGGTTCGTGTTTCGCGGGTGCGGTGAGCAAGGAGGGCAAGACCCTCTATTCCGTCGTCCTCCACTCGACATCCGACGTCAAGCGCTTCGAGGACACGACGACGTTATGGGATTGGGCGTACGACAATCTCGTCAGCTACCCCCTTGCTTCGAGTGCGGAATCGACGTCGATGAACCTCGGCGGGCAGACGCGCGAGGTTCCCGTCATCGCTTACGCGCCGCTTGCTTCGTGGATCGATAAGACGGTCAAGGTGACGCTGGCGGATCCCGATGCGTCCGTGGAGGTGTTCGCCCTCAACGGCAACGTCAGCCAGGAGATCTCCCTCGACGAGATCGCGGGTTCGGTTGCGGCGGGAGATGTCGTGGGACGCGCCGTTTTCTATCAGAACAACGAGGTGGTGGCTTCTGCGGATCTCATCGCGTGTGAGGACGTTCCCGCGCCCGGGGTTCTCGAGGGTATCGGCATCTGGTGGGACCGATTGGTTCGTGGGTTCACGGGGCAGCCGACCTGCGCGGACGCGAAGATCATCAACTCGACGCCGCTCATCTACGATAAGCAATCCACGTACGCGTCGTAGCTTTACAATGTTTTTAGATTTGAAGGAGGATGCTGATGAGTGAAGTATGCCCGGTTTGTCAAGCGACGGTCGACGACGGTGCCGCGGTCTGTCCTCAGTGCGGTTTCAAGCTCCTGGGGGCCACTCAGAAGTTTCATCCCGTGTCCTTGGACGACCATGTGCCTTCGAGCAAGGATGAGGCGGCGCGTCGCGCGCTGCTGCGCGTCGTGCGCGGGCCTCAGGCGGGGGTCGTCTACGAGTTGACCGGCGATGAGCTGACGGTTGGGAGAAACCCGCAGTGCTCTATCTTCCTCAACGACATGACGGTCTCGCGCATGCATGCGACGATTCGCCGCGAGGACGGCTGCTTCGTCGTCCACGACGAGAACTCGTTCAACGGCGTGTGGGTGAACAACCAGGTGGTGCAGGCCAAGGCGCTCAAGTCGGGCGATTTCATTCAAATCGGCGCGTTCTGCCTCATGTTCGAGGAGGGCGCGGCGTAAAGGCGGCGATGACCGTATTTCGGTCGAGGTAGGTATCGGAGGGCGCGCTCGCGCCCTCCGCTTTCAGACGAACGTGAAACGCGGACGAGGGGTAAACATGGAGTTGATGTCAGGAAACGAAGCGATCGCGCAGGGCGCGTGGGAGGCGGGAGCGACCATCGGCGTCGCGTATCCCGGAACGCCCTCCACCGAAACGCTCGAGTGCTTCGCGCGAAAAGACGGCGTTTACGCAGAGTGGTGCGTGAACGAGAAGGTCGCGGTTGAGGTGGGCATCGGGGCTTCGGCTGCCGGCGCGCGCGTCCTCGCCACCATGAAGCATGTCGGCGTCAACGTCGCCGCCGACCCGCTGTTCACCGCCGCCTACACCGGCGTCGGCGGCGGCATGGTCGTTCTCGCGGCTGATGATCCCGGCATGTACTCGTCTCAAAACGAGCAGGATTCCCGCTATTACGCGCAGGCCGCCCATATTCCCATGCTCGATCCCGCAGATTCCGCCGAGGCTTTGTCATTCACGCGCGAGGCGTTCGATCTTTCCGAGCGTTTCGACGTGCCGTTTTTCATCCGTTCCACGGTGCGCGTGTCCCATACCAAAACCCTCGTCGAGCCGGGGGAGCGCAGGGAGGCGGAACCTGCGCCTTACGAGTCGAACGCGGCGAAGTGGGTCATGATGCCCGCGTTCGCCAAGCCTCGGCGCAAGGTGCAGCTCAAGCGCGACGCCGACCTCCGCGCGTTCGCCGACGAGTGCGCGTTCAACCGGCTCGAGCTCAAGGGGAGTGCGATCGGCGTCATCTGCGCGGGTGCGGTCTATCAGCACGTCGTCGAGGCCCTTCCTGATGCCAGCGTCCTGAAGCTGGGCATGACCTGGCCTCTTCCCGCTGCGAAGCTCGCCGAGCTCGCCGATTTCGTGGATGACGTCTACGTCGTCGAGGAGGCGTCCGCGTATCTTTCCGATGCGGTTCGGGCGGCTGGCATTGCCCTGTCCGAGACTCCGCGCGAGATTCCCCGCGATGGTGAGCTGAGCCCCGGCATCGTTCGCGCCGCGTTCGGATGCGATGACCTCCCTCATCTTCCCCTGCGCGAGGATCTTCCCGCTCGTCCTCCTGCGCTTTGCGCCGGATGCCCGCATCGTCTCGTGTTCAAGGAGCTTTCGCGTCTGCGCGCGATCGTCACGGGCGATATCGGCTGCTACACCCTCGGCGCGCTTCCTCCTCTGTCGGCTATGGATACGTGCGTCGACATGGGGGCTTCGATTTCCATGGCGCACGGCTTCGAGCTCGCCTTCGCGGGATCTTCTTCAAGACCGGTGGTCGCGGTCATCGGCGATTCGACCTTCGCTCACTCAGGTTTGAGCTCGCTTGTTTCCACGGTGTACAACTGCGGGACGGGCACCGTCTGCGTGCTCGATAACCGCACTACGGCGATGACGGGCCGTCAAGGCAACCCCTTCAACGGCGTCACGCTTCAAAACCGCACGAGTCGGGAGCTCGATCTCGAAGGCGTCGTGCGCTCGCTTGGCATCGATGACGTGAGCGTGGTCGATCCGCATGACATGATGGCCGTAAGGCGCGCGCTCAAAGATGCTACGGCGGCGACCGATCGATTGTCCGTCATCGTTTTCCGCGCGCCTTGCGTGCTTCTCGAGCGCAACTTCAAAACACCTTACGCGGTTACGGAGAAGTGCACGGGCTGCGGCGTCTGCGCGACGCTCGGCTGCCCTGCGATCTCCCGCGACCCGGAGGTCCTCACCGCTTTCATCGATCCCGCGCAATGCATCGGTTGCGGTCAGTGCGCCCAGTACTGCGGGTTCAAGGCCATCGTGCAAGGTTAGGAGCAGCTGATGTCAACTCAAACGGTTCTTCTTTGCGGTGTCGGCGGCCAAGGCACCATTCTCGCCGCCGACCTGCTCGCTCGCGCTGCCATGAACGCGGGTTATCACGTCAAGGTTTCCGAGATACACGGAATGGCTCAGCGCGGGGGCGCGGTTACCACGGTCGTGCGGTTCGGCGATGAGGTCAACTCCATGGTGTGCGACGCAGGGCGCGCCGATGTGGTGGTTTCCTTCGAGACGACCGAGGCGCTGCGCAATCAAGCTCAACTTAAGGAGGACGGCAGCCTCATTGTCAACGACGTCGCCATTAAACCGCTGCCGGTTTTGACGGGCCGAGCGCGCATGCCGCGAAACGCTCGCGCCGACCTTGATTCGATCGGCGCTCAGCTGGTTCCGGCGGAGCGTCTCGCCCTCGAGGCGGGAAGCCTCAAGACCGCCAACGTCGTGCTTCTCGGGGCCCTTTCGGCGCATCTCGATTTTCCCGTTGACGCCTGGGAGCATGCGATCTCCGCGCGCGTTCCGGAGAAAACCATCGACATGAACCTGTCCGCGTTCCGTGCGGGCAGAGATCACGTCGCGAAGTAGGGGGGGAGTTATCATGACGGTTTCCCAGATCAGCGTCTTCGCTGAAAGCAAGCCCGGTCATCTGAGCCGCGTTCTCGGCATCTTCGAAGGTGCGGGCGTCAACGTCCGCGGCTATTCGGCCTCCGACACCGGGGAGTACGGCATCGTTCGCTTCATCGTCGATAAGCCCGAGGCCGCTTTGGCTGCCTTGCGAGATGCGGGATGTGCGTGCACGATGACGCCGGTCATCTGCATCAAGCTGCCCGATGTTCCGGGCGAGCTGATGCGCGTGATGAGCATTCTCGCCGCTTGCAGCATCAACGTCGTCTACAGCTATTCGATGATCTCGACGTATATCGTGCTGTGCACGCCCGATATCGACGAGGCGGTTCGCAGGTTATCGAACGAGCCCGTCGAGATGATCGACCAAGACGACATCGCGCGCATCGCCGCGCACGACGAGGGAGCGATTGACTAGCATGACTACAGTGGAAACCGATATGAAGAGGGCGACTTGCGACGTCTCCGAAAAGGGCGCGGCGCTCCGCGCTGCAGCTGAGGGCCGCTTCGAGGAGCTGCCCATCTACGATAAGGGGATCGAATGCGCATCGCGCGAGGAGATTCGCGCGATTCAGCTCGAGAAGCTCATCAAGCAGGTCGAGTGGACTTACGAGCACGTGGCGTACTACCGCGAGCGCATGGATGAGATGGGCGTCGCTCCCTCTGACATCAACACGCTCGAAGACATCCGCAAGCTCCCCTTCACGGATAAGAAGGCGCTTCGCGATACGTTCCCCTTCGGCATGTTCGCCGTTCCGCTCGAAGAGGTCGTGGAGCTTCACGCCTCATCGGGTACGACGGGAAAGCCCGTGGTGGTCGGTTACACCGAGCATGACATGGCCGTTTGGGCCGAGTGCATCGCCCGGCTCGTTCAGATGGCGGGCGTCGTTCCCGGCGATCGTGCGCAGATGGCGTTCGGCTACGGCATGTTCACGGGCGGCTTCGGGCTCCACTACGGTCTGCAGAAACTCGGTTGCACGATGATTCCCGCAGGGTCGGGCAACACCGAGCGACATATCCAGATGATAGAGGACTACGGCACCACGGTGCTCATCTCCACGCCCTCCTACGCCATGCACATCTGCGAAGTTGGCGAGAAGATGGGGTTTAATTGGGAGAAGTCGACGTTGCGCGTCGGACTGTTCGGCGGGGAGCCGTGCCCTCCCGGGCTCAAGGCGGAAATCGAGAAGCGCATGCACATCGTGTGCACGGACAACTACGGCTTGACCGAGGTGATGGGGCCCGGCGTTTCGGGTGAGTGCCTTGCCGAGCGCTTCCAGCAGCATATCGCCGAGGATCATTTTCTTTGGGAGGTCGTCGATCCGCAGACCGGCGAGCCTGTGGCCGACGGGGAGATGGGCGAGCTCGTCTTGACGCCGCTCGACAAGCAGGCCATCCCCGTGCTTCGTTACCGCACGCACGATCTCACGCGCGTGTTCACCGAGCGTTGCGCATGCGGGCGCACCCATGCGCGCATGCAGAAGGTTCGCTCGCGCTGCGACGACATGCTCATCATTCGCGGCACCAACGTGTTCCCGAGCCAGGTCGAGGACGTCCTCGCAGGCATCGAGGAAGTCTCGACGCATTATCACATCGTCGTCGAGACGGTTAACGGCATGGATTCGATGACCGTGGAGGTCGAGCTGCGCCCCGAGGCTTTCTCGGATTCGTTCGAGAAGATGAACGCGCTCAGGCGGCGAATCGCCGACAAGCTCAAAGGCGTCCTGCTCGTCGGCGTGGGCGTCAAGCTCGTCGAGCCCGGCGGCATCGAACGCGCGGTGGGCAAGGCAAAGCATGTCGACGATCTCCGTGCCAAATAAGGTCATCGGTCGATTCGCCCCGTCTCCGACGGGGCGAATGCATGCGGGCAACATCTTCGCCGCTTTGATGGCTTGGCTTATCGCTAAAAGCCAAGGAGGGGAGATCGTGCTTCGAATCGAGGACCTCGATCGCGCGAGATCCAAGCGGTGCTATATCGACCAGGTGCAAAACGATTTCGAGCTGCTCGGCCTCACCTGGGATCGCGGACCGTTTTACCAACACGATCGCGACGGGGCGTATGAGGTCGCTTACGAGATGTTGAAGGAGGCGCGTCTCGTCTACCCGTGCTTCTGCACGCGCGCCGACCTTCATGCCGCGAGCGCTCCGCATCGGGGCGAGAAGCTCGTGTACCCCGGGACGTGCCGTTTTTTGAGCGAGTTCGAACGGGATCGGAAAACGCGCGAACTCCTCTCCGCGGGCGATCCGACTCGTATCGCCCCGGCCATGCGGCTTTGCGTGGACGACCGCGTCGTTTCGATCGACGATGTGCTCCAAGGTCGCTACGAGCAACGCCTCGATCGAGATTGCGGTGATTTTCTCATTCGGCGGACAGACGGGGCGTTTGCCTACCAGCTCGCCGTCGTGGTCGACGACGCCGCCCAAGGGGTGAACTCGGTCGTGCGCGGCATCGACCTGCTTTGCTCTTCACCACAGCAAGCGTATTTGCAGGATCTGCTCGGACTTCCTCGGGTGCGCTACGCGCACGTGCCGCTGTTCGTCGATGAATCGGGAAGGCGGTTGGCGAAGCGGAGCAAGTCCGCCGCCCTCGATGAGCTGCTTTCGCGTTTTGGGTCACCTGCGGGCGTCATCGGGCACATTGCGTTCACGGCGGGGCTTATCGAGTGCGATGAGCCTGTTATGCCCGATGAGCTGCTCGATGCGTTTTCCATCACCGCCGCTCGCTCGTTGCTCGAGGGGCGCATCGGCATCCCGTTCTCGTAAAACGCGGGGCTACCAGGTGAGCGTTATCGCTGAGTTTCCCAACACGCAGGCTGCGTAAAACGCGCCGAGCACCACGTTGACGGTGCAGATCTGACTCATTGCCGCGATACGCGTCTTCGCCTCGAGGGGGTTGGCGAACAGCGCTTTGAGGAAAGGGTAGGCGGCGAGCAGCATGAACGGCACGAGGACGATGCCGTGCGCGAACCAGAGGGCGACGATAGCCGCGATTGCGACGATCCACGTGACGACCAGCGCATGATAGAGCTTGCGAGCCCTTGTTCTGCCGATTTTGACCGACAGCGTCGATCGATTCGCTTCGATGTCTTTTTCAACGTCGCAGGTGTTGTTGGTGAGCATGATGAGGCCGATGCCGATGATGACGGGCACGGACCAGATGAGCACGAGCGGTTCGAACTGCAGCGTGAGCACGTGATAACAGGCAAGCGGGATGAGCCCGCCCATGACGATGCCGCTCACGGCTTCGCCGATGGGCAGATATGATATCGGCGTTTTGCCGCCTGAGTACAGCACGACGATGACGGCTCCGACGGCGGCGATAGCCAGCGGAATCCATCCTGCGACGAGAATAGCGTAGATGCCGAGCAGGAACGCGGCGCCGAGCATGCCGACCGCAAGCGCGAGCGCGCAGCGGGGATTGACGTTGTTGTAGACGAGGACGGCATCGGTCGGATCGACGTTGTCCTGCGCGGAATCGGAGCCTTTCACGTAATCGAAGTAATCGTTGAACGTGTTCACTGAAGATTGCATGAGCACGCAGATGACCAGCAGCGTGAGGCACAAGGATAGCGACAGCGTGTCCGTTGAAGTTGCGGCGAAGGCCACCGCGCACAACGTCGACATGATGGATGCGGGCCAGGTGTGAGGTGCCGCAAGCTGCCATGCCATGCGGACGGTGAAGCGGGCGTGCGCGCTGCCGTTTTCCGCCGACTTCGGGCTGTTCGTCATAAGGCGTGTCCTTTCTCAAAAAAACCGCCCGACGCATCGGGCGGTGTGAAGTCGAATTCGTCGTGCGCTGCGTCAGTTGGTGAGCATCGCCATGTTGACGTCGTGCAGCGCCGATTCGGCGGGCTTCCACGTCTTGTCGGTTTTATCGTACCGGATGATGAGGGGCGAGCACGTCGCCACGTCGATTTGCCTGAGGATTTCGACCATGGCATCGCCCGCAGCTTCGGCGCGCGCGGCGACCGATTCCTTCGTGTTCGCGCTTTGGGCTGCGAGCGTCTCCTTTTCGCTCGTCAGGGCTGCGATATAGCTCGAATAACTCTTGCAGCTGATGGTCACGCTCGCTTGCGCCGTCTCCTCGTCGACGAGGATTTCGTCGATGGTGTAGTCGAAGCCTTCGAGATACATCCGCGCGAACTCGTCGGCGTTAACTCCGAAAACCCCGAGCTCATCGAGATTCATATCGTCGGCGAACATCGACACCGTTTCGGCGTCGTGGTTTTTGTAGCCGTCGAGCTCCTTCGCCAGCGCATCGCGTATGACCTGCTCGTCGGACTTCTCGGCGCATCCGGATAAGGCGATCAGCGCGCCTGCGGCGGCTGCGGCTATGATGATGAGGCTCAGTGCTCTGCGAATGCTCACGTGATGCTCCTTTTGGAATGGGCTGACGATTCCCGGGCGATATACAATAGTACTGCATCGTAGGTTCGTCGCCGTGCGCGTATCGGGAAGAGCGCGGCGTCTGCAAACAAGGGAGTGGTTGTGATGAAACGTGTTCTCGTCGTGCATGCGAGCCCCAGAAGTGATGGAAACTCGAGCATGCTCGCACAGTCGTTCGTCCGCGGAGCCGAGGAGGCGGGCAACGTCGTTCGGGTCGTCGATGTCGGACGTGCCGATATCGCAGGTTGCAAGGCGTGCGAATTCTGCTTCAGCCACGAGGGCTCCTGCTGCCAGCAGGATGATATGCAGCGGTTTTACCCGCTTCTGCGCGAGTGCGACGTCCTCGTGTTCGCGACTCCCATGTACTTTTACAACTACCCCGCGCAGCTCCGGGCGTTTCAGGATCGCATGTTCTGCGGCATCGCCAAGCCGTTCGGCATCCCTGAGGTCGGCTTGTTGCTCTGCTTCGAGGACAAGGACGAGTCCACGGCGCATCCGCTCGTCGATTCGTATCGCGTGTGCGCCGAATACTGCAAGCAGACCTCGATCGGCGAGGTTTTGGTGCCGGGTGTTTACGAAAAGGGCGCGATTGCGGGGAATCCCGGCTTAGAGCGCGCTTACGAGCTCGGTAAATCCATTCGTTAACGTGTTTGCTCCGACGTGGGATTGAGAAGGCGCTCTGCGGCGGTGTTGCGTCGCGGCGCGCCTTTCCTTTCCGCGAGCTTCAGATGGAGCGGGGGAAACGCGAACGTATGTCTGGTGTTTTTCGTGATGCTGTTTCGATGATGCCCGGCATGTGGTAAAGTCAATCTTCGCGCGTTCGGGCCAGCGGGTTCTGGTCGAGGATAACCGCCTGTTGCGCGGCGTTTTCGCTGCGGGAGAACACAGGGCTGCCAGGTGGCGTTTTCCCCGCGGGGGAGGCGCTGCCGCGCGTTGGAAACTACCATCGAAAGAGCGAACATGGCAAACACCACGGCCAATTACGGTAACGACAGTATTCGTCAGCTGAAAGACGAGGAGCGCGTTCGTCTACGCCCCGCCGTCATCTTCGGCTCGGACGGTCTTGACGGCTGCGCCCATGCGGCCTTTGAGATTCTTTCCAACTCGGTGGATGAGGCTCGTCAAGGTCACGGCGATCTCATCACCCTCACCGCTTTCGCCGATGGGTCCATCCAAGTCGAAGACAACGGTCGCGGGTGCCCTCTGGACTGGAATCCCACGGAGAAGCGTTTCAACTGGGAGCTCGTCTTCTGCGAGCTGTACGCGGGCGGAAAATACAACAACAATCAGGGCGGCGACTACGATTTCTCGTTGGGCACCAACGGTTTGGGATCGTGCGCCACGCAATACGCCTCCGAGTACATGGACGTTACCGTCTGGCGTGACGGTAGCAAGTACTCGCTTCACTTCAAGAAGGGTAAAGTGGTCGGCGCCAAGAAGAAAGCCCTGATCGTCGAGCCCGCCGAGGACAGCAGAACCGGCACCACCATCAAATGGCGCCCCGATCTCGAGGTATTCACCTCGATCGACATTCCTGCCGACTGGTATCGGGAGACCATGCGTCGCCAGGCGGTCGTCAACGCGAACGTCACCTTCCGCCTGCGTCTCGAAGGCCCCGACGGTTTCACGGAGGAAGACTACTGCTACCCCAAGGGCATCGAGGACTACGTCTTCGAGAAGGTCGGCTCCGACTACCTGACCGAGCCGTTTGTCATCCAGGCCGATCGTCGCGGCCGCGATCGCGACGATCTTCCCGACTACAGCGTGAAGATCACCGCCTGCCTCTGCTTTTCCCGTACGTTCCAAATGCAGGAGTATTACCACAATTCATCATGGCTTGAAAACGGCGGATCGCCCGAGAAGGCCGCTCGCAGCGCGTTGACCAGCGCGCTTGACGCCTACATCAAGTCGCAGGACAAGTACACCAAAAACGAATCCGCCATCAAATGGCAGGACGTGCAGGACTGCCTGGTTTTGGTGACCAACTGCTTCTCGACGCAGACCTCCTACGAGAACCAGACGAAAAAAGCCATCAACAACCGCTTCATCCAGCAGGCGATGACGGCGTTTTTCAAGGAGCGTCTCACGACGTACCTTATCGAGAACAAGGATGCGGCCGACAAGATCGTCGAGCAGGTGCTCATCAACAAGCGTTCGCGCGAGAACGCTGAGAAAACCCGTCAAAGCATCAAGACGAATCTGCAGCAGAAAACCGATATGGCCAACCGCGTGCAGAAATTCATCGACTGCCGCTCGAAGGACAAGAGCCGTCGCGAAGTCTACATAGTAGAGGGCGACTCGGCGGCGGGCGCCATCAGAACCTCGCGCGACGCCGAGTTCCAGGGCGTCATGCCCGTTCGCGGTAAGATTCTCAACTGCTTGAAGGAGGATTACCCGCGTATCTTCAAGTCGGACATCATCATGGACTTGCTGCGGGTTCTCGGTTGCGGCGTCGAGGTCACCGACCGGCGCATGAAAAACCTCGGAACGTTCGATCTGGACAACCTGAACTGGAGCAAGGTCATCATCTGCACCGACGCCGACGTCGACGGATATCATATCCGCACGCTCATCCTCACCATGCTCTACCGCCTTGTCCCCACGCTCATCGATGAGGGTTTCGTCTATATCGCCGAATCGCCGCTTTACGAGATCAACTGCAAGGAGAAAACCTATTTCGCGTACACGGAGCTCGAGAAGAACAACATCCTGAAGGAAATCGGCGATCAAAAATGCTCGATCAACCGCTCGAAAGGTCTTGGCGAGAATGATCCCGACATGATGTGGCTCACCACCATGAACCCTGAGACGCGCAGGTTGATCAAGGTGCAGCCCGAAGACGTCGCTACCATGGAAAGCATGTTCAACCTCCTGCTCGGCAACGATGACGAAGGCCGTAAGAGGCATATCGCCGAGCACGGCAGGGAGTATCTCGATCAACTCGACCTGCAGTAACCATTTGAGAAACCGACGGGTCGCCGAAAGCGGCTCGCCTGACGGATCCGCTTTACGTAACAAGGGGAGAACGTGGCAAAGAAGACCAAAACAGCACCGAAGAAAAAGCATGTGGACAACCCTAACGTCATTGGCTTGCATTCGGAGGTGACCGAGCAGCCCATCACGCAGACTCTCGAGTCGAACTATATGCCCTATGCCATGAGCACCAACGTATCGCGCGCATTCCCGGAAATCGACGGCTTCAAGCCCTCGCATCGCAAGCTTCTCTACACCATGTACAAGATGGGTCTTTTAACCGGAGCCCGCCAGAAGAGCGCGAACATCGTCGGACAAACCATGAAGCTCAACCCTCATGGCGACAGCGCCATCTACGAAACCATGGTTCGTCTCGCCACGGGCAACGAGGCGCTGCTCGCGCCGTTCGTGGAGTCCAAGGGGAACTTCGGTAAGTACTACTCCGGGGACTTGAGCTACGCCGCCTCGCGTTACACCGAGGCAAAGCTTTCTCCCATCTGCGCCGAGATCTTCAAGGACATCGACAAGAACCCCGTCGACTTCATCGACAGCTACGACGGCGCCATGAAGGAGCCGCGTCTTTTGCCGACGACGTTTCCCAACATCCTCGTTTCCGCCAACAAAGGCATCGGCGTTGCCATGGCGTCGGATATCTGCGGTTTCAACCTCAACGAGACGTGCACGGCGACCATGCACTACCTCGAGGATCCCGACTGCGACCTGATCGAGTACATGCCCGCCCCCGATTTCTCAACCGGCGGGGAGATCATCTACCGCCGCGAGGAGATGGAGCGCATCTTCAACACGGGCACGGGCAGCTTCCAGATTCGCTCGCGCTGGCGTTATCTGCCCGATGAGCGCATCATCGAGGTGTACGAGATCCCCTACACCACCAAAACCGACGTCATCATCGATCGCATCGTGAAGCTTTCCAAGGAAGGCAAGGTGCGCGAGATCGCCGACATTCGCGACGAGACCGATCTTTCCGGCTTGCGCATCGCCATCGATCTCAAGCGGGGCGTTGATCCCGAGCAGCTTATGGCGAAGTTGTTCCGTTCCACCACGCTGCAGGATTCGTTCTCATGCAACTTCAACGTGCTAGTGGACGGGTATCCGCGCGTCATGGGCGTTCGCGAGATCTTGCGGGAGTGGGTCGCATGGCGCGTGGACTCCACGCGTCGCCGCTTGAACTTCGACCTGGAGAAGAAAAGCGATCGCCTGCATCTGCTTCACGGCTTGGAGGCCATCCTGCTCGACATCGACAAGGCCATCTCCATCATTCGCGGCACGAAGCTGGAATGCGACGTCGTGCCCAATCTCATGAAGGGCTTCGGGATCGACCAGGTTCAGGCGGAGTTCGTCGCGGAGATCAAGCTGCGCAACATCAACGAGGAATACATCCTCAACCGCACCAGGGACATCGAGAAGCTCGAGGGCGACATCGCGAAGCTGCGTGATGTTTTGAGCAGCGAGAAGAAGATCAAGCAGGTCATTCACGATGAGCTGGCTGCGGTGAATAAAAAGCATGTGATGCCGCGCAGAACGGGGCTGGTCGCGCCTTCGGAGATCGTCGAGGTGAATCTCGAGCCCGAGGTTGAGGAGTACCCCGTGACCATGATGCTCTCGCGTGACGGGTATCTGAAGAAGATGACCGATCGCGTGCTGAGGAAGGCTTCGACGCTCAAGTACAAAGACGGCGACGAGCCGTTCATCGAGTTCGCTTCTTCGAACACCCACGACCTTCTTGTGTTCACCGATAAGTGCCAGGTGTACAAGTGCAAGGTCGCTGCGTTCGAGGACACGAAATCGGCTCAGCTCGGGTCGTATCTTCCCACCGACTTGGAGATGGATGCTGACGAATCCGTGACCTGGGTCATCGACCCTGAAGATTACACGGCCGACGCCCTGTACGTCTTCGAAGACGGTCGAGTGGCGCGTGTCGCGCTGTCAGGTTACGTCACCAAGACGAACCGCAAGCGCTTGAAGAACGCGATATACGGCGGCAGCAAGCTTTTGTTCGCGACGGTGTTGAAGGAGGATCGTGATCTCGCGCTTGTTTCAAGCGACAACCGCTTGGTCAATTTCAGCACGGCGCTTCTGAAGACCAAGACCACGAACAGCACGCAAGGCGTTCGCGTGCTCACCGCCAAGGAAGGTCGCACGGTCGCCATGGTCGGCACTGCCGAGGAGTTCCTCGGCGCGGAGGCGCCGCTCGATAAGTTCCGCGCCGTGACGCTTCCGTCGTCGGGCGCGCCCATGAAGGAGTCGGATATGAAGAGCCTGTTCGACCTGGAGGGTTAGACCAGGTGTGTTGCGATGGCGCGCGCTGCGTTGCGGCGCGTTTCGTCAGTTGTTGACGGAACATGAAGGTCGCCCGAGCCCGCGGGCTCATGTTCTTAGAAGGAGTTTCGAGCATGTTGAACATTCTGTTCGTATGCCACGGGAACATCTGACGTTAAGGGCAAACCGCCTCATAAATGAGCGGTTTGTCCTTATCTTTTGAGCCCCGTGCAACTTTTTTACAACTTTTGGCGGGTGCAAATCTGATTGTGCGAAACGCTCCCTAGTCGCGTTGCTTCGCGAGCGCGTTTCTGAGCGCACGCAAAACCTCAATTGCCACGGGCAGTTCGTTGGCCTCAAACGAATCTAGAATCTCCTGCACCTCCGCCGAGAGCGCGGCCTTGTCGGGCTTCGGCGCGTCCGACAAAAGCGCGTCTACCCCAACTGAAAGCTCGTCGGCGATTTTCGCCAGCACGGGCTGACTCAGCTTCGTGTTTCCGGTCTCGATATGGCTCATATGCGTAACGGAGATGCCGACCCTTCCCGCCAGCGCCTCCTGCGACAGACCGCATGCCTTGCGGTAGCGCCTAATCCGCTGGCCTATTTCGAAGTACTTCATGCAATCACCGCCCATAAAAATCAAGTTGCCTTGAATCCTATGGGCGATTTCTGTCGACTATAATAACCTGTATAGGCTGTTTTATGCCTATGTAGTTTAATTATGAAAGCAGAGGCGCAGCAAAGGCCGCGCGAGCGCCTTACTGGGGCGATTTGCCCCGCGAAACGAGAGAAAGGGTCGGGCACATGGGGAGCCAAGGAGATTTGCTATCGGGAGTCGCCACAGCGCACGATTTGATGCATCGCGTGGTGGGGCTGCAGAACCGCATCAACCAGCTGAGCACGCAGTTCGCCGCCAAGACGGAGAAGAAGACCAAGCGGCATCCCGTGCTCTACGCCGTAGCGGGCTTCCTCATCGCGTTCGCGCTCATCACGAGCACCCCGCTGAAGGCCATCACGTACCCGATAACCATTCCGTTCTTCTCGATGGGCGGCATGGAGCTTCAGGTGATGGTTTGGAACATCGTCAATCTCGTGCTGTCCGCCATCATCGGCGCGGTTCTGTATGGGGTCATTTCCAAGTCCGCCGACAAGGGGCGCGCCCGAAAGAACGCCGCCATCGACCAGGCCAACGCGCAGGTGGAGGCCAGCAATCAGGCGCTCGCCCAGAGCATCGAGCAGACGCGTCAGGAGATAGTCGCCGTGCAGCAGCGCTGGGCGGCGGAGGTCGCGCCGTGGTACCCGATGGACTACGACAGTATCGACGCCGTGGACTTCTTCCTCGCCGCCGTGCGCAACCACCGAGCCAGCACGGTGCAGGAGATGGTCAACCTCTACGAGACCGAACGGCATCAGCGCCGCATGGAGCAGGGCCAGCAGCAGATTCTCAACCAGCAGCGCATCGGAAACATGCTGCAGCTGGGCAACCTGTTCATGCAGGGACAGATTCTCAGCCAAGCCCAGCAGATAAACGCAAACACCGCCAGCGCCAGCAGCAACCTCGACTGGATTGCCAACGCGATGGGCAAGCGGTAGCGGCGTGCCGCCGAACCCCGCTGCATGGATCATGGCGGTTTTCGCCACGATCCATGCAGCGGGCAACCGATGTGAAGCGACATACGTGGCGGCTACCGCCACCTTCGGACAGCGTGTGCAACAAACGTAAAGGAGCAAGAGCAATGGAGAAAACGGAACGGACGGGAAGGGCGGCGCGTCTCGTGATGCTGCTCGCGGCATGCGCCCTGCTGCTTCTGACGGCGCGCCCCGCGTACGCCTCAGAGGTGGCGAGTGGCGACGGCTGGTCGCTGGACGATGCGGGCGTGCTCGCGCTTTCCGAGGACATCGCCCCGATAGGCGCGGGCGGGGCCTACGAATGGGAGCCGTACGCCGCTCAGGTCAAGGAAGTCGTGGTGGCCGAGGGCGTGACCGAGATTCCCAACATGGCGTTTGCCACGCGAGACGGCGTGAGCTATAGCAGCCTGCAGAAGGCGACCATGTCCTCGACGGTAAGGACAATCGGCGTGAGCGCGTTCGCCGACAATCCCTCTCTCACCGAGGTGCGCCTGAACGAGGGCTTGGAGCGCGTGGAGAACGTGGCGTTCGGCGGAGCGGGCTTCGCGGAAATCGAGCTGCCCGAGAACGTGACGTGGGGCTCGGACGTGTTCATCGACTGTGACAGCCTCGTCTCAGTGACCATCCCCGCAGGCTCCGAATGGGGCGGCGGCAACGCGCAGTTCTACGGCTGTGACAGCCTTGAGACCGTGTACGTCGAGGAGGGCGTGACTCAGATTCCCGCCACGTTCCTTGGCGGCTGCGGCAGCCTCGAGTACGTGTGGGTGCCCAAGTCGGTCACCGAGTTCGTGGGCACGCCCATTCTGGGCGGCTGCATCATCGGATACACGGGCACGGCGGCCGAGGAATACGCGAACTGGAGGCAGGAGGTCGGCGTCAATGTAGTCGATTTCCACGCCATCGATGGCAACGAGCACGCCTACAGCGAATGGCGGACGGTGGCCGAGCCTACTTGCACGGAGAGCGGCGTGCAGGCGCGCGCCTGCGAAATCTGCGGAGCCGAACAGTCACAGGAGCTGGATGCCAAGGGTCATGTCTGGGACGGCGGAGTGGTGACGCAGGAGCCCACCGAGAGCGCCGAGGGCGTGAGGACGTACGCCTGCGCGGCATGCGGCCAGACCAAGACCGAGGCAATCGCCAAGCTCCCGCAGACGGGCGGGGACGAGCCGCAGGACGGCGACCGACCCGGCGGGTCGGCGGATGCGAATGAGGGCTCCGCTCAGGAAGGCGCGCAGGACGAGCTTCCCCAGACGGGCGACGGCATGCTTGCACTCGTCGGCCTGCCCGCTCTCGCCTTGCTGCTCGTCTCTGCGGGTTTGATTCTGGCGGCAAGAAATCGGGCGGAGCGCTCGTAACCTAAGGCGATTCACGTAGCAAGGAGGAAATAATTCATGAGGCAATACACGAGAAGGAACGTCTTGAAGATGCTCGGGGTGGGCGCGGTCACCGTGGTCGGCCTCGGGCTGGTCGGATGCAGCGGCTCGGGCGAGGGCGGTGCCGCCAGCAGCGCGAGCGAGCCCGTGCCCGCGTCGCAGGCTTTCGCGCAGGCGGGCGTTTGGATGCAGTACGACGGCGACGAGCAAATCGGGAAGGACGTGGAAATCGAACGCATCCTGTCGTTCGACGGCAACGGCAACGTGGCGGTGTACCAGTGCGACGGCGCGACCTTCGGCGACCTGAACGGCCTTTCCAACGAGCAGATAATCGAGCTCGCCAAGGAGCTGGACAGGGCCGTGTTCGAGGCGGAGAAGCAGGCGGCAATCGAAAGCGCCGACGAGGCCATCCAGGCGTGGCAGCAGTGCTACGACGCCCTGAAGGCGGAAGCCGACGCGGGCACCTACGACTCCATGAACAACTACGGTGCCTACGGCATCGAAGGCGTACCCGAGGAGGAACGCGCGGCGGCCATCGAGGAGTTCCAAATCGCGCTGGAGAACACGAAGAGCTCGCTCGATGCCGCCAACGAGGGCCAGGCGTTCAACGAGGCGGCGGAGTATCAGGAGCCGCAGCCCCAGCCCTACACGCTCGCGCTCGAAACCGACGGCTCGGGCAACGTCGCGGCGGGCGAGGAAATCCGCTTCCCAGCGCGCCGCTTCAGCTTCTACCAGATAGAGGTTGACGATACGACGGACCTCGAAAGCCCCGAGACGCGCTTCCGCGTGCTGGCGGACTACGGCTGGCACAACGACACCGAGATTCCCGAGAATGTCTTCAGCGCCCCTGAGGATTCCATCGGGCTGTACTCGTCCAACTACTCGACCACGCAGGCGGTCTACGATACCACCTTCGGCGGGTATTCGGGCCTCGCCACCGTCGTGGAGGAAGGCCACGCGGGCTTCACATGGGACACGACCGACGCAGAGGGCGTAGAGGTGGATTAGGGAGCCGCGCATCGGGCAAATCGCAATACGACCGCATGGCCGCATCCGATTTTCGGGTGCGGCCTTTTCGTTTCGGGCCGCATCTCGTCGCGCTCGATCCCCGATTCCGCAGCAGATCACGTCTTGCGCCGTGAGTATGCCTGCGGCATCGGGGAGGTAGCGCGAAGGGAGGTGCTGAACATGAAAGATAAGGACAAGGACAAATTCAGCATCGAGGAAGAGACGGAGTGGCGCATTCAGGTTCTCAAGCGCACGGCGCGAATCAGCGCGGCGAAGGCAAAGCAGCTCGAGCGTGAGAAGAATGCGATGCGCAGGAAGGAGCCGCTCGAGGACAGGGAGGGGCTCGAGGGCACCCTGAGGTGCATCGACAACGTGATGGAGTGGCGCTTCGTGGACGAGTTTGGGCGTGTGGAGCTCGATGCGGACATGCTCTCCATGCACATCACGGTCGGGGAGCTTCGGTTCATCCGCGCATGCGTCGTGCGAGCAATCGAGGAACTGGAAGGAGGCGCGCGGTGAGCGACTACGGGATAAAGACGTACGCCGACCTCGCGGAGACTTGCGACGGAATGGTGCTCGCCAACGAGACGGCCTACCGCCCCATGGAACTGGTAAGCGGCAGGTGGGCGCCTTGGGAGGAAATCTTCCAGTGGTACATCGTGCAAGATGCGAGCTTCCTCATGAATCACACCGACGAGCCAGTATTCTATGACGGCGAGCTTTGCGTGCACGTATGGGGATTGAAAACCTACGGCACAAGCTGGTCCATCCTGCCCGCCCCCGAGATTCACTAGCCATTCGTACCCCATGGGTGCGGCGAGAAATCGCCGCACCCTATATTTTTTCGCTCAGCCGCGCTAAGCGCAGCCTGCGAAACGTCGTCGCGCAGGGCTTCGCGCCGCGAAAGCGAGCGCCGAATGACCGCACATAAACGAAGGGGAAACGCGCCGCTTTCGCAAACTGCGCGGATTGCGAAAGCTGATCGATGAATCTCAGCGCGGTGGTTCGCCGCCGCTTCGCGGCATAAACGAGGCGAAACCGCCGCTGCCCCCTCCGCTCTACGCTTCGGGGGCAAAAACGGCAAAAGGGCATAAGGGGGGCTGACGCAGCTTGCGCTGCGGTCGGCATAGCCGACAGCCCCCATGCCCACCGCCCGCGTACTTCGTACAAATAAACCCACGGGCATCGAGCGAAGCGAGATGCTGGAATGCGGCAAAACGCGCACGTGAAGGCCTTATGAATCTTGAAAAATCGCATCGACTTTTTTCTCCTCATTTATGAATGGATGCAAACAGAAATGCTCGTTTATCAGGCTTTTCTCGATTTGCGGATACATGGCGACGCAATTAATCTCGGCTCGTAATGAAATTGCGTTGCAAGCAACGCCGAGTGAAAAGGAGGCTCGAATGAACGAACAGCAAGGCACCGAAAATGCGTACGAGAATTCCGCATACGACATGATTGGGAGTTCCATGTTGGTTGTGAGCGAGGAGGATGCAGTGAAGTTTCTCGGAAGAAACGGGCTTCTGCAGCTGATGGTGGACGGAATCAACGGCGTCGGCCCCACGTTCCTCACCTTGAACGGCGACTCCTCACGTCGCTATTACTTCGCGTGCGACCTGCTGTATTGGAACAGAATGCATTGGAGCACGAATCGTCCCTAGGAATCTCGAAAGTCATTCAACGTAGCCCGTACCACTAGCAATTATGCGCCCCGATGCACCAGCGAAGTAGCATCGGGGCGCATCCATAAGGAGAGGAGGTGACAAGAGTGCCCACGAGGAAAGACAGCAAGGGGCGCATCCTTCGCCAAGGAGAGGGGCAGCGCCCGAACGGCCAGTACTATTTCAAGTTCAAAGACGTGAAAGGCAAGACGAAGTACAAGTACTCGTGGACGCTTACCACGCACGACCTCCCTCCCAAGGGCAAAAAGTCGGGGCCGTGCCTCCGCGAAATCGAGAAGCAGGTGCAACGCGATCTGTTTGACCGCGTTGCACCAAGCGGGATGACCGTTCTCGAATTGGTTGAAAAGTACGTCGCGACTAAGACGGCGGTGCGCCCGACTACGCGCGCGGGCTATAAGACGGTTATGAACTTTCTTGCCAGGGACGAGTTCGGAAGCAGGAAAATCGGCGATATAACGACGCTCGACGCGAAGAATTGGCTCATCTATCTTCAAGACGAGCTCGGGAAAAGCTACAGTGCGATTCACTGCATTCGAGGAGTACTTCGCCCAGCTTTCCAGCTTGCGGAGGAAGACGACCTCATCAGGCGCAACCCGTTCAACTTCGAGCTCGCCACCGTGCTTGTCAACGACTCCATTGCGCGCGAGGCCTTGTCACCACAGGACGAGCGCAGGTTCCTCGATTTCATCAAGGGAGATAAGCATTACTCGCGATATTACGAAGCGTTCTACATCCTCTTCAACACGGGGCTGCGCATCTCGGAGTTCTGCGGCCTCACAAAATCTGACCTCGATTTCGAAAACGGAAGCATCCGCGTCAGCAAGCAGCTGCAGAGGGGCAGCGATATGAGGTACTACATCGAACGCCCCAAAACGAAAAGCGGCGAGCGATACGTACCCATGTCCGAGGAAGTCAAGAAATGCTTCAAGGCAATCCTTCAAAAGCGTGCCAACCCACCCGCCGAGCCCGTCGTTGACGGGGTGAGCGGATTCCTGCTTCTGGACAAAAACGGCATGCCGAAGGTTGCGATGCATTGGGAAAAGTACTTCCAACTCTCTCTCCGTAAGCACAATAGCATCTACAAGAAGGAGCTTCCCAAGATTACCCCGCATGTCTGCCGACACACGTTCTGCTCCAAGATGGCTCGAAAGGGGATGGACCCCGCGAAGCTCAAGTACATCATGGGGCACTCAGACATTAGCGTGACATACAACACGTACACCCACCTTGGATTCGAGGACGTGAGGGGCGACATGCTCCGCATGACGGATGGTGCCGCGTAAGCTAAAGTGTACGAAGTTGTAAATCCGCGAGGTTTACAACCGAATTTACAACTTTTGCGGCGGAAAATATCCGCTCATACACGAGCCGATTCGGGATTTCGCGACTGGGTGATGGCATACGAACAACGTTCATCACCTGCGGAAACCCTGATATTTGAGAGGAAATCCAAGGATGCATAGAATCATGTTTGTATGCCATGGCAATATTTGCAGGTCTCCCATGGCCGAATTCGTCATGAAAGACCTTGTCGCACGACGCGGGTTGACGGATCTGTTCCATATCGAATCGGCTGCCACCTCCAATGAGGAGATCGGAAACCCTCCTCATCCGGGAACGAAGAAGCGCCTAGCGCGCGAGGGTATAACGTGCTCGGGTAAGCGCGCGCGTCGGGTCACGCCTGCCGACTACGATGCGTTCGATGTCATCGTCGGCATGGATGATGCTAACGTCGCGCACTTGCGGCGCGTTTTCGACGGCGATCCGGCAGGCAAGGTCCATCTGCTTCTCGAGTTCGCGGGGAGGAGCGGCTCGATTGCCGATCCGTGGTATACGGGCGATTTCGACGCCACTTACGATGATGTTCTCGAGGGGTGCGTCGGTCTGCTCGGGTGGTGTCATGCGTAGCTTCGGGTTCGAGGCCGAGCGCATCATGGCTCAGGCGAACTCGCAGATCAGCCGACATTTGAAGATTGCGCGCTATCGCAGCGCGTACGTCGATGCCGTCATTAGCACGTGCGCTCCTCGTAGCGACATGGCCGCTTATCTGCTCGCCCACACCAACGCGTTCTACATCAGGCGCGACGACACGCCGCGCAAAGGACCCGACAAGGACAAGCCCTTCATCGTCTGCGAGGTGTGCGTCGACGATGCCATGACGAAATCCGAGCTCAACATGCGTCAGGAGCTGCTCAAGCTCGCCCTGGCTGCCGAGGAGATCCATTTCGACGAGTTCCGCATCATCACGGCGAAGGGCGGCATGAGGAGCCGGCATCCGTTTCTCGAGGTTGCGGAGCGGGTGAGCCGAGGGACGTACCGTACGGGTGAGACCCTCGCGCTTTCACGCGAGGGCGTTCGCGAGACGTTTCGCTCGGGAAACAGGCGCGATAAGATCTGCGACCTCGAAAACGTGAAACGCTCCCTCATATTGGTGTTCGAGGAGTCTGCCGACGCGGTTCTCGACGCGGTTCGCGCCGCTGACGTCGTCGCGTTCGCGCCGACCGACGCCGTGCAGGTTCTCCGGACGAGCAAGGTCGCTTTCTGCCTTCATCTTTACGTGGAAGGCGAAGGGGCTCGCGCTCTTATCATGGCGCATGCGCCGCATATCCTCTCCCATGCTCGCGAGCTGGGGCTGAACGCGCGTTCGCTGCGCGTGCACGAGCCCGAGCCCGCCATGGCGGGCCATCGGGCGTTTCCCCGTTGCGGAACGCCCGAGCTCTACTTCGCGGCATCGGGGTAGAGGAGCCGCGGCATCGGATCGGATGCCGCGTGCGTGGGGTTGACCCGCTAGGCGACGGGGAAACGGATGATCAGATAGACGGCCGATATGGCTATCGTGACGAGCATGATGGGGAAGCCGACCTTCATAAACGATACGAAGGTGATCTCGTGTCCTTGCTTCTTGGCGATGTCGGAGAGCACCACGTTCGCGCTCGCGCCGATGAGCGTTCCGTTGCCGCCGAGGCAGGCGCCTAGTGACACGGCCCACCACAGCGGGGTGACGTCCATGCCCGATGCTTCCATAGTGAGCAGAATCGGTATCATGGTGGCGACGAAGGGGATGTTGTCGAGGAAGCTCGAGATGACTGCGGAGCCGACGAGCAGGACGAGCATCATCACGAAGACGTTTCCGCCCGTTACGTTGATGAGGGCGTGCGCGAGCATCTCGATGACGCCTGTCTCCGCCATCGCGCCCACGATGACGAACAACCCCGCGAAAAAGGTGAGGGTCGTCCATTCGATATCGAGAAGAGCGCGCTCGATGTTCTCGCGCGATACCACGAGGATGACGCCGGCCGCCGTCATGGCGACGACGCTCGACTCGATGCCCAGTGCGCCGTGAAGCATGAATCCGAGGACGACCAGGATGATC
The DNA here is from genome assembly GCA_937890835.1 of uncultured bacterium. Taxonomy (GTDB): domain Bacteria; phylum Actinomycetota; class Coriobacteriia; order Coriobacteriales; family Eggerthellaceae; genus CALADF01. Next base: position 162,588 of record CALADF010000001.1, read on the forward strand.
ATCGCGACGCTGATCTTGAGAAGGCGCGGGTTCTTGATGTAGTCGGCTTCGACGAGTTCCATGATTCGAGCACGTTTCTCCTCGCCGACGTTCATCTTGCGCCCGAACATGAGATAGAAGATGCCGATGACGACCGCGATGATGACGACGACCACGGGCGCGTCGTATAAGATGAAGTCGAAGAAGGTGAACCCCGCCGCTGAACCGATCATGATGTTGGGAGGGTCGCCGATCAGCGTGGCGGTGCCGCCGATGTTGGACGCGAGGATCTCGGTGAGGAAGAACGGAATGGGGTTCACGTCGAGCAGCTTGCACACCGTGATGGTCATAGGACCGATGAGAAGCACGGTGGTCACGTTGTCGAGAAACGCCGAGAGCACGGCGGTGAGCAGCACGAACAGAATCATGATCCGCCAAGGATCGCCCTTCGCAACGCGCGCGCATTTCACGGCAAGGTATTCGAACAGCCCCGAAAGCTTGACGACGGACACGAACAGCATCATGCCGAACAAGACGCCGAGCGTGTTGAAGTCGATATGCGACATGGCGGCTTCGAAGGGCAGGACGTGCAGGATGAGGAGCAGCATGGCGCCGACGATGGCGACGAGGGAGCGATGCATTTTCTCGCTCATGATGAGCGCCATCGCCACTACGAACACTGCCACCGAAACGATCTGAGATACGCCCATTTCCCCACTCCCGATATGCTGCACGCGTCGGTTTAATTCCAAAGCAACGCAGCGTACTATCTCAAATACGGGCGATGCTGTCCATGCCGAGCATGGTCATGCGGTTCGGGCGCAGAGGGAGCGCCGATATGCTCCGTGCGCACGCAGGTGCGTCCACGGGCTGGAGAAAGTAGCTCCTGAACAGGTGAGACAGCAGAATTCATGCCAAGGGGGAGAGCAAGCGCGGGGCGCGTAACCTCCTCGATGCGTTCCGTTTTCGCAATCGCTTATCGGAAAAATGAAACGCCTACTTCTTCCAATCCTCGACCGAGTCGATGAGCAGCTGCTGGGAGTTGATGCCCATCTTTCGGTAGATTCGGTAGATATGCGTTTTGACGGTCGACGTGCTGATGCATAGCTCCTCTTGGATGTATTTGGCGTTGCGGCCTTTCGCGAGCAGGTAGAACACATCCTTCTCGCGTGGGGAGAGCCCGTAGCGTTCTCCCACCTCGTCGCATGTCTCTCGAAACGTGAGCGGATCCGGGGTTTCCTCCTCGACGCACTCCTCCTCGGGCACGGTCATGAGGTTTTCGAGCTGCTCTTTGGCTTCGGAGTCATCCGCCCCGTAGACGGCGAAGGCGATGACGACGAGGCTTGCGAGCACGATGGTCACGAAGAAACCGCTCGTCTCGCTCGTGGCTATAAGGGGATCGACGGCGAGCATGAGGACCGCCCCGAGCAGAAAACCCGTCCAGAGCGGAATCTGGCGGCCGGAGAACCGTGCGATGGGCTGCAAATGGAACTCCGCGTTTTCCACGCAGACCGAGTTCCACGTGATGATGTTCATGAAGGCGAGCGCGTTGTTGATGATGCAGCCGCAAACGATCATGCCCGGCGCGTCGAACATGGGCATGAGCAGCAGCCCCAGCACGATGATCGGCTGAGTCACGCGCTGCGCGAGGGAATTGTCGAAATCGAACTTCTTCGAAAACCGCGCGACGGCAACCACGCACAGCGAGCCTATGATGCCGCTTCCGCCGACGAGGACGGCGGCTTCGAAGCTGATCGAGCAGATGCGGAAGGTGATGAAGCCGTAGACGATGCCGTGCGTCGCCAAGGAGAGCGCGGCGGGCAGGGTGAGTGGGGCAGGCGGCGTGCAGGCACGACTGAGCTGCTCGACGCGCTCGGGCGGGGTTTGGGCGAACAGAAGATTGAGCAGGGAGACGGTGGCGACGACGAGCAGAGCCGATAGCATGAGGCTGAGCAGCATCGGCTGCACGCAGGTGGCGATGCAGAACAGAACCGTACCCAGCGCGGCTCCCCCGCCGACGGTGAAGCCGGTTCCCTTCGGCGGGATCATGCTGAGATACGAGCACCAAAGCACGCACATGAGCGAATTTCCCGCGCCGAACGCAATCCAGGCGATCACGTCGAGTGCGAAAGGCAAGTCGATCACCAGATGCGCAGCCGCCATGGCGGCTGCGGGAAGCGAAAGGGCGCCGGCGACTATGCTCATCTTCGTTCTCATCGCGAAAATCCGCCCCGCGAACTTGCGGTAGACGATGTAGGAGACGGCTATCGCGGCGATGCCGACCGAGCGTAAATAGAGCGCTCCCGAGAGGTCCGTGAACGCTAGCAGGGGCAGCACCGGGCTGAACAAACCGATGACGTCCCATCCGATCATGCATCCGAAACCGATGCCGGCCAAGGCGTGCATGTAGACGAGGTCTTGCTTTTGCTTTTGGACACTATCTCCCATGATCCCCCCGTTGAACTGCGCAAACGCATTTGTCATACCGCCGGCATGACAAAATAGATCGTTCCGAACTGATTTTAATCAAACGCGCCCGACACATTTTATTCCAAGGATATCTATTCTCGTCAATAGGCGCTTGCTTCAGAGAACGCCGTCTTCCGGATGGCGTGCGAGCGTCGATGCGCACACGTATTCAGTGGGTCTTGAAAGAGAAAGGAACGACCATGTGCTTCAGACCGCCTAGTGTTGACCAAGGAAACGTTAAGTGCCCCAAATGCGGGGCGGAGGTGAGCCCGTTGGCTAGCGAGTGCCCTAATTGCGGCGCCAAGGCCGCCCCGGGTGTGCCGCCCGTTCCCGGCATGCCGCCCGTGCCGCCCGTCCCCGGCGCACCCGGCGTGCCCAAGGCTCCCGGCGTGCCCAAGGCTCCCGGTCAGAAATAAACGCTTCGTGGGGGGATTCGTTGCGTTTCGCATCATAATCGAGGAGAGGAGATTTGCGTGGCCAGCAACGTAAAAGGCACGTCCATCGTCAAAGGTCTGGGCTTTGACAGCTTCGGCCTGGGCGCCAACGCATGCACCGTCGACATCGACGAGGAGCAGGATAAGATCATCCGCATCCGTCCGTTTCACTTCGACGAGCATCAGACGCCCGAAGAGTTGAACGCGTGGAAGATCGAGGCTCGCGGCAAGACCTTCGAACCCGGCTTCAAAACGCTCATTTCGCCGCTTTCGCTTTGCTATAAAAAGCGCGTTTATTCCAAGAACCGCATCCCGTATCCGATGAAGCGCGTCGACTGGGATCCGCATGGCGAGCGCAACCCGCAAAACCGCGGTACGAGCGGCTACGTCCGCATCAGCTGGGACGAGGCCGCCAACATCGTGGCAGAGGAGATCAAGCGCATCCACGACGAGTATCATCCGAGCGCCATCCTGTGCGAGATCGACGGGCACGGCGAGACCAAGATCGTCCACGCCGCGCATGGCTGCATCACCAAGCTGCTCGACCTGTGCGGCGGCTTCACCCTTCAGGCTCGCCAGCCCGATTCGTGGGAAGGCTGGTACTGGGGCGCTAAGCACATCTGGGGCATGGACCCGCTCGGCCAGCAGAACAAGCAGAACAACTGCATCAAGGACGTCTCGGAGAACTCAGATGCGGTGCTGTTCTGGGGCTGCGACCCCGAGACGACGCCTCTCGGTTGGGGCGGTTACATGGCGAGCCGTCTGTGCTACTGGTTCACCGAGATCGGCGTCAAGCAGATCCACATATCGCCGGATGTGAACTACACCAACGCCGTTCACGCCGACAAGTGGATTCCCGTTCTCCCGAACACCGACGCTGCGCTTCAACTCGCGATCGCCTACACCTGGATCAAGGAGGGCACCTACGACGAGGAATACCTCGCGACGCATGCCATCGGATTCGAGAACTTCAAGTACTACGTGATGGGCGGCGAGGACGGTGTGCCGAAGACCCCGAAGTGGGCCGAGAAGATCTGCGGCGTTCCTTCTTACACCATCAAGGCTCTCGCTCGTTACTGGGCCAAGAGCGCAGTGTCCATCGCTCACTGCAACGGCGGTTCGTTCATCCGCTCTTGCTTCGCTCATGAGCCCGCGCGTCTCGAGGTCGCCCTGCTCGGCATGCAGGGTCTCGGCAAGCCCGGCGCGAATCAGTTCAAGTTCATGGAGTGGACGCTGTTCGGCATCCCGACGCTTCATCCGCTGCCGCCCTCGACGCATATCCCGAGCCTCGGCGCGGCGTATCGCGGCTATGTTTCCGGCACCAAGGAGAGCTTCATCCCCAAGACGATGATCCCCGAGGCCATCATGAACCCGCCGGTTCAGTGGTACGGACATATCGCGGCGGGCTTCCCGCGCGAGGATCAGTTCGACGGCCCCTACACGTTCCCCGCGCCCGGCGGCAGTCGCATTCATATGGTGTGGTCCGACTCGCCTTGCTGGGAGACCTGCTGGAACGGCGGCTTCAAGATGCAGGACGCGCTGCGTCACGAATCCATCGAATGCGTCGTCGTGCAGCATCCCTGGATGGAGAACGACACCATGTTCGCCGATATCATCCTTCCCTCGAACACCAAGTTCGAGACCGAGGATATCGGAACCGACTGCGACTCCGGTCAGTGGAACGTCGTGTTTTACGAGCGCCAGGCCATCAATCCCATCGGCGAGTCCAAGTCGGATAAGGAGGTCGTCGGCGAGGTCGCCAAGGCGCTTGAGAAGTTCGGCGGCATCTACGAGGGCATTTTCGACAAGTACATCGGCGGCAAGACCGATGACGAGTGGATTCGCGTGGGCTTCGACACCTCCGGCGTGCCCGAGGACCTTTCGTTCGAGGAGTTCAAGGAGAAGCAGTACTACGCGTTCCCGACGCGCGAGGACTGGAAGGACATTCCCGCCGGCGTGAGCGAGTTCTACGAGGACCCCGAGGCTCATCCGCTTCGCACGCCTTCCGGCAAGCTGGAGTACTACTCGACGACGCTCATGCAGTACTTCCCCGAGGACAAGGAGCGCGGTCCGATTCCGCATTGGATCGACGAGGGCGCGGGGCATCAGGAGCGCCAGTATCTCGAGCGCGGTCGCAAGTACCCGTTCCTGCTCGTGTCCAACCATCCGCATTTCCGCGTGCATGCGCAGCATGACGATGTGACGTGGTTCCGCGAGATCGAGACCTGCAAGGTCACTGGTCCCGACGGCTATAAATACGAACCGGTTTGGGTCAACCCGATCGACGCGGGCAAGCTCGGCCTTGAAACTGGCGACGTGGTGAAGATCTACAACGAGCGCGGCGCGGTCCTCGGCGGCGTCATCGTCACCGAGCGCATCATGCCGGGCGCGGTTTACCAAGACCACGGCTCCCGTTGCGACACCATCGTCTTGGGCGAGGGCGGTCTCGACCGCGGCGGCGCGAACAACCTCATCGCACCGACGGCCACGACCTCCCATCATGCCCACGGTGAGGTCACCAGTGGCTTTTTGGTCAATATCGAGAAGGTCGATGTGTTCGCGCTCGCAAAGCAGTATCCCGAGGCGTTCGGCCGCGATTACGACCCGTCCTGCGGTCTTGTGGCGACGGCGCGCGTGGTGGAAGGAGAATAACAATGGGCAAGGTATTCGTATTCGACGTCGCCAAGTGCAACGGTTGCCGTAACTGCCAGATCGCCTGCAAAGATGAGCATGTCGGCAACGACTGGAGCCCCATCTCTTTGCCTCAGCCCGACACCGGGCATTTCTGGAACAACCTGAGCGAGCATGTGCGCGGTCAGGTTCCGAAGGTCAAGGTCTGCTATGTCTCGCATCGCTGTCAGCATTGCGGCAACGCAGCGTGCATGGCTGCGGCTCCCGAGGCGGTCTATCGCCGCGATGACGGTCTGGTCATCATCGATCCGGTGAAATCCAAGGGCATGCGCGAGCTCGTTGATTCCTGCCCCTACGGCGCGATCTTCTACAACGAGGAGCTCGACGTGCCGCAGAAGTGCACCGGGTGCGCCCATCTCGTCGACGAGGGCGAACTTCCCCACTGCGTCGACGTCTGCCCGCACGGCGCCATCCAGTTCGGCGACGAAGAGGATTTCGCCGAGCAGATCGCCGCTTCCGAGCCGCTCATGCCCGAGCGCGCCGATGCTGATCAGCCGCGCGTGTACTATCTCAACCTTCCCAAGAGGTTCCTCGCGGGCGTCGTTGTGGACTTTGAAGAGGACGAGGTGGTCATCGGCGCGAAGGTGACGGCGGAAAACGTCGACAACGGCGATGTTCTGGTCACCGAAACCGACGAGTTCGGCGACTTCTGGTTCCATCAGGTCGCGGCTGCGAACTGGCGCGTGTACGTTGAGGCGGACGGCTATATGACGCGTGTCATCGAGGCTTCCACGGCCGATGAGGACCGTAACGTCGGCCCGATCGCCATCTACGCAGGCTAAGCCCACCGGCTCTCGCTGAACCATGCATCATGCGGCCCCGTTCGGTTCGAACGGGGCCGTTGTTTATCCACCCCGAATGCGAGCTTTGCCGCAGCGCCTTCATCTTTCGTATCGCCGCTTAGCACAAATCGAATGAAGCGGGTGTGAGATACGCATCAATATCGTGGGGTGGTGCTTTATATACTAGTAAGCGCGCAGGTGAGAACGTACGTGCGAGCGCAGTCGTGACGGCAAAGGGGTATGCCGCACGATCGACGATCGACTTTGACGATGCGCATCGCATCTTACCGCGCAGTTGTTCGCTTCTTCTTTCACGTTCCGATTTTCGAGCACGTCGCGGAGGGTCTTTGGCGAGATCCGCATGGGACGTGGGGGCCGCTTCGGGCGGGGCGGTTCTCGGAACCAGATCGAGAAAGGGGAGGCGGCGGTATTTTCTATTCATCAGGAGGGATAATGGAAAAGAAGAAAATGTACTACGGTTGGCCGTTGGCCGTCATCCTCGGTCTGCTGTACTTTCTGACGTCTGGCTTCATTCTGGCCACCGCTCAGATGGTGAACCCGGTCATGATGAAGGATATCGGGCTGTCCGCCACCATGCTCGGCCTCGGCTTTACGGTGTTCGTGCTGTGCTCCGCCATCCCGGCTCCGCTCGTCGGTCAGCTCGTCGCTAAAATCGGTTCGCGCAACACCATCGCCCTCGGCGGCGGCTTGGTGACCATCGGCTCTCTGTGCATGATCTTCTTCTGCACGAACCCGGTTACCTACATCATCTTCTTCGGCGTGTTCCTGGGAACCGCTCAGATCATGGCCGGCCAGATCGCCGTGCAGGCGACCGTCGGCGTTTGGTTCGACAAGCATCGCGGTAAGGCCATGTCCATCGCCATGGGCATCGGCGGCCTGGCGTCTTTCGTCGCTCCGCTGGTCGTGACCCCGCTCATGGCCTCGACGGGTGACTGGCGCAGCGGCTGGTACATGCTCGCCGCCTTCGGCGTCATCGTCATCATCCTCTCGATGGTGTTCGTGCGCTCTCGCCCGGAAGACATGGGCCTGGAGATCGACGGTGGTGCGGTTGCCGAGAAGGCGGAGGCTGCCAAGGAGACGAAGCCTTCCAAGGTGTTCCGCAATCATGAGAAGATCACCTACCGCCAGGCTATCAAGACCCCGACCTTCTGGTTCCTCGCCGTTGCCGGCTGCGGCGGTTTCTGCGGCTTCGCTTTGACCACCTCTCAAGGTGTTCTGAACTTCACGACGCTCGGGTTCGATCCGATGTTCATCGCGGGCGCGGCTTCCGTCATGGGCATCATCAGCCTTCTCGCGAAGACGTTCTCGGGCTTTTTGGCCGACCATATCGACCCGGTCAAGCTGCTCATCATCGGCATGGCCTGCCAGATCGTCGGCATCCTGCTCGGTGCGTTCGCGAGCGCGGGCTGGATGGTCTACGCCTACTACTTCCTGATCGGTTTGGGATTCGGCATCGTCGCCACCAACCTTCCCACGTCCGTCGCAAACTACTTCGGCGTCGCCGAGTTCTCCAAGAACCTTGGCACCACGATGCTCATCGGCGGTCTGATCTCCTCCGGCGTCTCCACCTTCGTCGGCATGATCTTCGACGCCACCGGCGCCTGCATGGCGGGCTTCCTCGGCGTTGCCGCTTTGCTGGTCGTATGCGTGATCTGCGGCTTCTTGGTTCGCAAGCCCAAGATCAAGGCTGAGAGCTAGTCCTTTCGCATCCGCGAGACCCTGCTCGCTGAAACGGCCTTTCCCGAGGCGGACGCGTTGCCCTGCGCGTTCGCCTTTTTGCCGTCCTTCTTATCCGAAATCTGCAACACCTTCATGCGAAAAACGTATAACCCGCCCCATAGCGATGGAGGTGATCAGGCAATATTCGCATTTATTCCTTTCATGTGCTCCTCTCTATAATTGCCTCAGGCACTGCCAATCCCCGCCCGATCAAGCGGGCAGCGACCGGCCATCGCCACGGATTTCCGGGTCGGGTTGCCGATTCATCCATTTAACTATTGGGGAGGAGTAGGTAATGGAATTTCAGAAGACCGAGGAGCAGGAGCTGCTGCTCGAGAGCCTGAGAGAGGTCATGGCTCGCGGTGACTTCGAAGATTACTTCAAGGAGTGCGACAAGACGCATGCGTGGCCTCAAAAAGCCGTCGACGCCTTGGTTGAGGCGGGTTTCGCCTCTTTGGGCATTCCCGAGGAGTACGGTGGAACCGAGACCGATATTCTGACGCAGATCATGGTCGCCGAGGAGGCGCATGCTCTCGGGTATCCGTCCCTGTGCTGGATCAACTACGCAACCGAGGTCGATGATATCCTCACGTTCGGCAACGAGGAGCAGAAGAAGGTCGTTCTCGACTACGCCATGAAGGGCATCAAGCCGTTTACACTCGGATTCACCGAGCCTCAGGCGGGTTCCGATAGCGCTGCTATGGGCGTTACCGCCACGAAGCGCGACGGCAAGGTCTACATCAACGGCAACAAGACGTTCAACACGTCCGCCGACCGTGCTCCGTACATGCTGTGCGTGTGCCGCAGCGGCATCAACGAGAACCCCTACAAGGACTTCAGCATGTACCTGTTCCCGATGGACCGCGAAGGCGTCACCATCGAGAAGCTCGACAAGATCGGCAATAACATGTGCGGCACCTACGAGGTCTACCTCAAGGACGTCGAGTGCGATGAGTCGGACCTGGTGGGCGAGGAGTGCAAGGGCTTCTACCAGCTCATGAAGAACTTCGAGGTCGAGCGCCTGACGATCTGCGCCGCCAACGTCGGCATGGCGCGCTGCGCCTACGATGAGGCCGTCCGCTACGCGGGTCAGCGCATGCAGTTCGGAAAGACCATCGGGTCGTTCCAGCTCGTGCAGGAAAAGATCGTCGACATGAAGATCAAGATCGAGAACATGCAGAACATGCTGTACAAGGCCGCATGGAAGAAGGACCACGGCGAGTCTATCATGATCGACTCCTCGCTGGTCAAGCGCTACACGGGTCGTGCGGCGTTCGAGGTCATCGACGAAGCGATGCAGATCATGGGCGGGATCGGCTATACGCATGACTGCCGCATCTCCCGCTTGTGGCGCGATCAGCGCGTCTACCGCATCATGGCGGGCACCGACGAGATCATGGTTCACACGGCGGGTCGCGCGCTCATCAAGGAGGCCCAGTAGGGCAGCGCGGGCTTCCCGCTGTTTCCAAAGTACATTCCGTTTATGAAAAGGGGTAGGGACGATGAACACTGTGGCGTGTTACAAGGTTGTTCCCGATGGACAAGACATCGGAACCAAGCCGGACGGCACCCTCGATTTCAGTCGCGCCAAGCGAGTTTTGGGCGAGTACGATCTGATGGCTCTTGAGGAGGCAGCTCACGTCGCAGACGCCACGGACGGCAAGGCGGTCCTTCTGAGCGCGGGCGACGCCGCTTGCTTCGATACCAAGCTCGTTAAAGCTGCGCTCTCGCGTGGCGCATCCGAGCTTTTCTGCGTTGTCGACGACGAGCTCGCACATGCTGACGCGTTTCAGACGGCGTCGGTTCTTGCGGGAGCTTTGAAGAAGATGGACGCCGATCTTGTCATCTGCGGCGAGGGATCGTCTGATCTTTACGCGCAGCAGGTCGGTCTCATCCTCGGCTCGCTTCTCGGCTATGCGACCGTCAACGGCGTGAACAGGATCGAACCCGCCGACGGTTGCGTTATCGTCGAGCGCGTGCTCGAGAACGAGGTTCAGACCCTCGAGGTGACGCTTCCCGCCGTCGTGAGCGTGACCACCGACATCAACCTGCCCCGTATTCCTCAGCTGAAGGACATTCTCGCAGCAGGAAAGAAGCCCGTCACCAAATGGACGCTCGACGAGGTGGGCGGCATGCCCGCTTCCAAGGTAGAGGTCGTCTCGACGCTGGCACCTGAGAACGTGGAGCGCAAAGGCGTCATCTACGGCGATGCGTCGGATGACAACATCGCCCAGCTGGCAATCGACATCAAGACCGCGCTGTAAGGAGGTGCGTTTTCCATGAGCAAAATCGCTAAAGCCTGGGTGGTTGGCGAAACCGCCGACTCGTTCAATTCGCTTTTCGCCGCTGGGTCCCGTCTTGCGGAGTCCGTCGAGGCATGGAGCATTGGCTCGGCGGGGGGCCTGCTCGAGGACGGCATAGCCGCCTTCGTGGCTGCCGCAGGCGAGCAGATGCCCGACATCGTGCTGTTTCAGACGACGCGTCGCATGCGCCTTGTCGCCGCGCATCTCGCCGCCGCGCAGGGAACGTGCGTCGTTAACGACACGGTGAGCATCGACGTCGATGACGACGGTGCAGTCGTCGCTTGCAACGTCGTGTACGGAGGCAGCGCGACGCGCACCCAGCGCATCGCCGGCTCCATGGCGATCGCGCTTCTCTCCGAGGGCCTTCTGGTCAACGAGCCCGCCGAAGGTATCGCGCAGGTTGACGTTCAGATGGCTGAAGGAAGCGGAACGAGCGGCATCACCTTCAAGGGCGCAAGCGAGCGTCAGGTCGAATCCGTCAACCTGGTTGCCGCTCGCAATGTCGTGAGCGTCGGCCGCGGCATCGAGAAGCAGGAGGATCTTGAGATGGTCGGCGATTTCGCCCGTGCCGTTTCCGCGGAGATCGGCTGCACGCGCCCCATCGCCGAAGGTGTGAACTGGCTTTCCCGTGAGCGCTACATCGGTGTTTCAGGCGTTACCGTGAAGCCTAACATTTTCGTCGCCGTCGGCGTGTCGGGGCAAATCCAGCATATGGCGGGCGCCACGTCCTCTTCGACGATCATCGCCGTCAACAAGGACAAGAACGCTCCCATTTTCAAGTACGCCGACTACGGCATCGTCGGCGACTACGCCGAGGTCTTGCCGAAGCTCACCGAGAAGCTTCAAGGCTAAGGGGTTGCAGCGCCCGGCGGATAAACGCTTCCGCCGGGCTTGTTCGGCGGAGATGCTGCGCCGCCGTTTCAACGTGCGCACGGGGGTTGCGCACGATCTGACAAAAGGGGATTAGCATGAACGAAGAGTTCTTCCAGGGCCTCGCGAAAAACGTCAGCGAGGGTCCCACTCCGTACATCAACATGGCGGGTCTTGTCGCCGATGTCGTCGAGGAGCGCCATGTGCGCCTGCTCCTTCCCATCGACGAAATCCATCGCAACCATGTCGGCATCGCATACGCGGGAAGCGAGTTCGTCCTCGCCGAAATCGCGGGCGGCACCTTGTTCATGGCAACGTACGGCACTGACGAGTACGTGCCGATCTTAAAGGGCGTCGACATCAAATTCCTGCAGCCCGGCACCAAAGACCTCGTGGTCGACATCGCCCTGACCGAGGAGGAGGCTGACGAGAAGCTTGCCGAGGTCAAGGAGCGGGGGCGCGGAAACTACTTCCTCGATATCATGATCAAAGACGTCGACGGAGCCGAGGTCGCGCTTTTCAAGTTCAACTATTACGCGCTTCCTGCCAGGAAATAACTCGCATCTTGGGCGCGGTTTGAGAACCTGCGTCCCATCTGATCGATCAGATTGACGAAGGGGAGTTTTGTTATGAAGCACTATGACGCAATTGTCATCGGCGCCGGCGTCGGGGGCCTGGCATCCGCTCTTCTCATGGCGCATGCGGGTAAGAAGGTCGCCCTTTTCGAGCGGCATTTCTACGCGGGGGGCCGTATCGGCTCCTCCAAGCGTGACGGCTTCACCGTCGATCTCGGCGTGCATCTCATCTCGCGCGGAGAAAAAGGCCCGCTGATCAAGGTCCTCGAGCAATGTGAAGTCGACCACGGCATCGAGTTCACGAAGGTGCGTCCTATTCAGAGCACCGGCGGGGAGAACTTCCGTTTCCCGCACGATTTGAAGGGGCGCGTCGCCGATGAGGACTTCGACGGCGTCGTTCGCATGATGACCGAGGTCAAGGGCATGTCCGATGAGCAGACCCATGAGTTCGACGATCTCACGCTCGAGGAATTCCTCAATCGCTACACCACCGATCCGTTCGTTCACGCATGCGTGAGCCAGGTTGGGTTCATCTACTGCTGCACCACCGAGAAGACGCTATGCGCCGGTGAGTTCTGCCGTTGCTTGAAGTGGGAGGCTGAGGCGCGCGCGTCGGGTTATCCCATGGGCGGCTGCACGTCGATCGCCGAGGCGTATCTCAAGGGTCTTGACCGCTATGGTGTAGACGTTCATTTCGGCGCTTTGGTCAGCAAGGTCATCGTCGAGGATGGTCGTGCTGTCGGCATCGTCGCGAACGGCGAGGAATACCGCGCCGACCTCATCGTCTCGAACGCCGGCTTGAAGGAGACGGTGCGTGATCTCGTGGGCGCGGAGCACTTCGACAAGGATTACGCCGACTATGTCGAAGGTCTTTCCATTGGTTTCACCTCCATCGTCGCCCGCTACGCGCTCGATACGGTGATCAGCCCTGACATCAAGATGCTGTCCAACTTCTCGTCCATGCCCGTCCAGGAGTACAACGACATGATCATGCGCGGTGAGATCCCGAGCGAGATCAATTCCTTCATCGTGGTGCCTTCCGCATTCGATCCTTCCGTCGCTCCCGAGGGCAAGCAGATCGTCATGATAACCACGGCCGTTCCCGCAGGCATCAAGGAGGAGTATTGCAAGCCCATCCTCGACGCGCTCGTCGAGGTCGCCGAGAGCCACTTCCCCGGCCTGCGTGAGCACGCGATCTTCGTCGAGGAGATGCTGCCCTCCGACGCCGCGCGCATCATGGGCGAAGACGGGGCGGGCATCGGCATCGTTCAGGCCGTTGGCCAGGCCGGCATCCATCGCCCGAAGATCGCCACGCCGATTCCCGGTCTTTACATCGTCGGCGCCGAAGCGGGCGGCGCGGGCGTTGGAACCGAGCTCGCTGCCAACAGCGCGCTCGAGTTCTTTGAGAACTACGGAAAATAGCTCGCTTATCGCAGCTTCGGCATAACTGCTTGCTTGCCGAAGCTGCGCGATATTCGCACCCTCTTCCCGTCGTTTGATGAGACAATGATGGGGGAGGGGTAACAAAACACGATGATGCTGCGTCATCGTGAGAAGGAGGGTGGAACATGGCTAAGCATGAAGACATTCCCGCTTTCGGCAACCTATCCGGTGTTCGCGTCGTCATATCCGGCGTCTCGACCGCCGCTCCGTTTGCCGGCGAGATGTTCGCCGATAACGGAGCCGATGTTATCTGGCTCGAGCCGCCGAAGGGCATCGATCCGTATCGTTGGACGCAGGACGGCTGGGGTGCGCAAAACGAGCATCGCAACATGCGCAACCTCATGCTCGACGTGGTCTCCGAAGAGGGTCATGAGATCTTCCTCAAGGTCATTGAAACCGCCGACATCTTCATCGAAGCGTCGCGCGGTGGGCAATGGGCGAAGTGGGGTTACACCGACGAGCTGCTTTGGGAGCACAACCCAAAGCTGGTCATCGGGCATATGTCGGGGTACGGCCAAGCGGGCGATCCTGACTACGTGAAGCTTCCCGGTTACGATTTCACGGTATGCGCGTTCTCGGGTCTTATGTACCTCAACGGTTACAAAGACGGTCCGCCTTACATGATTCAGAAATTCGTCACGGACTACTATGCGGGTCTGTTCGCTTACGGTTCGGCGCTTGCCGCGTACGTCAATGCGCTCAAGACGGGCAAGGGTGAAAGCTTCGATCTCGCTCAGTACGAGGCTGCTGTTCGCTGCCAGGCGGGCTTGTTCGGCAAATGGTTCGAGAAGCGGATTCAGGAAGAGCGCGGAGCGGGCGCACCCCGTGACAACATCTCCGCAGGTTCGGGCTATTACGAGTGCATGGACGGCGAGGGCGTCTACCTGTTCACGGCGGGCCAAGGCGTGTGCAAGAAAGCCATCGAGTTCTTCGGCTTGGAATACGGCAGCGAGCTGTTTCCCGAAGGCATCCCGTCGGTCGGCATTAAGACGGCGGGTGCCCCGGTGTTCGATGCGGCAATCGAGGATTACTGCTCCAAGCACACCGCCGTCGAGTTCGCCGACGCGATGGCGAAGATCGGCATCCCGTGCTCGGTCGTCATGAACTACGAGATGATGGAAAACCATCCGCACTATCTCGCACGTGACACCTGGGTCGAGTGGGACACCGTTGACGGTAAGCACGTCAAAGGCGTCACCTCGGTTCCGCGTTTTAAAAACAATCCCTCGCAGATCTGGCGTGGCTGCCCGTCGCAGGGTATGGATAACGACGATATCCTCTCTGAAATCGGCATCACCGATGAAGAGAAGATCGCCAAGCTTTACGAGGACGGCATTCTCCGCAAGACCGACTACGTTGGTGGACTTTGATTCGCCTCGCTGACATAGTCGAATCGTCTGCGGCGCGGCGTCCTCGGGGCATCGCCGTTCGCTTCGGCGAACGCGCGGTGTCCTACGACGAGCTTGCGACGCGTGTGCGCAAGCTCGTTGCCGTCCTCGAAGGTTACGGTGTGGGCGGCGGCGACAAGGTCGCCCTCATATCGTGCAACTGCATCGCTCATATCGAGTTGGTGTTCGCATGCGCTCGTCTCGGCGCCGTCTGCGTGCAGATGAACGTGCGTTTGTCGAATTCCGTCACGGCTAAATTGCTCGACGAGGCCGATCCCCGTGTGATCGTTCTCTCAAGCGCCATGATGGAGAGGTTCAACTGCGACTCCTCGTTCCATGTGAACTGCAAATCATTTGTCGTAGTCGATGGCGAGATGCCAGGTTCGCCTGGATACGAACAGTTGATCAACGAGGCGCGCCCGAGCGCTTTTACAGCTCCTTACGACAAGGACGCTCCTGTCCTCATGCTCTACACATCGGGCACGACGGGTACTCCTCGCGGTGTGCTGTTCTCTCATCGGGCGATTGAGTGCCGAATCTCGAAGGACTCGCGCGACCTTGGCATAGACGGCGACACCGTATCGTTGTGCGTTTTGCCGATGTACCATATCACGCTCATGTCGTCGCTTCTCGTGATGTTCCAGGGCGCCACTTTGATCATCAGCGATCTTCGCGATGCGGAGAGCATCGCGGGCCTGATCCGCAAGAACGACGTGACGTTCGTCGGACTCGTTCCGTTCATATTGCGCGCGTTGGTGAAGCACCTTGAATGGCGATCGGATCGCCTTGCGTCGTTGAAGACCGTGCTGTACGGTGGGGAGCCCATTGACCAGACGCTTTTGGCGAGAAGCCAGAAGACGCTCGGATGCGGCTTCATCCAAGGTTACGGCATGACCGAGACGGCCTCGGCGATCTGCTATTTACGCCCCGAGCAGCATTTGATACCCGGGAAGCTCGCCACGGTGGGCACACCTGTTGAAGGCGTCGAGATCAAGTTGCTCGACGAGGCAGGTGAAGAGGTGGAACCCGGCGAACCCGGCGAGATCGTCGTGAAAACCGACACGATCATGTCAGGGTACTTCGGGGATGAGAATCGAACTTCCGAGGTTCTCGTCGATGGATGGTACCGCACGGGTGACATCGCCAGAACCGACGGGGATGGTTTCATCGTGCTCCTCGACCGCAAAGCCAACCTCGTGATCTCGGGAGGGGAGAACGTTTATCCGACCGAGGTGTGCGTTTGCATCAAGCAGCTCGTCGACGACGTCGATGACGTCGTCGTGCGCGGCGTTCCCGACGATTATTGGGGCGAGGCGCTGGCTGCGGCGGTCGTCCGCCGACCGGGGTCGTCCATAACCGCCGACGAGATCGCAACTTGGTGCAAATACCAGCTCGGTTCGTATAAAAAACCGCGTAAGGTGGTGTTTGTTCCGGAGATCAAGAGAAGCGCGACGGGAAAGCCCGACAAAGCCTGGTTCGAAAGCTTGTTCAGGTAGTGCTTCGCAATGGAATGAAGGATGGTTCGCGAAACGCATGCAGCGCCAGGGCAAACGCTGCGCGCTGCGTGCGTTCCGCTTTCGGATAGCAAGGACGTAGGTTATCGTCCGAGGAGAGGGCATATGGCAGATTTTGATGTGATCGTGGTGGGGGCGGGTTGCGCAGGCTCCGTCGCCGCCTACGAGCTCGCAAACGCGGGCAAAAGCGTTCTATTGGTGGAGCGCGGCGAAGATGCGGGATCAAAGAACATGACGGGCGGGCGCATCTACGCTCATTCGCTTGCCCAGGTGTTTCCGGATTACGCGCAGGAGGCCCCGCTTGAGCGGAAGATCACGCGCGAGCGCATCTCCATGATGACCTCGACCGATAACACGTCGGTGGATTTCACTTCGCCGCGTCTATCGGAGCCGGAAAACGTTTCCTATGCGGTGCTGCGCGGGCCTTTCGACAGCTGGCTCGCATCGAAGGCCGAAGAGGCCGGTGCCGAATGCATCTTCGGCATCGCGGTCGAGGACCTGGTTTGGGAGGATGGGCGCATCGCGGGCGTGCGCGCGGGCGATGACGAGATCACCGCCGAGATCGTCATCCTCGCAGACGGTGTTAACTCGCTTTTGACGGAGAAGGCCCAGCTCGGTTCGCGCCCGAAGCCAAGTCAGATCGCCGTCGGCGTGAAGGAGACCATCTCGCTACCTGAAAAGGTCATCGACGACCGGTTCGGCAGCGGCTCGAAGGACGGCGTGGCATGGCTGTTCGTCGGCGCACCGACCAAGGGGCATATTGGAGGCGGCTTCCTTTACACCAATCGCGAGAGCGTTTCCATCGGGTTGGTGGCGACGCTATCCGATCTCTGCACCTCGGATACGCCTATCTACCAGATGATGGAGGACTTCAAGAACCACCCTGCGGTCGCGCCCTTGCTCTCAGGCGGCGAGATCGTCGAGTACTCGGGGCATCTCGTTCCCGAGGGCGGCTTCGACATGGTGTCGAAGCTCTACGCTGACGGGTGCCTGGTGGCGGGAGACGCCGCCATGCTCTGCATCAACCTGGGATATCAGGTGCGCGGCATGGATTACGCCATCGCATCCGGGCAGATCGCGGCCCGGACGGCAATCGAAGCCCTTGACGCGTGCGATGTGTCCGAGAGCCGGCTTTCCCGTTACAAGGCGAAGCTTGAGAATAGCTTCGTCCTGAAAGATCTCATGACGTATCGTTCCTTCCCTCATTTCCTCGAGAGCACGCCGCGCATGTTCAACGAGTATCCCGAAATGGCGTCGGAGATCATGGGATCGCTTTTCGTGGTAGACGGAAAACCGGTCACGCCCATTAAGCAAAGCGTCATGGGAGCGGTGAAGAAGGTGGGCATGATGAATCTGTTCAAAGACGTTCGGAAGGGTGCGAAGTCCTTATGATCAAGGAAATCACGGTAAACGTCGACGAGAAGCTCGCGGTGAACAAGTTCAACGTCGACGAGGGCAACGCCCATATCGAGTTAGCGGAAAACCCCGATCGCAGCGAGTTCAATAAACTCGTGTTATGCTGCCCTGCTCGTTTGTATCAATATGACGAGAGCGGCGAACCTGTTTTCGATTACGCCGGCTGCCTTGAGTGCGGTACCTGCCGCATATTGTGCGGCGACACCATAATTAAGAAATGGGAGAACCCTCAAGCGGGAATGGGCGTTCAGTACCGCTTCGGCTGATCTGACTGTCCTGCAGGGTATCTGTTCCATCAAGGGCTCGGGAGCGCTCCCGAGCCCTTTTTCATGTTCAATGGGTTTCGGGGCGAGAACGTGCCTTGCAGCCCCTCGCGCATTCCACGCGCCCACCTTTTTCGTTCGGTGATTTCGAGGCAAAAGCGAGAGCGTCGTAGGGCTATCGCGCACGAACGCGGTGCTGAACGCGAACGGCATGGCCCTTACCGCCGGCAAGGTTTATCGGCGGTGAGGGCGAGGTTTCATCGCGAAAGCCAACGCTGGTCCTTATCGCGTCCATTGGCGCTGCGGCGCTCGTCATGTCGTTTCTCATTGCGCAACTTCGATCATGGCGGAGAATCGCAGAAACGAAAAAGCGCATCCTCTAGGATGCGCTTTTTCGAAGATAGAGAGCCGTTTTCACGCGGTTACGCGTAGAGCCACTCCGGAACCTCTTTGAAAGGCTGATAGCCGATCGGCATGGCCTCGACCGGAGGAGCGTCGGCTGCATTGCCGGCCTTCTCGGTCGATTGGTCGTCCTCGACGGGAACGAGGATGCGAAGGCGATCGCCGTATTGCTTCTCGAGCTCGACGATGTTGTTGCAGGAACCTTGCGCCTCCCAGATCTGGCAGCCCATTTCCACCATATCGCCGACGATCTCCTCGATGTGACCGCAGGAGTGCTGTCCGACGATGATGCCGAGCTCGTGACAGCGATCGTAAATGCGCTTCGTGCCGGGCTTGATGACCTCGCGCCAGAGGTCGGGGCTGAGCATCATGTTCGTGGAAGTGCCCCAGTCATCGTGCAGGTTGATCACGTCAGGTTTCACGTACTCCGCGAGATGCTCGATGATCTCGATGCGGTAATCGCACAGCGCATCGATGAGAGCCTTGAACTCCTCGGGTTCGCTGATGGCGTTGACGAGGCAGTCTTCGAAGGTCATCAGCGTCGTCGTGCGCTCGAACGGGCCGTTGATCAGCGTGCAGAGGGTGACATGATCCTCGCGATCAACGGTCTTGGCGTGCTCCGCCACCGCCTCCCAGTTGAAACGGTCGACAACGGGGAAGCGAACGCACTCGCGCCAATCTTCGATGTCCTCGATGAGCCGCTTCTGGTTGAGCGTGCAGTGGGCGGTGGGGATGGATGCGGTCCAATGGACGCCGAACACGTCATATCCCGTGTGGAGAATGGGGCGCTCGCAAACAGGTGAGCGAACGGTGACGAAATCGCCGGTCGGAACGAGACCGCTCAACACGAGGCCGTCTTTTTTCTCGTAGTCGTTCGTCTTGCAAGTCAGGTAATCAAGCATGGATTGCCGCGACATGTAATACTCCTATCTTCGTTTGCCCGCGATATCGATGGATCCGGAAGCGGTGCGGACGAGTCAATTCCGGAATCGCCGTCCCGACGCCTCGCGAATGCATCGGGACGGCAAACTCGCCGAGTGCGAGCTAGATACCCAGGACGCCGACGATGAACGGCATCCAAAGAGCCATGAGGACGACCAAGATGATAGCAGGGATAATGCCGGTCTTGATCATGTCGGAGAAGGTGTAGTAGCCCTCGCCGTAGGTGAGCATGACGGTCGGATTCACCGGCATGATGTAGTTGCCTGCTACGACAACCGCCAGAGCGATGGTCGGAACAGCGGGGGAGATCCCGAAGGTGGCGCACAGCGGGATGAGGATCGGCAGGAAGATGCCGAGCAGGGCAGGACCGATCGGGCACAGCGTGTGGATCAGGTAGATGATGGCGAGCATCAATGCGAACGCGATGAAGAAACTCAGGTCGAGGATGCCGCTGCCGGCGATCAGGTTCGCCAGGTAAGCAGCGCCGCCGGTCTGACCGACGATACCGCCGAGCGACATGATGGCGCCGACCATGAGGACGATGCCCCAGGGAACGGAATCCTGAAGCTCGCGCCAGGTGAGAAGGTTCATGCCGGGAAGGAACATGATCAGCAAGCCGACGAGGGCCACGACGGTCGCGTTGAGGACGGGAACCCAGTTGCCGACGATCCAGAACACGAGCAGGCCGACGACCATGACCATGACCTTGATCTCGAAGGGCTCGATCTTCTTGGCCGCTTCAGCCTCATCGCGGATGCCCTGCAGGCACGAGTCGTCGATAGGCTCGGGCTTCAGGAACTGCGTGATGAAGAACCAGGTGACCGGCGTCATGATGATGACGATGGGGAGCGCGACGATAACCCAGTCGAGGAACGAGATGGACGTGCCCGTCGCTTCTTGCAGGATGTTCATCGCCATGATGTTGAACGAGCTGCCCGCAGGCGTGGTCATGCCGCCGGTAACTGCTGCGATCGGGATGCCGATCATCAGGCAACGGCCGAGGTTGGACTTGAGCGGCTCGGCGCCGGCTGCCTTGAGGATGGTCAAAGCGAAGCCGAGGAACAAAACCGTGCAGGGAACATCGGACATGACCATCGACACCACGGTGGTGGCGATCATGAAGCCCAACACGAGCATGCGGGAATTGCTGCCCGTGATCTTGATGAGGGCGTTCATGAGGCGGATACCCCATTTGGTCTTCAGCATGATGACGGGCAGGGCGAACACCGCGATGATGAAGAAGATCGCCGTGCTCGAGAATCCTGCAACGGCTTTGCCCAGATCGGGTACGACGCCGAGAATCGGGCAGAGAACGACGATGCCCAAAGCGACGATGCCGAGCGGTAGAGCCGAGGATATCCACAAGGCGATCAGCGCGAGAAGAAGGCCGAGCGCCGTGATGCCCTCGTGGGAGAGCGCCTCCGAACCTGGCAGAAGGTACGCGCCGACGATGAACACGACGGCGAACCCTAGGCCGACAAGCCTTTTGGTGAGTGATACGTTTGTGTTTTCCATACTATCCCCTTTTAATAGTACAGGCGGCGCTGAAAGCGCCTTCGTCTTGTTGAGCAGGCGATTTCCCCCGTTGATGCGATGATTAGAACCCCGTGCGACTAAAAACCCTCGCTTGCATCGCCCCCACGATGCTCATCGCCCGCAAGCACAAGATGATCAGCGCCATCAGCTCGCGAGTTCTGATTGCGCGCCGATCATCCAATGGCACGCTTTGAGTTTAGGACGATTTGAGGGCAAGGGACAAATGCATATAACGTTGCGCTGCTGTCACGAAGCGAGATGGTGCTATTCGTTTTGTGAATGAGTTGATTGCATAATACGAAGCAACGACCGGAGGTGCGCGCGATGCGAAACCGGGCATCCGGTTGGAATGCTGCAGGATGCTCTCATGTTTTCCGCGCGAACGAGCGCTAACGGGACCCTTCGGCGCATCGCGGGATGCAGCGAGGAGGGCTTACCGGGTGGTGTCGCCCACGCTATTGAATCGGCAGGGAATCGATGCCTTCCCTCGACAGGTAGTCTTTCTTCTCGAAACGCGCGGTCTCGCTCATGAGGAAGTTGACGAAGGAGAGGATCACGTCGTTTTCCCTCGACTTCTTCCACAGCATGCCGGCGGAAAGCTTGACATCGTCATCTTCGATCGGGATGAACTCGAGGTTGCCGCTTCCGTACACGCCGAGATGGTCGAAAGCTAACGCTATGCGGCCGGTTGCGGTCAGGGTTGTCATCAAAGACGCGGCGTCGACGATGCGCTCGTCGTTCCAGATGGATATGCCCGCGTTTCTCATCTTCACTTCGATCTGAGATATGTTGTTGCGCGACGCGTTGAATCGCGGGGCGAGGATGGTCTCGTTCTTCAGATCCTCGAACGTGATAGACGCTTTCGAGGCAAGTCGATGCGTTTTCGGCACGGCGAGCTTGTATTCGTCCTCGTAGAGAACGCGATGCGAAAGCGAGCCGCCTCGTGTTATGCGGGAGAACAACGTGAAGCCGATGTCGATCCTGTTTTCGCCGAGGGCGTCCTGGACGTTTCCGACCTCGAGCACTTTGAACGTGAACTCGACGTCGGGGTGAAGCCTTCGGTACTCACGGCAGACGAGCGGCAGGAAAGAGCCGAACGAGCCGAGGAGAAAGCCGATGCGTATGGTGGTCGAAACGCCGTCTTGGTAGTGCGCGATGCGACTGAGCGCACGTTCGTAATCGGAGACGATGCGCTTCGCGTCCTCGACGAACAGGGCTCCCACCTCGGTAAGCCTCACCGAGTGGCTGTCGCGTACGAACAGGCGCACCCCGAGCTCCTTTTCCAGAGCGGAGATATGGCTGCTGAGCACGGATTGCGAGACGAAAAGGCTTTTGGCCGTCTCCGTGAAGCTGAGGTTGGAAGAGAGCGTGAGGAATTCGAACAAGGTGTCGATGCGCATGTCGCCTCCGGTCGAAACGCTGATTGCTCGGCATCGCGCAATGCGCGATCCGCGGGAAACGCTAGGGCCGACGAATCTCTCGATGAGTCCTTTCGCCGTCATGTTACGACATTGTACCTTTTTTCCCGTGCGAAACCCTTGCTATCTGATTGCGCGATAGCTCATTGCATTCTCGAATCGCCATTGACGTCGCACGCTCCCTATAATCGTGGTGCGTTACCCGCACATAATACGAGGGGAGGAGTTGCAATGAGCGAAGAGAAGACCCACGAGCTTCCCAAGCCCGTATCCCAAGACGATCCCACCGGTCGTAAGTGGACGTGGGAGGAAGACGAGTACACGGTCATCCGAACTCATGCGCGTACGGGCCCGGGTTGCCATGACAACTGCGGTGTACTCATGTACGTGAAAGACGGTGTTCTCGAGAAGATCGAGGGGGATCCCGAGAACCCTTACAACGAGGGCAGGCTTTGCCCGAGATGTCTCGCGTTCAAGGAGATGCTCTATCACGAAGATCGCCTGAAGTACCCCATGAAGCGCGCTCGCGAGGATCGCGGCAAGAACACGTTCGAGCGTTGCTCGTGGGAAGAGGCGTACGACATCATCGAGCGTGAGATGAAGAAGGTCATCGAGACCTATGGCGCCAAGTCCATCTGGGTCACGCAGGGCACCGGGCGCGACATCAACGGCTACGGTCCTCTTCTGGCAAATTACTTCGGAACACCTAACTACGGCACCGGCTTCCTGTCTGGTCAGGCATGCTACGCGCCTCGCCTCTTCAGCACCGCATTGAAATCCGGCAGCATCTTCATCGCGGACTATTCTCAGTTCAGCGCCGATCGCTACGATGATCCGCGTTGGGAGGCTCCTGAGTACATCCTTGTTTGGGGCAATAACCCCGTTGTCGCCAACTCGGACGGAAGCCTGGGCTATTGGGTGGTCGAGTCGATGAAACGCGGCAGCAAGCTCATCGTCATGGATCCTGTTCTGACCTGGCTTGCAGGCAAGGCGGAGATCTGGTTCCAGCTACGTCCCGGCACCGACACCGCGCTTGCGCTTGCGCTTTGCCATCAGATCGCCGAAGAGGGTCTTGAGGACCGCGAGTTCGTCGATCTGTGGTGCTACGGCTACGACGAGTTCAAGGAGCACCTCAAGAAGTACACGCCTGCATGGGCCGCTGAGGTCTGCGGCGTCGACGAGGATCTCATCATCGAAGCCGCTCGAAAGATCGGCAACGCCCGCGCTTGCGCCTTGCAGTGGGGCGTCGCCCTCGACCACACCTCCGAAGGGTTCGTCGCGGGCATGGCCTGCTACGACCTTATGGCCATGACGGGTAACTTCGAAAAGCCCGGAACCATGATCGCCGGCACCTTCCCCTATGGCATGAGCGTCAGCTGGCAGCCTAAGGAAAGCGTTTGGCGCGGTTGCACGCCGCCTGTCAATCAAGACGAGACCATGAACGACGACTACCCGGCGCTTAAGGCCATGGCCGCCATCAGCCCGGATATGCTGCTCAAGGCGCTTGAGACCGGCGAGCCTTATCCCATTAAGGCGATGTTCATGATTCAGAACAACGCGATCGCCAACATGGGCGCGGCTCCGCAACGCATCCTCCCCGCTCTTCAGGGCACCGATTTCAACGTCGTGGTGGATCTGTTCCTCACGCCGACGGCTCTCGCGTGCGCAGACGTGCTGCTTCCCGCTGCATGCTTCGCCGAGCGTATGGGCATCACGGGCCATCAGCCCTACAACATCGGCTCTATCGTTCAAGCCGTCGAGCCGCTCGGTGAGTGCAAATCCGACCAGCGTATCATTTGGGAGATCGGGCACCGCTTCGTCGACGACGAGTACAAGAAATGGGATGACGAGGAAAGCTTCTACAACTACCTGCTGCGCAAGACCGGTTTCACGTGGGAGGATCTCAAGGAGCGCACCTGGGCCTACCCCGAGTTCGAGTACAACAAGCACGAGAAAGGCCTGTTGCGTCGCGACGGAACGGTTGGTTTCGCCACTTCCACGGGTCGCTATAACTTCTATTGCCCCGAGATGATCATGTTCGGCCTTCCGCCGTTCCCCGAGTACGAGGAGCCGCCTGAGAGCCCCGTCTCTCGCCCCGACTTGGCTGAGAAGTACCCGCTCGTCCTGACCTCCGGCGCTCGTCAGTGGGGCTTTTTCCACTCCGAGCATCGTCAGAGTCCGTCGATGCGTCGCATCCATCCCGAGCCGACGGTTCTCATCCATCCCGAGACGGCAGCCGAATACGGCATCAAAGACGGTGACTGGGTGAAGCTGGAGAACCATCTCGGTTCGTGCAAGCAGCGTGCCAAACTTACCAAGCGCATCCGCAAGGACACCGTCTCAGCTGACCACGGTTGGTGGTTCCCCGAGCGCGGGCCTGAGGACGGCACTTTGTTCGGCGTCATGGAGTCCAACATCAACCGACTCATTCCGATGCGTCCGGGCAAGGTCGGCTTGGGAGCCTCCTACAAGTCCCAGCTCTGCAGCATCGCTAAGTTCGAGGAGTAGTGATCGACATGAGGAAATTACTTGCCGTCGACTACAGCCTGTGCACGGGCTGCCATACGTGCGAAGTGGCCTGCCAGCAGGAGAAGGGTCTTGACGCCGAGACCTTCGGCATCAAGCTGACGCAGATCGGGCCCGACCAGATCAGCGATCGTCATTGGCAGTACGAGTTCGTGCCTGTCCCCACAGAGCGCTGCGATCGCTGCGCGAGCCGCCTGGCAAAGGACAAAATGCCCATGTGCGTTCAGCATTGCCAGACCGCCTGCATCAAGGTCGGCACGCTCGAGGAGCTCGGTGATTTGGTGAATCAGCGCAAGGTCGCCATTTTCACCTAAGCTGCCTCGACATGTGTCTCAGCTCTTTTAACGGGGCAAAAGTAATAGGTTAGACGAAGACCCCGGTGCGAATGCAACGCGCCGGGGTCTTTTCGCGTTTCTTTCCGTAGGCTGCTTCCTGGCGACGGCGAATGCTCAGCGCTTCGATGCGACAAGCGGGAAACGCGCGGCAGTCAGGCTATCGGGCGGTGCAGGGGAGGCGACGTGATTATCCTGCTTGCCGTATTGCAGCAAGCAGGATAAAATCTGGTGCTTTTTCAGCGCGTAAAAGGCATTGCGTTATCGCTCGAGCTTCTCGGTCATTTCATCGGCGTGTCTTTTCAACCGTTCTGCGAGGAACTGCATCTCCTCGCTTTCAGGTGATTCTCTCACGATAGCGAACGATTCGACGTAACGCTTGCGATCCGAGAAGCGCACGATGTTCACGCGCTGTTTCAATATGCTCGAGATGAGAGGGCGATACGCTTTGTCCACGTGCGCGAGCAGGTGGATGCCGTCACCCGGATCGCTGCCGTAAAAATCGAACGGATTGTCGGAGGCGACGAGTGTGATGTTGGGGTAGAAGCCTTCCTCGTGGCACATCGCGATAAATTGCTTGCGGAACAACTCGGCATGAAGGGCAGCTTGAAGGATGAAGCGTTCACCGGACAAATCGCGCAGCGCAACGCATTCCCTGCTTGCGAGCTCTGAGTTCTTGGCTACTCCGATGACCAGCTCGCCATGGAATTCGGGAATCCAGATAGCCTGAAGACCTTCGGGAACCTCGAGCGTCGTGGTCGATTCGCTGAAAATAGTCGTTTGAAACGATACGTCCACTTTTCCCTTGGAGACCATATCGTAGGGATCGAGTCCGCTCCCGTTCATGTTGAGATATTCCACGCGCATCGAGCCGAATTTCTTCTCGGCCTGCTCGATCACGTCTTTCAAGCCCACGTAAAGCGCGTTGGTGTGCAAAAGGTCTTGGACGCGAATCGGCGCGTTGGTGGGTAGGGAGAGCGCACGAACTTCAGCAAGCATGTTCTCGTGCTCGCTGATGGCTCGCCCTGCGTACCTTGCAAACGTCTCGCCCGCCGCTGTCAAGGTGAGAGGCTGCGTGTCGTAGAACAAGGCGCATCCGAGATATTTCTCAAGCGCCATGATGTGCCTGCTTAACGACGGCTGTGAAAGGTGCAGCTCGCGCGCCGCCGACGCGTAGCTTTTATGCGAGATCAGCACAGTGAATTCTCGACAGTATTCCAGGTCCATAATCCACTACCTTCTCGATATTCGTCGTGTTTATATTATTTGCTGTTCAGAGATGCGCACAATTAATGAGTATACCATTTGGCGCCGCTTTCACCCTCTTCGTCGATGTTTCAGCTGTTTTACCAGAGTGATTCATGGTATATGTTATCAACTATATGACCTCGTCTCTGCTTTGCTTGCGTCGATACAATCATTCCGTTAGAGTACCTTTCACCTTATGGTCGGCAGCTCTTCAATTTACGCATATCCACTATGCTGAATCATGCAAATTCCCCGGACCGATGCCGGCATATAATCAATTCAGTGCAACGGTCCAAATGAAAGGAATAAGACATGACTCTTCTTGAAGATATCTCCAGCGCGGTTCAGCGCGGCAAGAAGAAAGAGGTCAAGCCTCTGGTTCAGCAAGCTATCGACGAGGGCATGGACCCGCAGGTCATCCTCAACGAGGGTCTCGTTCCTGCCATGAGCATCATCGGCGACAAGTTTTCCGCCGGCGAGGTTTTCGTCCCCGAGATGCTGGTTGCCGCTCGCGCCATGTCGGCCGGCACCGAGCTTCTTCGCCCGCTCCTTGCGGAAGAGGGCGCCGAGCCTCTTGGCAAAGCGGTCATCGGCACCGTTCAGGGCGACATGCACGACATCGGTAAGAACCTTGTCCGCATGATGATCGAGAGCAAGGGCTTCGACGTGACCGATCTCGGCACCGATGTTTCGCCTGAGCAGTTCGTCACCTTCCTCCAGGAGCATGAGGATGTCGACATCGTCTGCTGCTCC
This sequence comes from uncultured bacterium, assembly GCA_937890835.1. Classification (GTDB taxonomy): domain Bacteria; phylum Actinomycetota; class Coriobacteriia; order Coriobacteriales; family Eggerthellaceae; genus CALADF01. Next base: position 189,612 of record CALADF010000001.1, read on the forward strand.
GCGCTTCTGACGACTACGATGCCGTCCATCAAGGCGACGGTCGATGCCATTGAGGCTGCAGGCCTGCGCGATAGCGTGAAGATCATGATCGGTGGGGCGCCCGTTACCCAGGCCTTCTGCGACGAGATCGGCGCTGACGCCTACACGGTTGATGCCGGCGCTGCTGCCAACAAGGCTGCGGAGCTTGTGGCCGGCAAGTAATTCGTTTCGGTTCCGTCATTCGGGTTCCGAAGTCGGGTTTAACTTGAATATGCAATAACGAAGGAGGCGCTTCGAGCGCCTCCTTTTGGGAAGGGGTAAGTTATGGATATGAAGAAATGGGTCGCTGAGCAGATCGCGGCCGATCGTAAGAAGCCGCTGCCGGTTCTCTCGTTTCCCGCCATTCAGCTTATGGACATCACGGTCGCCGACCTCATCGGCTCGACCGAGAAGCAGGCGGAGGCCATGCGCCTTGTCGCCGAGCGCGTAGATGCTGCAGCAAGCGTCTCCTTTATGGATCTCTCCGTCGAGGCTGAGGCGTTTGGCTCCGAGATCCGCGTATCCGACGACGAGGTGCCCACGGTCATCGGCTCGATTATCGACGACGAAACGGAGCCTGATGATATCTTCGTGCCCGAGGTAGGTGCAGGTCGTACCGGCCACTACATCGAAGCCATCCGCGCGGTCGCTCCGTTGATCAATGATCGCCCCGTGTTCGCAGGCGTCATAGGGCCGTTCTCCCTTGCAGGGCGTTTGATGGACGTCAACGAGGTCATGGTTCTTTGCTACGAGGAGCCCGAGTTGGTGCATGCGGTGCTCGATAAGGTGACGGGTTTCATCGCTGATTACGCCGAGGCCTTCAAAGCTGCGGGCGCTGACGGCGTCATGATGGCCGAGCCCCTTGCAGGGCTGCTTCCGCCTGCGCTTCTCGGTGAATTCTCCACTCCTTACGTGAAACGTATCGTCGACGCCGTTCAAACCGACGAGTTTGCCGTTGTGTACCATAATTGCGGCAGCTCGGTCGTCAAGGCGGCTGATGAGGTGTTCGCGACGGGTTCTGCGGCGTATCATTTCGGCAATGCGATCGACATGGCCGACATCATGCCTCTTGTTCCCGAGGGAGTCATCGCCATGGGTAACATCGATCCTGCCGGCGAGATTCGCAACGGCACTCCCGAAAGCGTACGTGCGGCGACGCTCGACCTCATGGCCAAGTGCGCCCAGTATCCCAATTTCGTGCCTTCGACAGGTTGCGATGTTCCTCCGATGAGCCCGTGGGATAACGTCGAGGCGTTTTTCGCCGCTGTTGACGAATACTATGAAGCGCGATAAACGAGTTCGTTTTCCCACGCTTCAACTATCACGTTAAAAAGCTCGGCCCCGCGTCAAACGAAACGCGGGGCCGAGCTTTTCTCTGCATCGTTTGCTTGTTACGTTGGTTGAATGCGGATGAGGCGAAAATCCGTGCGGATCTTCGCCTCATCGCTTCGCCAACACGATACGATCGACGATCTAGTAAACAACGCAGCTCGTGTAGGCGATGGTTCCCTTTCCGTGGTTGTAGGGAATTCGAGCGCTAACGCATACCTCCGACACCAGCAAACCCGCAGCCTCCATGGAGACGAGCGCCTGCTCCGGATGACGGCAGGGCTCATCAGGACAGCCGCACTGCGGGCAGAGCGTGCATGTTCCCGCCGCGAGCAGTAGGGCGCTCTCGAGCCCGGGCGTCGATTTGACCTCGCGGGCGAACGAACGAAAGCGCTGCTTGTGAGCATGTTCTGCGTCGATCATGCCTTCGAAATCGAATTCGTCTTCAAGCTCTTTGACGGTTTGGACGACAAAGCACGTCTTTCTCTCGTCAATAAGACGTTGGAAATGATCGAGTTCGCCGCAATACGGGGGGCACATCCAGTTCTTAGCGAACGACTTGCAGCGATCAACGCCGCACATCCCCCGAACCTCCGGGTTCACCGTTAGCTTCGCCGCAGGCACGACGCCGGTGCACTCGAATTCCTCACGTTCGGCAATTTCATATAGCGCTGTCGATAATTCGTTGGTGTCAGACATTTTCGCCTGCTTTCAATCTCGTCGGAATGTCGCTTCGGAAACGTGCGGTTACTCTTCTTCGAACCCCATGAAGTCGATGTAGAACTCGTTGAAGCGTTTATCGGTCGACAGCTCCAGGTAGTCGGCGAGCTCCGCTATTTCTTCGGTAGCTTCGCGCCCCTGCTCGAACAAACACTCTACCGCACCTTGCCCCGCCGTGTTGCCGCATGCGCGCACTTTTCCGTCGAGAGCGGGAGGGATGAGTCCGATGGCAGTTGCGGAATGAGGGTCGAGGTGCATGCCGAACCCACCCGCCAAGGCGACCTCGTCGATCTGATCGTAGGTTGCGTCGAACTCCGCCATCATGGTTTCTATGCCCGCGCGTATGGCGCTTTTCGCGAGTTGCACCTTTCGCACGTCCGATTGCGCGAGGTACACGTTGTGCGCGGCATCAAGATAGCAAACCGTCTCCCCGTTTTCCTCGCCGATGCAATGCGACCAGTGCTCGTCGGCTTCGTCTTCATCGCAAAGGTAGCCCGTCTCGTCGACCAAGCCAACTGAAACGACGGCGGCAACGGCATCGAGCAGCCCCGACCCGCAGATTCCGATCGCGGGGGCATCGTCGACGGTCTCGATTTGAAACTCGCCATCGCCCAGCGTGACCTTGCTGATAGCTCCCGGCATCGCGGGCATGCCGAGCGTAATGCTCGCACCTTCGAACGCGGGACCTGCGGCAGTTGCGCAGCAGACGATCTTATCGTCGTTTCCCAGAGCCATCTCGCCGTTTGTTCCGATATCGATGAAAAGCTGGAGAGCTTCGTGATCCCGCATCCGCGCCGCCCTGATGCCTGCTGTGATGTCGCCCCCCACGTAGCCCGCGACAGCAGGGGCGAGGTAGGCCTGCGTGAGGGAAGGTAGAAGAGGTTGGTGCAAGGTGAAGGTGCCGCCGAACAACGATTGCGGGGTGAAGGGGGCTATGCCGATATCGTGTGGGTCGAGTCCGCAGATAAAATGAAGCATCGTGGTGTTGCCGACGACCGAGCACGCTTTGACGTCCTCCGCCTTGATGCCGGTATGGCGGCAGAGCTCCTCGCATGCGTCCCTCATGCCGCTTAGCAGGCAGTCGCAGAGATCGTCAAGCCCTCCAGGTTTCGATGAAGCGTTGATTCGCGCGATAACATCGCTGCCGAACACCACTTGAGGGTTGACCTTTCCGACCGATGCGACAATATCGGCCGTCAAGAGATCGACGAGATGAAATACCATGGTGGTAGACCCGACGTCGATCGCAATACCGTACGTTGCCGACGCATTGTGCGTGAAATGCCCTTGATCAGCAACTCCTGCGATTTTAACGGTGCTGATTTCCTCGAGTATGATCTCGCTTCCTTCTTTCGCCAAGGTCTCGCAAGCGAGCTTGTAGCCCACGCTGCCTTCGTCGCGCACGAGCACCTTGCATCTGCCGCACGTTCCCTCGCCACCGCACGGGGCGAAGATGGGTTTTCCCGCATCTTGAAGAACCTCAAGCAGAGTCTGCCCTTCGTGGGCGGCAACTTCTTCGACGCTTCCGTCTTGATTTCTTACTATTATCCGCATGACTCTCCTTACGCTATCGTGCAGTCTATCCTTGCCGTTACCGTCGTCCCTAAATCCAACACCTGACCGTCGCCTGCTGAAGTCGTGTTCTCGGTGATATCGATCAAGACCTCAACCTCGTTCGAGGCTCCTCTGTCCACGGCATCGTGGGCGGCCTCCTGCCGAGCATGGCTCTTCGCTGCGTCGATCGCTTCCTTTCGTGTTGCGAAGCGGTCGACGCCCCGTCTGGAATGAACGGTGTAACCGGTGATACCGAACGAATCGTAAACAGGCATCACCGCAACTGCAGAGGCGGCGCTCACGTGCGCTGCCGCTGCTCCAACGGCATTGGCGACCTCGGCGTGATCGGGAATCATCCAGACTGCGCCGAGGTCGCGAGCGACAGGGGGCAGGAAGATATGGGTAGGCGCCCCCAAGCCTACGAGGGGTATGTCTATTTCGGGGACAAGCGAAAAGTATGATTTCCCTGATACCGTATCACGCGCATTTTCCCACTGGAGCTCAACGATCCGCTCGAGCGTTTCAGCGGATTCATCGTCTGCGAGCGAAGGGTAACGACGCGTTATGAACGAGCTCAGTATGCCGACGAATAAGTTATGCTCAACCAGGTCGTACACCATGTCGCATACCCTGGTGGCACCGTCGAACCCGTCGGGACAGGAGGGAAGAGCCTCTGCGATATACCGCGCGCACAGTGTCGCCGCCTCCGATTCGTAGCAGCTGAAATCGCCTTTGACGTGCATTGCGTCGGTGGGGGTGAAGCCGCAACGCATCACGTAGCCTTCCGACTCCAGCTTCTCAACGTTCAGCGCGAACAGGTCCACCTGATCGAGGAGCACAGGACCCTTGCGAAGCGTCTCGATAATCGCTGATTCGCTTCCGCTGAGCGCTTTCTCCTCTGATGGCGTGCGAATGAGATAGAGCACTTCAAATAAAGGTAATTGGGCCTTTATCGGGCGATCGGCGAGCTCTCTTAGTTTGCGGAGCAGCTCGGGGTGCTTCTGCGCCGCAGATGAGATAGGCTCAACCCGTCGTGTCGACAAGCCCAACCTCCCGTCTTTGAACACGATGCGGGTGTCGCCGCCGAGGCTGAAGGTGTCGACACGCACTCCTTCAACTTGCGTTCTCCAGGATCCGATGCGCGTTTTGCCGTCCATCTGGGGTTTGCCGGAATCGATAAGAGCGAGGTCCGTCGTGGTGCCACCCATATCCACGACCATGCAGCTTGCTTGATCGGATAGCTCGCGGGCTCCTTGAACGCTTGCCGCAGGACCCGACAATATGGTTTCCACGGGGCGCGACTTCGATAGCGACGCTTGCATTATTCCGCCATCGCTTCTGAGAATCATCGACGGAGTCGTCGTCGCACGGTGCTCGAGACACTGATCAACCGCGCGAACAAAGTCGTCGATCACCGGCAGTAACCGTGCGTTTAGCAGAGCCGTCGCTCCCCGCTCCATCATGTTGAGATGCTTCGCAAGGTCGCATGCTTTTACGATCGGCACGTTGAATCTATCTGAAAGGATGCGCTCGGCTTCGTGCTCGCAGACGGCTCCGTTGCTTACCGCGTTTCTTTCGCAAATCGCGAGAGCGTCGGCGTCGGCGAACCAGCCTTCATTAGATGCGATAATATCGTCCCAGGGAGGAACGCCGACGGTGCCGTCGGTAAACGTCTCCTGCGTGGGAATGCAGAGGACGGCTTCGTCTTGAATGCCGTATTTTGCCGATGCGTTGATTCTCTTGAGTACGCTCTCGTTCGTGCCTATGAGCACGAGCTTGGATCGTGACCCCTTGTTCTCAACACAGGCGTTGGTAGCCAGCGTCGTCGATAAGACCAAAAGACGCGCTTGACCGAAATAACGCTTCGGAAGACCCCCGAGGGCCTCTGCGATACCGAAGGCAAGATTCTCCTTCGTGGTCCGCGCTTTCGCTTTCGCGAGAACGCGTTTTTCGATCGTATCGTATACGACCGCATCGGTGAACGTTCCTCCTGTGTCGATACCGATGTTGATGGTCATCTAACTCCTCGCTCTTTCCGCTGCGGACACTTTGAACATTATTCTAATTGTTTCAGCAACGCCGGGCTTTAGATTTTCGCATTCGCCTTCCCCGATAACCGTTTGACGCATGTTGGCTTTCTGCATGGTCTAAGTCGTCTCCTCGCCATATCCTGCCTATCACGCTATCGATGGTTGAGGTTAGAGACGAAAGATTAGGGAGGAGCGCCTTCTTCACCCCATGCGAGGGCGCGGAATGTATTTCACAAAAGCTTTGGATGAGCTGCGGACTCCGCACGGTGGGGGAGGGCGTGTGCATCATCGGTTGTGTAGCCTTGATGCGACAAACGCGATGCGCCCGCCAACCTTTCGCCTTCGAAGCATAATGGTATTTCGGCTTGCAAGATTTTACCTTTACGGGAGGATCGACCATGCTCGAGTGGAAGACATGCCTTAAGATCGGCGTCACGGCATTTCTAATTTTCCTGGCAGTTACCTATTGGGGGCCTTTCGCGAAGCTCGTCGGTGCGCTCGTGGGCGCTGCGTTGCCGCTGGTTGTCGGATGCGCCATCGCATACGTCGTCAATATTTTGATGTCCTGGGTTGAAGCACGGTTCTTATCGCGTCTCAAAGGTTCCGTGATGATGAGGTTCAAGCGCCCGCTGAGCATCATTGCATCGTTCGTTTTGATAATAGGTATTGTTGCTCTTATTACGCGTTTGGTTGTTCCCGAGCTTAAGGCATGCGCGGACTTGCTCATCGCCCAATTGCCCATTATGGCCGATGCGGCATTAACGTGGCTCGAATCATCGGGTTTGGTGGAGGAGAGCGGTCTCGCAGCGACATCCGATGCGGATTGGGATGCGGCTTTTCAGCAGATCAGCACGGTCGTTTCCTCTGGTTTCAGCAATATGATGGGGACGGCGATCGAGGCGGTCACATCCGTTTTCACCGGCGTGGCCACCGCCGTCATCGCTTTGATCTTCTCGGTTTATCTGCTTGCGAGCAAGGAGCGTCTTCTCGGGCAAGTCGATGACGTGCTGAAGCGCTACATGAGTGAAAAGGTGTTTGCTACAACTCATTATGTTTTGGGCGTTGCAGATGAGTGCTTCCACCGCTTTATCGTCGGGCAGTGCGCGGAAGCGGTGATTCTCGGCGCGCTTTGCACGCTGGGCATGGCCGTTTTGGGAATTCCTTATGCGGCGATGACGGGTGCTGTCATCGCGCTTACGGCACTCATTCCCGTTGTGGGGGCATATATTGGCGCTGCGATCGGCGTCCTCATGATCATCACGGTTTCGCCGATCAAGGCGATTCTGTTCGTCGTGTTCATCGTCGTGCTTCAGCAGATTGAGGGTAACTTCATTTATCCTAAAGTTGTCGGATCTTCATTGGGCTTGCCGGCCATTTGGGTACTCACCGCTGTGATCGTTGGCGGAGGCGTGATGGGTATCGGCGGCATGCTCATCGGCGTTCCGATTGCGGCCACCTTGTATCGCTTGCTGCGCGAGGATGTGTACGGTTCGGGGTCGGAACGTACAGGCATGGCATCAGCCTCGTGAGCTTCCTTACGATCTTTGCGTCATGAACGTCCGAGGGAGCCTCCAGGGGCTTTCTCGGACACGGGAAAGACCGACTGATCATTTAAGCGAGATGGAGGCGAAGTGCATCGAGGATGGAAGAGCTATCGATGCATGATCATCGTCGGCGTTCCATCCGATCACGCACTTTGTCGAAGCGGGCACGAGATTCGGTCGTCGACCGAGATAGAGTGAAGCGCTTGAATAACTCTAACTTTACATAACATATATTATCAATATGTTATGTAAAGCAGTTTGCTATGCAATCTACTAAAGCAGGCTAACCCCAGACCGATGATGCCGAAGATGACGAAGCGACAGATCCTGCCGGAGAACCCAATACCGAGGTGTAGTCTCCACTTTGAAGCGCCTCGAATACCAAAGGCATAACCTGAACGAACGAAATCGTATTAAGGATTAACGCGAGGACGCATATGCATATCAAAAAGATCGCTTGTCTGCGAAGCCTGTATTCGAGGGATTCAGGATTTTTCAATCCGTCTAGATCTCGAAGCTTCCAGTAAGCAAGCGATGCGCAAATGACGGCAATTGTGCTCAACAAGACGCCCCCGACGATAAGGGAAACTGGACCGCATATCATCGCTGCCGTAATAAGCGATTGCGCAGACTTCAAACGATCCGTGCGAGATCGGCGAGGCTCGGGATTGGGCACTGAAGGTTCCGTCGAATTATGGTTCTGAGAATTGTTGTTCCTGTTATCGCTCAATGAAATCACATCACTAAAAATGAATTGAACCAGCCTTTAATTTGAAATCTTTGAGAACCGACTGAAATGCCGTACGAGTATGGGCACGGCATTTCAACAATATGATTTTCGCTTTAGAGCCACCTTAGCATTAACGTAATCGACAAGGCATTGCTTCGACATAGCAAATGGTCAACACCTGCATCAGGCGCTAGACACCGCTGCTTCCAAAACCACCATTACCACGGGAGGATTCAGGCAGGCGTTCGACGATAGGAAGCGTCACGGAAGGAACTTGAACAATGACTAATTGCGCAATTCGATCGCCGATGTGAATGTCGAACGAGTCATGAGGGTCGAGGTTTACGAGGATGACCTTGATTTCACCTCGATAGCCGCTATCGATAAGACCCGGCGCGTTGACAACGGAGATGCCGTGACGTACAGCTAGCCCGCTTCGGGGAACAACCAATCCAGCGTATCCTTCAGGGATCGCCAAGGCTAAGCCGCAAGATACCGCAGCGCGCTCAAATGGTTTAAGGGTCAACTTCTGACAGGAATGCAAATCGAGGCCGGCATCCCCATCGTATGCGTTCGACGGGAGAACGAAGCTATTCGATAGCGGCATTAGGGGAACGGAAACAGTCATGCTACTCCTTGTTGATGTCGGTCAAAGCGCGCGAAAACTCTTCGATGTTCTTGAAGTCCTTGTACACGCTCGCAAATCGAATGTAAGCAACATCGTCGAGTTTGGCTAGCCGAGACAAAACGAGATCACCGAGATCCTTCGAGCGAATCTCCCCTTTTGGTGATGAACGTAGTTCATTTTCTATATCGGTAATGAGCAAATCGAGTTGCTCAGGAGTGATGGATCGTTTAGCGCACGCAATTAACAGACCGCGCATAAGCTTTTGCCTGTCAAACGCTTCAGATGAGCCATCTGACTTTATGACGATAACAGGATGCTCTCCAAGTCTTTCGTAGGTTGTGAAGCGGTACTTGCATTTCAAGCATTCTCTTCGTCTTCTGATGGCATTGCCATCTTCGGCGGAACGCGAGTCGACGACTTTTGATTCCTCGTAGCTGCATATAGGACAACGCATAATGCTCCTTAGCTATGAAATAATTAAGTCATGATACAACATATGGAGAATAGTGATGCGTATGTCTATCAAATAACGAGATATTGTTATCTTGCGCTTTTCTAGGGCGTAAATATCAATAGGTGGTCTAGCATGCAAAGCGGATCGAGAAACGAGTATTTCATGCTTTGGCCAATGATTAAGCGGTGGAGATCTTCGCCCTCAACGCGCAAAGCGCATGATGGAAACGATACTATGCCGCCGCGCGTGCATTCGCGCAATGTTGAACGTACCGAGACCTTCAATTAGGCGAACGAATTCGGTTACTGTGCGACGAAACATAATGCAGACTTGT
>CALADF010000002.1 GCA_937890835.1 uncultured bacterium
AAAGCACGCGGCTCCCAAGATGGGCGCTGCTGCGAGAAATCCCCGTGATAACGCATATCAATCGACGGTTCGACTTCAGCAGGTTCCGCAGGGGGGCAAAGCGCCCGATCCTGCGGCATCCGGTAAAAAGACTGAGGGCTTCGCTTCCGTGCCTGCGGGCGGCTCTGGACGTGGCGCGTATCGTCCTGCGGCAGCGTATCAGCCGGTTAGCGGATCGGCTCCGCAGCCTGCGTGGGAAAGCAGCGGCTCCATTGAGGTGAAAAAAGATCGCAAGTTGGCTAAACGTCTCGGGATGGGCGCTGGCATCTTCCTCGGTCTTCTTCTGGTTGTGTACCTCATCGGTGCGTTTGTGTTCACGGGCAGGTTCTTCCCGAGCACTGTGGTTTCGAATTTCGATATATCCATGAAGACGCCCGATGAGGCGAGCGCCATTCTCGATGAGGCCGTGGGCGACTACAAGTTCTCCGTGACGGGACAGGGGCTCGACCTGTCCTTGTCTGCTGAGCAGATCGGCATGACGCTCGACTCGGCAGCTATTTCCTCGGGAATGATGAAGGACGTCAATCCCTGGGCGTGGCCCGTGGAGGTGTTCATGCAGCATGACGAGACCGAGTCTATGGTCGCTACATGCGGCTCCGAAAAACTGATTGAAGCGATCGCTCCGGAAGTCGATCTCGTGAACGCAGCCGCGATTCAGCCGGTGAACGCGACGATCGCCTATGACGAAGCGCGTCTTGCGTATGCGGTCGTTCCGGAGGTGGAGGGCACTGCCCTTGATTTGAACAAGGTCGCCGACCAGGTGAAGGAGGGCGTGAAGACGCTTTCTCCGAAAATCAACGTGACGAAGGACGCCACGTTGAGCCCGACCGTTTTCAAAGACGACGAGCGTCTTGCTGTGGCAGTTGACGAGGCCAACGTCATGATCAAGGCTGATCTCGAGATCATGATGGAGGGGAATCTGGTCACCGAGGTCACGTCTTCGCTCATATCTTCGTGGATCACCGTCTCTCCCGATGTCACGGTGACGTTCGACGATGCCGGTTTCACGGCGTGGGTCGACCAGGTTGCCGCAGGGTGCAACACCGTCGGCACCGAGCGCGCTTACACGCGCCTCGATGGCAAGGAAATCACTGTCTCAGGTGGCGTTTACGGCTGGGAAATCGACAGCGACGCCCTTCGCACGGCGGTTACCGACGCCGTCATGGCCGGTACGGTCGGCACGATAGATGTTCCCGTGCTGCAGAGCGGGGTCGGGTTCACCAAGCTCGGGAGCCGAGATTGGGGCAACCGCTATTGCGATATCGATCTTAGCGAGCAGCATGCCTACTTTTACGATGATGCGGGTGCGCTCGTTTGGGAAACCGATATCGTGACGGGCACGCCCGGCGAGCATGCCACGCCAACCGGTGTTTGGCAAGCGACATGGGGAAAGGAAAGCCCTTCGATGCTGATCGGCGAGAAGGACCCTGAAACCGGAGAGCCTGAGTATAAGACAGAGGTCAAGTACTGGATGCCTTTCATCGGCAATTCGATCGGTCTTCACGATGCGACGTGGCAGACAAGCTTCGGCGGTACGCGTTACAAGGACGGATTCGGATCTCATGGGTGCGTGAACATCTCGCTTGATGCGGCTGCGGCGCTCTACGACATCATCAAACCCGGGGATGTCGTCGTGGTTCATTGGTGACGCAATGCGTCGGCTAAGCTGTCTGCATCGATGAGCGCGACCTCTCTTACGCGATGAGATCCGCGTAAGAGAGGTCGATTACCTTCCCTAGATCCTCACTGCTCAGTCTGATTTGACAGCCGATTTTTCCCGCCGAGAAGTAGATTGCGTCGAACAATTGCGCCGTTTCGTCGACGACGGTCGTGAACGTTTTCTTCATGCCGATAGGTGAGCAGCCGCCGTGAACATAGCCTGTCAGGGGAAGAAGCTCCTTCGACTTGATCATCGCGATGGACTTCTCGCCGACGGCGCGCGCGGCTTTTTTCAGATCGAGCTCTTCTGCGACGGGAATCATGAAAACGTAATGCTCGCCGGTTTTCCCGACGGTGACAAGGGTTTTGAACACTTGGTCGGGATCGAGTTCGAGAGCTTCTGCCACCTCGACCCCTGAGGGAACGTGATCCCCGCATTCGAACACGCGGAATTCGTAGGCGAGGTCGGCGGCGTCGAGCGCGCGCACTGCATTCGTTTTGTGATCGTGGGATTTCGCCATGTTCGCTCCTTTGCGCCGGCACCCCTGCAGCGGGCGACCGACTGTCGTTATTTTGCGATGCGAGAAGGGTACTCCTTGCAAAGGGTGGGGGAAAGGGGGGCTTGCTCGCTCTTTGCCGCGGAGCGCGGTTGCGCAAGAGACCGGATCGTGCGACCGCCGCCGTTCCCCGGGTGCTTCGCCGGGAAGGTGGGGTCATGCTCGTGTTTTGGCTTTAGGGGGAGAACCTGAGTTTTCCGGCATTGTTTTGCGTTATCCTGGAATTTACGCGGGGAAGCTTAGGGCGGCGGGCGGACCGGTTTTCAGTGCGTTATACTAGCCGCCATGAAATCGGTGTATTCTCATAGAGGATGTTTGCGGGTGATGAGTTCTGAGGACGCGATCGATGATGAGTGAGCTCATCCGATCAGGCTTCGACGACGCCCCCATCGGTGTTTTCGACTCGGGCTATGGCGGACTTACCGTTGCTCGTGAGATCTGTCGCAAGATGCCGGAGGAGAACATCATCTTCGTCGGCGACTCGGCTCGTTGCCCGTATGGTCCGCGCGACCTCGCAGAGGTCGATCAGTTCGTTCAGCAGATATGCAGTTGGCTGGTCAACCGGGGCGTCAAGATGATCGTCATCGCTTGCAATACGGCTACTGCGGCGGGATTAGCCCACGCTCAGCGCTCTTTTCCCGTGCCCATCGTCGGCGTCGTCGAGCCTGGTGCTCGCGCTGCTGTTCAGATGACGCGTAACCGCAAGGTGGGCGTCATAGCCACGAAGGGGACTGTGGCTTCGAACGCGTATTCCGAGGCCATCCGGCATATTGACGCCGGCATCACGGTTTTCTCGACGGCTACGCCGCGTTTCGTTGAAATCGCCGAGCTGGGCTTGAAGATGGCGGAGGGCCCTATCGAGTCTTATATGGCTGAGGCATCTAAAGTCTACATTCGTTCTGAGTTTCGTGAAATAGCGCGTGAGTACCTGGAGCCCCTTCGTCGTTGCGGAGTGGATACGCTCGTCCTGGGGTGCACTCACTACCCGCTTCTCAAGGCCCTGATCGGGGGAGTGATGGGGCGAGATGTCGTGCTCGTCTCATCCGCGGAGGAGACGGCGCGCGATGTCGAGGGGATGTTGCGCCGTCGTGGTGCGCTGGCTCATGGAGGCAACATCGCGCAGCGGAGATTCTTCACTTCGGGGAAGGACGTGGCCGAGTTCGAGCGATTCGGAAGCCGCGTGCTCTCCATGTCCATGGGACCTGTTGGCCGAGTTGATTTTTCTCAAGGAGATGCAAAGGAGGCGGCGCAATGAGCAAGACGGTGGTGATCGCGACGAACAACGCCCATAAGGTTGCCGAGATCACAACCGCCCTCGACTTCGAGGGTTGGGAGTTCAAGACGTTGCGGGAGATGGGGGTTGAGTCGAACCCCGAAGAGGATGCGGGAACGTTCGAGGGCAACGCGCGCATCAAAGCGCTCGCGGCTCGCGAGGCGTGCGGTGGCTGCGCCGCGCTCGCCGACGATTCCGGGCTTGAGGTTGACGCCCTCGGCGGTGCGCCTGGGGTGTATTCGTCTCGCTATTCAGGCGTTGACGGAGACGACGCCGCCAACAACGCGAAGCTTTTGCGGGAGTTGTCCGATGTTCCTGAAGAGCTGCGAACGGGACGATTCGTGTGCACGTTGGTTTTCATCGACGAGGACGGATCGGAATCGGTTGCTCGCGGCACTATCGAAGGTCGTATCGGTTACGAGGAGCGCGGCTGCGAGGGGTTCGGTTACGACCCGCTGTTCGTCCCCGATGCTTTCGGCGGAACGCTGACGCTTGCGGAGGTATCCCAGGAGGAGAAGAACGGCGTTTCGCATCGGGGGAACGCTCTTCGCGCGCTGAGGGAGCAGCTGCAGGGTCGCTAGCTGTTTTTCACCCTAGGGAGCCGCTTCGGTTTTCGCTGGATTGCCGCTCGCGTTCCGTTGCCCGGCGCTGACCCTTCGCGCATCTTGCCGTCGTGCGTTTGCGTTGCCTTCGGAGAGATACAGGTCGGATTGACTCACGGGTTTTTCCGGTATAATGCGAAATCGTCGCAAACGGGACGTGGCGCAGTTTGGTAGCGCGCCTGCTTTGGGAGCAGGATGTCGCAGG
>CALADF010000003.1 GCA_937890835.1 uncultured bacterium
TGGCGGATCTGGCAGGTACGGACGAGTTCACCACCTACGGCATCGACGCTGACGAGTACATCAAGATTATGCTCGACGGATTCGCCTACAGCGTCGACTCCGTCGAGGTCGGCGAAGACGGAAAGACCGCCGTGGGCAACGTAACCATCACCTGCAAATCCACCGTCTCGGCAACGGCGAAGGCCGAAGCGCTCACCGAAGAGTGGGTGGTAGCGAACGCGGCAAGCCTCGCGACGATGACCGAAGACGAGCTCAACCTGGAAATCGGCAAGCTGTTCATGCGCGCCGTGGCCGAATCCGAGCCTGTGACCAGCAGCTGCAGCCTCGACTACGAGCTGATCGACGGGACGTGGACGCCTGCCGACACCGCTGAAAGCCAGCTCATGAGGGCCTTCTACGCCTAGCAACCGCACCCCGTGATCAAGCGGACCGCCGCTCAGGCCCCGGCGTCGACACGACGGCTCCGGGGCCTATGTTTTGCTACACTTTCCCCATGGCACTCATCGACGACATACGCGCATACCAACCCGTGAACGAGCAGGAGCAGGCGGACAAGCTCGTGATCCTGCGCGCGCTCGGAAACGATCCGAACTGTTTCGACCGCAGCGCGCAGGCGCACATGGCGTGCTCCATCTGGGTGGTCGACCCCACGCTCACGCAGACTCTGCTCGTCTACCACAACATCTACGATTCATGGAGCTGGATTGGCGGTCACGCCGACGGGGAACGCGACCTGGCGGCCGTGGCGCTGCGGGAGCTTGCGGAAGAGACCGGCGTGGCGAATGCTCAACTGGTCGACTGCGGGCCGGGCGGCGTTTACTCAATCGAGGTGCTTACCGTAGACGGCCACGTCAAGCGTGGCGAATACGTGAGCTCGCATCTGCACCTCAACGTGACCTACCTCGCCGTCGCCGACCCGCGTGAAGCCGTCCGCGTGAAGCCGGACGAGAACAGCGGCGTGCGCTGGGCGCCGATCGAAGACGCCGTGCGGCTATCGACGGAGCCGTGGATCCGCAATCGCATCTACCGCAAGCTCATCGACAAGTTGCAAGACCCCGCCGTGCGCGCTGCCGCGAAAGACGCCGCGCAGGAGCTCGACCGCTGAGGGGCGGACTCGCTCGAAAGTCGGAAACCTTTAAAGCGTCCCGCTCGCCTAATTTCGCCTATCCGCCCCGACCTCATCGATACGCGCGAAAGAGCATCGCTTCGCCCGCTCAGTAATAGCGGTAGTACGCCGCGCAGCTTCCCTCGCTTGACACCATGCACGGGCCGACAGGGTTTTCAGGCGAGCACACCGTGCGGAACAGCGGGCACTCGTTCGGCGGCATGACGCCGCGCAAGACGTCGCCGCAACGGCATCCTTTATGCTCGACGGTCGGCTCGACCTCGGGGGCGAACCTGCGCATCGCGTCGAACTCGGCGTACTCCTCGCGGATGCGGTAACCCGACCCCGGTATCTCCCCGAGGCCGCGCCAGGTGGAGGCGCACGTTTCGAACACCTCGTCGATGGCCGCGAGTGCAACCGGGTTTCCCTCGGCCATGACGCCGCGCGAGTAGGCGATCTCGATGTCGGCACGCCCCTCGTGCAGCTGCCGCATGATCATGGCAATGCCCTGCAGCACGTCAACGGGCTCGAATCCGGTGATGACACCCGGCACCCCGTACTTCTCCGCCAGGAAACGATAGGGCTCAACGCCGATGATGGTGCTGACATGCCCGGGAAGGATGAGCGCATCGACCTTAAGCTCGGGGTCGTTGATGATCACCTCGAGAGCGCCCGGCATGTTCTTGTGGGCGCCGTAGACGCTGAAGTTCTCAAGGCCCGCGGCCTTCGCCCGCTTGACGGCCATCGCGACCAGGGGCGTGGTGGTCTCGAATCCCACCCCCACGAACACGATCTGACGATCGGGGTTCTCCTGAGCCAGCTTGAGCGCGTCAAGCGGCGAGTAGACGATCTCGACCGACCGACCTGCAGCCTGCTCGGCGAGCAAACTGGAAGTGGAGCCCGGCACGCGCGTCATATCCCCGAAGGTGGCGATGGTGACGCCCTCGACGCGGGCGAGGGCGATGATCTTGTCGATATCGTGGTTCGACGTCACGCACACCGGGCACCCGGGGCCGGAGGCGAGGCGCACGCCCTCGGGCATGAGCGTCCGGATCCCGTTGCGGGCGATGGCCACCGTGTGCGTGCCGCACACCTCCATGAGCGTTGCTCCCCCATCGGGAACGAGCTCGCGGATGGACTCGACCAACCCACGAGCGAGGCGCGGGTCCTTGAACGCCTTGAGCTCCGACTGGAGATCGGCTGCGTCTGCCATGTCTTCCTCCTCGCCGCCGCTAACCTTGCACGACCTCGTCGGCGACCAAGTCCGGGAACTGCTTCACTATCTCGAGCGTCTCGGCGGCGAACTCGGGATCGACGACCTCGATGGCGAAACCGGCGTGAACCAAGACGAAATCGCCTTCCTTTGCTTGAGGAGTCAGATCAACCGAGATGGAGCGCGTCACGCCGAGAATGTCGACCGTCGCAAGACCGTCCTCTTCGAGGCTCGTTATCTTCGCGGGAATCGCTAAGCACATATTGTTCTCTTTCACATCAATGCGGTGGGCGAATCCGAGCCTACCGCGCCTTTTCTTGCGCCCATGCTACCACAGCCTGACCGTAGGAGACGCACCCGTCGTTCGGCGGCAGATCGCGGTTGATCGCGACGCTGAACCCCGCCGTCTCGAGGCGATCGAGCGCATGCTCGACAAGGTAGCGGTTCATGAACACGCCGCCCGACAACGCGATGACGTCGATGCCGTAGAGCGCGCGGGCCAGCTCCGCCACCGTCAAGACGGCTCCGACAATCGCATCGTGGAAGCGGCGCGCTATCACGGCGACGGGAACGCCTCGCACCACGTCGTCGAGCAATGCGCGAAACGTCGGCTCGGCGTCGAGAAGCAGCACCGAGGTGTCGTGCGCGGTGCTCAACTCGGTCGCCGTGTTCTTCGTCACCGCGACGGCATAGCGGGCGAGCGTCTCCTCGTCATCCCGGGAGGGGGCGACCTCATGAGCCGCCGCACCGCCCGAACCCTTCTCGAAGCCCGCCATGCACGACTCGAGCAGCACCGCGCCCTCGCCTTCGTAACCGGGCTGCACGCACACGCCGAGCAGCGCGCTCGCCGCGTCGAAAAGCCTTCCCACCGAGGAGGTCACGGGCGTGTTCAACCCGCGGTCGATCATGGTCTCGCACACGCCCGCCTGATCGCCGAGCGCCGACAGAGCGCCCGCCGCCCCGGGATGATCGAGCAAATCGAACTCCCACAGCACGCCGTAGGCCATGCGCAGCGGATTTCTCACCGCAGCGGCGCCGCCCGGCATGGGAACGTAGGCGAAGTTGGCGAAGCGCTCGAAATCGGCGCTGTTGGCGATGAGGCACTCCCCGCCCCAGATGGAGCCGTCGACGCCGTAACCCGTCCCGTCGAACGCGAAGCCGCATACCGCGCCGGACAGACCGTGCTCGCCGATGACCGACGCGATGTGAGCGTGGTGGTGCTGTACCTCGACGAGAGGAAGCTCCTGCTCATGCGCCCATTTCGACGTGAGGTACTCGGGATGGAGATCGCACGCGACAACATCCGGCTCAACCTCGAACAACCTCTCGAAGCGGCGCTTGGCGGCAAGCCACGCATCGTAGGTTTCGGCGTTTTCCATATCGCCCACATGCTGGGAAACGAACGCCTCGTCGCCCCGCGAAAGCGCGAAGGTGTTCTTCTGCTCCGGCCCTGCGGCGAAGACGACGCGGGCGGGCGAGGAGGAAGACGGTGCGAAGCCCGAGGACCGCGACGGCGACGCGGCGGCGAGGTCCGCAGACGCAGGCGAGGCCGCGAGCTGCGCGCCAGGGTCGATCTTCACAGGCAGGGGCGCGTACCCGCGCGCGCGACGAACGAACTGAACCGCGCGGCCCGCCGAACCCGCATCGATCACGCGCACAACCGAGTCGTCGAAGCGCGTGAGGATAGCGCGGTTGTTCCCCAGAAACGCGTCCGCGACGGAGCCAAGACGCTCGTAAGCCTCCGCATCCGAGATGACGATGGGCTCATCGTGAACGTTTCCCGAGGTCATCACGAGCATAGGTTCGCCAACCCCGGCCCAGGAGGCGAAAAAGCCGTCCATGAGAAGATGCTGCACAGGCGTGCAGGGCAGCATGACGCCGAGCTCGGTCAAGCCGTCGGCGAGGCCTTCGGCAAACGCAACCCCCCGACGCTTGCGAAGCAGGACGATCGGCCGCTGCGGCGAAGCGAGAAGGCCCTCCTCAACTTCGTCGATCTCGCAAACGGTGCGAGCCGCCTCCGCATCGCGCATCATCACCGCGAAGGCCTTCCCGTCGCGGCGCTTGCGCTCCCTCAAACGAGCGACGGCCTCGGCGTTTCGCGCGTCGCAAACCAGATGGAACCCACCGAGGCCCTTCACGGCGATGATACCGCCCTTGCTCAACAACTCGACGGCGCAGGCGAAGATTTCGTCTGAAGCAGCACGATCGGACCCAAGGCGAACCTTGAGCGCGGCGACCTCGCGCGGACGGCCTTCCTCCCACTCCGCGAACGTCACGACGGGGCCGCATTCGAAGCAGGAATCCGGCTGCGCGTGAAACCTGCGATCGAGCGGGTCGGCGTATTCGCGCGCGCAGCTCTCGCACATCGCGAACTCGCTCATCGACGTCGCGGCGCGGTCGTAGGGCAAATCCTCGATGATGGTGAACCGAGGACCGCAGTTGGTGCAGTTGATGAACGGATAACGGTAGCGCCTGTCGTCTCGGTCGAACAGCTCCGCAAGGCAGTCGTCGCAGGTCGCCAAATCGGGCGACACGAGCGTGGTCTCGCGCGAGGCCGCATCGTCGGAGAACCTGATCTCGAAGGTCGTGAAGCCCTCGAGCGGCACCTCGGCCAGGTCGATCTCGCGAACCTGGGATGCGGCGGGCGGGTTGTCCGAAAGCTCGAGCACGAACTCGTCAAGCAGCTTCGACTCGCCTTCGGCGTGAATGCGAACGCCGTCGACGGCGTTGAGCACCCAGCCGTTGACGAGGTATTTCCTTGCCAGCCGGTAGACGAACGGCCGAAATCCCACGCCCTGCACGATGCCCTGAACGTGAATGTCGAGCGCCTCGATCATGTCGCTCCCCCTCAAAATCGAAACGGCACGCGCGCCGAGACGCTGCGTGCCGCATTTGCTTAACGTTTACGCGAAGAGAAGGCTATCGCCTCATATGACGGGGTTTCCACACCTCGTCGTCCGGGCGGCTAATCCTCTTCGGACGCGGTCTGAGCAGCGGGCTGCTCAACCTGCGCGACGGGCTGGGCGGCCCGCGCCGCCTCTTCCCCCGCAGGGGCAACCGCCGCGGTCTCGACCACCGCGCCCTCGGCCCGCGCCTGCTCGAGCTCGGCGTCCTCGGCTTCCTCCTCCGCCTCGGCGAGCGCTCGGTCCACGATGATATCGGCGACGATGTCGCGGATAACCAGGGCCAGCATACGCAGCGTCACGCCCGAGTTGTCGGGAAGATGCAGATGCACGCAGCGTCTGCCACGCTCGGCGAGCGTGATCAGATCGCCCGAAGCCTGCGCCTTGGCCAACGCGCCGAGGGACTCGGCCTCCTGAGGCAGCGGGATGTCCTTCAGCTCGTCGGCGGACAGGATGAGGAACACGCCGCAGTTCGGACCGCCCTTCTGGAGCTGCCCGGTGGAATGCAGGTAGCGCGGCCCCACCTCGAGGCACGACACGACGCCGAACGCCTCGGCGACGTCGTGGCGGATGGACTCGAGCGCCTCGCGCCTGCCTTCGCCCGTGAACGGGAGGAACGCGTTAAGCGCGAAGAAGTCGCCCGGCTGAACCGAGGAGAACAGCGCGTAGAGGCTCGACCTCATATCGTCGCAGCCCGAAAGCGCGGGCGCCTGGCGAACCTCGACGATGCCCATGTTGACCTCTTCGGTGAACGCCTCCTCGTAATCGGGAGCAGGCTGGCCTTCGCGTAGAATATCGAGCACAACGGCCTTCGCCGACGCGACATCGGGCTGGTCGAAGGGGCACACCTTCATGAGGTAACCGCACATGGCGATGGCGTACTCCCACATGACGAAGTGCTCCGCAAGCTCCTCCACCGAGTCGATGCGGTAGTTCTGGCGCGGAATGTTCGGGTCGATGTAGGCCAAGCTCATCTCGAAGTTATGGCGCTCGTCCCACAGGTCGGTCTTCGTCTGGTACATGATGACGCTGCGATCACCCGGATCGAGGTTGAGCAGCAGCGGATCGATCTCGATGTTGGGGAGGATGCCCTTGCCCTCCTTGCCCACGGATTCGGCGACGAGCTGCTCGATCCAAAGACCGAGGACGCGCCCGCGCTTCGGCGTGAGAAACGAGAACTTGTTGCGGCCATGCTCGTAGTTGTCGTAAAGGAAGGAGGCCAGCCCGATGGCAGGATTGTCGATGGCGTCTTCGCTGCAACGCTCCTCGGCTTCGCGCGCATGCTCGACGAACGACTCGAGATCGATACCCGCGAGCGCTGCGGGCAGAAGCCCGAACACCGACAGGGCGGAGAAGCGGCCGCCGACCGTCGGCTCTCCCGAGAAAATGGCGAGCCACCCTTCCTCGCGCGCCTGTTTCTCGAGATCGGAGCCGGGATCGGTGACAGCCACCAGATGGCGGACGACCTCCTCCTCACCGAGAGCCTTCGCGAAGCCCTCGCGCACCGCGCACAGAAGCAGGCGCGGCTCGATGGTGCCGCCGCTTTTCGACGAGATGACGACAAGCGTGCTTTCGGGACGGCACGACGCGAGCAGCTCGCGAACGCGCACCGGGGAGTCGGAGTCGAGCGTCTTGAACGAGACGCGGTTCTTATCGACCTTGTTGTACTTCGTGATGGTCATGGGCGCCTGGGTCGATCCGCCCTGGCCGATGAGCACCACCGTGTTGATGCCGTCGGCCACCACGTAGTCGGCGAACGACTGGATCTCCTGCAACGAGCAGGGAGGGTTGGACGCGAGGTCAACCCATCCCATGAAGTTCTCGGCGACGCTTCGCGCTTCGTCGGAAAAGTCGTACAGCGAGGCGTCCTTCGCGTGGATACGACTCGCCACGCACTCCTTCACCAGCGTTTTCGCTGATGGATAGAACTTGTCCATTTCTCCGGAAATCATCGGTTCCTTCTCTCAACGAGGCCGAAAAGCCACGAAATCCAACTATGAATTCTCGCTATTCTATCAAAGCGCACGGAAATAGCCGCACCGCCGACCCCATCTGTGGCGGTTGTGTGAACCGTACGGCGTCGGCTTGCAGGCGAACGGCGGACGTTGCGGCGGCGGCACCCGGCGGCGGCGCATCGCTACTCCCCGTCGAAAAGCTCCTTCGCCTTCTCGAGATGTCCGACGATCTCGATATGCTGCGGGCAGACGTCCTCGCAAGCGCCGCAACCGATGCACGCCGAAGCCGGCCCCGTCGACGCGTTCCACTCGTAGTTCTCGTTCGCCCGGTAGAGGTCGTCGTAAAGCGCGTAGATGTTGAGCGATTCGAGAATCACCGGAATGCGCACGCCGCTCGGGCAGCCCTTCAGGCAGTACCCGCAATCGGTGCAGGGAATGCGCTGCTCCCGCTCCAGCACGGCGCGCACCTGCTCGATCACCTCGAGGTCGGCGCTTGTCATCGGCGCGAAATCGCGCATGATGTCGATGTTCTCCCGCATCTGCTGCGCAGTCGACATGCCCGACAGCACGCGCTCGACCCCGGGAAGCGATGCGGCGAAGCGCAGCGCCCACGAGGCTGCAGACTGCGCGGGATCCGCTGCGGCAAGGGGCGTGCGCGCTTCGTCGGACAGACGCACGAGCGAGCCGCCCTTGATGGGCTCCATCACGATAACGGGCACCTCGCGAGCACGTGCCACCTCGTAGCATTTGCGCGACTCGATCTTAGGGCTCTCCCAGTCGGCGTAGTTGATCTGCAGCTGCACGAAGTCGACGTCGGGATGCGCCGCCAGCACCGCCTCGAGCGCGTCCGCCTTATCGTGAATGGAAAACCCGAGCTTGCGAACGAGCCCACGTTCACGCAGGTCGTAGGCGAAATCCCACAAGCCGAAATCGTCGAAGAGCTTCGTGCGGTCCTCGCCGAGGTTATGCAGCAGATAATAGTCGAAATACCCCGCCCCCGTCCGCTCGAGCGAGACGTCGAACATGCGCTTCGCCTCATCGGCGTCTTTCGCCATCCACGCGGGAAGCTTCGTCGCCAGCTGGAAGCTCTCGCGCGGATACCGATCGACGAGCGCCTCCTTCGCCACAACCTCCGATCGCCCGCCATGATAGCCGAAAGCGGTGTCGAAATACGTGAAGCCCGCCCGCATGAAGGCGTCGACCATGTCCTTCACCTGCTCGATGTCGATGGCCTTCTCGCCGTCGATTTCGTTTTCCGGCAAGCGCATCAAACCGAAGCCGAGCATGTTGCCCGCGTTACCCATCTTCCACCCCCTGATCCGTGCGCCGAGACGCCCCTGCGCCGTCGCCGCGGCGCCGCGCCGCCGACCCGCGCCGCCTACCACGCCTTTTGCTCCGTGGCTATAATAACCCGATGGAACGCGCGGCGTTGCGTCGCGCACCGTCAACGACCCTATCGTCGAAGGAGGAGCCATGTTCTCAACCGCCACGCTTCTCGATCTGCCCGCATTCTCCTGCGCCCACGCGACCGACGCGAGCGCCGCGACGGGCTGCACCGTCGTCGTGGCCCGCGAGGGAGCGACCTGCGGCGTCGACGTGCGAGGAGGCGGGCCGGCCACGCGCGAGACGGACCTGCTCAAACCCGAGAACATGATCGAGAGGGTGCACGCCGTGGTGATCTCCGGCGGATCGGCCTTCGGCCTGGCATCCGCATGCGGCGTGATGGACGTGCTCTCCGCGCGAAAGATCGGCTTCGAGCTGGGCGGCGCGCACGTGCCCATCGTCACAGGCGCCTGTCTGTTCGATTTACTGGTCGGCGAAGAAGGGGTCGTTTCCTCCTCCGACCGCTACGTGAAGCTCGGAGCCGAGGCGGCAGCGCGAGCGCTCGAACAGGGCACGTGCGGTCTCGCCGAAGGCAACGTGGGCGCCGGATGCGGCGCGACCGTCGGGAAGATGCTTCTACCCGAGCAGGCCATGAAATCCGGCCTCGGCGTTCACGGTGTTCGCGCAGGTGATTTGGTGACGTGCGCCATCGTGGCCGTGAACGCGATCGGACAGGTGCGCGACGCTCAAGGAAGCTGGATCGCGGGCTGCAACGAGGAGGGGCGCGTGCTCGACCCCCTCGAGGTGATGGCCAAGCGCGCGCAGCTCGCCGCCGCGCAGCAGGCGGACGCAGACGCCGGCGCGGCGCCGTGCACCAACACCACGCTCGGCATCGTGGTGACCAACGCCGCGCTCACCAAGGCCCAGGCGACCAAGGTCTCCTCCACCACGCACGACGCGTACGCGCGCGCCATCAAACCCGTGCACACCTCCAACGACGGCGACACCATCTTCACGTTCGCCTCGGGCGAGGTCCCCGCCGACGCCGATACCGTGGCCATCATGGCCGCCGAAGCCATGCAGCTTGCTATCGTACGTGCTCTGACCTGCGCCGATGCGGCATACGGCCTGCCCTGCGCACGCGATTTCGCTTAGAGGGGAAGGCCGCGCGCCGCGATCGTCGAAAGCGGCGCGGCAACCGCCTCAAGCAGTTCGGCGCAAAAAAAACGCCCTGCCGCAGTTCACATGAGCGGCAGGGCGTTTTCTCCGTTGCGTCCTGGATCTTAAATGCCGAGCGCCTTCTTCAAGGCGGAAACGCGGCGGCGGGATACGGGGATCTTCTCCTCCACGCCGTTGAGCGTCAGCAGCAGCGTGCCGCCCGAAACCGATTCGATCTCCTCGACCATCGAAAGGTTCACGAGGTAGCCGCGGTGCACGCGGAAGAACCCGTGACCATCGAGACGCTTCTCCAAAGTGGCGAGACTAACCGTCGAGAAGTACCGGTCGGTGTCGGTCTGCAGGTAAGCATAATCATCGCGCGCCATGACGAAGCGGATCTTGTCGATGCCGATGAGGATCTTCTTCCCGCCCTTCTCGACCGGGATGCGCTCGGACTTCTGCGCCTGCATGTGAAGCGAGACTTGCTCGCGCACGCGCGTGATGGCCTGGGCGAGGCGTTCGGTTTCCACAGGCTTGACCAGATAGTCAATCGCGTTCACCTTGAACGCATCGAGCGCGTGCTCACTGTAAGCCGTCACGAAGACGACAGCGGGCGGGAACTTGAGGTGCTGCAGGGCCTCGGCAAGCTGGAGCCCCGTCGCTTCGGGCATGTTCACATCGAGGAACATGACATCGCACGGGTACTCTTTGAGCTTCTCGATGGCCTCGCGCACGCTCGCGGCCTCGGCGACGACGTCGACCTGGCCAACTTCGTCCAAGAGAAAACGCAGCTCGGAGCGCGCAGGTGCCTCGTCGTCGACGATGATTGCCTTAAGCACGATAGCCTCCAAACGTAAGATGTCGGTTTTGATCGTTATGCATTATAGACTAGAAAGCTACCGCCCGCCGATAAAGCGCCCATATCCGTGTGATTTTCCTGTTGATCGGCGAGCAGCGCGGCAAAGCCTTTCGCAACGTGTAGCCCCAGGTGAAAGCCCCTGTTCAAACATAGAGGAACCCGTTGCTCCCGCTCTTGAGGCGCAACGGGTTCCTCCGTTTTGCGAAGTCTTGGCCCAAGGCGCCTCGCGCGGCGGGCTAAGCCAGATCGAGCTGCTCGAGATCGTACAAGGCAAGCGCGTAGATCTTGAACGCGGTCTTCAGCTGGTCGACGCTGACCGCCTCGCCGGGCCCGTGGATGCCGCCCGCCCAATCGGGAACGGGCAGCCAAGGCATCTCCGGTCCGAAGCTCGCCGCGCAGGAGAACACGCGCGCGTACGTGCCGCCGCCCATGGTGAACGGCTCGGCGTCGGCACCGGTGATCTCGTTGTACGCGCGAAGCAGCGTCTGAATCTCCGGGGTATCGGGTTTCACGAGGAACGGGGCCTTGACCAGCGTCACCTCGAAAGTCGCACCGATAGGATCGGTATGCGCGCGCATCGCCGCAGCGATATCCGCCTCGGTGATCGAGGTGGGGAAACGCGAGTCCATGGTCTGGACGAACTTGCCATCTTGCATGGCGACGGTTCCTCCGATGACCGTCAGGGGCCCGAAGTAATCATCCTCGGACTTCAGCCCAACGCCGGAACCGTCCGTCGCGCCGAGCAGCTTCTCCTGGAATTCGAGGAACGCGCGTTCGTCCGCGCTGCACAAATCGTTCGCCAGCAGATAGCGCACGACGAGCTCGATGGCGTTGACGCCGTTTTCAGGCATTGATGCGTGGGCGCTTTTCCCCAAGGCCTCGATGCGCGCTGCGCCGTTCCCGAGGTCCGTCACCGTGATGCTCTCCGCTTCGGGAAGCACGGCGACGTCGGCCCTTACGACCGCGTGGGCGACACCCGGCACCGCGTTGGGGGCGGCACCTCCCGCGAACTCCACGATGACGGGATCGGAAATCGACCCCGAGGTGATGCGCGCGTCGAACCCGCCCTTCTCACCGTGGCAAACGGGGAACTCGGCGTCGGGCGTGAACAGGAAAGCGGGATCGGCGAAGCGCTCGCGATAGTAGGGCACGTCGTTCATGCCGGACTCCTCGTTCACGCCGAAGAGAAAACGAATCGTGTGGTTGAGCCCAAGACCGAGGTCGGCCAAACACTTCATGGCATGCAGCGCCATGAGCGAGGGGCCTTTATCGTCAAGCACGCCGCGACCGATCAGGAACCCCTCCTTCTCGGTGACCGCATACGGCTCGTGATGCCAGCCGGGACCTGCGGGAACCACGTCCATGTGACCGATGATGCCGATCTGCTTATCACCCGCGCCCGCAAGATCGGCATAACCCATGTAGCCATCGACATCGCACGTGGAAAACCCCATGCCCTCCGCGATGGAAAGGGCTTCGGTCAGCGCCGCCTTCGGCCCCGGCCCAAACGGCGCACCGGGCTCGGAAGCCTCGAGATCCTCGACGCTCTCGATTCTGACGAGTCGGTCGATATCCTGAACCATTGCGGGCCAGTTCTTCTCCAAATAAGCCTCGGCGGCGGAAATGACGTCCTGACGATTCATGGCGCTCCTAATCTTCAGAGGAAAATGCTGCTGCCATTATGGCATTCCCCGAAGACCGGGCGCGCTCGCACGATGAGACTCTTGAAGAAACGCCCAACCCAGCCGGACGATCGGCCACGCGCAACCGTTCTCCGACCGCGCGCGACCGTCCTTGGCTTGAGCGCAGCCGCCCCCGACCCAAGCGCAACCGCCCTCCATCCGAGCGCAGCCGCCTTCGTTCGAGCGCGAGCTTTGGAAATCGTGCGGAATCGCAGCGTCGCATTTTTTGCTCTCGACGGGCGCGGCACGTTCCGCTATACTGCAAGACTGCGCCCGGGTGGCGGAACGGCAGACGCGTCGGTCTCAAAAACCGATATCGAAAGGTGTGTGGGTTCGAATCCCACCCCGGGCACCACTTCTTCGCCGGCAATCGCACGGCAATTAATTCACCCAACAACCTCAGATGTTATTTTCACATCCGAGTTTTCGCTGATGGGCGCTTGCTGCGCCCCGATGCGCCCGGCGCCCATGCCGCAACCGCATCAAGTCGGGCGGAGGTGGCCATACGGTGCGAGCAGCGTCCGCGAACGACGCTCGCGAGCATCGCCCGCGAGCGGCAACCGCAAGCGGTGCGGGCGGAAACGAAGAAGCCCCCGCCCCGAGTTCAGACAAGGGAGCGAGAGCCTCTGAGAGCCGTTTCGGCAACAAGCGCCTACAGCGCGAATTCCTTCTCGCCGTTGAACACCGCGAGAGCATCGGCAACGGAGTAGTCGGCCAGCGTGATGGCGCTGATGGCCTTCGTCAGACGCACCGCCTCATCGAGCGAACGCTGGTGGATGTTACGCCCCGTCGCGTTGCCGCACGCGCCGCCCACGTGGATCTGCTCATGCAGCTGCGTGAGGAACGTCTCGGCATCGACGGTGGAACCGCCGGCACACACCAGGCCCGTGCGGCCGGAGGCCATGGAAGCGACCTTGAGCGCTTCGGCAGGCGTGCGGCCGTCCTCGGGCTTCGGCGGATTGACCTTGACGAAGTCGGCGCCGAGGCAAAGGGCGACGCCCGCCGCACCCGCGATGAGGTCGGGGTCTTTCTCGGCGGTGACCGCCTTGCCGCGGGGGTAGATCCACAGCACGACCAAAAGACCGTTGGCATGAGCCTGGGCGATGAGCTCGCCCGCCTCCGCCATCATGGTGGACTCGTACTCGGAACCGAGGTAGATGGTGTAGCCCAAACCGACGACGTTCACGCCCGCATCGCGCATGGCGAGCACGGCGTCGAGATCGGTCAGCTGCGGCGAATAAGGATCCTCCTGGCTGGTCTTCACCAGGTTGGTCTTGGAGTTCATCTTGACGAGGTAGTTGATCTCGGGATAGTCGGCCGCATACTGGGCGATGAGGCCGCGCTGCCCTGCGAGCACGCCGCAGACGCCCTGGCTGCCGATCTTGAACAGATGCTCCGGCTCGGCGTCGGCGATGTCGATGCCCTCGCCGTAGAAATCCTTGTTCATGTGCTCGATCTTCTGATCGCACGCGAACAACATCAGACGCCCGGTCTCGCGCGTAGCCTTCATGTAGTTGGTGATATACACGTCGCGCATGTCGGGCATGACGTCGACGGGAACCTTCACCTGATCACGAGTGATCTTCGGCATGTCAATCCTCCTTTAGGATTAGCTTGGACGCCGCGGGGCAACCTCGACGCCCTGACAACGTGTTCCATTGTACCGAAAAGCACCGGCGCAACCGATGCCTCCAAGATGAACGGACTGTTTTTCCACGACGGGATCGGGACGGGCCGGCGGCGGGGGGGCGCGGGGCGAGGCGAGAACGCGGCTCTGCGGCGGGCTCGGGGCGGAAACTCGGCAACGTGACGGGAATGCGGCTTTGCGGCGGGTTCGCGACGAAATCGGGGCGGGCGCGGCGATGGCACAGCGAGAGTGCGGGCGACGCGGGACCACGGACTCGTGACGAGATCGGGGCAGCATGGCGCGGCGGACCCGTGACGAGAGCGTCGGCCGCAGCACCGCTCTACGCCCGAGCTAATCCTCGTCCTTCTCGTAATCGCGCAGCTCGAGGTTGCTCTTGCCCGTGGCTCGCTCGATGGCCTTCATGATCTTGTCGTAGAACAAAATGCACACCACCGCGATGGCGCCCGCCACCAAAAAGATGATGAGACTCTGCACGATATCGCCCTCGACCAGGCCCGATGCGGCATAGGTGGACACCAGGATGCCGGGAATGCGAGCGATGTTCGAAAGCAGCAGAAACGTGCGCAGGGGCATGTGGGTCAGCGGCACCAGGTAGGTGAACACGTCTTTCGGCATGCCCGGGATGAGGAAAAGCACGAACACGATGATGTTGAGCTTGCCCGAGTTCTCGAACGTGCGAAATTTGGCCATGTGCTTCTCGGAGACCATCGCCTGGACGAACGGCGCGCCGAGCTTGTGGACCAGCAGGAACACGAACGCGCTGGAGACGACGCAACCCACCAAGACGATGAGTGCGCCGATCCACGGCCCGTATATCATGCCGGCAGCGACTTGAACAACCTCGCCGGGAATGAAGGCGACGACGACCTGGAGGAACTGGATGGCGAGAAGGATGAGAAAGCCCACCGGCCCCGCCTGGCGCACGTCGTTGATGACGCGATCGAGCCCGCCTGGTTCGAAAATCTCATGAATGTAAGGCCAGATGAGAGCGCAAAGCAAGATCATGACAACGAAGAAGGCGATAAGGCCCGCGAACTTGAGGATATCGGCGAAGGTCATCTTGTGACCGTGAACCGACGCCTCCGCGTGCATGCGCTCTCTGCGCGAGAGCTTCTCATCCGCCAGCTGCTCCTGCAGGCCCTTATCGATCTCGTTCAATTCTTCGTCCCTACTCATGACGCGCCTTGTCATATTCCTCCTTGAAAGCGGAGAACATCCCGCCCGCCTTCTTCAGATGGGCGCCGACCTTCTCGGCCGCAGTACCCGAAGCCGCCTTGTCCTTTTTCGTCGCGGTGTGCTTCGAAACGGGGGCGCCCGTCTCGATGACCACGTCCTCCTCGAACTTCTCGTCGATGAGCGACGGATCGCTGATCACGTTGCCGTTCTCATCGACGAACTCGATCTCGTTTCCGTCCTCATCAAGGTAGACGTACTCGACCTCCTCGTCACCCGCATCGAGGCGCTCGGACTCTTTCCTCTCCGCGGGCTCCTCAAGACCGCGCGCTTTGTCGTATTCCTCTTTGAACTCGGAGAACATGCCCGACGCGCGCTTGAGCTGACGCCCGGTCGCGTACGCGCCCTTGTTGACCGCCTCGCCGGCGACAGCCGCCGCCTCGCTGACCTTCGGCTTCACGGATTCCACGGCGTGATGGGCTTTGTCCGCCACCACTGCGGTCGCCTCGCCCGCGCGTTCAGCGAGCCCGCCTTCGACCACCAGCTCCTTCACCGCGTCATCGACGAGGATGGCGCCGCGCACCGCGTCCTCTTCCTCTTCGTTGGTGAAGACGAGCTCGGCGCCCATGCCGTAGCGAAAGCCTTTGATCATGGACACGGGAATGTGACGCTGTCCGAGCAGCGTGTTGGCCGTTGCACCCTGGGTGACGTCGAGCGAGACGATGGCGCCCGTCTGCGCATCGTAGTTGATGGAGCCGACCAGGCCGAACTCCGTCCCGTCTTGGCACATGACGGGCAGGCCCACCCACAGCACGCAATCGTCCCAGTTCACGCCGAGGGCCTTGCACGCGCCCTTGTCGGTCGCCTCAGGCGCGTCATGCACGACGATGGCTCCGTCGACGACGTCGTAACCGTTGTAGGCGACGAAGAGGTCCTTGCGATGGAACATCCAAGCGATGTCGGGGCGCTTCACGATGAAGCCCACGCAACGCTTCTCCTGGGGATGGAACACGCACGCGCGCACCTTGCCCATCTTCTTCGTCGCGTCGGGATCCTTCTTGCGGGGCTTTTCGATCCAAACCTTCATCCCCGTCAAATCTTTTGTGCTGATAAGCTGCTGAGCCATGGAGGGTCGCTTTCTGCTTGCGCATCAGGCAGCTCGAGCCGCCGGATGCAAACATGACCAGGTCGACTAAGTCGGCCTGGTCATGCGTTCTTCGGTCGTCTAATCGTAGAAGCTCGGCCTCTACTGTTTGTCAGCGGGCTCCTCGGCCTCCGCCGCAGGCTCTGCCGCAGCGGTCTCGACCGCCTCGGGCGCCACCTCGATGGGCTCGGCGGGAGCTTCGGCAGCAGACGCCTCGGCATTCTTGGCCACCTGCGCCGCAATGCGCTGACGCGCGGCTTCGATCTTCTCGCGCAGCTCGTCGTTCTTCTCCGTGAAGACGGGCTTCATGGAGCCGGCTGCCTCCTGGACGTTGCCGACCGCGGCATGACCGCGCGCGACGACCTCGTCGGCGATCTCCTGGCTCTTCGCCGTCACGTCGCCGACGACCTCGGCGCCCTTGGCGGCTGCCTGCTGGTAGAAGTTCTGAGCGCGATCGGATGCCTGGGCGCTCCAACCCTGAGCGTCATCGAGAACGGCGTTCGCCTTATCCGCGACCATCGCGCGGGTCTCGCGACCCGAGCGGGGAGCGGCAAGCAGAGCCGCGATAGCGCCGACGGCGCCGCCGATGAGAAATACCCCGAACTTGTTGGCCATAACTGCCTCCTCAGAACAAGTTGTCTTTCAATGCGCTCATTATAGGTGAGCCATCGGGCGGGCACTCAGAAAACACGAGCGCTCTACTTTTCGGTAACCGCCGTGACAAGCTCGCGACACGCGGGCAACCGCCGAAAGGAGGAAGCGGCGCGGAAACGCCGAGGCGATCGCACCTTCTCCAAGACACGGCGCGATCGCCCCTCGCAAACGACGGGAAGGCTTTACCGAGGCGTTATCAGCTCAATCTCGATCCGCTCCCCTCGGGGAGTCCTCATGTACTCGATATCAACCAGATCACCCTCGGAAACGCCGCGCTCCTCGACGCTATACCCCAACCTCGAGGTTCCGAAAACGACGGTATCCTCTTCGATCCAGTCGGGCTTTCCCGATTGGAACGTCAAGACGATCTCCGACGCCTCTTCGTCGACCGACTCGACCACGCACGTCGAAAAGCACGAATGCACCCCGCCCGCGCCTTGCATGGGATCGACGCAGGCAGCCTTGCATGACGAAAGGACCAGGGTGACCGCCGTCACGGCAAACGCTGCGAAAACCGCGATGGAGACAACCCCGGCCCTCATCTTCATGCTCCTTGCGCTCGACCCAACACGCGAGAACCATCCGCCGCGTGAAACGGCTAGAACGCCACGCCGCGCTCGTAGGCGGTTTCGACCAGCTCGTTCAGCACGGCGGAAAGGCTCAGCCCCGCGGCCTCGCACGCCGCCGGGAACAGCGAGCGGTTCGTCATGCCGGGGGACACGTCAACCTCGAAGCAGCGCGCCTGCCCGCCGTCCCAGATGAGGTCGATGCGGCCGAGGTCGCGCACGCAGTAGGCACGATACACCTCGAGAGCCGCGCGCTCGATCTCCGCGCGGATGGAGTGCGCCACGCCCTCGTCAGGCGACAGGGACTCCCAGCGAACAGGGCAGTGATACTCCACGAGGCCCTCCTTGATGCGGGCCTCTGCGTCGTAGAAGCGGTTCTTCGAGACGATCTCCACCGGCGGGAGCGCATAGGCGTCCCAACCGTTGCCGAGGATGGACACCGAGAGCTCCACGCCCTCGATCCACTGCTCGATGTTGACCGCGTCATCGTAGGACAGCGCGTCGAGGATGGCCTCGCCGAGCTCTTCCTGCGAATCCACGCGATGCACGCCGAGAGCGGAGCCGCCGTGCGCGGGCTTGACCGCCACGG
The DNA here is from genome assembly GCA_937890835.1 of uncultured bacterium. Classification (GTDB taxonomy): domain Bacteria; phylum Actinomycetota; class Coriobacteriia; order Coriobacteriales; family Eggerthellaceae; genus CALADF01. The sequence goes on from CALADF010000003.1 coordinate 17,973, forward strand.
GGTAGCCGCCGATCACGCGCTCCGCCACCAGATCGAGCGCCGTCGCCGCACCCATGCTCTTGAACGCATCGCGCGCGATGAACACGCCCTGCGGCCAGGAAGCCACGCCATCGTGCTCACCGGAGATCTCGCGGTACTTCGCCAGCGAGGAGTGGAGCGCATCTTTGTTCCACGAGCGATGGCACACGCTCGCGGGCGACCCGACGAACGGAATGCCCAGAAACTCGAGGAGGCTTTGGATGGTGCCGTCCTCGCCGTGCTTGCCGTGCAGCGCGTTGTACACCACGTCGGGCCGCTCGCTGCGCAGCGTGGGCACGAGCTCCGCGTTGGTGTCGAGCGGCACCACGCGATGCCCCGCCTCCTCGAGCGCAGCGCAGACGTTCTTGCCGCTTTCCAGGGAGAACTCGCGCTCGAACGAGGATCCTCCCATCAAAACCGCTACCTTCATGTTGAACTCCTTCTCCGTAGAAAGGAAACGATACCTTGCTTCAACACCCGAAGCCCGCCGGGCCAACCTGCGTCGGCGGGCTTCGGGAACTCGCCGGCAGCCCCGCGTCAGCGAGAGCTCGCCCGAAACTCGCCGGGCCGGCCAACGCCAGCGAGGGTTTCCGCAGTGCGTCGAATTGGCGCGAAAGTCCGCCGTAGCGTACTTTGGTACGCAAGGTGGGCTTGGAGGGCCAAGGCGGCGTGCTGCGGGAAGCCGCAGCGTCGAGAACTGCGCTCGTCGCGTCAGCGCGAGCGCACTCCCAATGCTCCCGCTTCGATGAACACGCGGTACAGCTCGAGACGGTCCTCGATGACGTTGGCGAGGCGACGGATCGCCTCGGTGATGTTCTCGGGCGTCTCGTAGCTGAAGTTGATCCGCATGCAGTTCTTGCCCTGATCGCCGTCGGGATAGAACGAATCACCGGGCACGTAGGTCACGCCGGCGTCGAGCGCCTCGGCCAGCATGGAGCCGGTGTCCACGTACTCGGGAAGCGTGACCCACACGAAAAAGCCGCCTTCGGGATGAGTCCAGGAGGCCTCGGGCGGGAAGTACTCCTCAAGCGCCGCGAGCATCGCATCGCGGCGGACGCCGTAGGTTTTCACGAACTTCTGCAGCGTGCGCTGCCACGGCGTATCGGTGAAGTAGTGCTCGACGACCACCTGGTCGAACGAGCTGCCGCACAGGTCGGTGCCCTGCTTGACCAGGTTGATCTTCGAAATGACCGACGTCGGGGCGGCTATCCAGCCGGTGCGCAAGCCAGGTGCGAACACCTTCGAGATAGTACCGAGATAGATAACCTGGTCATCGAGCGCTTTCAGGGGAATCTGATGCCCACCCTCATAGCGAAGGCGCCCGTAGGGGTCGTCCTCCACGACGAGGAAATCGTACTCGTGAGACAGCTCGATCAGGCGCTTGCGGCGCTCGGGCGTCATGGTGACGCCACCCGGGTTCTGGAAGTTCGGAATGGTGTAGCAGAACTTAAGCCGCGGGTTTCCCTTGCCGATCCTCTCAAGCTCGGCCTCGAGCAGATCCATCCTCATGCCCTGATCGTCGAAGGGAACCGCGACGATCTGCGGCTCATAGGCCGAAAACGCCTGCAACGCGGTGAGATACGTCGGCCCCTCGACGATGACGATGTCGTCGGGATCGAGAAACGTCTTCCCGATAAGGTCGAGCGCCTGCTGAGCGCCCGAGGTGAGCATCATCTGCTCGGGCTTGCAGCGCACGCCGATATCGCGCATGAGGTCGCAGAACACCTGCTTGGTCTCGCGACGACCGTCGGTCGATCCGTACTGCAAGGCTATCGCGCGCTGATCGTCGACCGCAGCGCGCGTGGCTTTGCGAATAGCCGCATGGGGAAGGAGCGAAACGTCCGGCATCCCGCCCGAAAGCGAGATGATATCGGGTCGAACCGCCGCCGAGAACAGATCGCGCACGACCGAGGAACGCATCTTCGTCACACGCTGCGCGACCTTGTCGCTCGTCTTGTCGAATGTGATGTGCGCCGTCATATGCTAGGCCACCACCTCTCCGTTGAGATACGCCAAGGCGTCGTTCACGGCGCGCAGGGCGATGAGATCATCCGCAAAGTTTACTTCAACACGGGCAAGCCCCGCGCGCTCGTCGAGCCATTCCGTCGTGCCGACAAACGTAATGTCGGTGAACGACGCGCAAGCCCGAACCTGCGCGTCGATGACGAGATGCTCGAACACGTGGGGAAGCGACGTGGACGCGATGACGCAGCCGAAGGTCGGGCCGACGTCGTTGACGCAGGAATGGCGGGCGAGGGTCGGAACGGCGGCGAGCAAACGTCGCGCCAGGGCGTCGTCGGTTACCCGCGGGCACGCGGGGGAAAGACGCACGAGCAACGCCATGCGATCTTTTTTCACCGTGATGCGCTCGACGGTGATGAGAGCGGGTGAACGAGGCTCGCCTACGCCTCGATCGGCGCGCGAAGACGTCGACGGGGCGCCCCGCGGGGGCGTCCCCCTCCCCGTCGCGGCGAGGGCGGGGCTACGCAGCCGTCTGGCCATCAGCGGCGCCGTCAGAAAATGCCCCGCCGTCAGAAGCGGCGTCGCCCGATCCCGACGTCGCTGCGTCGGCGAGTTCTCCCGATGAGGGCGCGGGGGCGTCCACCGTCCGGGCGGAAGCAGGCTGCCGGGACAACAGCGTCACGCCGCCCGCGCCCGCAGGGCTCGCGCTCACCCCGCCTGCAGCATCCAGCAAAGCACCCGGCAACCAGGCGATATCTTCGCCGATCGTGTCCCACCAACCGAACTGCCCGTCCATGATCGCAAGCGCTTGCCGATCGAGCGAGAAGCGGTAGTGCCCCGAACCTGCGAGGTAGCTGAACGTGAACTCGATGGTCTTCGCGCTCTCGTCGAGCACGTAATCGTAGGAAACTTCCTCGTTGAGGACGATCTGATCCTCGGTTACGACGATGGGCGTATCCGTTCCCGCTATGTACCATGTGCCCTGAATGTCGACGGCGTCGTCGCCGTAAAGCCATCGGTACCACGAGAACCCGCCGACGGAAGCGACGACGAGCACCGCGAGGACAATGGCGACTATGCGCGCCGCAAAGCCCGCGCGACCCGCAGCCGCCGTTCGCGACTCATCGGCGGCGTCATCTTCTCGGCGATTGCCGGGAAGGGGGGAGGTTCGCGCCTCCCTCTTGACCTTCGTCCTCGCCGAGCGGCGACGCGGGCGAGACGAGACCGAGGGCCTCGTGGATGAGCCGTCCGACGCAGAGGGCGCAGCGTCCGCGGGAGACGAGCCGGGTTCCTCTGCGCGCTTATCGCGCACGACCTTTTCGGAGGCGGCGAACGAGGCCGAGGATGCGCCCGCCGACTTGCTTCGGCGAGGATTGCTCAAAGTCGGGGAAGCAGGCGCGTCCGCGAGCGCGGACGCGACGGTCGACGAGTTGGCATCGGTCGCTGCCGCCGAGGCCACCGACGACGCGACGTCGTCGCGCCGTGAGGCCTGCGCGCGCACGCGAGCCTCCGCGCGCTCCTTCTCTTGCAGGGCCTTCAACTCGCGCGGATTGTTGGTGCGCGGGCGCTTGCCGTCGCCGGCGACCGCCGCGAACGAACCCGTCGCGCGCTTGATGTGCTCCTCCCGCGTTCGCGCGATGCCGGAATACCCGGCATCGCCGCGAGCATCATGGGACGAGGAGCCCGCAGGCTCCTCGTCGGCGGAGGCGACGCTTCGGCGCGCCTCGTTGATTATGTCCAGGGGGCTTTTGCCCTCGTCGGAAGACATGATTGACACTGATCCTTTCGCCGCGCTCGTCGAGGCGGCGTCGAGCGGCTAGAACTGCTCGGGCTCGATGACCTTGACGCCGCCCATGTAGGGAACTAGCACGTCGGGGACGGTGACGGTTCCATCGGGATTCTGGTAGTTCTCGATGACCGCCGCCATGGTGCGCCCGACTGCCAGACCGGAGCCGTTGAGCGTGTACACGTAGCGGCTGCCCTTGAAGTTCTCGGGGTCGCGGTACTTGATGTTCGCGCGGCGCGCCTGGAAATCGGTGCAGCACGAGCAGGAGGAGATCTCCTTGTAACCGTTGTAGCACGGCAGCCACACCTCGAGGTCGTAGGTCTTCGCGGCGGAGAACCCGATGTCGCCGGTGCACAAGCTGATCACGCGATACGGAAGACCGAGCAGCTGCAGGATGTTCTCGGCGTCCTCCACCATCGTCTCGAGATCGTCGAAGCCCTCCTCGGGCTTGGCGATCTTGACCATCTCGACCTTGGAGAACTGGTGCACGCGGATGATGCCGCGCGTGTCGCGGCCGGCGCTGCCCGCCTCCTCGCGGAAGCACGGGGTGAACGCGCAGTACTTGAGCGGAAGCTTGTCGGCATCGAGCACCTCGCCCGCGTGGATGTTGGTCAGCTGGACCTCGGCGGTGGGAATAAGGTAAAGCCCGCCCGTGGTCTTGAACAGATCCTCCTCGAACTTGGGAAGCTGAGCCGTGCCCGTCAGCGTGTTGGCGTTGGCCAAAGCCGGGCACCACCACTCTTTGTAGCCGCGGCTCGCATGCGTGTCGGCCATGAAGTTGATGAGCGCGCGCTCCAGACGGGCTCCCAGACCGCCGAGCAGGTAGAAGCGGCTCTGCGCCAGCTTCACGCCGCGCTCGAAATCCATGATGCCCAGTTCAGGACCAAGATCCCAATGCGCCTTCGGCTCGAAGCCCTCAGCGGCGAAATCACGCGGGGTGCCCCAACGGCGCACCTCGGGATTGTCGTTTTCGTCATCGCCGACGGGCGTGGAGGCGTCGGGCATGTTCGGCACGCGCAGCAGAAGCTCGTGCAGCTTCGTGTCCGCGTCCTCGCGCACCGCGCTGATCTCGGCGAGCTGGTCGTTGATGGCGCGCACGCGCTCCTTGACCGCCTCGGCCTCTTCCTTCTTGCCCTCGCCCATCATCTTGCCGATGGACTTCGAGAGGGTGTTGCGCTCGGCTTGAAGCGCCTCTTCCTGCTTGATGGCCTCGCGGCGGGCCTCGTCAAGCTCGGAGAACGCGGAGGGATCCCACGAAGCATGGCGATTGCTCATCGCCTCGGTGACTGCGTCGAGGTTCTCGCGGACGAACTTGATGTCTAGCATGGAAAGCGCTCCTTCGTGTTGCCGCCTTCGCCCCCTCTTTCAGGACGCAGACGAGCGGTCGGTTCGAATGATCGACCTAGTATAGCGCATGCGACGAGGTCGAACACCCTTGCGCGGCGATCTCCCGCGCAAGGGTCGCCACCACCTCGTCGACGTCGATCGGCTTCGACAAATGCGCGTTCATCCCACTTTTCAGCGAAGCGAGGACGTCATCGGCGAACGCGTTGGCCGACATGGCCACAATGGGGATGTCGCGCGCCGCAGGGTCTTCGAGCGCGCGGATCGCGCGCGTCGCGTCGTATCCGTTCATCACGGGCATCCTCACGTCCATCAGCACGGCGTCGTAGGAGCTCGCGCCCTCGGCCCCGAGCCGCTCGAGCGCCTCCTCGCCGCCCCGCGCCCAATCCACCTTCATGCCGCGCTCCTGCAGCAGCTCGCGGGCTATCTCGGCGTTGAGCTCGTTGTCCTCGACGAGAAGCACGCGCGCCGCAAGACGTCGCGGCGCGTGCGCCCGCTCTTCATCCGCAGACGGTGCGCGGGTCGCGGACCGTCCCGCTGCGCCCCGCGCGGCACCCCCGGCGCTTTGAGCGACGCGACGGTTCATGACGATGGTGAAAGTGGTACCGCGCCCCACCTCGGTTTCGACGTGGATGTCGCCTCCCGCCGCGTTCACGATGCTCTTCACGATGCTCATGCCCAGTCCCGTCCCCTGCGAGCTCGAACGCCCCTCCATGGCGAACGGCTCGAAAAGATGCGCGAGGTAGTCCTTCGACATGCCGATGCCGTCGTCGGACACGACGAAGGTGATGCGCCGATAACCGGGGGACAAGGCAGGCGCGACCGCGATGGACAGCGAGACGTGCCCTCCTTCGTCGGTGTATTTGACGGCGTTCGTCAAAAGGTTGACGAGCATGCGCTTCACGCGGGCGGGATCGCCCGCGAACACCGTGTCGACCGCGCCCGACAGACGGCAGGAGTACGTCTGGCCCTTGCTCTTGCACTGAGGCTCGATGAGATCGCCGATCGACGATGCGATATCCACCAGCCGAAACGGCACGTTGACGGAGTCGGCCTTCCCGCTTTCTATCTTCGAGAGGTCGAGAACCTCGTTCACCAATTCGAGCAGATGAGCCGACGCGCCCTCGATGCGCGCGAGGCAACGCTCGAGCTTCGCGCGATCGCCGATGCTCGATCGCGCGATAGACGCCATGCCGACGATGACGTTCAGGGGTGTGCGGATATCGTGGCTCATGTGCGAGAGGAACTCGGACTTCGCCCTGTTCGCCGATTCGGCGGCCTCCATCGCGTCGCGCATCGACAGCTCGATGCGCTTCTCCGACGTGACGTCGCGCACGGCGACGAGAACCTGATCCTTTCCTTCGAAGGTAAGAGGTCGCGCCGTGATCTCGGCGCAACGCGCGATGCCGCCCGCCGGCTCCCTGAACGCGATCTCCAAGCGCTCGAGTCCAGCCACGTTCCCGACGCGGACCCGGTCGAGGAAGGCGGCGGCGTCCTCGGGAAGGGAGAGGTCGGGGGGCGCAACGGGCGAGCAGATGAAGTCCGCGAAATCGGCTCCGCCCGAAGCTCCTTCCGCCACGACGGAGGTGACCCCGCCGTCGGCGGGCGAATACAGGCACACGGACAGATCGAGACTGTCGGACAACGCCGCGTACAGATGGGTCTTCATCTCAACCTCGCGCTCGCGTGCGCGTTTGCGATACAGATACGCCGCCACCGTCCCCGCAAGGATGACGCCCACGACGCTCAGCAGAAAAACGACGGCGAATATAGCGGAGACGACGTCGACCTCCGCGCGCACGGCAGACACCGGCACCACCTCGCACACCCACCAGGATCCAACGCCCGTCGGCGCGAGGACGACATAGCTTTTCCTGCCGTCCACCACGCCGACGGTCAAAGCGGGCTCTCCTCGCAAGACCATCGCCTGGACGCGGGCGACCTCGGCATCGGCGCGAGCGCGCGCGTACTCGGAGGCATCGGAGAACGCAGCCCGGTCCGTTTGCGCAAGAGACGCCTGCCGTACAAGCTCGTAGACCGATGAGCCGACAGGGGCCGGGGCGCCCTCGGCAGGCGAAACCGCCCCCCCGCCGTCACGGGCGTCGAACAGGCACGGATCTCCCGCAAGCGATACGCACGGCTGCGCGGGCCCCGCTTCGAGCAACTGGTCCCCCGCGTACCGTGCGCTGCGCTGCACGAGGGCGATCGCCTGACGCTCCCCCGATTCCGCCAGTTTGCTCTCCACGTAGCCGGTAAGAGCGAACAGGGCGAACGCCAAAAGCGCGAGAACGCACACGCCCGCGTAGATCCAAGGGCTCAGCTCCCGGGAGCTATCGCCGTCACCGTCGACGGACCCACCTTCCACAAGCGCATCCCGCCCTTTCTCCGCCGTCTCTTCGTTCGAAGCGGCGTTCGCGGACGGTTCTTCTCGATACGATGTCGACGACGTTTCACCACCGTTAATCCCCGTGAAGATTCCTACCGCCCGCACGATAGATAGTATACTTTGCACGTTCGGAAGCTTAATTCAAGCGGCCGCTCCCTATAAGGCAACGACTCATACTGTAACGAGGCTGTATACATGGACATCAACGAGCTTTACCACTTTCTGTTCGAGACCATGCCCGGCATGGGCATCCTCGTCGGCGCGGGCATCGTCCTGAGCATCCTGGCGTGCATCATCCTCGAGAGAAAGACGCGCAAGCAGTTCAAAAACCATGCGAAGACCGAAGACGATTGGTCGCTGTTCGACGATGACGACGAAGAGGAGAACTGATGTTTGACGAAACGACGCAAAGCGACGACTTGGTTCTGCGTCATCGCGAAGGCGACTACATCCCGCGCATCGCGGCTGTTCACGACCTGTGCGGATACGGAAAATGCTCCCTCGGCGTGGCGATCCCGGTGCTCTCCGCCGCAGGCTGCGATGTATGCCCCGTGCCGACCGGCCTGTTCTCGAGCCACACCGCCTTTCCCGGCTGGTACATGCACGACACCACCGACATCCTGCGCGACTACCTGCACGCATGGGAGGGAATCGGCGTCGATATCGACGCCGTGTACTCGGGCTTTCTCGGCGCGCCCGAGCAGGTCGACGTCATCCGCTCGCTCTACGAGCGCTTCCCGAACGCGCTGCGCGTGGTCGACCCGGTCATGGCCGATCACGGCAAGGTGTACCCCACCTACACGCCCGAGCTGTGCGAGGCGATGGCCGGCCTCGCCCGCGACGCCGACATCCTGACCCCCAACCTCACCGAAGCCGCCATCATCCTCGGCGAGCCTATCGGCGACGAGTGGGCGGGCACCGACATCTCCGACGAGGAGGCGCACCGTCTGGTCGCCGCGCTCGTCGAGCGCGGGGCGAAGCACGTGGTGCTCAAGGGCATCCAACGCGAGGGCGAAAACATCATCCGCAACTTCATCGGCGGCGTGGACATGAAGACCTGCGAGGTTTCGAACGAGTACCTCCCCTACATGCTGCACGGCACGGGCGACGTCTACGCCTCGTGCGTGCTCGCCGGCGTCATGGCGGGTCGCAGCCTGAAGGACGCGGTGACGTTCGCAGGCGATTTCGTCCACGATGCCATGATGGTCTCCTCGGCACAGCCCAACTTCCGCGATCGAGGCGTCAGCTTCGAACCGCTGCTCGGGAAGGTGTGCCAGCTGCTGAAGTAGCACCGAGAGAATCGTGCCGGTGCGCAGAGCCGATCAATCGCAAACGAAAGCCCGCCCTTCGTTTTACGCGAAAGGCGGGCTTTTTTCACGAAGGCGGGCGCTCGGGAGTCGAAGGCACGAAGGCGAGGGGCACGGGCGCCGCAAGGCCAAGAGAGCACGAGGGCGATAGGCGCGAAGCCGAAGGGCTTGGACGCTGCGAGGCCGAGAGGCGCAGGCGCGGGCGCGCTACCACTCGCCCTCGGCGAGACGAACGCGGTCGGGCACGTTCAGGACGGCGAGCACGACGCCGATAGCACCCGAGGCCAGAACGCCGACGAGCGCCAACGGATCAGGCGCCCACGCAAGGCCGCCGAGCGCGGCGAGGTCGAAGGCGCCCGCATCCCACAGCGACTGCACGGCGCATGCCAGCAGAAGCCCCGCAAGCAACGTCAGCGCCGAGGCGATAGATCCTGCGATATCGAAAGCGCGCGTGCCCCGCAGGCAGAACGCCGAGTACAGCGCCGCTGCGGCAGGCCAGCTCAGAGCCACGATCCACGCGCCGGGGGACGTGACGGCGGCGACGAAGGAGTTCGTCATGAACGCGCCCCCGATCTGCGGGTTCGCCGCCGTCACGGCATTGGCGACGATATCCCAGCTCACCAGGCTCCCCGACCCCAGCGAAGCGAACGCGAACGCGGAGACGGCCGCGAACGCCCCCGTGGCAGCCGCTTCCCGGACGTCGAGCACCACGCCGGCGGCGATGGGAGCGACGGGGGCAAGCCCGACCGAGCCGAGCAAAGGCTGCATCAGCGCCGACGCCGCAGCGCCGTCGCTGCGGCGGCCGATGAACCACCACCACACGCCGGCGGCAATCAGCAAGACCGCAGCCGGAACGAACGCCCGGTTCACCGCGAGCATCACCGCGAACATCGCATACGCCACCGCGACGCCGATAGCGGGCTTGAAAGCCGCCACGGCCACGAGCGCCACCAGCAACGCCCAGAACACCGGCGGGTTGTCCACCGCCAGACCGAGGGCGGACGTGGAGGCGAAGCGCATGTTCACCAACGAGACCGCCCCGATCATCGCGCTCGCGGCCACGGCCACGATGCGTCCGAACGCGGCGGCGCCACGCGGGCCGATGCGATCGATCAGCGGCGGACGCGGCTCGCGCGGCTCCTCCGGCTGCTCCTCTTCCTCCTCTTCGCTCACCAACGCGGCGAGGGCCTTCTTGCCGGCGCGGGCGTTGCCGAGCAGCGGCGTCAACTCGGCGGCGAACGCGGCGACGGACTCGAAGCGCTCGTCAGGATCGGGGTCGAGCGCATCGAAGACGATGTCGTCAGCGTCGACGGAAAGCGTGTCCCAGCAAAGCGAGGGCAGGACGAGCTCCGCCTCCTCGATGAGGGACTCCGCCTCCTCGATGTCGTCGGCGAGAAACGGGTTGGAACCCGACAGCATCTCGTAAGCGAGGCTGGCGAGCGCCCATTCGTCGGTGCGCACGTCAAGCCTCTCCTGGCGCATTTGCTCGGGGGGCATGTATCCGATGGTGCCGCCGCCGGTGGTGGCGCATCCGCTCGCGTCCATCAACGTGGCAAGCCCGAAGTCGGTGACCTTGACCACGCCCTTCTTGTTGATGATGACGTTTTCGGGCTTGATGTCGAGATGCAGCACGTCGTTGTCGTGGGCGACCTCGAGTGCATGGGAGACCGACGTGAACACGGCGGCGATGACGTCGAGGCTGATATCGTCGCCAAGCTCGCGCAGGACGCGTGAGAGCGTCTTCCCCTCGACGTACTCCATGACGACGTAGGCCGCGTCGCCGTGGACCTCGCAGTCGTAGACGGTCACGATGTTCGCATCGTTGAGGTGAGCCGCCGTACGCGCCTCCTCGAGCCCGGGGATGTGATCGAAAAGCGCGTCGTCGTCGATGTCCGAGACCTCTGCTTCAGCCGTCGCGCCGCTTGCAGAGGGCATGGCGCGCACAGGCTTCACCTCGGGCTTGCGGAGGGCGGAACGAGACGGGCTTTTCGTCGACCCGAGAGGCGACAGGGGGCGAAACGCGTCTTCGCGCGCATCGAGGAACGCGGGATCCTCGGGGAAATCGGCGTCGTCTTCCCACGGAAGCGGCTCGGCGCGAACGATGTCGACGACGCGCGTCGACGGCGAAGCCACGGCGGCATCGCCCGATCGGGTTCCGCCGCTGAGTTCGCCGCCGTCCTCCTCTTCGTCGACAGCGACCTCTTCGCCGAATGCGGAAGCGGCGTCCTGCGCACAGAAGAGGTCTTCCTCCTCGGCGAGAGCTCCCTCGACGCGCATGCGCTCCTCCATGGCGAGCAGACGCGCGCGGGCGACGTCCACCTCGGAAAGCGCGATGCGCTTGATGGCCACATCGCGCTTCAGCCTGGTGTCGTAGGCATGCTGAACCGTGCCGTACCCACCTGCGCCGACCTGGTCGATGACGCGATAGCGATCGAGTATGAGTTGCTGACGTGCCATGGAGCAATACCCCTCGTGTTTCGTTTGACGTGCGGTTTCATGCAGCACGGCGATGCTTCGGGCAAGCGACCGCGCTGCGTTGAGGCTGCTTTCATCGAAGCTATGCTAGCACATGCGGCGCTCGAGCCCCACGCGAGAGAAGCCCCTCGACATGAGCACCGGACGGCGCAAACGGCGATAGACGCAGGCATGGTGACGGCGGGGCGATTCTCGGGTATCCTCTTCATTCGCAAATGGAATCTGCATCCGGAGGCTTTCCCCATGAACATCAACCACGCGATCCTGCACGTCCTCGATTTCGTGTCGTGCGTGAACGTTTACGCCCAGCAAGAGCTCGACCTCTCCTCCAAGAACGCCAAGCACTACGTGACGGGTCATGCACGGCGCCTTCTCAACAACATCGACGCCAAGCGCGGCGAGTTTGCCGAGGACAGCATGTTCGCCGAGGAGCTGCGCGCGTTCTTCCGCCGCGAGAGCGACTTCATCGACCTCTCGGTGCAAATCGCCGAGTTCATCGCGGGCGAGCTCGGGCGCATGGAGAAAGCCGAGTCGACCGACGTGCTCGTCATCGACTTCGAAGACGACCCCGACACCGCAGGCGGCCTGAACGACGCAGACGCCGACGCCATGTTCGACGGTCACGCGCGGCGCTATTTCGCCATCGTGCTCCTCGAGAGCCGTCAGGCGTACATGCACGAGGTGGGAACGAGCGATACGGGCTGCACGAGCATCGAGGTCGCGCGGCATCACGCCATCTTGCCGAATCCCTCGCAGAAGGTCGCCTCGTTCGCCCTCATCGAAGCCGGCTCCATGGCGGTGTCGTTCTGCGATAAATCACGCAACGTCGCGGGCGAGGACCGTATGATCATCCCCGACGGCCTTCTTCAGTGCTCGACCAACGCCTCCACGAAAGAGGTCCTGACCTGCGTGAACCGCATCGTCGAAGAGATTGCCGAGGAATACGGCGCCAACACCGCGGTCGCCCTCTCGAAAGCCAAGGCATACGTGAGCGAAGCCGCCGAGGAAGCAGAGGAGCTCGCACCCTGGGAGCTCGCCGAGGAGGTCTTCAACGACGAGCCGCTGCGTAAGCGCTTCGAGAAGGCGGTGGCCGAAGAGGCTCTGCCCGAGCGCATCCCCGTCGAGCGCAAGGTGGCGGCGCGCGTGGCGAAGAACCACAAAATCCGAACCGATACGGGCATCGAGATCACCTTCCCTGCGGAATACGGCGAGAACCCCGACTTCATCGAGTTCGAGAGCACGCCCGACGGGCTCATCTCCATTCAGCTGAAGAACATCACCCATATAGAGAACCGATAGGTCGCGGTGACGCGGCGCCGAGCACAGGCCCACGTCACCGCGACCGCGCCCAAGCCGCCCGGTCTCGCGCTCGACGGCGTGCGCAGCATCTCGCCACGCGCTCCGCACGCCGCTCCCCCTACTCGAATCCAGGCGGCGGCACCGGACGCCGCGCATCACGCCGCGCGCATCACGCGCGGCCCTGCACCTGCAATTCGGAAAACCTTGAATCACCTGCCCAACGACTCTATTTCACCAACGCACGCTCGAGAAGAGCGAGCAGCGTGTCACTCGACTCGTCGTTGATGCGATGCGTCTCAAGAAGCCCGCGCCACACAAACGCGCACAACGTTGCGGGCTCGAGCGGACCGGTGAGCTTCTCCTTGTCGATGGACGCGTCGGCGAGCAGCACCGCCTCGAGGCCCTTCTCTATATGAGAGAAAAAGCTCCCCTCGCTCTCATGGGCGACGGCCAGGGTCTTCGCGTCGAAAGCTCTCATCTGCCCGACCCATTCGTCCCTGAACACGCGAATCGGATCGGCAAGGTTGTCCGACAGACGACGACAGAACGGGAGAAAGCCCTCCCCTTGACGCGGATGCAGATCATCCTCGACAAGAGCACGCTCCCAGTAACGTCCCACCACGGCCGTGACCAGGTGCGCTTTCGAGGGGAAGTAATTGTACACGGAGCCGACTGAAACCGCGCACGCCTCGGCTACCTCGCGAATACCCAGACCCGAAAGGCTTTTTCGCTCCGCCAGCGCATACGCGGTATCGAGGATCTGATCTCTGCTGATGGTCGCCCTGTTCCCCATGGCACAACTCCGTTCCCGCCCTATCCGGCACGGATCCGATGACATAACACGCAACTTGCCCGGCATCGACTTCGAAATGAAGAGTCGCCTCGTGCACAGGGAGCTGAAGCGCCGTGCGTTTGCAAGCACCGCTCATTTTAGCCGCTTGAAGCCGTCTGGATATGAAAAGCGCAAAAGCAGGGTGGACTTTTCAAGCTTCGCGTCGACTTCAACCTCCCCATCGCACGTGAACCGCTCCGCGCTTCCACGTGCTGCGCCCTGCTCGTGCAGCCTCCGATCATCCCCGTTCGTGCGCATGCTCGCACGCGCCGCGCCCGCTCCCCATCACCCGCGTCGCAGCCTTCGCCCGCACGCGTCACCCCCCCCCGTTTCACATAAGATGCCGCGCCTGGTTTTGCAGCATTTATGGAGGAGAGGGGACGGAACGTCAAACCCCCTTGAAACGATCGAGCCGAAGCATTATTTTGAACAAGGTTCATTAATGAACTGTGTTCAAGAATTGTTTACCGAACGTCATGGAATCGTTGAAAGGATCTCCCTCATGAGCATCGAACTCATCCTGGCCACAACCGCCATCTCCCTTGCGCTGGTGTTCTACACCGCAGGCGTCTTCTCCGAACGTCACGCAGGGAAGCTCAAGCTGCCGCACCTTGCGATGTTTTGGATCGGACTCGCGTTCGACACCACGGGAACGACCATTATGACCATGATGGCGCAGTCCTCGGGACTCGAAACCGGCTTGGGCGTTCATGGCGTCACCGGCGCGTTGGCCATCGTGCTCATGCTTATCCACGCAGGCTGGGCCACCGTCACCTACGTTCGCCATAACGCGAAAGGCGAGGCGAACTTTCACAAGTTCAGCACGCTCGTCTGGCTTCTTTGGCTCGTCCCCTACATCATCGGCCTCTTGATCGGCATCCCGATGATCCATCTACTTCCCGTGTGCGCCATCGGAACGAGCATCATCGTCGTCGGCGCGCTTGCCTTCCTCATGCTGCGCAAGCGCGGCGACGGCAAGGGCAAGCAATCCCATTCCCATGCGTAACCGCCGCTCATGCCCATCTTCTCCACGGAGAAGATGTCACCCCGCTAACTCAGCTGACAGCGGTCCCCGGCTTCGCCGGCGCCCGCGCAGCCGACGGCAACCCCTCCTTCACACCCCGCCGCAGAATCGCAGCATGGTTCGACGGCGGGGCTTTTCGCATTCCCGGCCGATCGAGATCCGCTCGCGGGGTATAAGCGAGGTGCAGGGATATAGGCCGAAAGGGCGGGGTATAGGGCGAAACGGGTACGAGGCAATTATTCAACCGAGCACGGATAAGTCGATCCCAGGCAAAAGAAAAAGCCCCGGTTAAACCAGGGCTTTGATGTCGATGGTGCGGGTGAAAGGACTTGAACCTTCATGGGGTTGCCCCCATACGGACCTGAACCGTACGCGTCTGCCAATTCCGCCACACCCGCATGCTTGTTAACTTGCGTCAACAGCATAAGCTATCATACCCGAGCTTCCGCATGCACGCAAGAGGGAATTTCCGAGATCGCTTAGTAATTCTCTGCGCGAATCTCGAAATACTCGCGACCATGCGCGCAAACGGGACACTCCTCGGGAGCCTCGGTTCCGATGTGGATATGACCGCAGTTGCCGCACTTCCACACATACACGTCGTCGCGATGGAACACCTCGCCGGCGTTGATGCGCTCGATGAGCTTGCGATAACGCTCCTCATGCTCCTTCTCGATGGCGGCGACGCCGTCGAACAACTCCGCGAGGGAATCGAAGCCCTCCTCGCGCGCGGTCTTCGCCATCTCGGCATACATCTCGGTCCACTCTTCGTTCTCGCCCGCTGCGGCGTCGAGCAGGTTGGTCATGGTGTCGGGCACGGCGCCGCCGTGCAGCGCCTTGAACCACAGCTTCGCGTGCTCCTTCTCGTTCGCAGCGGTCTCCAGGAAGATGTTCTGGATCTGAACGTAGCCGTCCTTCTTCGCCTGGCTGGCATAGTACTGATACTTGGTGTGGGCCTGAGACTCGCCGGCAAATGCGCGCCACAGGTTCTTCTCGGTCTGCGTCCCCTTGAGATCCATAGGATGCCTCCTCTATCACGGCTTACCAGATGCACTCAGTGTAGCGCACCGCCCGGGATAGACCGCCATCACGTGAGCACCGAACAGGAAACGCATAGACGACGGACGATCTCGAAAAAAACCGCGCCTCGGACCCGGCAAGCGAAGCCCGGTTCGGAGACGCGGTTCGAAGAGCAAGGTGGATCGAGCGCGCGTGAGCCGTGGGCGAGCCGCCGCGCCCCCCCAGGGCGGCGGGGCAAAGCGCGCTACGGGCGAGTTGCCACGCGAAGGCCGAGATCAGCGCGCGTGGCGGGCGTGCGCCGGAGCGCCGGAGCGCTCGGCTTTCGCTCGGATCGCACTCGGGCGGGATGCTTCCGAAGAACGCGCGGATGAGTCGGGAGAAGCCGCTCTCGACGTCTGACGCTCCGTCTCGCGGGAAGGCGCGACACGAGTCGAGGACGTCCGAGCGCTTGCCGCCCCCTCTTCCGCAGAGCGCGATTGAGCCATGGCGGCCTGCCTACGACGTTCGGCCATGCGCTGCTGACGGGCGGCGCGCTCGGCCGCGCGGCGAGCCTCCTCGGAGGCAGCGCGTTCGCCCGAGGGAGATGCGTCGGCAGATGCGCCCGACGCGGAGCGGGCGAGCGCGCCGGCGTCAGAGCACGCCGATCCGACGTGCGCGGCGGCCCGAGTCGCATCAACGTGCGAGCGGGACGCATCGGCGGCACGGTCGACGCGATCGGCACAGTCGACCCTGTCGGAAGAGGCGTGCGCTCCCTGTCCGTCGAAGCTCTGCCGGCGTGCAACCGCCTCCGATGGCCGCGCACCGGCAACATGAGGAGATTGCAGGGTTCTATCTGCACCGCGGGGAATCGAGGGACCCTCGCGACGAGAGCGAACCCGCGCGCCGGCGTTGCGGCCCGCCCCGCCGGAAGCGGAAAAGGCGGGAGACGATGAGGGGTCGGGCGCAGGATGCGCCTGCGGCTGCGCAGGTCGCGCGGCGAATCCGCGCTGCGCATCGCGCGTCGAACCGGGGTGCGGTCCCGCCTCCTGCGCAGGTCGAGCCGGATTCGCAGCCGCAACGGCAGCGCCGGGCGCCGAACCCCGCTGCGGTCGAGGCTGCGGCGCGCCGCCTCCCGATTGCGGATGCTGACGCGAATGCGGCGCGGCATATCCGCGAGAAGCCGCCCTCCGCCCGATGACCATCTGCATCTCCGCGACCTTGCGACGTTCGGTCTCCAATCCGTCGACCACACCGCGCATTCTTCGATCGATCGTGACAATCCAGGCGACCAGGAGCACGATCGCGACGGCAAGCACGATGAGCCCGAAGGTCACAAGCGCGAACGGGGATGTGATGAACTCGGCCAACTATATGCACCTCGAAAAATAGACGAACGTTTTTTGATCATATCGAAGTGGTTTTGAGTTGTCCACGACCGAATGAAGCCGTTGCCGAATTATCGCCCGAAGGCGGAGTCGCCGAAGCGCTTCGGTTTACTCTCCCGCACCTTCGAGCATGGTGTCTTTCTTCACCGCGCAATCGGGGAATCGCAGCGTGATGCTCGTCCCCTCCCCCAGCTTGCTCTCCACCTTCATGTCGGCATTCGGCCCGAAGAAGCCCTTCATGCGATCGTGCACGTTCTTCACCGCGATGCCCATGCCCGTCGAAGACTCGGGATGCATGATGTTGTTACAGGTCTCCTCATCCATGCCCACGCCGTCATCGGCGACCACGACGATGATGTCGTCCCCATCCACTTCCGCCGAAATGTAGATGGTCAGCTTGCGATCCGAGGGGCGCGCATGGCGCACCGCGTTCTCGACAAGCGGCTGCACGATGAACGGGGGGACGAGCATGTCCTGCACATCGGGGTCGGTGCCGACGAACAAGCCGATGCTCTCCTCGCCGAAACGCGCGAGCTCGAATGAGAAATAACGCATGGTCTGCTCGATCTCACGCGAGAGCATGATGCGGTCGGACGAGTCCTCGAGCGTGCGCCGGTAGAACACGGCGAAATCACGCAAAAGCGTACGCGCCTTCGTAGGGTCCGTGCGAATGAGCGAGGCGATGGTGTTGATGGTGTTGAACAGAAAATGCGGGTTGATCTGGCTCTGAAGCATCTTCAACTCCATCGAGGTGGCGAGCTTGCGCTGCCGCTCCATCTCGGTTGCCGCCATCTGCGTGGAAAGCAGCTTGCCGAACCCCTGGGCGATCGACTTCTGCGTTTCGGTGATCTTCTTCGCGCTGTGATAGTAGAATTTCAGCGTCCCCTCGATGGAGTTGCCCACCGTGATGGGAACGACGATGGCGGCCTGGATGGTGGTGGCGTCTTGGGGGAAGCCGATGTCCTCGCTGCAGTACAGCACGCGAATCGACCCGTCGGCGATGGTGTCGTGCGTCGCCTGAGTGCGAATGTCGCTACCCACGGGGTTATCCGCCTCCTGAAACCCCGCGTAACCGAGAACCTGCTCGGTGTCGGTGATGGCCACGGCGATGGCGGCGGTGCTCGGCAGGAGCAGCTCGCAGATATCCTGCGCCGCCTGCGAGGTCAAGCCATCCTGCATGAGATCGAGCGTGGAGCTGGACAGCTGCAGCATGGCGTCGGATTGCCGGGCGCGCACCGAATCGGGATCCATCAGCAGGCGAATGGCCAGCGTGAGGGAAAGCGTGAAGGCAAGGCCCGCGACGATCATCGTGACCACGTTGACGTCGGGAGACACCGCCGTTCCGATGAGGACGATGGCCGACAGGGCGGCGATGGCCAAAGCCAGAATCTCCATGTTGAAGAAACGCGGCTGCTTGCGGCGCCCCTCGTGCACGGCGTGTATGGTATCGATAGTCTCTTGCATGCGGCTCAGTATATCATCCTAGCCAAGCAATCCCGTTTGATTGACGACAAGCAACACAGCCGCAACGAACAGTAAGCCCCCGAATATAAAACGCAGCGTACGCTCGGGCACCCACGAGACCAGCTTCGCGCCGAGCGCGGCTCCCGGAATGGAGCCTACCGCCACCGCGATGCCGACCACCCAGTTCACGTTGCCGAGAAAGGCCTGGTACACCACGCCCGGCACGGCGAGGATCATGACTGCGATGAGCGAGGTACCCGAGGTGAGCCTCATGGGCGTGTGGATGAACTGGAGCATGAGGGGAACCATCAAAAACCCGCCGCCCACGCCGACGTACCCGGAGGCCAAGCCGGCGACGAGCCCGATGAGAGCGCCGCAGGCCAACTGCTTCGCCGACATGGAGACGGGCCGCTGCGCCTCGGGCGCGGACGCGGGTTCTCCGGAGGCGGTCGCGCATGCAGAACCCGCCGGAGAAGAAGCCGCCGCGGCGCCCCTCGTCACGCCGCCGCGTGATGCCGCCGCCCGCCTCTCGGCGCGGCGAGCGCGAGCCGCGCGCACGTTCGCCCTGAACGCGCCCTTCTCGGGCGCCGGAAGCTTGAACGCCTTCCGCAGCATGGTGCAAGCCGAATACGCGATGATGATCGCGGCGGCCAGCATGATCATCCAGCCCTCGGAACGCGAAGCGAGCCACACGCCCAACGGCGACGTGACGGCACCGCCAAGGCCCGCAGCCAACCCGAGAGCGGGGACGCACGTCTTGTTCCGCAAGTGAGATATCGCACCCGAAACGGACGTGGGGATGATGGTGAACAACGACGTCGCAGTGCAGGCGATCGAGTCCATCAGGTAGCCGAGCTTGAACGTCGGCACCAATATGGTGCCGCCGCCTATGCCCAAAAGCCCCGACAGCACGCCCACGACCAAACCGACCGCGATAGACCCGATAGCGAGAAAAAACAAGTCCATAGTCCGATCACTCGGCTATTCCGCGATGTTGAGACGAATCTCGCACGTCATGCCGGGATCGATCGTCGGGCGAGAAACCGCGGATGAGGAAGACGCGTCCGAGGAAGAAGGCCGGTCGCAGCGATCGGCACCGCCCACGCACGAGCGGACAAGCGCCGTGGTGAGAATCTTGTCGCTATCGAGGCGCGACATGGCTTCGGGCCACACGTACTGAAATTCGAAGTACTTCGAGCAGTTCTGCTCCGCGTACGCCGAGGCCTCGCCCGCCGCCGCTTTCGCCGCGCGGCGGTACGCCTTCTTGTCGGGACGTCCGAGGCTGCGCAGAAACGCCGTGCGGCGAATGCGCCCGACCAGGCCGGGCTCCAAAAACGGCCCGGGGTACGGCTCGAGCGACTGGGGCTTGACCTGCTGAAGGTCGATGAGCGCGCGGCTGTACTCGAGCTTGCGGTACTCGTAGATCCAGCGGAAGATGTCCTGACGGAAGCGATCGCCCTCGCTTTGCGTCTTGGGCGGGAGGTGCCGCAGCACCCATTTGTTATCGAACCAGATATCGGACCCGTACATGCGCAGGTTGAGCATGTAATCGAGATCCTCCCCGCGAGCGATCCACGGATCGAACGCGAGGCGCTTGAACGCCTCCTTGTGAACGGCGAGGCACCCGCCGCATACGTGGTTCGAACGGGAAAGCCGCGGGCCTTTCATCGCCGAGGAGATCCACTCGTTGAACGCCCGACCTTGCTGCCAAAAATGGTTATACCACTTGTCCTCCCACTTCGAGAGGTACGAGCCTTGTTCGTTGAGGTAGTAACCCGTTTTCGCCAAAATGGGAATGCCCTTCTTCGTGAGCTTTCCCAAGCCGTACATGGCGCGCTGCAGAAAGTGCGGGTCGTCGATGACCTCGTCGTCGTCGAGGAACACCACTGCATCGAACCCAAGCGTGTTGGCAACCACCAGGCCGAGGTTGCGCACGGCGCCGTATCCGGAAAGGCCGATCTCGGTGCGCAGGAGGCCGATGTTGAGCTGCTCCATGCGCTGGCGGACGAGCGCGAGCTCGGGCGCGCCCATCACGAGCGTGTTGATCTGAGGATGGGCGGCGGCGATGGTCTGAACCTTCTCCGCCGCCTGGTTCTCGATGCCCGCATCGGCCGCGACCAGCACGATGACCAGGCCGAGCCCCTCCACCTTCTCAAGGGACGAGAGGCATCGTCCCAGCTCGCCCTGCTGGGCGATGGACGTCGTGTGGTCGTAGCCGGTTGTGACGGAGCGGCTATCCCGACGGCGCGAAGCCGATATGAAAGTCGGTATGATGACGACAGGGTTCATGCGTCTCCTTTCACTTCGGACGCACCGGCCCGAATTCACGATCGGCTCATTATTGTACCCCCGTTCTCATGCAACGGGAGTCAGCCTTCGCCGCACGAACCCCGACGCCCCTTAAGCGCGCGTGCGCGACAGCACGCCGAAGCGCTTGAGAGCGGCGAGCAGGGGAAGCCCGAGCACGTACATGACGAGAGCCTCGCCGATACCGGTGGCCACCAAGCCGAACAGGTACATCGGCAGGTACAACCCGTCGAGCGCGATGGTGGTGAAGGGGATGGTGTAGTAACCCAGGCCCTGCAGCAGAAGCGGCAGGTACGCGGGCACGATGACCGCGTTGGCGATAACCGGGCCGAGAACCGCCACCTTCGGATGCTCGCGCAGCTTCCAGCAGATCAGCGCGCCGACCAACGTGGCGCAGCTTCCGAACACCACGTCGAGCAGACCCAAGGCGCCGGTGCCGCTGACGGCCATGTTGATGAGATTCGCGATGATGCAGCCGACCGTCAAACCGGGGACGGCGGCAGGCGTGAGCAAGGCAACGACGCAAACGGCTTCAGAGATGCGGAACTGAACCGGCCCCCAGGCAAGACCCTGGAGCAACAACAATGCGATGAGCGTCGCGGCGGCGTACAGCGCGGCGATCATACCGGCTTGAGCGACGTAGGCGCTGCGCGGCATTCCGCAGATCGTGCCCGCACCGTGCGAGGCGGCGCGCGTCGCACGCGTGGCGTTTCGAGTAGTTCCCATGATTCCTCCTGTCTCCACACGGCATGCGGGCGAAGACGCAAGGAGGCGACGCGCTGGCGCGTCGATCGTTCACTTGTTGTATCCGCTCGTCAACCGAGGGTAATGGGCAGCTGATAATCTATGCCTGCAGGGCCCAACGATGCAGACACGCCGACGAAGTATAGCAGATTAAGACGAGCGGGAGCTTCTGAGCGGGGAGCTTCGTCGCGCAAATCATCGAGCGCGTTTTCCCGCAGGCTTCTTCGCAGCCTTCTTCGCGGAACGCTTCGGCGCGCGCTTGCCCGACGCCGGCTTCTCACGCTGCATCCAACGCGCCTGCTCGCGGCGCTCCTTGACGGTTTCGGTCTCCTGGCGCAGCGCTTGGTACGAGGCGAACCGCGCGGGTGCGATATCGCCGGCCTCCACGGCGGCGCGAACGGCGCAGCCGGGCTCTTTCTCGTGCTTGCAGTCGCGAAAGCGACATGACGCGGCAATCCGCTCGACGTCCGCGAACGCCGCCTCGATGCCCGCATCGGCGTCCCATAGCCCCAGACCGCGTACGCCCGGCATATCGACCACGCGGCCGCCGCCCGGCAAATCGATGATCTCGCGGCTCACCGTGGTGTGGCGGCCCTTGCCGTCACCCTCACGTACGGCGGCCGTTTTATGCACGTCGGAGCCGAGCAGAAGGTTCACCAAGCTCGACTTCCCCACGCCGGAGCGCCCGATGAGAACGGCGGTGACGCCTGCCGGCATGAGCGCGCGAACCGCCTCGACCGAGGCGGGGTCGTCGACCGACATGACCAAGACGCCCACGTCGGCTCCCACGAGCGCGCGAACCTGATCGCGAACTTCTGACAGACGAGCCTCGTCGTCGACCAGGTCGGCCTTCGTCAAGACGACGGTCACCTCGGCACCCGTCTCGTAGGCGAGAACGAGCTCGCGGTCGAGGCGGCGCATGTTCACCTCGCCGAGAGGCTGCGCCACGATGACCCTGTCGAAGTTCGCCGCCAGAACCTGCGGAAGAGCGCGCTCGGTCGGGTCTTTGCGCACCAGCTCGCGAACACGGGGGCGGATGCCCTCGATCGTGGCCTTGTCGTGCCCGTCGTGAAGACAGACGTCGACGCGATCGCCGATGACGGCACGGTGCTGATCGCCCTTCACGAGCGCCGTCGCGTGCTCGCAACGCACCTGACGGCCGTCGTCGAGCCTCACCAGCGGAAAGCCGCGGTCCAGCTTGATTACCTCTCCCTCGATCACATCTAGCGGGCTCATCAACGCCGACTCTCCCTCATTCGATAGAACGCAAAAACCAACGCGATGCCGACCACCACCATCACGACGCCGGGGGCCATAGCCGCAGGATCGAACTCGTCGGGCTGCTCGAAACCCTTGGACACGACCGAGACGTGATCGGCGTGCAAATCGGACAAACCCTCGTGGTCGCGGCACGCCAGGTTGAACGTCCCGCGAACCTGCAGCACCGTCCCCGTCTTGCCGTACGCACCATACGTATCGATAAGGTCGGCGGCGGAGCCGGACATGTACACGGAAACCGCCGCGCTCGACCCATCGACGGACTGCAGGAGGATCCAACAATGCCCATCATCGAATTCCGCACGAATGCGATCGCCCACGACCTCGCCGGTGACCTGCACGGTCTGCTTGTCGAGATACGTGTCGGCGTTCTCCAGGTCGGAGATGGATGTTTCGTAGATGAACGAGCTGTCGGGCAGCTGCTGCGGGTTGATCAGGTTATCGGTCCCCGCGGTCTGGCCGTCGTCCGACTGGCCGGAGGCACCGGGGTCGCCCCCTGTCTTCTGCTCATCCGCCCATGCGACAGCGGTCGATCCGGCTTGAGCCGCGGACGCGAGCACGACGGGCGCGAACACCGCGAAAACCGCCGCGAGCAGGCAAGCCGCGAGACCGGCGAGCGTTCTTCCTCGTGAGATCATCGGCCCCCCAATTTCTTACGCGGGATCAACGTGGCCACGATCTCGACGATCAACGCAAGCAACGTGACGAATTCAAGACGGCCGACCCACATCTGGAAAATATAGAACAACTCAAGCGTCGCGGGCATGCCCGATGTCGCCAGACCCGTGATGATGCCGCCGTTCGACGTCATCGCGACTGATTCGAAGATCGCCTGGCTCGCATCGTAGCCGTGCGCGATGCCGACGAGCGCGCCGATGGCGTACGTGATAACGTAGAGGATGAACACGGTCATGGCCTCTTTCGCCACAACCGGCGTGAGAACGCGGCGGCCCACGTGGCTGTAAGAGACGACGACGCGCGCCGAATCGGGCGCGAGCGCTTCTTTAATCGTCGACACGATGGACTTGAAGATGATGCCGACGCGGTAGAGCTTAATACCGCCCGAGGTTGATCCGGCGCCGCCGCCGACCGCCATGACCAGCGCGAGCGACAGAAACGCGCCCGAGGTGAGCACCGTGGTGAGTTCGTTGGTGGTGATCACCTGAAAGCCCGTGGTGGAAAACGCCGAGATCACCATGAACAAACCGCGGCGCAACAATGCGGGCAGGTCGGAGAACAGCGGACTCGCCGCGATAGACGCGGCGAACACGAACGTCATGACCGTGAGCCAGATCGCGACCGTGCGGGTCTCGATATCGCGGTGGAACATCTCGACGCGACCCTTCCACACCTCGGCGTACACCACGAAGCTGATGGAACCCAGCATCATGAGGACCATCAGCACAACCTCGATGGGGAACGAGTGATAGTAAAGGATCGATTGGCTCATCGGCGCGAAACCGCCGGTGACGAATCCCGAAATGGATATCCAAAGCGAATGGAGGAACGCGCGCACGGGCTCCATGCCGGCAAGCACGCACAGAACGGTAACGACGCCCGTCGCCGCGATGACGACGACGGCGGTGATGCGGGCGATGAACTGCGTGGTCTGAATGACGTTAGGGACCACGTGCTCGTTTCGGCCCTCCGAGGTGAACAACGACGAGCCGGCACGTTTCCCGAACAACCCGATGGAAAGAGCCACGACGATGAGGCCGAGACCGCCGATGAGGTGCTCCATGAAACGGAACATGTTGTCGGCGTTCGACAGGTGATCGAGATCGACGATGATCGAGCCCCCCGTGGTGGTCAAGCCCGACACGCCGTCGAACAGCGCATCGAGGTAGGATCCGTAATGCCCGGAGAAATACAGCGGAATGGACGCGAACAGCGCCAGCACGATCCACGAGAACCCCGTGACGGCAAGCGCCTGCTGGCGGTTGAGCCTGCCGGGTTCGATGCGCAGAAAGCGCAAGAGGGCGCCCGCGACCAAGGAGAAACCCGCGGCGAACAGATAACGCGCCGCCGGCTCCCATTCCCCGAAAAACACCGCGGTCAAGAAGGGCACGACCATCGTGAGCGATGAGAACATGATGAGAACACCCAGGTAATGGCCGATAACCCGCAGGTCGTACAGCGTGAAACGTTGCCACATGAGCTAGCCCATCACCAAACGCGCGAAAACGATGACCACCCACAACGCGCACAGGAAGAACGCGATGCACAGAAGAACCAGCGCGACGCCCCGAGCGGGCGCCGCGAGGGATGCTTTTATTTCCTCGGTCGTTTTAGCCATGGCGCCATTTTAGCCGAAACGCCGCCCGCGCGCAGAAGCCGTGCCCCATCTTTCGCGTCGGCCGCCCTAAACCAGGCACGCGTCGAGCGCTTCCTCGATCGACGCTCGGTCCATATCCTGCCCGATGAACACCAGCTTGTTCATCCGATCACCCAGCTGCGCGTCCCATTCGTCTCGCAAGGACGGGTTCTGCTCGAGAACATACGCCCGATCGGCTTCGCTCATCGCTGCGACGAACTGCCCGTTTTCCGTCATGTAGAACTGACGGCCCGCCTGCTCGAACAAGAAGCAGTCGTCGGGCCGGGCCGCCTGCCACAGCACGCCCTTGCAGCGGATGACGCCCGCCGGCCACGAGTCGACGAGAGCGGCGAACTTACCCAGGTCGAACGGCTTGCGGCGCAGGTACACGAACGTCGAGATGCCGTACTCGAGCACCTCGGGGTCCTCGTGCTCCTCGGGGTGGGCCATCGCCTCCGCCCACGCCGCCGATTCGTACGCGCGCGCGAAATCGAAGCGACCGGTGTTGAGGATCTCGTCGAGAGGAACCTCGCCGCGCGTCGCCTTCACGATGCGTGTGTCTTTCTGGAGACTGCCGACGATAGCGAGCAGCTCGTCCATCTGGGCATCATCGACCAGATCGACCTTGTTCATGACGAGCGTCGTGCAGAACTCGATCTGTTGGACGAGCAAGCCGGCAATGTCCTCCTCGTCGATATCGTCGGCGACAAGATCGCGCCCGCCGTGGAACTCCTCGTACATGCGCGCGCTGTCGACCACGGCGACGATGTTGTCGAGGTCGAGCAGCGCGGGTCCGCTTTCTGTATCCTCGCAAAGGCCGGAGATGGTATAGGCGATGGGAATGGGCTCGCAAATACCCGATGCCTCTATGACGATGTAGTCGAACTCGCCCGATGAAGCGATGCCGTTGAGCTGCTCGGCCAGATCGTCGGCCAGCGTGCAGCAGATGCACCCGTTGGTAAGCGGGATCACATCGTCCATCTGCCTGACGGCACCCGAGCGCGCGATGAGGTCCGCGTCGATGTTGACCTCCCCGATGTCGTTGACGATGACCGCGGCGCGAACGCCCTCCTGGTTCCCCAGCACGTAATTGAGCAGCGTGGTCTTACCCGCGCCCAGATAGCCCGTGATCATAGCGATTTTGACTTTGCCCTGTTGCTTCGCCATTTCAGCCTCTTTCTCTTCAAGCTCGAACAAATCCTAGCACGACAGCCGCGTGCCGGCGAAGGCGAGCAACCTCGACTTGGTCAACAGGTCGTCTTGCGGGGAACGACAGCCACGCGCGCGCCGGCGAAGGCGAGCTCGGAGCGACCATACGCGCAGCGGCGGCGAGGTCGGGGCAAACAGCGCCACGACCGCGTGCCGGCCGGCAAGGGCGAGCGAGGCCGGGTCTCCGGCTTACCGAAACGTAAGACGCGAGAAAGCCGCTTGTTAGCCGTGCTCCATAGGATGGGGACCGTGGAGAGACCACGAGCGTTTGCCGCAGGCGAACGCCGCCCGGAGAGAGGGAAAACCATGAAGATCAGCGCAGCGCTTGCAATACCCATCGTCATAGCAGCGGCGGCGACTTTGTTGATCCTGTCGCAATCCCCGCGCCTCGAGAAGGAGCAGGGGGAATGAACAGCGGCATCAAAGGGGCCGTGGCGACTATCGCCGTCATCGTCGCCATCGTCATGACGGGCACGACCCTCCAATACGTCCTCGACACCGACAACGCCGTGGCGCGTTACGTCCGGGTCGACGCGAGCGCCGCGAGCGTTCAGGAGGACGGGTCGGTTGACTACACGCTCGCATCCTACGACGACGGGGGAGCTCGGGAGGAGGTCACGTTCGGCTCCGACAAAACCCTGCGCGACGGAGCCTATCTCGAGCTTTCGGTCATGCCCTTGCGCGGCGTGGTGTATTGGGAGGAAGTGGAGCCCGCCGCGCTGCCCGACAAGGTGCGCGAGGCGCTGGGGGTCTAGCGGCAGCGGAAAGTCCGCATCGTCCGATGCCGGGCAAAACGGGAGGAAACACGCGCGTCCCGACGACCCGCGCGCACCTGAGAAAACAGCCCCGCCGCCTGAAAGGGCGACGGGGCTGCATGTTCATCGGCGATTACCAGCCGCCTGCTCCGACGCGGACGCACGGCAGGCAAGCAGCTCGCGCCGCATTAGTTCAGCAGCGAGTCGAAGTCGAGCTTCATCGGGCCTTCGACCTTGCAGACGTACTCGCCTGACTCGTCGATGTCGATGAGCACGTGGCTGCCGTCGACCAGCTCGCCTGCGATGATCTTCTCGGCGATGCGGTCGACCACCTGACGCTGGATCAGGCGCTTGAGCGGACGGGCGCCGTACACCGGATCGTATCCGTCGATGGACAGATGATCCATCGCGGCAGGCGTGACGTCGAGGGTGACGCGACGGCTCGCCAGACGACCGCGAACCTCCTCGAGCTGCAAGTCGACTATCGGCTCGATGTCGGAGATCGTCAGCTCGTTGAAAGTGATGATCTCGTCGATGCGGTTCAAGAACTCAGGCCTGAACGTCGTGCGCAACGTGTCGTTGAGCGCGTTGGTGAACTCGGCCATGCGCGCCGCAGCCTGCTCCGGCGTCATGTTCTGCATCTTCTCCACCATCTCGCCCATGGTTTCGGCTTCCTGCGCAGCGCGGTCGCGGATGATCTGGCTGCCGATGTTCGAGGTCATGATGATGATGGTGTTCTTGAAGTTCACCACACGACCCTGTCCGTCGGTCAAACGCCCGTCATCGAGCACCTGCAGAAGCACGTTGAACACATCCGGGTGCGCCTTCTCGATCTCGTCGAGCAGCACCACCGAGTACGGATGACGGCGAACGGCCTCGGTCAGCTGACCGCCCTCGTCGTAGCCGACGTACCCCGGAGGCGCGCCGATGAGACGCTGGACGCTGAACTTCTCCATGTACTCGGACATGTCGATGCGCACCATGGCACGCTCGGAATCGAACAGGTACTCTGCGAGCGCCTTGGCGAGCTCGGTCTTGCCGACGCCGGTGGGGCCGAGGAACATGAAGCTGCCCAACGGGCGGTCGGGATCCGACAGGCCGGCGCGGCTACGACGAATGGCGCCCGCCACCGCGCTGACCGCCTCGTCCTGGCCGATCACACGCTTGTGCAGGACCTCCTCGAGGTCGACGAGCTTCTCCATCTCACCTTGCATCATCTTGCTGACGGGAATGCCCGTCCAAGCGCTGACGACGTTGGCGATCTCCTCTTCGGAGACCTCCTCCTTCAGGATGGCGCCGCCGCCCTGCTGCTTGGCCTTCAGATTCTCCTCCGCCTCGGCGAGCTTGCGCTGAAGCTCGGGGATGCGAGCGTAGCGAATCTCGGACGCGAGGACCAAATCACCCTCGCGCGTGGCGCGCTCCTCGTCAAGCTGAGCTGCCTCGAGGTCGGCTTTGATGCTCTGCACGCCGGAGATGACGTCCTTCTCGTTTTGCCACAACGCCTTCTGGTGATCGAGGGCTTCGCGCGCGTTGGCGATGTCGCGACGGAGCTTCTCGAGGCGCTCCGCAGACGCAGCGTCACTCTCCTTCATAAGCGCCTGCTCCTCGATCTGCATCTGGATGAGCTTGCGCTCGGCGGCATCCACTTCCTCGGGCATCGAATCGATCTCGATGCGCAGGCGCGACGCCGCCTCGTCCATGAGGTCGATGGCCTTATCGGGAAGGAAGCGATCGGCGATATAGCGATCGGACAGCTCCGCCGCAGCCACGATGGCGCCGTCGGTGATACGCACGCCATGATGGATCTCGTATTTCTCCTTCAAACCGCGCAGGATGGCGATGGTGTCCTCGACGGTTGGCTCGCTGATCATCACGGGCTGGAAACGACGCTCGAGCGCTGCATCCTTCTCGACGTACTTGCGGTACTCATCGAGCGTGGTGGCGCCGATGGCGTGCAGCTCGCCACGAGCGAGGGCGGGCTTCAGCATATTACCCGCATCAAGCGAGCTGTCGCCGCCGGCGCCTGCGCCGACGATGGTATGAAGCTCGTCGATGAACAGAATGATGTTGCCGCCCGATTCCTTCACCTCGCGAAGCACCGCCTTCAGACGGTCTTCGAACTCACCGCGGTATTTCGCGCCCGCCATCATAGCCCCCAGGTCGAGCGAGATGATGTCGCGGTCACGCAGCGACGAGGGGACGTCCCCCGCCACGATACGCTGGGCCAAGCCTTCGACGATGGCGGTTTTGCCCGTGCCGGGCTCACCGATGAGCACCGGGTTGTTCTTCGTGCGGCGCGAGAGCACCTGAATGGTGCGGCGGATCTCCTCCGAACGGCCGATGACGGGGTCGAGCTTGCCCTCACGCGCCTGCTGCGTGAGGTTTTGCCCATACTGCTCGAGTGCTTCGAACTGGGTCTTGTCGGTCTGCGAGGTGACGCGCGTATCGCCGCGCAACGCCTCGTAGGCGCTCTCGATGTTCTTCGGCGTGACGCCCGCCGTCGTGAGAACGCGCCCCGCCGCCCCTTTGTCCTGGGAAAGGGCGA
Source organism: uncultured bacterium (assembly GCA_937890835.1). Taxonomy (GTDB): domain Bacteria; phylum Actinomycetota; class Coriobacteriia; order Coriobacteriales; family Eggerthellaceae; genus CALADF01. Next base: position 47,406 of record CALADF010000003.1, read on the forward strand.
TCAGCAGATGCTCGCTCGTGGCGTAGGCGTCGCCGAGCTTCTCGGCCGTCTTCACCGCGTTGTCGATCACGCGGATGAGGTCGTTGCCGGGAATGGCCACGGGCATGGATCCGCCCGTCGCCTTCGCCATCTTGCCGATCTCGTCGTCGACGTTTTGCGCCAGCATCGCCGGGTCCGCCCCGATGCGCTTGATGATGGCGGCGATGTTGTTCTCGTCGGCGTCGAGCAGGGCCTTCAACAGGTGAATGGGCTCGATGACGGCGGCTTCCGCATCGCTTGCCACACCCATGGCGCCCTGAAACGCCTCTTGCGCGGTCAGCGCCAGTTTATCTAGTCTCATATGTCTGTCCTTCCAGCATATGGTTTTCGTTCGACACCGCCGAGCGTCCGTCGGGACGGAAAGCACTCGGCGGTGCAGTTATCGGAGCCGGTCCGTCGCTGGTTCGCACGGCGGCGAAGGGGTGCGGCGGCCCGGTGCCGAGCGCCGTCGCTTAGGAAAGGCGACGGAGCAACGGGGGTATGTCGGATGCGCGCACGAGAGAGTTGACGGATTCGCGCGTCTCCAGCTCGTGAACGCGATCGGCGAGACGACGAACGCGACGATGCAGGTCGTCAAGCTCCTGATCACGCTCATCGAGGCGCCCCTGCAAATCGAGGATCCGAATAACGCCCGCGAGGTTGATGCCCTCGCTCGTCAGCTCGTTGATCAGCTCGAGACGCTCGATATCGGCCTGGGAGTACATGCGCGTGTTGCCGCTTGTGCGCTGAGGCGTCACCAGCCCTTTCTGCTCGTATGCGCGCAGGGTCTGCGGATGAACGCCCGCGAGCTCCGCCGCAACGCTGATCATGTACAACGGTCTGTTACGGTCGTCTACTCCCATGTCCTCACGTCTTCCGTCGTCGCGGCCAGGAAATCTTCCATGGCCTTCCTCTGCTTCTCGTTCATCGTCTTGGGCACCTTCACGTCAACCTGAATCTTGAGGTTGCCGAACGAACCCTTGCTCTTAACATCCGGCGCGCCTTTTCCCTTGATGGTGAGCACGGCGCTGTCTTGCGTGCCCGCAGGAATCCGCACACGCACCTTGGTTCCATCCGGCGCAGGCACCACGATCGCCGCCCCGAGCGCCGCTTCGGCGACGGTCACGGGAACATCGACGATCACATCCGCCTTATCGCGGCGATAATAGGGATGCGGCTCGATCTTCGTGGTGACGAGCAGATCGCCCGGCTCGCCGCCGTCTTGACTCAGGCCGCCCTTGCCCTTGAAGCGCAGACGACCGCCGTCGACCGCGCCCGCAGGCACCTTCACCGTCACCGTATCGGATGCGGGTTTTCCGGGAATCCGCACGGTCACGCGCTTCTCGACGCCGTGGAACGCCTCGTCGAACGAGACCTTCAGCGTCACGTTCATGTCCTGACCGCGATGAGGGCGGGGCGATCCGCCGAAACCGCCGAAGTCCCAGTTCGAGCCGAACGCGCCCTCGCCGCGGCGAATGCTTTCGAGAATGTCCGACCAGCTGCCCGAGAAGCCCTGACCGCCTTGCGAACCGCCGAAAATATCGTCGACGGAAAAACCCTGGCCGCCCGACCAGCCACGCGGTATCTGGTTTTCATTCGCCGTGCCGTATTGATCGTAGAGCGCACGCTTCTTCTCGTCGCCGAGGACCTCGTACGCTTCGTTGATCTCCTTGAACTTCGCCTCGTCGCCGCCCGCGTCAGGGTGATGCGTGCGGGCGAGTTTGCGGAACGCCTTCTTGATGTCATCCGCCGAGGCGGTGCGGGGCACGCCGAGCGTTTTGTAGTAGTCCGGCGTTGACGCCATTCGTTCCACCTCCTGTTACTTATAAGGTTCATCTAAAGACGAGGGCGGACCTGTAAGCCAAGCCCGCCCCTCTCGTCATCGTGTTTGTCTTGCCGCTCGCATTCGACGCTACTCAGCGTCTTCCGCAGGCTTCTCGCGCTTCGGGCCGCCGGTGGTGACCGTCACCATGGCGGGACGAAGCACCTTCGCCCCCATGCGGTAGCCCTTCTGGTACACCTGAGCGACCGTCTCGTCCGGCACCGTGGCATCCGGCACCGTGGCGACCGCTTGCGCCTCGAGCGCATCGAACGCCTCGCCTTCGGGGTTCAGCACCTCCACGCCGTCTTTCACCAGCGTGTCGACGAGCTTGGTGTACACGGCCTTGACGCCGCCGAGCAGCCCCACCTCGCCGTTGTTCACGGCGTAGTCGATCGTGCGTTCGAAATCGTCGAGAACCGGGATGAGGTTTCCGACGAGCTTCTCGGTCGCGAGCGCCTTCTCAGCCGCGCGCTGCTCGTTCGTGCGGCGGCGGTAGGTGTCCCACTCGGCATGCAGGCGCATGTACTTGTCCTGCCATTCGGCGACCTCGGCCTTCGCCTGAGCGACGATCTCGGATTCATCGGGTTCGTCGATGGCAGAATCCTCCGGGTCGAGAATCTCAGCCTCGGCCACCTCGGCGGCCTCGCCGGCCGGCTCTGGGGAGCCGGCCGGGTTCTGGCCTGCGGCATCGGTCGCAGAGGGGGAAGCGCCGGTGCCCGGGTTGTCCGTTGCGGAAGCGTCCAAGACTTGGTCCTTATCGGGCGTAGCCATGGTGTTTACTTCCTTTCGTTGTCGTCGTCGACGACCTCGTAGTCGGCCTCGATGGTGTCATCGGATGCGGCGGTCTGAGCGCCGGGCTGAGCACCCGCGCCGGGAGCGCCAGCGGCTGCGCCCTCGGTCGAGTACACGACCTCGGCCAGCTTGTAGCCCGCCTGCTGAATCTTCTCGGTGGCAGCCTTGATGGCGTCGATGTCGGTGCCCTCAAGCGCGGTCTTCGTCTCGGCGATGGCGGCCTCGGCCTGAGCCTTCGCATCGGCGGGAACCTTGTCGCCCAGCTCGTCGAGCGTCTGCTGCGTCGCGTTCACCAAGGCGTCGGCGTTGTTACGCACCTCGACCTCTTCCTTGCGAGCAGCGTCCTCGGCGGCGTGCTGCTCGGCGTCCTTCACCATGCGGTCGACTTCGTCGTCGGACAGCGCGGTGGAGCCGGAGATGGTGATCTGCTGCTGCTTGCCGGTGCCCAGGTCCTTAGCGGACACGTTCACGATGCCGTTCGCATCGATGTCGAAGGTGACCTCGATTTGCGGAACGCCGCGGCGAGCAGCCGGGATGCCGTTGAGCTGGAAGCGGCCGAGCGTCTTGTTTCCGGCGGCCATCTCACGCTCGCCCTGCAGGACGTGCACCTCGACGGAAGGCTGGTTGTCGGACGCGGTCGAGAAGATCTCGGTCTTGCGCGTCGGGATGGTGGTGTTGCGCTCGATCATCTTGGTCATCACGCCGCCCATGGTCTCAACGCCGAGGGACAGCGGGGTGACGTCGAGAAGCAAGATGCCCTGAACGTCGCCGGCCAAAACGCCGCCCTGAACAGCCGCGCCCATGGCGACGACCTCGTCGGGGTTAACCGACATGTTCGGGTTCTTGCCGGTCATCTGCTTCACCAGATCCTGAACGGCAGGCATGCGGGTGGAGCCGCCGACCAGGATGACCTCGTCGATCTCACCGGTCTTCAGCTTGGCGTCGGCAAGCGCGCGCTCGACGGGCTTGCGGCAACGATCGAGCAGGTCCTTGGTGATGCGCTCGAACTCGCCACGAGTCAGCGTGTAGTCGAGATGCTGCGGCACACCGTCGATGGCGGTGATGAACGGCAGGTTGATGTTGGTCTGCGTGGTGGCGGACAGCTCCATCTTCGCCTTCTCGGCAGCCTCCTTCAAGCGCTGCAGAGCCATGGGGTCACGGCGCAGGTCGACGCCCTTGTCGGTGTTGAACTTGTCGGCCATCCAGTCGATGACGCGCTGATCCCAGTCGTCGCCGCCGAGGTGGTTGTCGCCTGCGGTGGACGCAACCTCGAAGACGCCGTCGCCGAGCTCGAGCACCGACACGTCGAAGGTGCCGCCGCCGAGGTCGAACACGAGGATCTTCTCGTCATGGTCGACCTTGTCGAGACCGTAAGCCAGCGCAGCGGCCGTCGGCTCGTTGATGATGCGCAGAACTTCGAGGCCTGCGATCTTGCCCGCGTCCTTGGTGGCCTGGCGCTGAGCGTCGTTGAAGTATGCCGGGACGGTGATGACGGCCTGGGAGATGGACTCGCCGACCTGCTTCTCGGCATCGGCCTTCAGCTTCTGCAGAACCATCGCCGAGATCTCCTCGGGGGTGTAGTCCTTGCCGTCGATGTCGATGACCGCGCGGCCGTCCTTGCCGGCCTGGACCTTGTACGCAACCGTCTTCTGCTCTTCACCGGTCTCGTTGAAGGAGCGGCCGATGAAGCGCTTGACGGACGAAACGGTGTTCTTGGGGTTGGTGACCGCCTGGTTCTTCGCGGCCTTGCCGACGACGCGCTCGCCGTCCTTGCGGAAACCCTCGACGGACGGGGTGGTGCGGTCGCCTTCGGCGTTCACGAGGATCTCAGGCTCCGAGCCCTCCATAACCGCCATCGCGGAGTTGGTAGTACCGAGGTCGATACCGAGAATCTTAGCCATTGTCTGTTCCTCTCTTTCACAGCTTTCACTGTAGATAGAATGATGTTGACTGTCACTATAAAATCTAAGTGGGTGGCTGTCAACTTATCTTCCTTATTTGCCGTGAAATTACTTACGACTCCGGATTTTACACACATTTGTTCCCCTTACGCGCCCGAAGGGCTCTTTGTAGCGAGGAAGATGCCCGCGCGTAGGAGATAAGTCATCGTTTTCACCGAGTTGGAAACCGCGCACTGATCGAGCGGCGGGCGACGCCGGGCCGCACCGAAAGCACGCACGCATCATGCCGCGGGCGATGCCGGGCTGCGCTGAAGGCGAACGCGGAGTCGAATCTCAAGCGACGCAAAGGGCCGCCGCGATCGTTTTCGCCGTTTCTCGATCTTTCTGCAACATTTCGCCACCTTCAAGTGTGTTATTAATGAGCGGACGACTAGTGCGCCGCTCGAGCCCCTCAAGCCGAACCCTCCCGGAAGGAGCGCCTATGACCGTCCCCCTCCAAGACGAATCGTTCATGACGCACGCCGTCAGCACATGGGCGGACACCGTCTATCGCGTCGCGCTGACGCGCATGCGGTCGCCGTGCGACGCGGAGGACGTCGTGCAGGACGTATTCGTCAGCCTCATGCGCTCGGCAAGGAGATTCGAGGACGACGAGCATCTCAAAGCCTGGCTCATAACCGCGACCATCAACCGCTGCCGAAGCCTCGCGCGGGCCCCATGGGCGAAGCGGGTCTCCCTCGACGACGAACTCGCCGAACGCAAGCTGCGCTACGGAGCAGGATCCGATGCCGCTTACGTGCACGCACGCGAGCACCCGCTTTGGAGCGCGGTCGACGAGCTTCCCGACGACATGCGAAGCGCCTTCCACCTTTACTACGTGGAAGGGTATGCGACGGCGGATATCGCGAAGCTCATGAGCTGCAAGCCCGCAACCGTCCGCTCATGGCTTCACCGAGCGAGAAAGATTTTGAAACTCAACCTTAATAAGGAGGGACGTCATGAACAACCGAAGCACGCGCGAATTCGCCAATCGCATGAAGCAAGTCCGGCTGGAAGATGAGGCGCGAGCGCGCATCCTCGATGCCGTGACGGAGCACGCGCGCTCCGAAGGCGAGGTTCCTTCGCAGCTCGCGGTGCATTCGCAAAGTGGCAGCCCCGCCCGCAACGTCAAACCGACGCCGCGCAAGGCCAAACCGCAGGCGCGCAAACCGAGGACGGCCATTATCGCCGGCATCGCGGCGTGCGCCCTGGCGGCGAGCATCGGCGCCGTGGGGCTCACCTCGCTCGGCGGCTCGGACACAGGCGGCGGCTCGGCTCTGCTTGCAGGGCAGAAGGCGTTCGCGCTCGAAGCATACGCGCAGGGTGACTTGAGCAAGGAGCCCTACCACACGACCGTCCTGACCGAGAACTCGCTGGGCAACAACGTCGGCGGCTACTTCGGGCATTGGCAGAATCTTGAGACCGGCGAGGTGCTCGACGACGTGCTCGGCTACTGGTTCCGCTTCGACCTCACCTGCATCGGAAACGACGTCGCATCCTACACGTACGAAATAGAGGGCGACGGCGCGTACTTTGGCATCATCGACATGAATCACGAAACCCCGACGGTGGTCGGCAAGTACAACATCGTAGACAAGGCGCTCACCATCGATGCCGATAGTCAGCACGATTACGGCGTGGGAGAAGGCCAGCGCTACATCCCGGGCATCATCGTGAGCCTGCCGATGGACGAGGAGTTCGCCGCCGTGTACGAAGCGGCGCTTGCCGCCGACGCCGCGCAATCCCAAGCGCTGCAGGACAAGGTGAGAAACGAAAGCGCCGCAGAGGGCGAGAAGGCCGACGAGAACGCACTGCAACAAGCGCTCGACGAGACAAACGCGCAGCTGAGCGAGGCGAGCAGCGGGTTGGATCGCCAGATCGAGACGCATGCCGCCGCCAGGATAAACGGATGCAAGCTGCACGTCACCGCGACCTACACCGACGGCACGACCGAGACGAAGACCTACGAGATCGCCCCCGTCGATAACTACGACGAGCTTCTGACCTCCTTCCTCGCCGAACGCGAGGCGTGGATGGCCGAGAACGAAGACGGCTCCGTCAGCGAAGAGCGCCCCGAGGAGCCCGAGCTGTACCGCATCACCGAACTTGAGGAATAACGCACGGAGTCGTAAGGTTTGCCGGCGCACAACACAATCAGGAACGCCGAGGGACGCCATGCATCCGAGCACGGCGTCCCTTGCCTATATATATGCTATTTTCTACTGAAACAGCGGCACCTTGCCCAGCAGGAAATCATCGAGCAGAAATTCCTCTGAACCAACTATCAGAACGTAGGTGCCGGGATAGCGCTGCACGAATTCACCGAGCCCCTTCGTTCCTTTAACGCGACCGCTTTTCACCTCGATGACGGTGCGTCGACAACCCACCGTCACCATAAAATCGACTTCCGCCCCCTTGTCTCGCCACCAGCGAAGGTCGAACCCTTCTCCCTGCGAACGCGCAAGCAAATAAGCCTCGCGCAGTCCCAACCAAACGCCCCCGCAGAGCAGTATCACCCATGATCTTGCCGGCGTCGTTGCCGAGCGACGCCGTCATCAACAACGTGTCGTGCACCAACAATCGCGGCGAGCTCGATTTCGCAACCAACGCTTTCCCATCGCACTTCTTCAGTCCGCTCATAAGCCCCGCATGAGATAGACAATCTAGATAATGGGCGACGACGTCGGTATTACCGCAATCATCAAGCTGTCCCAGCAGCTTGCGGTACGAGATCTCTTGGGAGGAATACAATGCCCCCACCTCGAACAAGGCGCACAGCAGCGCAGGTTTTCGCACCATCTCCATCTCCAAGACGTCTTGCGTGATCGTCGGTTCGATAATGGAATCCCGCAAATAACTCAGCCAACGCGACGTATCGCCCCTCAACGCAGAAGCGCCCGGATATCCTCCCAGCATAAGAAAGTCGTCAAGCGAATACCCGAACGCCTTTCTACATTCGGAAAGAGTCCATTGCGTCGACCTCAGAATCTCGAATCGACCCTTGAGCAACTCCGCCATGCCGCTTTGCAGCGTAAGCGTCGACGAGCCCGTGAGCACGGCCTTCGCGTTTCGCCCGCGACGCGTATCCTCGTTCCAAAGGTATTTAACAGTTGATGACCACTCGGGAACTTTTGAACCTCATCGAGCGATAGAACCACTTCGTCGCGGGAAGAGAGCATTGCCCGAGCGCTCCCCCACACTTCCTCGAGCTTGCGCGCGATGATCCCTCGGCCTGTCGAAGGAGAATTCGACCTTGGCCACATCAAGCTTATCCAGAGCCTGTCCGACCGAAGTGCTTTTTCCCGTCTGGCGGGGCCCTACGACTACCTGCATAAACTTTCTGGGCTCGCGAAGACGCTGGGCTATCGTTGCTACGTAGTCTCGTTCGAGCACAGCCCTCTCCTTTCCTTCGCACATGCACCCACTGCCATATGAACCTATCGTATTGCTCATTTTCGCGAATGATAGGTAAATCTGCCATTCGCGAAAATCGACGTTTTGACAGGTTTAACGAGACGCAAACGATCCTCCGAAAACAGAAAAGGGAGCGACACCCGGTCGCTCCCTTTTCGTCTTCTCAAAGCGGCTGCGCGCTGCGCGGCGACGTTTCTCGAAGTTAGTCCTCGACAACCTCGGGGATAGCGCCCATCGGGCACTCCTCGACGCAATCGCCGCAGGCGATGCAGGCGTCCTCGTTGACAGCCTCGGCAACACCGTCGACGACCTCGAGAACCTCTTGCGGGCATGCGTCAACGCAAATGCCGCAGCCGATGCACTCATCAGCTTCGATTACCGGGTGTGACATAGCAACTCCTTCTTCGTCGAAAGTCCCCCTTGGGATGTTTCCCAATAACTTTCGTAGCGCAAGATACCATTAATCACGTTCCGCACAAAGGGGAAAACCCTTTTTTCAGATTTCGGTAAAAATGCCGGGCGTTGCGGTTGCCGCCGCAGTTCGCACCCGCCCAGCCTCTCCATCGGGCCGCACTAGCAAATGCGCGGCAGCTGCTCGCCGACGAGCATGTCGAGAATGCGCGTCGATCCGAACGCCGTGCGCAGAAAAACCTTAGGCCCCCGCTCGGGATCCGCCGCGGCAACCTCGCCGATGACGGCGGCGTCGGCTCCGTAGCGGTTGGCCTTCATGGCCGCGAGCGCCGCATCGGCTTCGTCGGCGGGAACCACGCACACCATCTTGCCCTCGTTCGCCACCTGCATGACGTCGTATCCGAGCATCTCGCATGCGCCGAGCACCGCGTCTCTCACCGGCACGGAATCCTCGTCAACGTACATGTCGACATCCGCCTGATCCGCAAGCTCGTTGAGCGTCGAGGCGATGCCGCCGCGCGTGGGATCGCGGAAGCAGCGAACGTGCGGGGCCGCCTCGATGACCTCGGCGATAAGATGGTTGAGCGGAGCCGCATCGCTTTCGATATCGGCCGAAAAGCCCAAGCCCTCCCGACAGCTCATGATAGTGATGCCGTGGTCGCCGAGCGTGCCCGTCACGAGAATCTTGTCCCCGGGTCGGCATTGCGCACCACCGAGTTCGAGCCCTTCGCGCAGCACGCCGACGCCGCTTGTGTTGATGTAGATGCCGTCACCGTGCCCGCGGTTGACCACCTTGGTGTCGCCGGTTACGATCCTGACCCCCGCCTCGCGAGCCACCTCGGCCATTGACGCGCAAACACGTCGCAGATCGTCCAGGGGGTAGCCTTCTTCGAGAACGAAGCCGCAGCTCAGATAGAGCGGACGCGCACCGCTGGTCGCCACGTCGTTGACGGTTCCGCATACCGCGAGGCGCCCGATATCGCCGCCCGGGAAAAAATGGGGCGACACGACGAACGAGTCGGTCGAGAAAGCCAAGCGCTCTCCCGGTGCAAGAGCGGGGAGAACCGCCGCGTCGTCGCCGCGCAGAAGATCGTCGTTTCCATACGCCGAGAAGAACACCTCGTCGATGATCCGCTTCATCATGATTCCGCCGCTGCCGTGGCCGAGCATGACGGTTGCATCTTGCGGCATGGTATCCGCCCCTTTCGCTTTTATCCAGAAAGCCCCCGCGCATCGCGAAAGCGATCCAACGGGGGCGCACCCGCCGCCAGCGAGGCGTCGGGCTGTTGCATGATTGCACGGTTACACGTGATGACCGGTCGTGGTGAGAACGAGCTTGCCGTTCTGAACGCCCTTGGTCCCGAGGATGAGGTTGGCTATGTCTTGAACCATCCCCGTTTCACCGCGCATGACGATCACCTCGAGGCACATATGCTGGTCGACGTGCACGTGCATGGTCGAGATTATCGCTTCGAAATAGTCGTGCTGAATGCTGTGCAACTTCTCCTGCAAGTCGCTGGCATGGTGGTCGTAGACGATGGTGAGCGTGCCCATGACCATAACCCCCGGCATGGCGCATTCGTCCTCGACGAGGGCGTCGCGAACCAGGTCGCGCACGACCTCGCTGCGATTCTTCGCCAAACCGCGACGTGAGACCAGCTGATCGAAGCGCATGAGCAGATCCTCGGGCATCGCGACCGAGAAACGCATCAGCTCCTTGCCCATAGAAGCCCGCTACACCAAGCTGACCGTGACGCCCTCGGCGTTCTCGGCGTCGTCCTCGATGGCGTCCTTAGCCTCGTCGAGCAGCGCACGAGCGTCGTCAAGCAGCGCCTGCGCAGCGTGAAGCTTCTCGGAAACGGTGGCGAAGCCCGCGTCCTCGGCATTGTGGGCGAGATTATGCGTCCAACGACGCTCGAGCTTCAGATGGTCGTCGATCTGCTCGATCATGAGCTCGAGCTGGCCGGTGTTGACGCCGTTGGTGCACATGTCTTCCTCCTAGTCCGCCGCACGCATGCGGCACAATTGATATGATTGCTGTTGTAATACGAAGCGACTCCCATCGCAAGGAGTTAGTGTGATTTCTTCCGCGAATTGTAACATGTATGAGGTCAACGCCCGGAGCGCTCTCGCCGTGTACGGGGACTTCGTGCGCACGCAAGGCGGCACGCTCGTCGCCTCGATCTGCTCGCACGAGATCGACGACGCCACGAGAGCGGCGGTGGAAAAATCCATGGCGGCGCTCGGTTACGGAGAAAACGCCTGCGCGCACATCGCCGTCAAGGTGGACGGCAGCGAACTCGGCGCGGCCGACGTGCACAACGTGATTGAGGCCATCGATCCGCTTGCGATCGTCGTCTGCGACGAGGAGGCGGCCCAGGTCGTCTCGCATGCCTATCGGCGCCCTGTCGAGCTTGATGCGAGCACGCGCGTCCTCGGCAGAACGGTGATAGCCTTCCGCGATCTTGAGCGCATGATGGGCTCGGCGAAGGAAAAACAGCGGGCATGGGCCCTTCTCAAAAAGATTCCGCATCTCGGCTAGCCTAATTCGCGCAGGGCGACGATATCTTCACATTCCCGTCCAACGTCATGGGTACAATAGCACCGCTTACGATTGATTTGCCTTGAACAGGAAGGAACCGACATGGAGGACTTCACCGGGCTGCTCGATTTTTGGATCGACAACGTCGACGACCCCGCTCTGCTCGCCGAGCTCGAACAGCTGAAGACGGGGGATGAAACTGCCGTCCGCGACGCCTTCTACCAAGATCTCACCTTCGGCACGGCTGGCTTGCGCGGCATCATCGGCGCAGGCCCGAACCGCATGAACGTCTACACCGTCGCGAAGGCCACGCAGGGCCTCTCCGATTACATTAACGCGAACTTCACCGATCCGAGCGTCGCCATCGCGCGCGACAGCCGCAACATGGGCGAAGAGTTCGTCGAAACCGCAGCGGGTGTGCTGGCGGCCAACGGCATCCGCGCGCTCATCTACCCGCGCATCGAGCCCACGCCGGCGCTGAGCTTCGCCGTGCGCGACCTTGGGTGCTGCATGGGCATCTGCATGACGGCCAGCCATAACCCCGCTCCCTACAACGGCTACAAGGCCTACGGTCCCGACGGATGCCAGATCACCACTCAGGCGGCGCGCGACATCCAAAACGCCATCAACGACGTCGACATCTTCAAGGTCGAGCGCATGCCCTTCGCCCAAGCCGTCGAGGCGGGTCTTGCGAGCCACATCGGCGAGGACACGCTCGACCGCTTCATCGACGCCGTGTCCGACCAATCGCTCGAAGCTGACGGCGCGCATGCCGACGTCGAGCTGAACGTGGTGTACACGCCGCTCAACGGCACCGGCCTCGAGTGCTGCGAGCGCATCTTCGATCGCATCGGCGTCCGCAACGTCACGCTGGTCGAGGAGCAGTCGACGCCCGACGGCAACTTCCCCACATGCCCCTACCCCAATCCCGAGATTCGCGAGGCGCTCGAGCGCGGCCTCGCCCTGTGCGAGAAGGTGCACCCCGACCTCCTTCTGGCCACCGACCCCGATGCCGATCGCGTGGGCATCGCCGCCGAGCACGACGGCTCCTACCACCTTATCTCGGGTAACGAGATGGGCATCCTTCTACTCGATTACATCTGCCGCATCCGCTCCGCGCGCGGCGAGGATCTCGACGGCGCGGTGGCGGTGACCACCATCGTCTCCACCGCCATGGTGGACGCGCTCGCCCGTGAGTACGGTTTCCAACTGCGCCGCACGCTCACCGGGTTCAAATACATCGGCGAGCAGATCGGTCTGCTCGAAGCAGCCGGCACGCCGGAGCGCTTCATCTTCGGTTTCGAGGAAAGCTACGGCTATCTCTCCGGCGCTCACGTGCGCGACAAGGACGCGATTAACGCGAGCATGCTCATCTGCCAGATGGCGCGCGACTACAAGGCGCGCGGCATGGACCTCGTCGAAGCCCTCGAGAAGCTTTACGCGAAGTTCGGCTACCATAAGAACGCGACCATCAGCCTGGAGTATCCGGGGGCCGAAGGCGCCGAGAAGATGCGCGCCATCATGGAGGGGCTTTCCTCCAACCCGCCCGCCAAGTTCGCAGGCCTTCAGGTCGAACGATCCGTCGATTACAGCGCAGGAGTGCGGATGCCCTACGTTGGCTCCGCCGGCCTCATGAACGACCCCGACTCACCGCAGACGCTTCCCGCAGCCAACGTGTTCGAGATGCAGCTTGCGGGCGGCAGCAAGGTGATCGTGCGCCCGAGCGGCACCGAGCCGAAGATCAAGGCGTACCTGTTCGCAGCCTGCGCCGACGAGGCTTCGGCGGAGGAACTGCTCGCTAAACTCGATTCCGCAGCGCGCAAGCTTTTGGCTTAGCCGAAGCCGCATCCGAAACCTGCCCGGCGCCGGCGAGGCGCCGTCTCGGCGGCGCCGAAATCGAGCACGTCGGCGAAAGCTTTTTTAGCCTGCATCGTGAAATTCGCCCCCGATAAAAATCGGAACGACGCGCATCGCCGAGCATGGAGCGGGGCAGAGGGCCGCAGCGATGCCCCGCGGCCCTCTGCAACTCCGTCGAGCATCGCGAAAACCGCAGGACAGGCGACGCGCTGAGCTCACGAACGATATTTTATAAACCAAGGTTAACTTTTTTCTCAAAAGGTGTTGCTTTTCTCCAAGAGTTACCTTATTCTAACTTTCGTCGACAGGGAGACCGAAGCTGATCGAAAGGCAAGCAAGCTCACCCCCTCAAGCACGCACCTTCCTCCGATTCGTCGAAGGTCTCACCGTCGCAACTCCTCCTCTCTTTTTGCTTTACCGGGTGGCGAAAGCTCTCCTCGTCTGGCTTTTGTCACAAGAAAAAAGCGTCCCAGGGACCCCCTTCCCTCGGACGCTTTTTTCTGTTTCACGTGAAAACCTACTGGATTC
>CALADF010000004.1 GCA_937890835.1 uncultured bacterium
CCCGGCCGGGGGCGGGAGGGGGCGGTCTCCACGGAATCCCGACAAACGGGGGGGGGCGGCGGGCTGCGGTGGCGCGGGGGGCGGGGGCGCGAGCGGGCGGGGGCGTCGGCGCGGGATCTCCGAGAAGGCTCGGCCCCGCCGAGATCGCCCGTTCCCCGCACCGGACCCGACGCTCGCAGCGAATCCGCAGCATCGCGGGACAGGTCGACGGCGGCTGCGGGAACGTCAACCGTGAACGACGTCGCAACACTTCAGCTGATCACGAACCGCGCACCTCGGCAAATCGCGTCTCGTCTTCCGCTCTTAAAGTAACGGCTCGCATACCGCACACCGATCGTGCGTTTTCCTCTCTTTATAAGGTACGATCTTCAGAGTCATCATAATGATCAGGAGGATCCATGAACGAACGAGACGCCAGGCACATCAGCTCCGACTTCCAGGGAGCATTCGATGTTCCAGCGTATGCTCGCGCCGTCTTGAAAGCCCTCGAGGATGCCGGCTTCGAAGCATGGCTCGTCGGCGGCTTCGTACGCGATCGGCTCATGGGCAGGCAGGGCAACGACATCGACCTCGCGACGAACGCAGATTGGCGAACCGTTAAATCTGCCTGCGAAGCAGCCTCCATGCGCGTGCATGAGACAGGAACCGCACACGGGACGGTGACCATATGCCCCTTTCCCGATGATCCCCGGACTATCGAGGTGACGACGTTTCGCCAAGATGGAAGCTATCGAGACTCTCGGCATCCCGAAGAAGTCGAGTTCGTCGACTCAATCGTCACCGACCTCGCGCGTCGCGATTTCACCGTCAACGCCATGGCCTTCCACCCTGAACGGGGACTTGTAGACCCCTTCGGGGGAATCGACGATCTCAGAAGGCGGGTCCTTCGATGCGTGGGAGATCCAAGGAGACGGTTCACCGAAGACGCTTTGCGCATCCTGCGCGGATGCCGATTCCGTTCACAACTCGGCTTCGAGATCGACTCCGACACACGCCTGGCCATGAGCACGCATAAGCACCTGCTCTATCGCATCTCGGCAGAGCGCATCCGCTCGGAGCTTGACGGATTCGTCCTCGGCGAGCACGTTCACGACGCCCTCCTCGACGTGTTCGACGTGCTTGCGTTCGTCCTTCCCGAAATTACCGCCATGAAGAACTGCGAGCAGAATACGAAATACCATATATACGACGTCCTCGAGCACACCGCGTTCGTCATGCAGCACGCTCCGGCCGACCTCACCGTTCGCTGGGCGGCGCTCTGCCACGACATGGGCAAACCTCCCGCATCTTTCCGCGGTGAAGACGGCGTCAGCCATTTTTACGAGCACCCTAAGCTCAGCGTCGTCCTAGCCAGGCCCATGCTTGAGCGGCTGAAGATGAGCCCGCGATTCGTCGACGATGTAGCGCTGCTCGTGAGGTATCACGACCACGTGGTCGCGCGATCCCGCAAGTCGATTCACCGCATGATGGCGAAGCTTCAGGACCGCAACGATCTTTTCCGCGGACTTTGCCACCTGAAGGTCGCCGATTCGATGGCGCAGGCACCCGAATACCACCAAAGAGCTCGTGACGCGGCGCTGCTGCTCGAAGCGTTCAACGAACTGCAGGAGCAAGGAGAGCCCTTCTCGGTGAAAGACCTCGCGATCAACGGCCACGACGTGATCGAACGCGGAGTGCCGGCGGGGCCTTCCGTCGGCGCGCTGCTGAATCGTCTGTTTTTGGAAGTAAGCGAAGGTTCGGTGAAAAACGAGCGAGACGATCTGCTTGCGCGACTTGAAGAGTTGACGACCCTGGAATCGCAGCCTCTTTCATGACGCGCGTTCAGCTCGCCCCCGCCCTCGCACAGCGAGCTGAACGCCGACCCGGCAATCAAGGCAGCCGCACGGCGGCGCATCCTGCACAACCGGCACGGCGGGATAAAACAGAAGCCCCGAACGCAAGACGGGCCGCGAGAAGACTCGCGGCCCGTTTGTCGAAAAGCGGAGGGGAGGCAACCGCCCCTCCTTGGTCAGCCCCCTCGAAGCAGCGAGCGTCCAAGCCCTAGAAGCTAAGGGCCTCCAGGCGCTCGAACACCGCGTCCTTGCGCGTGAGGAAATCCCAAGGATCGAAGATCTCGTCGAGCTTTTCCGCCGTGAGCACCGAGGCGGCGGGGTCGGCTTCGAGTCGCTCGCGGTACGTCGGACCCGACACGGCGTTTTGAATGTCCTCCCACACCTGCATGGCGTTGCGTTGAACGATCACGTACGCATCCTCGCGGCTGATGCCGGTATCGACGAGCGCGAGCAACACCTTTGAAGAGAAGATGAGGCCCCGGGTTCGCCAGAGATTCTGCTCCATCTTGGCGGGATAGGTCTGAAGCCCTTCGAGCATCCACTGCATCTTCCCGAACATGTAATCGAGCGCCGTGAAGCTGTCCGCAAGCGCTACGCGCTCGGCTCCGGAGTGCGAGATGTCGCGCTCGTACCACAGCGCCACGTTGTCCAAGGCAACCTGGGCGTTGCTTTTCACCACGCGAGCGAGCCCGCAAACGCGCTCCGCCGTAATGGGGTTGCGCTTATGCGGCATGGCCGAGGACCCTTTCTGCCCCTTCGCGAACGGCTCCTCGGCTTCGATGACATCGGACTGCTGGAGCAAGCGAACCTGCATCGCGATGGACTCGAGAGTCGACGCAGCGACCGCAAGAGCGCACATGACCTGCGCATGGCGATCGCGCGCAAGCACCTGCGTCGACAGGGGGTCGGGAGTAAGGCCCATCTTCTCGCACACGTACCGCTCGACGTACGGGTCGATACTCGAGTACGTACCGACCGCTCCCGATATGGCGCCCGTAGCCGCGACCTCGCGCGCCTGCTCCATGCGGGTTTGCGCACGCTTGAGAGCCCATGCCCAGCTGCCGAACTTCATGCCAAACGTCATAGGCTCTGCATGAATGCCGTGCGTGCGACCGACGCACAGCACGTCTTTGAACTCGAACGCGCGACGACGGCACGTCTCGCCCAACTCCTTGATGTCGGCGAGGATGATGTCGATCGCCTGGGTGATCTGATAGGAAAGCGCGGTGTCCCCGAGATCCGACGACGTCATACCATAGTGGACCCAGCGACTCGGCTTCTCCTCCCCATCGGGAACGTCGGCGTCGATGTAACCCGCCATGCACGTGGTGAAGGCGATGACGTCGTGATGGGTGACCTTCTCGATCTCGTCGATCTCCGCGACGGTGAAGCAGGCATGGTCGCGAATCCAACGCGCCTCCTCCTTCGTAATGCCGGCCTGACCCAGCTCAGCTTGCGCCTCGCAGGCGAGCACCTCTATTTCCTTCCATATTTCGAACTTGTTCTCAAGCTCCCAGATACGCCCCATCGCGGGACGCGTGTAACGATTGATCACGGCTTGTCACCTCACAGCGTTTCTTGTATTGCAGCGCGCTCAGAATACCACGAACGCCCCGGCACGCCCCGACGGGGAGACGGTCGGTTCCATCAGCGCCCCGATGGGAAACGATGTCGCACCTGCCGAGCATCCGCTCGGGATCGACCATCAACGCGCGAGCGGGAAACGCGCCCGTGCCTACAGCGCCTTGAAGACGGCGCGCACCTCGTCGAGGACGTCGTTGTCGGCGACGACGATCGCCTTGTCGCCCGGATACATGACCAGGTTGTCGCTCGCCACGACGACATCGTCTTTCGTGGCGACGGCGGCGATGAGCACGTTGTCGGGAAGGGGCAGCGAGTCGATGTCAACGCCCGCTTCGTTGGAGTGATGGCGCATGCGCGGAACAACCACCTCGGTGAGGGCGACGTTGCCATGGGTCAGAGACGACACGACGGAAACGGAGCCGAGCAACGCCTCCTCTTCGATGAGGTTGGCGATGAGCGTGGTCGAAGACACGCACTCGATGCCCACTTCGCGGAAGATGCGCAGGTTCTTCGGATTGTTGACGCGCGCGATGACGCGAGGGACGTGGAAGACGCGCTGAGCGATCTCGCACGCGACCAGGTTGCTGTCGTCAAGACCCGTCGTCGCGACGAAGACGTCGGCCCGCCTGATACCCGCATCCTCCTGGTAACGCGAGTCGCAACCGTCTCCGTGAATGACGAGATAACCGCCCTCGAGCATGACCGACAGTTGGTCGGCGGTCTTGAGCGTCTCCTCGATAACGGCAACCTCGTTTCCGCTCTGAAGCAGAACAGAAGCAAGGTACGATCCGACCTTGCCGCCGCCGGCGATGACGATGAACACCTGCTACCTCCTTGATGATGCGTGCGCGACGCCTCTATTCTAATGCAGCAGACGAGACGAGAAGCGCAGCGCTAGCCCTGAATGAACCGGGAAAACGAGGCTATGAGATCATGGCGAACGCACGCGAGGACGGTGTCTCCGTTGTAGAGAACGGACTCGCTCGTCGGTATGGAAGAGGCGGAGCCATCACCGCGCTCGAACGCTATGATGCGAATCTCATGGTCGCGCTCGAGTTCCGACACGCGGATGGTTCGCTTGTTCTCACGGCTCGACAAGTCCAGCGAGAAACGAAGCACCTCGCATTCGCCGAAGGTATCGACATGCGACCCATGCCCCGCGACCACCTTCGAGAACACGTCCTCAGCCACAAGGGAGGTGCCGCACGTGTAGTCGATGCCGAGCTGCATGTAAGCGCGCTCGTGATCGGGGTTGTACAGACGGGCGATGACGTGAGGAACGCCGAACAGGCGGCTCGCCACCTCGGCGCACATGAGGTTGGCGTTGTCGAACTGCGTGACGGCCGCCAAAACATCGCACTCCTCGACGCCTGCGTGAATGAGAACGTCCTCGTCGAAGCCGACCCCCTGCACCGTCGATCCGTTGAAGTTGCGGCCCAAATTGGCGAAGGCGTCGGCGTTGCGGTCGACGCAGCAGACGTTGTTGCCGTTATCCGAGAGCATGTTCGCGAGCTGCGACCCCACGCGCCCGCACCCGACGACGATGACGTTTCTCATAGCTAGATCTTCGCCATTTCCGAAACGGTCTTCGCATACCAATCGTGATAGGTCGGGGGGCAGTATTTCTTCGCGTTCTCCAAGCTGATAGTGTAGCCGTAACCACGCGCGAGCCCCGCCACGTGAGCGTTGATGGCCTCTTCCCAGCTCGACCAGCTTTCGGCCATCCATCCCCACGCGTTGTAAGGACGGAAGCAATTGCGGCCCTTCGAGCTCTCGGTGTTCGAAATGGCGGGAGACCAACGCGGATCCACGCCGTTGTCCCACGCCGCCTCGGCGAAGACCTTGCCGTAACCGGCGAGGGGAGAGCCTGCGAGATACGCGTCGATACGAGACGTCCACTCGGCGAGGAAAGCCTCCTTGCCGCAGCTGAAATCGACGTCGGAGAGCGCGGAAACCTCGCGAGCAGCCGCCTCTGCCTTGGCCTGCTCCGCAGCGGCGATACGCGCCGCCTCTTCGGCACGCGCCGCTTCCTCGGCGGCGATACGCGCAGCTTCCTCCTCGGCGGCGATCTCGTCGATGCCGCGGGAGATATCGCGCTGCGCAGCGCTCTCGAGCACGAGCGTTTCGGAGGCCGTCGCCATGGCGCCGTCCGACGACGCGGGGGCGAACGCCTTCGCGTCGTCGTCGGCGCGGGAATCGGAAACGCCGCCGCCTGCGGAGGCGATGCCGAAGCTCACGCAACTCACGACGAGGGAAAACGCGCACGCAACCGCGATCACGCGCGCTGCCATGCCGCCCTTCGATGCGTTCTGTCGTCTTGCTACCAAACTCAACCTTTCAGAAGCGCACTCGAGCGAGCCGCCGAAGCGGTTGACAGCATGCTAGATTGTGGGTGGGTTTGCTGCCGAAGGGGCTCGATATGCGATTTTGCTTTCGATATTCTACCGTAGAGGGGGCTGGCAAGGCAAAAAAGCGCTTCGACGCCCTCCACGTTTTGTTCGATTGACAAATCGAAATCGAGCGTTGCTCCAGTTCAGAAGCCCACTTTTATGCCTGAGCAGATTTACCGCTCGCCGACTCGTCTCCACAACCCGCCTTCACGTACACCGTCGAGATGCGGGAGCGGCGCATGCGCTCGATCTTGAACGAGAACCCTTCGACGCAGAAGCGATCCCCCGTCTGAGGAACGAAGTCGACGGTGTCCATGATCCAGCCGGCGATGGTCTCGTAATCGTCGGACTCGCTCACCGGCCATCCGAGCTCGAGCGCCTGCTCGACGGGCAAACGACCATCCGCACGCCAAGCGCCTGCACCGCACGGGGTGACCAGGTCGCCGTCGAAATCCGTCTCGTCGAGGATCTCGCCGACGATCTCCTCGACAATGTCCTCGATGGTGATGAGACCGTCGGTTCCGCCGTATTCGTCGACGACAATCGCCATCTGCTGTCGCTGCGCCTGCATCTCTCCGAGCAGCGGGATGACGTCTTTCGTCTCGGGGACGAACATGGGCTCGTACATGAACTTGGTGACGGGATCGTCGACGCGCCCGTCCATCAAAGGCCCGATGAGGTCCTTATAGTGGACGATGCCCACGATGCCGTCAATGTCGTCATGGTACACGGGAAGGCGCGAATAGCCCGTCCCCCGCATGCGCTCGAGGGCCGCACGACCCGACTCGACGTCCTCGATGATCATCATGTCGACGCGCGGCTGCATGATCTCGTGAACCGACATGTCGCCCAAATCGAGGATGTCGTGAATCATGCGCTTCTCGTCCTCGAGGAGGTCTTCGTTGTCAGCGACGATGTCTTTGATCTCATCCCCCGAAACGACCTCGCGCTTCCCCATGAGGAAATCGAACAGCCCCGGCTTCTCGCGCTTTTCCTTTTCTTTTTCCCGGTCCATAAGCCTGTATCTACCTCGTCCTTTTCCCGAACGTACCTTCATTCCGCCAACTCGGTCACGCGCATCGCGCGAAAACCCGCCCGCGCCGCCTTACAAAACGAACAGCAGCACCGAGAAGAATTGCAGGATGCTGCCCGCGAGCACGAACACGTGAAACGCCGAATGCATGTAGGGAATCTTCTTCAGCACATAGAACACCGCGCCTACGGTGTAGCTCGCGCCGCCCGCCGCGAGCAACCAGAACCCGACCGCGGGAAGCGCTGCGTAAAGCTGAGGGACGAACACGACGACGCACCAACCCAAGACGACGTATACGACCACCGATATCCAGCGCGGGCGAAACGTCCAAAACGCCTCGAAGGCGATGCCGATGAGCGCGACGGCCCAGACGACGGCGCCGAGCCAATACCCGCCGACATCGGAGAGCGTCACCAGGCAGTACGGCGTGTAAGTTCCGGCGATGAGCAGATAGATGCCGCAGTGATCAAGCACCTTGAAAACACGCTTCGCGCCGCGATGCGCGATGGCGTGGTAAAGCGTCGACATAAGATATTCCAGGAGAAGGGCTATGCCGTAGACGAGCGCCGAGAGCAACAACACGCCCGCGCCGTCGATGACCGACTTCACGATGAGGATGACGAGAGCCGCGACGGCCAATGCCGCGCCTATGCCGTGCGTGATGGCGTTGGTGATCTCCTCGCCGAGGGAGTAATCACGCAGCGAAGAGCCGCGCTCGCCCGAGCGCTTCTTCAACGAGGAGCCGGTACTTCGGCCGGCCGATCTGTCTGAGGCAACCTGATTTTCCATGAGGATCACTCTACCACATTTCCGCCGGGCTTCAGCCACGCGAGCCAACGGCCTGCGTCGTCCTCGCGGGCGTCGATGAGGGAAAGCGTCGTCCCGCCGACCCCTGCCGCAATGCGGGCCTCCACCGTCGCCGTTCCCGCCGCGCGTTGGAACGGGTTCGTCCGCACGTCGCCGAATTGGATCTTCTTGCGGGGGAAGCTCACGCTCGTGCGCGTCAGACCACCGTTGGTCACCTGCATGAACCGCTCGTTGTACGCAAAGCTCGACTCACGAGACCACAGCACGGCGCCGACGGCGTCGATGACGATGATAATCAGCGCGAGAGCGTACATGATGGCGAAAACGACGTCGGCGGCAAGACGCAGCGCCGCGACGTCGGAGGGAAGGATGCCGAACGCGCTCGCAAGCGCCGACGTGCCTGCGAGCGCCATGCCGACCTGGCACGCCGCCGTGCCGAGCACGAGGTAGAACCCGGCGCCCATCCAGAGGCAACGGCGAAGCAGCGCGCGTCGAAGCGCGACGGGCGCGACGGGAATCGCCTGGCGGGGAACGTCGGCGTATTCGGGAACGAGCCCCGCGAGTATCTCGGGAACCCGGCTCATCTTCACGAACGGATGAACGACCACGCCCTGGGAGACGGGTGATTGCGCGGCCTCGTCGCCATCGGATGCCGCGTCGATCTTACCGACCACGATGCGGCAGTAACCCATGAGCCGGCGGATCAGCGTCTGCTCGATGGTGACCGACTGAACGCGCTCCACATCGACGCCTTGGAAGACATGCTGCAAAAGCCCGCGTTCGACCTCGATTCGGCTACCACGGCGACGGGCTTTGAAGCCCCCGTAGCTGATGCACGTCCCGAGGGCCGACACGAGCCAGAGCACGAGGGCGGCCGCGAGCACGGCAAGCGCGATCATGGCGATGAAGCTCCCCGCGAACCCTCCCGCCATCTGGGCAGCGACCGACTCCACCATGTCCTCCCCCGCCCGAGGAAACATGCCGATCAAGACGGGGACGATTTGGGAGACGGCGCCGATGACACCTGCGATGGCGATGAAAAACGACGTGTTGCCCGAAAGCCCCGCGAGCAAAAGCTCCTTGTTGGAAAGCCCGTACTCGTACGACACGTATCCGGTATCGAGCTCAGCCCCGCCGAACACGCCGCCGAACTCGCTCCACACCGCCGCCCCGGCATCGAGCACGTTGCCCTCCGCCGCGCGTGGGCGCGCTGCGACAGGGGAGCCCGGAGCCGCAGCCTGACCGAAAGCCATCTGGCCCGACGTGCCGGCGAGCGCGCCCCGCTTGCGCGCGAACAGCTCCGCGCGCAGCCATTCGGCCTGCTGCTTGGTAAGGTAGGGGATCGTCACGGCTTTGTTGGCGGAACCGCCCGCCGTGTCGACGAGCACGGTGCACACCCCGAACACCCGCTGAAGGAGCGACGCCCTCTGGTCGACCGACTGAATGCGCCGATACGGAACGTGCACCCGCTTCTTGCTGATGATCCCCCGATAAAGGCTGAACTCGTCGGAGCCGAGCGTGAAGTAAAGGTATTTGTACGAAACCACCTGGTAGACGACGATGCACGCCGCCGCTAAGACGATGCATCCGATGATGATGCCCGTCACCACCAGGAAAACGAACACACCGCCCGGATCCGAGAGATCCTCCGTGACGAAGCCGACGAGACTCGACAGCGATGCGACGAACGCGATGCCGACGAACATGATGACGGCGCGGATGGAGCCGAGCCAAACGTAGCTATGATGCGCCTTGTGCCGAACCGGCTCGCATTGCGCGACCCCCTCGGCTGCAGGCGCGGGGACGGTCGGGGCAGGAGCGGGAGCGGCGCCGTTCTTCGGTTCCTCCATCATACGTCCTCACGCGCGATGCGGGCGAGCTCCGCCGCGCGGTCGCGCAGCACCTCCGCCTCCTCGACTCCGAGACCGGGGATCTCGTGCTCGCCGGCCGCCGTCGAAACCGTCACGCTCGCCAAGCCGAACGCACGCAGCACGGGACCTTGCCGCGTGTCGGTGTTCTGCACGCGGATGAACGGGATGACGAACCGTTTGCGCCAGATGATCCCGCGCGCTATCTCCAGATAATCCTGCGATACCTCGTAACGCCAGCGAGCGTAGCGCACCGGGGGCAACACCACCACGAACACGATGGCGAGAACGACGAACAGCACCGCGATCACACCGAGGACGACGAGGCTCCACCCCGCGTCCGGCTCGACCGCCGCGACGATGGCGAAGGGAACGAAGCACAGAAGGAAGCACAGGGCGATCCAGATGGCGTCGTTGATCCGCCAAACGTTTTTGATCTTGGGATTGAGTCTGTTCGCGGGCATCTCTCGCATAGCGCTCCTCTCGACGCGTCCACTATATCAGATGACCTTGGATCCCCCAGGTGCACCCGATAAGCGAGCGACAAGCGGTGCGGGTGCCGAAGCGCCGCAAACGTCGCCTATCTTTGCATTGCTCCACTTCAATAATATTTTTTAATAGGTATAATTCGCAATACAGTTTATTCTTATTTGTGAATTGATGGGATTGCGCTCCCTCGGTTCGCAGGAAGAGAAGGGGGCGGGAATTGAAGATATCGACATCATTTGGCCGTGAGGCGGTTGCCGTGGCATGCGTCGCAACGCTTTGCCTCGGCACCGGCGGCATCCTCGCGGGCTGCGCGGACGACGCGCGGCAAAGCGCCTCGGACAACTCGCAACAGCAGGCAGCGCAAAGCGAGACGCGCATCTTCACCGACTCGCTCGGTCGCGAGGTCGAAGTGCCGACGAACATCGAGAGGATCGCGCCCTCGGGCTCGATCTCGCAGCAAGTCCTCATGACCGTCGCAGGCGACAAGCTCGTCGGGCTTGCAGGCGGTCCAAGCGCCAACCAGGAGAAATACTTCGGCGACAAATACAGCGGGATGGACGAGTTCGGCACCATCGTCGGCGGCAAGGGCGACTTCAACAAGGAAGCCGTGGCGGCGGCCGATGCGCAGATCGTCATCGACATCGGCCAACCTAAAGACGGCCTCGCCGAAGATCTCGACACGCTGCAGCAGCAGCTAGGCATCCCCTGCATTCACGTAAGCACCACGCTCGACACCTTTGGCGATGCCTATCGCACACTCGGCGACCTCCTCGGCGTGCAGGATAAAGCCGAGGAATTGGCGACGTATTGCGACAACGTGTATAAGGAGATGTCCGAGTTCGCCGCATCCATTCCCGAAAACGAACGCGTCACCGTCGCGTACCTGCAAGGCGACACAGGCCTGCAGGCCATGCCGAGAGGCTCCTACCACAGCGTCATCACCGACATGGTGGCGAACAACGTGGTCGTTCTCGAAGACGGTGCGCAGGTAAGCGGCAACGGCAGCGAAACCAGCCTCGAGCAAATTGCGCTGTGGGACCCTGAGCTGATCGTCTTCGGTCCGAACAGCATCTACGACACCGTCGCCGACGACCCGGCATGGCAATCGCTTACCGCCGTTCGCACCGGCAACTACTACCAGATCCCCAACACGCCCTACGATTGGATGAACCGGCCTCCGTCAGTCAACCAGCTACTCGGCCTTCAGTGGCTGCCGCGCATCTGCTATCCCGAGAAGTTCGATGACGACATGTACGAGGTGGTTTCCGGCTACTACAAGCTGTTCTACGATTACGACATGTCCCAAGCCGATTTCGACGAGCTGATGACGAAAGCCATGCCCCAAGGCTGACGTTCGGCAATAGAGGCTGAAGCGGGCTGCTCTTACCCTCTTGTAAGGTTGTGCCCCGGCCCTCGGCCGGGGCAGCTTGCGTTATACAATGGATGCGAACCTTCGAAGGGGGAAACGTGTCCAACCTCATCTACATCATCGAAGACGACGACGCCCTGCGAAACGAACTGGCGCATCTGCTCGAGCTGAGCGGCTTCTCCGCCGTCGTCTGCACGCGCTTCGACACCGCCGCGGCAGACGCGCTGGCCGCCAACGCCGACTGCATCGTGGTCGATCTCAAGCTCCCCGGAACCGACGGGCACACCATCTGCCGTGACATCAGATCGCGCAGCTCGGTGCCGATTATCATGCTCACCTCCTCGAACAGCGAGTTCGACGAGGTCATGAGCATGAACCTCGGCGCCGACGATTACGTGACCAAACCCTACAGCCCCGCCGTGCTCATCGCGCGCATCCAATCGATCATCCGCCGCTCGTCGACGGGCCACGACGATCTCAGGATAGAGCGAAAAGGCGTCGTGCTCGACATCGGCGCGGGTACGGTCGCCTACGAAGGCGGCACCGCCGAGCTGACGCGTAACGAGCTGAAGATCCTGCATATCCTCATGCGCAACCCCGGCATCGTCATCACCCGCACCGAGATCATGTGCGATCTTTGGGAGTCCGATGCGTTCATCGACGACAACACGCTCACCGTGAACGTCAACCGCCTTCGCAAAACGCTCTCCAAACTCGGCGTGCCCGACGACTTCCTCATCACGCGGCGTGGACAAGGCTACATGGTATGAGCGCCGACATCAGCCTCGACGACATCGGCGACGACCTGCCCCGCTACACCCCGCTCGCGTACCTGCGCGACCGTTGGGGAAGCGCGCTCATCGGCGCGCTTCTGATCGCGGGGCTCTGTCTCACCCTCCCCGTCCTCGGCGTCGGGTTCCAAGCGTGCGTCCTGGTGGTGGCGTTCGCCCTCCTCTGCATGATCGCCGAAGCCGTCATCGGCTACCTCCGACGCGCGGCGTATTACCACGATGCCACCATGTACGTGCGTCAGATCGGCGCCGTCTGCCAGTACACCGCGCTCGTCGATGCGCCCTCCTTCCTCGAAGGGCGCATCATGCACCGCTCGATCGAACGGCTCGCGTTCGTCGCCGAAAAGGAAAACGCCGACGAGCGAGAACAGGCGAGGGCGCACCGCGAGTACATCGAGCTGTGGATCCACGAGGTGAAAACGCCCCTCGCAGCCGCGAAGCTGATGCTGGCCGGCATGCACGGCGAACAGGCGCTGAAGCTGAAAGGCGAGATGGAGCGCATCGAAACGCAGGTCGACCAGGCACTTTACTCGGCACGCGCGATTTCTCTCGCCAACGACTACCTGATCAAGTCCATCCCGCTCGCAGACGTCGTGCGCGCGGCGTGCAAGAAGAACATGCACGCGCTCGTGAACGCGGGCATCTCCCTCGACATCGCGGTCGGCGAGGACGTCAACGTGCTCGCCGACGAACCGTGGCTCACCTTCATCCTGAGCCAGATCGTCGGCAACGCGGCGAAGTACGGGGCGCGCACCATCAGCTTCACGACGCGCGAAGAGGAACCCGCGACTCCGCGCGGGCGTACCGTGCTCGAGGTGCGCGACGACGGCATCGGCATTCCCGCCGCCGATGTGCCGCGCGTGTTCGAACGCGGGTTCACCGGAAGCGCCGGGCGCTCGACGGGCGCCGCCACGGGCATGGGGCTCTACCTCGTCGCGACCATGTGCGAGGAAATGGGACTCGGCATCGGAATCGGCAGCGAGGAGGGCGTGGGCACGCGCTTGGTTCTCAGCTTCCCGCACGATCGCAGGCGCCTGAGGGCGAACGAGGCACGCTGACCGGAAGGCGCAACGCGCGCGGGCGCAGCCCTCTCTCGCCCTGCGCGCCCCCATGCCCGATCGCACGACGCGCGAGGTCATGCCGAGAAGCCGAACGTGAACCCAACAGTTTCGTAAGATAAGCGTAAGCGGGTTCGATGGATGGGCGACGGAGCCCCTTCTACCATGGAATCATGCTCGACCACGAAGGAGGCAACACCATGGCAGAAACATTCGCAACGCCCCGCCCGCAGATGCGCGGCGCCCAGGCGTTTTCCCGAGACGCTTACACCGCAACGCAAGGGCCCGTCCTCAGCGTGCGCAATATCGAGAAAGTCTTCGGCTCGCGCGACTCCATCACCCACGCGCTCGCAGGCGTGAGCTTCGATGTGGAGCGCGGCGAGTTCGTCGGCATCATGGGACCGTCAGGTTCCGGCAAGACCACGCTTTTGAACTGCGTGTCGACCATCGACGTTCCCACCGGCGGCAGCATCCTCGTCGGCGGACGCGACATCACCGGAGCCTCGAAGCGTCAGCTGGCGAAGTTCCGCCGCGACGACCTGGGCTTCATCTTCCAGGATTCCAACCTTCTCGACACCCTCAACGGATACGAGAACATCGCGCTGGCCCTCACCATCAAGCACGAATCGCCCGCGAGCATCCCCGCCAAGATCGAGGCCATCGCGAAGAACCTCGGCGTTGAAGGCGTGCTGAAGAAGTACCCGTACCAGATGTCGGGCGGGCAGAAGCAGCGCATCGCGGCGGCGCGCGCCATCGTATCCGATCCCAAGCTCATCTTGGCGGACGAACCCACCGGCGCCCTCGACTCCCGCAGCGCGCAGATCATGCTCGAGACGCTCGAGATGATGAACACGCAGATGAACGCAACCATCATGATGGTCACCCACGACGCCTTCGCCGCCTCGTTCACCAACCGCGTGCTGTTCATCAAAGACGGCACCCTGTTCAACGAGATTCGTCGCGGCGATATGACGCGCGAGGATTTCTTCGCACGCATCATGGAGGTCATCGCGTTCCTCGGAGGTGACGCGAACCATGCTGCTTAAACTCGCCGCGCGCAACATCCGCCGCTCGGTGAGGGATTACGCCATCTACTTCGTGACCCTCGTGTTCGGCGTGGCGGTGTTCTACGCCTTCAACTCCATCGGAAGCCAGCAGGTCCTCTTCGACATCGAGGCATCCGCGACCTCGAACATCTTCGACACCACTCAGACCATGCTCAACGGGCTGTCGGTGTTCATCGCGTTCGTCCTGGGCTTCCTCATCGTGTACGCGAACCGCTTTCTCATCAAACGACGCAAGCACGAGTTCGGCATCTACCTGACGCTGGGCATGAACCCGCGCAGCGTCTCGCTCATCGTGCTGGGAGAGACGGCCATCGTCGGCCTGGTCTCGCTCGGCATCGGCCTGATCTGCGGCGTCCTCGCCTCGCAGGCGCTCGCGTTCGCCACGGCCGCCCTGTTCGGCCTGCGCATGGCGGGCTACCGGTTCGTCTTCTCCCCCGATGCGCTCTTCGCGACCGTCGCGTGCTTCATCGTGATCTATCTCGTGGTGGCGCTGTTCAACCTGCTCGCCGTGAACCGCTATAAGCTCATCGACCTTTTGTCGGCAAGCTCGCACAACGAGAAGGACCCCGTGCGCAACCCCTGGGCCTGCCTCGCGGTGTTCATCGTCTCCCTCGGCGTCTTGGTCTTCGCCTACAACCGGCTCATCGTCAACGGGTTGGTCATGCTCGACGACCCGAACTTCTACCTGGCGACGGCGGGAATGCTCGTAGGCTCGCTTCTTTTCTTCTGGTCGCTGGCAGGCTTCGTCGTCAACGTGCTCCAACGCGCACGAGGCATCTACCTGCGCGGGCTCACCGTGTTCACCGTGCGTCAGATCGCCAGCAAGATCAACACCGCGTTTCTTTCCCTCTGGGTGACCTGCGTGATGCTGTTCTTCTCCATCACCATCTTCTCGACGGGCATGGGGCTGATCGACGTGTTCTACGGCGATGCCGAGGAAGCGAACCCCTACGACGCGACCCTCACCGCCGAGATCTACTTCGCCGACCCCGTCGACATCGCGCATCCCGACTCCGAGACGATCGACGAACGCGCCCGTGCGCTCGAGGCGAACTACCCGGAGTTATACGCCGACGGCGTCGCACATAACTGGAATATGGCGCAGCGCTTCTCCGAGAGCGTGCCCGGCTGGAACGACATCGTGGCGAAATCCGCTCAAGTGGACGGCTGGGAAGTTCCCGGCATCACCTACGGGCAGCTGATGAGTCAAACGGAAACGTCGTCGGGCAACGCCGAAACCGACGACGCGGTCAGCGAGAACAACATCGGCGTCATGGCGTTGTCGCAGGTGAACGCACTGCTCGAAATGCAGGGGAAGAAGCCCGTCGAATTGCGCGACGGAGAGATCATGGTAGCCAACAACATGGCCATGACCGAAACCCTCGCGCGCGACATCGCGGGCTCGGAAACCGAGATAGACATGCTGGGCCGTACCTTCAAGGTCTCCGCCGACATCTGCGACGTCCAAATTCAGAACAACGCGATGCTCGCGACCGGCATGACGTTCATCGCCCCCGACGATGTCATCGATGCGCTGCGCGAAGCGGGCGCCATCCCCCTGCAGAGCTACCTCAACGTGATGTATCCCGAGGGAGTGGACAACGCCGACGGCGACACGGCGCTGAAGACCGCCCTCGCCGAGGCCTTCCCCAAGGAAGACAGCACGCTCGACGGCGGCACCGCCCATGCCGACGACGCGTTCGCGCGAGGGTTCTGGCCCCTCACCAACTTGCTGACCTCGCTAGAGATGACCTCGCAAGCGGGCGGGCTGCGCATGCTCATCACGTATCTGGCGATCTACATCGGCTTCGTGTTCCTCATCGCCACGGCTGCGGTGCTGGCCATCCAGCAGCTCTCCGAAGCCGCCGACTCGCAAGAGCGCTACCGATTGCTCGCGCGTCTCGGCTGCGACGAGCGGATGCTCTCGCGCTCGGTGCTCATCCAGGTGCTCGTGTACTTCCTCTGCCCCCTGACGCTTGCCATCTGCCATTCGGCGTGCGCCATCGGCGTCATGTCCGACTCGCTGTTCGAGCTGCTCGGCGTATCGGTCATCGGCCCCATAGCGATGGCGGGCGTGTTCATCACCGCCGTCTACGGCGTGTACATGCTGGCCACCTATCTGGCAAGCCGGGGGATCATGCGCCAGGCCATCAAGGCGTAGCGAAGTGCGACGGTCATGCCCCTCGAACGCGCGACATGCGCTCGAGGGGCATGCGCCAGGAGCAGCATGACCCGTTCGCACCGCGCAACCGCAGCGGAAACCGCTCGACACGATCGCCCGTAACGCGACCCGGTTTTTCGGGTCGCGTTTTTCTCGCGCTCCCGCAAACGCTCGTCGCATGGTTTTTCGAAAGCGAACGCCGCCGCGCATCTATACTGGATGCGATCGCAGCCGCAAAGAAGAAAGGGAGCGCATGGAGTACCGGAAACTGCAAGACGAGATCAAAGCCGCCATGAAGGCGCGCGACGCAAAACGCCGCGACATCCTTCGCCAGGTCCACACCGAGCTGAAGTCCATCGAGGTGAACGAGCGTCGCGACGTCACCGAGGCTGATGTCGACGCCATGCTGAAGCGCGTCATCAAGCAGACCAAGGAAACCCTCGACGGTTCCATCAAGGCGGGCACCAATCAAGAGCGCACCGACACGCTGGCCGCGCAGGTGGCCATCCTCGAGGAATACCTGCCGCAACAGGTATCGGGCGATGCGCTGCTCGCGCTCATCGACGAAGTTCTCGCCGAGACCGGCGCTTCGACGAAGCGCGAGATGGGACGCGTCATGGGCGCGCTCACGCAGAAAACGGGCGGAAACTTCGACAAAGCGACTGCCGCAGCCGAGCTAGGCAAACGCCTGAGCTAACGCTCAAGAATACAGCCCTGAAAGAAGCGGGCCCTGCAGCTCATCACGAGCTGCAGGGCCTTATCGTTTGCCGGGGCTTCACGTCGAAGGAGCATCCGCCGAAGCGGCGCTCGGTGAATCACCTAGTACACGCCGAAGAAGTAATCGATCTCATCATCCCAAGAAGACTGCACCATCGACCACGTGCTGCCGGACTTGGCGATGTCGACGGAGAAGTACCCGTCGTCCTCCATATCGGCGCCCTTGATGGATTCGATGAACAGCTCGCCGATGCGCGCCTTGGCCTGATCCTGCGTCATGCTGCTCAGCTCGGGCGAATTGGACAGGGTGTCGAGCTTATCGCCGAAATCGCTCAGCACGTCGAAGATGTCGCGCACTTTAACGTCGTAGGCGACGAACCCGGTGCCATCGCTTGAGGCCAGGACCATGGACGCCTGGTAGTCGAAATCCTGCAGCATGAGGCGCGCCACCTCGTTAGGGTCGACGCCGCATTCCGCCAACGTCAGATCGGACGCCTGGTAGAAGCCGTCCTCGATAAGCGCGGCGATGGTGGACACGACCGCAGGATCGGCGTTGCGCAGCTTCTCCATCTCGGCGCCGACGACATCGCACGCAACGCGCTCGTCCTCGGTGATGGAGACGCCTTCGGGATACGCCCGCGAAGCGGACGGCATCGAGAGCGAAGAGGAAGGCGCGGAATTGGAAGAAGAGCTCGAAACAGAAGCGGCGGGCGTGTCGATCTCATCCATGACCTGGCTGTACACCGCCATACCGAAAACCATGCTGCCGATGAACATCAAAACGGCAAGCACGATGCCGACGATGCCGCAGATACGACCCCCCTTCGCCGTTCCGGCCGTACCGCCTGATTTGACGTAGGAACCCGCCAAGACGATGGCGACGATGCCGAGGATGACGCTGAGAAGCGGAAGCCAGCACAAGATGATGGCGGCGATGCCGCAGATGAGGGCCCCGGTCGCCTTGCCGTTACCTGCAGGCTGAGGTTGCCCGCAAGGCGGCACAGGCTGACCCATCGGAGGCTGGCCGTAAGGAGGCACCTGACCCTGCGCGCCGTCGGGAGGTGCGACGGGCGAGGGAGCCGCGTACGGGTTAACCGGCTGCGTCGGATCCGCCGTAGGCTGAGCGGGCTGCGCCACAGGTTGCGTCGGCTCGGCGACGGGCTGCACGGGCTCGGTGGGCTGCGCAGGCTCGCCGGGCGTCACCGGCTGAGCGGGCTGCGGAACCTGGTTGACGTTTTTCTCATCCATGGGTGTTCCCTTCGCTTTCATGGACAGGCCGTCGCGTCTTCCCCCTGCCGACGCCGACGGCGCAAACAAAAAAGGTCGAGCCGTTGTTTCGGCTCGACCTAAATTCTAGCGGAATCGACTGAATGTCATCGCGTCAATGCCGACGAAGCTCAATCGTTTTTCGAGCGACGCCGCACGGCTGCTGCAACTGCGAACCACACGCGACGACCGCACTGCCGTTCGCTACTCGGCGAGGTCGGCGACGCTCACGCGACCGCGGAACGTGCGATAGACGATCACGTGATAGATCAGCACGAGCGGCAAGCCGATGCACACGATGACGATCATGTACAGAAGCGAGAGCTCCGACGCGCTCGCGTTCATGAGCGTCAACGTCGGGCCGACGCTTCCCTCGGAGGCGACCACCAGGTTCGGGAACATCGAGCACGCCAGCAACCCCGTCAGCGAGAACGCGCTCGCGCTCTGCGCGAGGAAGGCGCCCAGATCGCAACACTTGACCTTGCCCAGGTAAAGAGCGACGCACAAGCCGGCGACCATGAGAATCGCGAACAGGTAGCGCAGCACGGAGAGCGCCGGATCCATCTCGGGGGCGATGATCACGAGCGCGTACACGGACACGATCACGAACAGCACGAGCGAGACGATCTGCAGCGGAAGGCGGAGCTTCGCGGCGCGAGCCTGGATGTCGGAAGGCTTCGGGGCCTTCAAAGCGAGCCACGAAGCACCTGCGGCCATGAACATCGCCAGGCCGAGAAGGCCGGTGAGCAGCGTGAAGGGCGTGACCAGGCCGAGCAACGGAATACCTGCGTAGTCGCCGTTCGCATCCATGGGGATGCCCGCGAAGATGTTGCCCACGGCAACGCCGAGCAAAAGCGCGGGAAGCAGCGAGCCGATGAAGAAGCACACGCTCCAAACGCCGCGCCACTTCTTGTCGCCCGCCCAGAACTCGAAGGAGACCGCGCGCACGATCAAGCCGAAGAGCACGAGCATGACCGCCAGGTAAAAGCCCGAGAACGTGGTGGCGTACGCTGCGGGGAACGCCGCGAACAGCGCGCCGCCCGCGGTGAGCAGCCACACCTCGTTACCGTCCCACACAGGCCCGATCGCACGACGCGCGACAGCCTGCTCCTCCTCGTTTTTCGCAACGAAGGGGTACAGGACGCCAACGCCCAAGTCGAAACCGTCAAGGACAAAGTAACCCGCGATCAGCACGAAGATCAGGAAGAACCACAAAACCGTGAGGATGGTCATTACCGATCGCCCCCTTTCGCACCGGCTTCTTCATCGACGGCATCAGCCTCGGCTTTCTTCGCAGACGCAGCAGACGCGGAAGCCGCAGGCGCGAACGCGGGGGCCTCGGCAACGTCTTCACCCTCGCCCTCGGCGACAGGGCCGTCTTTGATGAAGCGGCTGATGACGCGCGCCCAGCCGACGAAGAGCATGAGGTACACGGCCAGGAACAGCACGATGGTGATGAGCAGCTCCACCGGCGTGACCGAGGCCGACGTACCGTCGGCGGTCAGCAGGTACACGCCGTCGGGACCGGTGACGGAAGGATACACCACGTACGGCTGGCGACCGACTTCCGCGGTCATCCAACCCGCCTGAATGGCGATGAAGGGGAACAAAGGCGAGATGAGCAGAATCCACTGCAGCCATTTCATGTTCTTGATGCGGCCCTTCTTGCGGGAGAACAGAAGCGCGAGGAACACGCACAGGAAAATGGCGCCGAACATCGCCACCATGAGGTGATAGGACTGGAAGACGAAGTTGACGGGCATGTCCTCGACGACGATATCGCCGTACTTATCCGTCTGCGCAAGCTCGTTGAGGCCGGGGTACTCGGTATCCCACGTGCCCGTTGCGAGGAAGCTCGTGCCTCCGGGAATGGCAAAGGGGGTGAGGACCTCCTGGGACTCCTCGTCAACCCAACCGAAGGCGTACAGCGGCGGGACCTCGGAGTCGTACATGCCTTCCATCATGGCGAGCTTGGTGGGCTGCTCCTCGGAAACCACGACGGCGGAAGCATGAGCGGTCACCAGCATGACGCAGGTGGCGAGGATGCCGACGACGGCGCCGACGCGCATCATCTTCATGGCGGCCTGCTCGTGGCGCTTCTTGATCATGTACCATGCGGCGACCGCCATGGCCACGAAAGCGCCCATGATGAGCAGCGCCACCACGGTGTGGCCGTAGCGGGAGATAAGCGAAGGGTTGAACGCGGCGGCGAAGAAGTCGGTGATGATGGCCTCGGAACCGTCGGCGGACAGCGCGGCGCCTGCAGGAGTCTGCATCCAAGAGTTGGCGATGAGAATCCACAGGGCCGAGAGGCAGGAGCCGAACCACACGAGCCACGAAGAAACAACGTAGAACAGGTGGCTGACCTTCTTCCTGCCGAACAGCAGCACGCCGAGGAAGACCGACTCGAGGAAGAAGGCGAACAGAGCCTCGGCGGCAAGCGGCGCCCCGAAGATATCGCCGACGAAACGTGAGTAGTCCGCCCAGTTGGTGCCGAAGGAGAACTCCATGGTGATGCCCGTCGCAACGCCGATGGCGAACGTCGCCGTGAAGATCTTCACCCACATCCTGGACAGCGCCTCGTCCTCGGGCAGCTTCGAACGGAATGCTTTGGTAATGAAGATGGCCATGATCAGGCCGATGCCGATGGAGATCGGCACGAAGATGAAGTGGTAGCTCGCCGTGAGCGCGAATTGCAACCGTGATAGCAACACCGGATCGGCAAACAGGTCCATGCGTCTTCCCCCTCCTTTGTGGTTTTGATGCTAAATTGATACTACATTAGTGTCATTATAGTATCTCCCTATTGTCAATGGTAGACGAACGGGTATTATTTTTGAAACTTTTAACCGAAGGTGAAGTGATGCGCCGGAACCGCAGAGCACCCGTTGACGTCTCGTCGCCATCGCTTCGCACTTGCGCAGACCCCTCCATCGAGCCGATGCTACAATAGGCAACTGACCAGGCGAAACATTCCGCTTGTCACTTACGGGGGAACAACAGGGAGGGAGAGGCATCATGCGTAAACTGAAAATCGCCGTCATCGCGCTTCTTACGGCGGGCGTGCTCGGAACGGGCATGGCGCTCCTCGGATGCGCAAGCGCACCTGATCCCGAGCAGGCCGTTCGCGCCAGCCTCGAAAGAGAGCTCGGCGTGTTCCAGAACCCCAGCCAGGAGCAGATCGACGAGCTCATGGCGGATCTGGCAGGTACGGACGAGTTCACCACCTACGGCATCGACGCTGACGA
>CALADF010000005.1 GCA_937890835.1 uncultured bacterium
CTCCACCATAGGAGAATTAGGCGAACTGTTAACCTCGGTTGACGGTTCGCCTTTTTTCTTTGCTGGCGTGAAATCATCGCCATAAGAGTCAAAGGCGAAATACACCCTCACTTCATCACGGCCGATTTCCGCGAATCGAACGAAAGTGCTCAGGATCACTTCTGGCGTCAGCTCTTCGGCGGCGTCATCGAGCCACAGCATCAGTTCGTCAACACCGACCGTGAACTCTTCCTGTGCTTCGGCGATACGCAGCTCGGCTTCAAGCTCGCTTCTGCGGCGCTGCAATTCTTCGGTTCGCTCCCTTCCGCCGGGAGGGGCTATACCGTTCTCGATCGCTTGCCAAATACGCTCAAATGTTCTGTCGATGCGCTTGATCTCTTTTTTGATTGCGTAAGTCGGCGATTCCTTTTCGGGCTGCTCGGCAGCGCCTGCCGCCATACACGACGCAATGCGCTTGCGTACGTCATCGCGAGCGACTGCCTGCAATGTTAGGTCACAAACGGCATCTTCAACGAGGTCTCGCCTTATTGTGCGGCGGCACTTGCGACACCGGTAATAATGGTAAACGGAGCCGGTGCAAGATGTGCCGCTTGTGCCACTCATGGGCATTCCGCACTTTGAGCAATAAAGCTTGCCGGAAAGCGGGAACTCTACCGCAGAGTCGAACTTTCTACGCGGTTTGCTCTTGCTCGCAAGAATGCTGTTGATCATGTCCTGATCTGTTTGAGACCATATGGCTGGCATTCCATCTTGAACCTCGTGACCAGCGTACTTGTAAGTTCCGGCGTTCTGCGGCCGCTTCAACATCTTTGTAACGGTGTCCTGATTAAACTTCGCACCTCTCTTGCTGCGTTCATGCGCTACTTCCCTAACGATGTCGGCAACCGAGTGACCGGCGAACAGCAAGTTTTTCATACGCTGCAACACACTCGCTTCGTGCTCGTTGACAACGTAACGACCCTCTACAATATCCCAGCCGTACAGCGTGCGACCGTTAGCCATGCACCGTGCGGCGTTTTTCTGGATACCATCCCTGATACGCTCGCTATCGATGGCGCTCTCCCATTCGGCGAGGACTTCGAGCATGCCCAGTTGCAGAACACCGCTCGAACCGCTCGCGATCTCCTCACCGGCATACAGGATCTCGACACCGGCCTTGCGTAGCATGATTCTCGCGAGCGCCATTTCATCGCGGTTGCGCATGATACGCGTGACCTTGTAAATCACCACATAATCGAATAAACCTTTTTCGGCATCGCGCATCATTTTTTGGAACTGCGCGCGATCCGTGTTCCGCCCGGTCTGGGCATAGTCGCAGTATTCGCGCACGACCTGCAACCCCTCGCGCTCGCAATAGTCGCGCGAGTTCTCAATCTGAATCTCGATGCTCTCGGAACGCTGGTTGTGCGAGCTGAAGCGCGCGTATATGGCCGCTCGGTTCTTCACCATGCTAAAATCACCTCTTGAAGCGAGCACTGCCAAGTGCTCAATTCGACCTATGCCCCGCGCACGCGACCGCCAAGAAGCAGCGCGGGGCTCTTCATTTACCTTCCCGCTATTCTTTCAAGTCTCTTTCTTCTCCAAGGCTTCCGTAGGTATCTCCGCCACTCGTTCGAAAGCTGGTAATAGCTGCCGCTACCTACGTAATCAAGCGGATCTGAGAAGACAAACACATTCAGGCCGAGTTCCTTTACCCCCATTATCTCGTTGCTGTATGCGCCCATTGGGATCATGCCATTCGCTTCGAGCGCTTGAAGCATGGCGGATGCAAGACCTTCGCTCGCCCCGCCCATAAACAGCGTCTTCACAGGACGCTTGAGCCTGTATCGCATGCGAGCATAAGAGGTGGTCCATCCAAGCACGAAGCTTGCGGAAAAGACCGCGAATGTCCACCAGAAGAGCGGTTCGGCGTTCCCCTCTACCATCTGGTCAACAGCCCACTGAAGATTGAGCGCCTGAAGAACACTGAGCATGAAATCAGTGAAATCAATCATGCCTACATCGCCTCCCGCTTCTCGGTGGGAGATACAGCAAGCTTGGCAGCCTCTTTAGACTCGCCCGCTGCTGCGCGGGCGGTCATGGCTATGTTCTGCTGCCATTGCGGCGTGCTCTCGCGGTAGCAACCTACTATTTCGCGCTCTTCAGAAGTTAAGCGCTCGCCGTTGTCTTCTCGCGGGTGGTCTTCGTACCAGCCGAGAATGTCGTTTGGCGTGCATCCTAGGGCTACTGCGCAGTTCCATACCTGTTCAGCGTTTGGCAAAGATTCCCCACGTTCCCATGAGCCTATAGTGCGAAGAGAAACACCAACTGAAGTAGCAAACTCAGTCTGGGAAATGTGCAGCTTCTTTCTCAAAGCCTTAATTGAAAGCTCCACCCTGCACCTCCTAATAGCAACCTTCTGCAACGAATTCTAATTCATGGAAAGAGAATAGGCAAACTTTTTCCTAGTTTTCTCTTGCAATAGGCAGGAACTCGCTTATACTGCTAGAGGTGTTAGGAAGATATCTGCCACTTTAAGGGGGTGAACAAGCATGGGATTCAATAAGGATGCTTTCGCCGCGAAGCTGCGCGGTCGCATGGCAGAGCTTGACATGACGCGCGCTGAGGTCGCGGAAGCGACGGGGCTTTCCGAGGATGCAGTGAACAAGTACGCCCGCGGCGTATACGTTCCGGGAGCTGACAAGGTCGTTGCGCTCGCGGAGGTTCTGAAATGCGACCCGAACACGCTCATGTGCTGGGGAGAGTGACGCCCTCAGACCGGCAACGCGTACGCAACCGGCGCCGGTCGTTGGGCGGGGCTTTGTTCCCCAAAGGCACGGGTCTTCGGTGATCACTCCGTCACCTCGCCGTCGGGCGTTGCGTCGCCCGCTTTTCGGCAGTGACTTAACGCAGCCCACGCGCTGGTGGCTCACCGCCTGAATGGGGGCCGGATGCTCAAAAGGTTGGTCGGTGCGACCACCCCCTTTCTGAGTGTGGAAGGGGTTCGGCTCTAGAGCATCGCGTTTCCATTCTAACAATTACCGTGCGTATAAGCACAGAACGCGAAACGAAGGAGGTTCGCAGATGCTCGCTCTCGGCATCGTTCTTATCATCATCGCGCTGTTCAGCCCCGTGACCGTACCGACGTTCGTCATCTGGCTCATCGGTATAGGCGCGCTGGGCTTCTGGATGGGCAGGAGCGCCGCGGAACCCATGAAGAAATCGGAGGTATCTGAGTATGGAGACAAGTACTAAGGCCGTTGGCTCTGGGGGTGGTCTTGCGGATGCGGGAGCCGTGCGGCTCGCTGGACGCCGCGCAACGGGCTTTCTACCGCAGGGTGACGGCCCTCGTTACCGAGTGGTGGACGCGAAGGAAGATGCCCGCCCGGTGTTGCAGCACCAAGCGGGCGCGTCAAGTGGGACTAACCAATCGACAGATGACATTTTAACGCTCGGCGCGCGCTGGAAGCGCTGTGGTTTATGCGCGCTCGCGGTCGGGACCGTCACGGGGATCATCCCGCTCGCCGCCGCCGAGCTTGTCGCCGATGCGCTCACCGGCGCTCTCATGTCGCTCGAATCCGCCATAGGATCAGGCGCGATGGCGGCTCTCGGCATCGGCGCGTGCGCCGCAGCCATCATCGCGTGCATGGCGTACCTGTTCAAGCTGGTGGAGCGATGAGCAATCCTTACCCAATAGTATGCCTCCATCGCGACTCAAATGGTTATTGGGTCGCGCGCATCGAGCAGGGCGCAAGGACGCCTGAGACCGGCTGCGTAGGCTCCGTCTTCAAGCGCGTGCGCTTGAACGTGCCGCCGACCGCGACCAGGGCTGAGGCCGAGCGCGCTTTGGGGTGCTACCTTCGCGCATGCAGGGGGCGCGGCAATGGACGTTGACGATTACACGCGCTCGCTCGAATCGGTCATGCGCGATGAAAGCAAGGCAAGACCGCTGCCGCTCAGGGTTCAGGATCATCGCGAGCTGTTCGACGAATGGTGCGCGCTCAACCCGCAAGCACTCAGGGAAATCGAGCTGACGGCGCTCGCGATATCGGCGCACGGAAAGCGCGTATCGACCAAATACCTCATAGAAAAGCAGAGGTATGAGGGGCGCTCGAAGCTCAACCCGGTCACCTTCTACGATCTGAGCGGCCATGAGCACACCTATGGGATCAACAACACCATTACGCCGATGCTCGCGCGTTACCTGCTCGACCGCCACCCGGACATGGACATCGTAATCAAACACTCAATCTTCGATGAAAAGGAGAACAGCCATGAAGCGTAAAGAGATCATCGACCTGATTGGTGAGGTCGGGGCAAAGACCTTCGTCACCTGCGGGAGCATGAAGCTTCTCAACAAGAAATCCGGCGCTGAGGTCGAAGTCGATATGCCCGCCGTCTTTTCGGTCGTGCGCGGAACCCTCGCCTGGGTCTGCACTCTTCTCGATGGCAGGGCTGACCCCGAGAAGAACACCGCAAAGCACCTGCAAGACCTGCTTGAATACATCGGCTCTTCAATCGCGCTCGACATCTCCGACGATGACGAGGACTAGCGGGCAAGGACAGCTGTCGCTTGATTTCGGCGAACCGCCGATGCCGACGCCCGGAGAATGCGAGTTCGAGCAGAAGACGTTCAACACCAAATCGTGCTGCCTGTTCAGGGGTCGGGAGATCTGGACCAACTGCCGCGAATGGGAGCACTGCATTTGGGACGGATGGCACCAGCACGGGCAACCAGACGCCGAATGCGACGAGGAAGATTGTTAGGAGGTGTGACATGCCGAGTAGGGAGCAGCTTGAGGCCGCTAGTGAGTCCATGGCGTTCTTCCCGCACGACTCCAACGCGTCTCAGGACGAGAAGTGCCAGCGCCTCATTTTCAGGCGTGGATACGAGGGGTACGGTCGCTGGTGGCGCATCGCCGAGTACCTTGCGCACATACGGGGCCACCGCATCCCGTTCCAGACGGACGAAGACGCCCTGATTCTCGCGACGGTCCTTGGCTTCAGGTCGGGCGGCGCGTTCGATGACCGGATTGCCATCGATGATTGCCAGTCGTTCGTTCGCGATCTGATCGATATTGGCCTTCTTGAGGCTGACGGGGATGGCAATCTCATCAACAACCGGATGTTCAGGAACTCGCTCTATTTTGGCGCTCAAAAGGCCAACGGGCGAAAGGGCGG
>CALADF010000006.1 GCA_937890835.1 uncultured bacterium
AACGGGTTGTGGCGCAGTTTGGTAGCGCACTTGACTGGGGGTCAAGGGGTCGCAGGTTCAAATCCTGTCAACCCGACCAGCTTAATCGCAGGTCAGAGGCTTATCGTCTCTGACCTTTTTTATTTGCGTCCTAGAGACTGCGAAAAATGGCACGGTAACTTCGTCGATACTTTGAATCCCGAATCTTTACGCGCTCTCGGATAGTGAGCTCAGAAAAACTTGACGAGAGCGTGCGGCAGTTCGAGCGGGGCGGGTTTCGGCTACACGAGCTGATAGGGGCGGACGGCGATTAAAGCTTGGTTCGACGGCGCTCGGAACGACTGCCTTTGGTGGCAAATGGGCGACTGCGGCTGAGGCGCTAGGAAACGATGTGTTGCATCGCACGCCCGAGGAAAAACAGGCAGGTGCTCGCCTGGGCGTCCAGAAGCATGTGCCCCGCACACCGGGGCTCGCCAAGAAGGCCCAGGTGCACCTGCCCTGAGTCGATGATGCTGCTCGTACGCCAATCGTCTGAGATCGGGCGAGGTTCAGGCGACGAAAAAAAATTGAAATTGGGTATTGTCAAGCGCTGAGGTTTCCGTATAATACTATCTTGCGCGTTGGGGAGTTCCCAAAAGCAACATTCCTCGGTAGCTCAACGGCAGAGCATCCGGCTGTTAACCGGAGGGTTGTAGGTTCGAATCCTACCCGAGGAGCCATTAATTACCAAAGACCTGCACAAGCGGGTCTTTCTTTTATTGACGATAATTGAGCTCGGTCGGGGACGTTTCGTCGTGGGTGTGACGTTCCCGGGCTGATCTTGATTGTCGCGATACGGTGACCAACCTAAATTGCCACGTTCGTTGTCGCATTAATATCGGATAATACCGATTCATGCGCATTGAACATGAGGGACGTGAAATGAAAAAAGATTCGTTGATTATCGGCTTGGCGCTTTTCGCCATGTTCTTCGGGGCGGGCAACCTCATTTTCCCGCCGTATCTCGGTATGACGAGCGGCAGCGAATGGCTCGTTGGTTTCGCCTGCTTCGTCTTCATCGACGTCGTCTTGTCCTGTTTGGGCATCTTCGCCATTAACGCGGCGGGCGGAAGCATCAAGGCCGTCCAGGGCGCGCTCGGAACGTTCGCGGGCATCGCGCTCAATTCGCTGGCCATCATCTGCACGGGCTTTCTCATCGGCACGCCGCGCACTGCCGCGACGACGTACGAGATGTCGGTCGTGCCGCTTGTCGGCGACTGGGGAGCCGTTGGCCTGGCGGTGTTCTCGGTGGTGTTCTTCGGCGCGGTGTTCCTGCTTTCGTATAAAGAGTCGCGTATCGTTAGCGTGATCGGCAAGATCCTCACTCCCGTGCTGGTTGTGGGAATCGTCATCGTCGTGATCGCGGGGATCGTGAACCCGATCGGCCCGATCGGTGCACCGACGTCGGAGCACGTGGCTCAAGACGGTATTCTCTCGGGTTATCAGGCGATGGATATCATCTCGATCGTCGGGTTCTCCATTGTGGTGCAGGACGCCATTCGCAATCATGGGTACTCCGAGAAGAGGGACCAGCATCGCATGATGGCTTACTCGAGCTGCGTCGCCGGCCTCATGCTCGCGCTTTTGTACGGAGGCCTCACGTACCTAGGGGCTACTGCGGGGTCGTCGTTGGGGGAGGGGCTTAACCAGGCCTCCCTAATCGTCGCCATCACTTACGAGCTCATGGGCAACGTCGGCGTGGTCGTCCTCGCCGTCGTCGTGGGCTTTGCGTGCTTCACCACCGCCGTTGGCCTGGTGGGAGCGACGGCTGCCTACTTCGAGCGCGTGACGTCGGGTCGCATCAGCTATCGCGCCGGCGTGATCGTCACGACGTTGGCGAGCCTGCTCATCTGCAACCTTGGCCTGACGAACATCGTCGGTTTGGCGGGTCCGATCCTGTCGGTGATCTGCCCGCCGTTCATGGTGACGGTGGTGCTGTTGCTGTTCAGGCGCCATCTGCCCAACAACTGGGTGTACCGCGGCGCCGCGCTCGTTGCTGCGCTGGTGAGCTTGGCCGTCGCCGTGCATGACTACACCGGTCTCTTCCTCTTCGTCGAGAGCCTTCCGTTTTTCGATTACGGATTTGGGTGGCTTCTTCCTGCTGCGGCGGGCGGTTTGGTCGGAGGCGTCGTGAAGTCTTTGCTGGCGCGTCGCCTTCCCGCATCGTCCGGGGAGGATCGCGCCTGATCGATCGCGGGCCTCCCCCGCAGGACGACGCAGACGAGTGCGGGGGTGCGGGCGAGCGCGGTCGCGGCCGTTCCCGTTAAGCATTGTGCGCCCCGCCGGCTGCGATCGCTCCTCGAGCGTTCGCACGGGCTGGTCGTTCGATGTTCGGATAAGCTGGTCGAAATATGGCGATGTGAGTCTTGGCGTGGTCTTTAGAGGGGCGATATGCGCGGTTTTGACCGAAAACCGGATCGGAGCCTCTTGAAAACCGCTCATACCGCCGCATTTCGACCAAGATCGACCTTCTCAAGGGGGTAAAAGGCTCGCAACGCTTGATCTTGACCACTTGCCTTTGCGCACTGCGTTGAACGCGGGCGCTAATGTCTTGTGCTGCCGCGTGGATCTTCGCCTTCCGGTTCCGACGCGCTTGCGGTCTCGCCGAACCCTGCGGCTTTAACCAGGTCGTCGTCGAGATCGAGCTTGAGCATATCGTTCAACTCGCTCATCCTGCCGCGGTGTTCCATGATGGCGCGTTCCGCCATGCGACGCCGGCGTTCCTCCCGGCTTCCACGATCGGCTCCGCGTTTGATCTCTTGCTCGATGGCATCCGCATTCGCCGCAAGATGCTGAGCTGCGGCGTCGAGGGCTTCGTCAAGCGCACGCTTGCGCGCGCTGGTTCGCTGGAGTCCCGCCGCAAGATCCTGCCAGGGGATTTCCGCGCTTGCGCCCTGCGATCGTCTGTCGCGGTTCGCCGCAAGGCGCATTGCCGCCTCGCGGCGGGCTATCATGCGCTCGAGTTCGATATGCTCGCGGATGATAGCGCCGATGTCGCGCGGGTTCTGGCTGATCTCCTTTGCCGCTTCGATGGGCTTCACGTCGGCCACGCGGTAGGTGATCGAGGCTAGAAGCGGCATGAGGAACACCGTGATGGCGCCTGCGGCCACGAGAACGCCGGCGAACTCCTGAGTCAGCGCGTCGGACTTCACCGCGACGGACGTAACGGCCACGATGATGGGCAGCGCGGTGGTGCAGTACAGCGCGATGGTGAGCCTGTTGTGCGATGAGATGTCGCGTGTTCGTCGGTCGGTCGATAGGGAGAAATAGATTGGGACGGCGCGAACGAGCAGCAACGTGACGATGAATACCACCAGCGCGATAGGCTGATCGAGGACTGAGGCGAGGTTGATCTTCGCGCCCGAGGTGACGAAGAACACCGGGATGAGGAAGCCGTAGGCGATGCCCTCGAGCTTGCGCTCGAGCTCGTGATCGCCTTCGGGGATGATGTAGCGCAGGACGAACCCCGCCGCGAAGGCGCCCAAGACGATGTCGAGGTCGAACACGGCTGAGAACGCGACGAGACTCACCAGCAGCACTATGACGGCGCGCACCATGGTCTGAGATGTGGTGTTGGCGTTCTCGGTGAGGAAGCGGAACATCCGATGCCCCGCCTTCTTCGATTTGGCGGGGATGACCGCCATCACCACGCATAAAAGCGCGAACCCTGCGAGAATCAGCAGGGTTTTCAGCTCCGAGCGCGTCGAGAGCAGCACCGCCATGGCAAGAATGGGGCCGAGCTCGCCCCAGGTGCCGTAGGCGAGGATCGAGTCCCCCACGCGCGTTCCCATCAGCTCCCGCTCCTTCATGATGGGGACGAGCGTGCCGAGCGCCGTGGTGGTCAGCGCGATGGCGATGGCGATGCTGCCTATGTCGTTGCCGGGAGACGTCGGCGAAAGCGCCACCACGGCGAGGGCGAGGGCGAAGGTGATGATCCATACGATCAGACCGCGCTTGCCTTGATGCCCCGTGAGCTCCTTCGGGTTTATCTCGTAACCCGCCAGAAGAAACAAAAACGCCAGACCGAGATCGGAGAGGAGCCCGACGGAGTCGGTGATTTGGATGAACCCCGCCATGCACGGACCGAGGAGGGCGCCGGCTACCAGAAGGAACACGGTTTCCGGGATCAGCTTGCCGGGCATGAGCTTGGCGACGATGGGGCAGATGAGCGCCACCAGCGCGATGACGGCGAGTGAGACGAGATCTTGGGTCATGAAGCGCCTTCCATGAAGCGTCTATCCGGCGAGGTAACGCTCGAGCGCGTCCCAGCTGCGCACGGCCTGCTCGGCTCCGTGCTCGTACAGGGCGAGCAGCTTCGCCTGGTTCTGCTCGAGGTTGGATATCTCCACCGGCGCACCAGGGCGGATGAGGAATATCTCGCCGTTTTCGTGCATGCGTTCGAGCGCTCGGTAGGTACGGTTGTACTCGTAGTGCCGATAGGCGAGTCGGTCGATGTAGTACGGGTAGTCGTCGAAGTGCTGCCTGAGGACGGGCATCAGCTTATTGGCGCTTTTGCGGTAGGTCGCGTCCTGCGTGCACACGACGATGTGCTTGTCGGACCCGGTCAGCTTCGAGTAGGTGATCGGCACGCTGTCGCAGGTGCCGCCGTCGAGGAGTTTCTTGCCGTCCACCTCGACGATCTCGGAGACCATCGGCATGGAGGAGGACGCGATGAGGTAGGGCAGGTCGGCGCGCGCGTCGGTGAACGTGTGGTAGTCGGCTTCCCCGAGCTCGAGATCGCTCGCGACGGTCGTGAGTTTCATGGGCGACTCGTCGAA
The DNA here is from genome assembly GCA_937890835.1 of uncultured bacterium. Lineage (GTDB taxonomy): Bacteria > Actinomycetota > Coriobacteriia > Coriobacteriales > Eggerthellaceae > CALADF01. The sequence continues at coordinate 4,797 of CALADF010000006.1, forward strand.
GGCGTCGAAGGGGAAGGGGTCGTAAACGTTGGGGATGAGGTCGAAGCTCATCTCGCGGCCGAACGCGTTTCCCGTGCGCACGAAGCTCTTGAGCGACAGATAGCGCCAGTCGGTGCAGTACTTCAGATTCACGTACGCGCCGCGTCCCGCTTGGCCCGCCACATAGTTGTAACCCATCAGGGCTCCCGCCGACACGCCGATGACCGAGTCGCAGAGCAGCCCGCGATCCAGGAAGACGTCGAGCACGCCCGCGGTGAACATGCCGCGCATGGCACCCCCTTCGAGCACGAGGTTGGCGCGCGTCGTCGCCTTGCCCTCGTAGGAGACGGGGAAGCTGACGCCCGAGGGCGCGTAGTCGGGTTCCTTCACGCTGTGGTCCATGGCGTATCCTTTCGCGTGCTTTGAGACGGATCGATTCGCATGCGCGAGTATCATACGATTCCTCGTCGGTTCATTATAAATCTACGCATGTGGCTTATCCGGAATCACACGAGGGTTGCACGGACGTGCCCGTCGCAGCCTTGTTTGGCGCCGTTGCCGCCCCCTCGACTCGTCGCGGCGTTGCCGCGGGTTACAATCAGCGCAGCTCTTTACCTGATGTTCGAGGGTTTACCCGGAAAAGGAGATATCTCATGAGCGAGGTTGTTTCTTCCGCAGATTTCCAGACCAAGGTTCTCGAGGCCGACAAGCCCGTTCTGGTCGACTTCTTCGCAACATGGTGCGGACCGTGCCGCATGGTCGCCCCGGTGCTTGACGAGGTGGCGGCCGAGGTTGCCGGCAGCGCTTACGTCTACAAGGTCGATATCGACCAAAGCCCCGATGTTGCCGCCCGTTTCGGCGTCAGCTCGGTTCCCACGCTCATCGTCTTCGAAGACGGCAAGGTGAAGAAGCAGACCGTCGGCGCCCAGCCGAAGCAGAATCTGCTCGCTTTGCTCGCTTAAACGCGGTCGCGCAACGCTTGTCGCGGGGTCGGAGTTTCCCCATGCCGCCCGGAGTTGATCCGGCTGGTTTTTTCATATTGTGAGATGATAGGCGCATCAGTGACGTTGGGGGCGTTGCTTTCATGCGACGCAGGGGGAGAAGCGGGTTGCGCGCCCGTGGAGAGGAATGAAGATGTCTGATGTTCGCAACGCGGGGGCAGGCGGCGTTTTGGATTTGGCGATTATCGGGGCGGGGCCTGCCGGCATGACCGCGGCGCTCTACGCTGCGCGTGCGGGATTGGATTGCGCGATGTTCGAGCGCCTGTCCTTCGGCGGGCAGCTTGCTCAGACGGAGCATCTCGAGAACTACCCCGGTTTTACGCAATCGCAAAGCGGGTTCGAACTTGCCATGATGATGAACGAGCAGGCGGCGGCCTTTGGGGCGAAGACGGTGAGCGAGGAGGTCGTCTCCGTCGATTTCGCGGTGTCCCCGAAAAAGATCACGACCGCATTCGGATCCTATGAGGCTCGCGCGGTCATCGTGGCTACGGGTGCGCGTCCGGCTAAGCTCGGCCTTGCGGGGGAGGATGAGCTGCAGGGGCACGGCGTGTCGTATTGCTCCACCTGCGACGGCAATTTCTTCCGCGGACGCGACGTGGTCGTGGTCGGCGGCGGCAACACGGCGGCGGCGGACGCCATCTACCTGTCCCGCATATGCAACAAGGTCTATCTCGTCCACCGTCGCGACAAGCTGCGCGCCACCGCCATCTACCATCAACGGCTGGCCGACCTCGGCAACGTCGAGTTCGTGTGGAATTCCGAGGCCGTCGAGCTTATGGCCGAAGGGGGCTCGGTGTGCGGCTTGCGCGTACGCGACAAGGCGTCGGGCGATTTGCGCGACCTTTCGTGCTCGGCGGTGTTCGTGGCCATTGGCACCAGGCCGAACACGGAGTTTCTCGCAGGTGCGCTCGAGCTCAACGACGGGGGTTACATCGCCGCCGATGAGCTTGGGACGACGGCGGTCGCGGGCGTGTTCGCGGCGGGCGACGTGCGCACCAAGGCGTTGCGCCAGGTGGTCACGGCGGTTTCCGACGGAGCGATGTGCGCCGAGGAGGCGGCGTCGTATCTGGCGGACAACCGCTAGCAAGACAGCGGTTCGCATCCGGCGTGGGCGCGCTTCGGCGCGCCTTTCCCATGTCGTCTTAACCGACCGTTCGTTTGCCCGCGCATCGGTCCGCGCGAACGCTTGAGGGAAATAGGAGGGTTCACCGTGCAGTTGGCGGTTCCGCAGAAGCGTTTGGGGCCGCGCTCTTTTTTCGTGTGCGCCATGACCATTCAGCTGCTGCTCATCCTCGCTATCGACATGTACGTTCCCGCGTTGCCCAGCATGCAGCGCTCGTTTGACGTGTCGGCGGCTTATCTCAACCTCACGGTTTTCGTGTTCTTCGCGTTCTCGGCGATAAGCGTCCTTTTGGCGGGACCCGTGAGCGACCGATACGGACGTCGTCCGGTGCTTTTAGCGGGCGTGGCGCTGTTCACGGTGTCGTCGGCGGCGTGCGCGGTGTCGCCGAGCGTGGAGGTGCTGGTGGTGTTTCGAGCGGGCGAGGCCCTCGGCTATGGCCTTGTGGCAACTGTGGAGACGGCGCTTATCAAGGATGCTTACGAGGGAGACGATCTGAAGATCGCCATGACGTGTTTGCAGTCGCTCATCATCATCGGGCCTGCCGCCGCTCCGTTTTTGGGCACGTTTCTTTTATCGCGCGGTAGCTGGAGGCTGGTGTTTTGGTTCCTTGCCGCGTGCGGTGCGGTGTCGTTGGTTTTGTGCGGGCTCATTTCCGAGACGCACCGTGTGCCGAAAGACGCCGAGGGCGTGGGCGCGGCGCTGCGCGGCATGGGAGCGGGCGTGAAGGCGCTGCTGCGCGATCGTCGGTTCGTGTCGCTGGCCATGTTCATGGGCGTGGCGGGCATGCCGTACTTCGCGTTCATCGCGGTGGTGTCCTACGTGCTGCTCGATTTTTTCGCGCTGTCGTACTTCGATTACAGCGTGATGTACGCCATCGCCTGCGTCGTGACCATCATCGCGCCGTTCGTGTACGTGCTGCTCTCCAAGCGTTTCAGCGTGCGGAGCATCCTCGTGCTGTGCATCGGGCTTACCGTGGCATCGTTTCTCGGGCTCTTCTTTTTCGGCGAGGTCGCGCCTTTGCTGTTTTTGGCCGCTTTCGTGCCTTACGCGCTAGCCGAGGGCGTGGTGCGTCCTATGGCGTTCGTGGTGCTGCTCGATCAGCCCGCCGATCGCGTGGGGTCGGCGTCGGCGTTCAGCAACTTCGCTTACAGCATGATAACGTCGGTGGCGACGGTGCTGGCCACGTTGCAATGGCCCACGTTCGTGATGGCCGTCGCCGTGATGACGGGCGCTGCCGCCGTGGTCATGACGGGCCTGTACGCATTCGGCTTGCGGAAGGTGAAGGGGTAGCTCGAGCGCCGAAGGGCTCGTCGGGATCGGTCTTCGTCACAGCATCGCCACACGCGGCGTTGCTTTATCTGGTACTATATTCAGTTGCAGAATTCAGGCGCCGTGGCGGATTCGCTGCGGCGCTTCCCATACCGCGTATCGTTTAAGGATCAGCTCATGCAAGAGACCAATATGAGGGAGAAGCTCGTCAAGATCATGGACGCTTACCAGGAGCTCCAGATGAAGATGGGCGATCCCGCCGTGCTCGCCGACCAGAAGGAGTACAACCGCCTCGCGAAGGAGTACGCCAACCAAGGTCCGCTCGTCAAGAAGGCCGCCGAGTACGTGCAGGCCCTCGACGACCTCGACGCTGCGAAGGAGATGCTCGAGGATCCCGATATGAAGGAGTTCGCGCAGGAGGAGATAGCGGGCATCGAGGGCAAGCTCCCCGCTCTCGAGGAGGACATCAAGTTCATGCTCATCCCCGCCGATCCTGCCGATGAGAAGGACATCATCGTGGAGATCCGCGCGGCGGCAGGTGGCGACGAGGCTGCTATCTTCGCAGGCGATCTGTATAAGATGTACGAGCGCTTCGCGTCCTCCCAGGGTTGGAAGACCGAGACCATGGATGTGTCCCCCTCCGAGGCCGGCGGCTTCAAGGAGATCCAGTTCAAGGTGAAGGGCGACCATGTGTTCTCCGTCATGAAGTTCGAGTCGGGCGTTCACCGCGTTCAGCGCGTCCCGAAGACCGAGAGCCAGGGCCGAATCCACACCTCCACCGCCACCGTCGCGGTGCTGCCCGAAGCCGATGAGGTCGAGGTGGAGATCAACGAGAACGACCTGCGCATCGACGTGTATCGTGCGGGCGGCCCCGGTGGTCAGTGCGTTAACACAACCGACTCCGCCGTGCGCATCACGCACCTTCCCACCGGATTGGTGGTTCAGTCTCAGGATCAGAAGTCGCAGCTGCAGAACAAGATTGCCGCGATGGCGGTTCTGCGCGCCCGCTTGTACGAGAAGATGCTCGCCGAGCAGCAGGCCGCCGAGGGCGCGCAGCGCTTGGCGCAGATCGGCTCGGGTGATCGCTCGGAGAAGATCCGCACGTACAACGGCCCGCAGGATCGCGTGACCGATCACCGCATCGGCTTCAACGGCACGTACAACGGCGTGCTGCTCGGCGACAACCTCGGCGATGTCATCACCGCGCTGCAGGCCGCCGACCGTGCGCAGAAGCTGGAAGCGGCCGTCGACTAATTCGCCGATCGCGTAGCTTATGACCACGAACGACACCTGGACCGTCAAGCAGGCGCTTGACTGGACATGCGGATACCTCGAGCGGAAAGGCGATGAGAACCCGCGTCTTTCCGCCGAATGGCTTATCGCCGAAGCGTGCGGCTTGAGTCGTGTCGAGCTGTACATGGGGCTTGAGCGGCCCTTGTCGTCCGAGGAACGCTGTGTTCTGCGCGATTACGTGCAAAGGCGCGGTGCGGGCGAGCCCTTGCAATACATTGCCGGCGAAGCGCCGTTTCGCTACATCACCGTGCGCGTGCGCCCCGGTGTGCTGATTCCGCGCCCCGAGACGGAAGTGCTGGTCAGCGAGGCGCTTTCGTGCTTGCCCCCCGCGCGTAAGCGCGAGGCCGCGTGGAGTGCCGAAGCGGCTGAGCAGGAAGCCGCCGCCGTGAGCGCGGTGAAAGAAGCGCTCGCCCGATTCGAGCGTGAGAACGCCTCGCTGTTCACGTGCGAAGGCGATGACGAAGCGCAAGGTGCCGTGAGCACCGCTGCGGGCTTGCGGTCAGCTGGGAGCGAGGCTGTGGTGGAAGGGGGCTGCGTGACGTGCGGTGACGCAGCCGATGCTTCGCCTGAGGACTCTCCCGAGCAGCCGCTATTGGTGGCCGATATCTGCACGGGATCCGGCTGCATTGCCTGTGCGATCGCCTCGGAGCGCCCGGATGCGCGCGTGCTGGCGGTGGACATCTCATCCGATGCCGTGGCGCTGGCGCGCGAGAACGTCGAGCAGCTGGGGCTGTGCAAGCGCGTGGCCGTGCTGCAGGGAGACCTCGGCGCGCCTGTTCCCGAGCGCTTCATGGGCAAGTTGGACGTGGTGGTGTCGAACCCGCCGTACGTTCCTTCCTTCGTTTTGGCGGATATTCCGCGCGAGGTCAGCGCGTACGAGCCTACGCTGGCGCTTGACGGCGGCGCCGACGGGCTCGATTTCGTCCGTCGTCTTCTACCGTGGTGCGCCCGTGCGCTGAAACCGGGCGGGCACATCGCCTTCGAGCTGCACGAGGGACATCTCGACGAAGCGGCTAGGCTCGCATTGGCTGCCGGGTTCACGGGCGTGAGAATCGTCGATGACCTCGCAGGTCGCCCGCGCGTGCTGGTGGCATGCAAGGCTTGAGCGATGTCTTCCTTGGCGATCCGTCGCCGAATATGAGTTGTCGTTGATTCGCATTCGGGACGGGGCGATCGTCGTCCGCCCCGCCCCGATCTTCTGCGGCGACCCCTAGAGGTCATCCTCCTCATCGTCTTCGAACTGCTGGGCCGTGGTCAGCCAATCGCTGTCGGGCCGGCAGATGAGGCGCGCGTGCTTGTAGGCCTGGCGCATGGTGAGGATGGTCTGCCCCTGATAGTTTCCCGAGGGCGTCAGCTGCACCACGAGCGCCGCATCGACGTGATCCTCGTCGGTGAGGCTCAAGGGGAGCAGCAGGCTCATGGAGTTGCCGCGCGGGTAGTACGACGGGATGGCCGTCTTGAAGTTCCACCTCACGCGCCGGCAGGCCAGGCGCACGGCTGCCTCGATGCCCTCGCGCGTGCGGCGAAACACCCGCGCGTCATCCTCGACGATCTCCGAGAGCTCCTCGAAGAGCCCCGCGCGCTCATCGCCCGGTTCGCTTTGCTTGATCTCTGCTATCACCTCGAGGGCGTCGTCGTTGGAGCGCATCTCCTCTTCGAGGAACTCCAGCGGCAGGCGCTCGATGTTGTCGACGATGATGTGGTCGTAGTCGACGATGAGATCTTTGTCCAGGTCGAAGAGCATGTCCTCCTTCCGCGAAAAGTACGTGGCCGCCTGCGGCAGGGGGTTGAACTTGCTCACGAGCTGCTTGCCCAGCCCGCGTGCGCCCGCGGTGGTGAACCCTGAGAACTGCCAGGCGATGCCTTTGTCGCTCGGTTCGAAGCAGGCGTATATGTCGTCGTAGCGCTTGTTCACCAGCCCCGTGTTGAACGCGGCCAGCTCGCCGTCCTCGGAGATCGCGATCTTGTTCTCGCGAGACAGACGGTAAAACGTCGTGCAGATGTAGCTTTTGAGGATGGTGTTCTTTCTCTCGTCGTTCACGTCATCGTCGTCGAAGCTCCACTTCTCCTCGAGCGCGACCTCGGCGAGCTCGTCGAGGAACGTATCCCACGACCCGAGCCAGGCGAACTTCTCGATGGCTTTACTCGGGGGGATCTCCTTGCTTTGCGGGCGGACGTAGGAGTTCACGTAGCAGATGAACCAGGGGAACAGATCCCCTTCCGCCGTCGGCGTGAAATCGCTTCGGCGGATCGAGACCTCCACGGGCGTTTCGCCGTCAGCGCGCATGACGGGGATGGGGAAGATGATCTTGCCCTCGTACTCTCGTGCGGCGTGCGCTTCGTATGCCGCCCTCCAGCCTGCGGCGAGCGCATCATAGGGATTCGAGCCTGCGGGAGAGAGCGATCTGATCTCCTCCACTTTGCCCCGGTTGAGGAAGCAAAACGAGCTGAGGTCGTCGCTGAACTCGGCGAACGCTTCCTCGTCGACGGGGGATTCGAGGAAGTCCTCGGCGGTCTTGTACTCCCGCGCAACGCGGCGCGCCGTCTCGTCGAGCGATTCGCGTTCGCTCCGCGCGGCGTCTCGGTTGTTTTCGTATCTGATTTCGCTCATTCTTTCAATCCTTTCGACAATCTTCGCGCTTGTTCGATTTCTCCGCTCGAGCCGATTTCGTTTCGATTTCTCAGCAACGCGCATGCGCCTTTCCTCGCATCGGGGTCGAGCGGGTCACATTATAGGACGTGTCTGTTCCGGACATTGCGCAAATGCGCCGGAACCCGATTCGCCCGAGGTGCGTCGTGCGTTACCATGGTGGGGTTTGAGTGTAAGGAGGCGTCGTCATGGCGAACAACGAACTGGTGGAGTCGCTCGCGCTCTCGTGCGCGGTGCTGAAGGAGAGGATCGGCGATCGCGCGCCGAAGGTGGGCATCATCTTGGGGTCGGGACTCGGTCCTTTGGCCGAGCAGGTAGAGGACGCCGTCTTCGTTCCCTTCGCCGACGTTCCCCATATGAGGACGTCGACGGCCACGAGCCACGTGGGCCGATTCGTCGTCGGCGCGCTCGCGGGCAAGCAGGTCATCGCGATGCAGGGGCGCCTTCATGGCTACGAGGGCTACACCGCGCGCGAGGTCGCCTATCCGGTGTGGCTGATGCACGAGCTCGGCGTGGAGGTCCTCATCACCACCAACGCCGCCGGCGCGATCAACGAGTCGTTCAACGTCGGCGATTTCTGCATCATGAGCGATCACATCAACTTCACCGGTCGAAACCCCGTGGTGGGAACCGATCCCGACGGCTTGGCGTTTCGCTTCTTCTCGATGCTCGACGCCTACGACCCGAAGCTGCGCGCCCTTGCCCATGAGTGCGGTCGCGAGCTTGACGTGCGCGTGCAGGAGGGCGTCTACCTGGGGCTCCTCGGCCCGAGCTTCGAGACGCCGGCGGAGATTCGCGCGTTTCGGGCGTGGGGCGCCGACACGGTGGCCATGTCGGTGGTCGAGGAGGTCATCGCGGCGCGCCACGTGGGAATGCGCGTGCTCGGCATGTCGCTCGTGTCGAACATGGCGTGCGGCATCGGCGGGGCGAATCCCGACGACGTGGAGGTGTTCGACGTCGCCTCGAGGCGCGGTGAGGACTTCCGCCGTCTGGTGAGCGCCATCGTCGGGCGCTTGTAGGGGATCGCATGCTGGCATTGCACGTGCTGGGAAGCGGGTCTAAGGGCAACGCGGCCATCGTCGAGGACGTGGAAACCGGGCGTGGCGTGGCCATCGACTGCGGGTTGTGCAAGCGCGATTTCATGGGACGCGCCGCTTCGGCGGGTTTCGACCCTTCGCGCATCGACGCGTTTTTGCTGACGCATGACCATTCCGATCACACCAAGGGCCTCGGGCCTGTCATGCGCGGTTTCGCGAAGCAGGCGGGTTCCGCCCCCGATTTGTTCGCGCTGCGAGAGGTTTCCCTGGCGAGTTCGGAGGTGCGCAAGATCGAGGGTTTATGCGCGGTGCGCTCGATGCGCCTTGATGAGCCGCTTTGCTTCGGCGCCATCACGGTCATCCCGTTTCGCACCTCGCATGACGCGGCGGCTTCGTGCGGTTTTCGTTTCGAGAGCGCCGACGGCGATGTCTTGGGCTATGCGACTGACACCGGCGTCGTCACCGAGGAGGCGCACGAAGCGCTCTCGAACGTACGGCTTCTCGCGCTCGAGGCCAATCATGATGCGAAGATGCTGAGGGACGGCCCCTATCCGTATGCGCTCAAGCGCCGCGTCGGCGGGGATTTCGGGCATCTTTCCAACGATCAGGCGGCCGCCGAGCTCGAACGATTGCTCTCGAATCGCCTCGAGCGCGTCGTGGGCATGCACCTGTCGGAGAACAACAACCTTCCCTCGCTCGCGCGTCGCGAGCTTGGGGCGGTCCTCGAGCGCAACGGCCATCCCGCATCCCTCGATTTCGCGGCCCAGGGCATGGCGGTCACCCTTCGCTGACCCCCGCGCGCCTGAGTCGCGCCGTGCAGCGGCCATGCGCTGCGACGCATCACGTTGGGGCCGCAGCACATGGCGTGAAGCGACCGGGTCGCGCCACGGGCCTCGGTGCGCCCGCCGCGTCATCGCGCCCGCTTCAATCGCGGCGTGTCGCATCAAGCCTTCTCGACCTGTTTCAGCGTGCGCTTGCGGTTCGCGCGCAGGAGGAGGACGCCGATGACGGAGAGCAGCATCTGCACGAAGGTGACGGACAGCCAGATGCCCTCGAGTCCGAGCAGGTAACCCGCGCCGAATACGCACGCGACGATCAGGCACGCCTCGCCGTAGACGACGGTCGTGGAGGCGCGCGCGTCGTCTACGGCGTAGAAGAACGACGTGGACGCGTGGGTGAACCCGTAGAACAGGTACGCGATGGAGAAGATGGGCAGCGCATGTGCGATCGTCGCGGCGGTTTCGGGCGATGCGCCGAAGACGAGGGGGATCTGGTCGCGCAGCAGGTAGGTGGCGAAAAGTCCCAACGCGCCGATGGAGATGGTGATGCTGTAGTTGGTGTTGCGCAGCCTGCGCACCGTGTCGTGTTCGCCCGCGCCGTAATGCTTGCTGATGAGCGGCTGGCTGCCGTCGCCGACGCTTTGGATGAGAACCTGGATGACGTTGGCGACGTAGGCGATGACGGCGTACGCGGCGATGGCCACCTCGCCTCCGTAGGTGCCCGCGTTCACGTTGATGGCGACGACGGTCGCCTCGGGCAGGATGGTCAGACCGAAAGGCGCAAGTCCCAGCTTGAGGGTGTGCAGCGAGGTTCTCGCGTCAAGGCGCAGGCAGCGCCGCGGAATGCGGTTCTCCCTTTTCAGGAAGAAGGCTAGGCACAGAAGCGAGGCGGTGGCCTGCGAGATGACCGTCGCGAGCGCGGCGCCGGATACGCCCCAGGGAACGACCACGACGAACGCGAAATCGAGCGCGACGTTCATGACGCCGCCCACGACCGACGTGAACATGGCGTAGCCGACTCTGCCGCGGTTCCTGATGAGCGGCAGGCAGCCTGTTGCGATGATCTGGAAGGGCGCGCCCCAGGCGATGACCGAGATGTAGGCGGTTGCCTGCTCGAGCGTCTCCCCGCGGCCGCCGAGCAGCTCGCAGAGCTGATGGGGGAACGCCAGCAGCAGAGCCGTGACGGGAACGGCGCTGACGAGCATCATGAGGAAGGTGTTGCCGTAGGCGCGCCGGTTTTTCTCCGTGCTTCCGCGTCCAAGCTCGATGGGGGCGATGACCGCGCCTCCCATGCCGATGCCGGTGCCGATGGCCATGATGAGGGCGACGAGCGGGAAGGCGACGTTGACGCCCGCAAGGCCGGCGTCGCCGACGAAGTTCCCGACGAAGATGCCGTCGATGATGCTGTAGATGCACGTGAGCGTGAACGTGAGCATCGTCGGAATGACGTAGGTGAGGTATTCCTTCAGCATGTAGCGCTTGATCATGGTGCTGCTTTCCGAGGGTGGTCGTTTTATGCAGCGAGTCAGTGTAAACCTTCAAGTAACTTTAAGGTAAAGCGCTGTCATGTTCAACTGCACCGAATCTTCAAGGGCTCGGTTTCGGCCGGTGGCGAGGGAGGCGGTTCATGGAGAAGACCTACGACATAGCGCAGGCCGCGCGTTTCCTCGGCGTGCCTGCTTCAACGCTGCGGTATTGGGAGGACGAGCGCCTTATCCGATCGCAGCGTGATGAGCGCAACGGATACCGCCGCTACGCGCTGCACGACCTCATGGAAGCGGGGGAGGTGGCGTTTTACCGGAAGATGGGCGTTTCGGTGGGGTTGCTCAGAGGGTACCGCGATTTCACCGCGGCGCAGTTCGACGAGCTTCTACATGCGGCGCGGATCTCAATCGACGAGCGGCTTGAGGAGCTCGAGCGCATGAGGAGGCGCGTTGACTTTCAGCTCGAGATGAACGAACGCGCCCGCCTGCTCTCGGATGGGCGCTTGCGCCCGGGGCTTCCGTCGATGGCGCGTCTCGTCGAGATCGACTACGACTCGGAGCGTCAATGGAGCTTGCTCGTGGGGGATGCGAGCAAATACGCGGTTCTCGTCGACGCGGGGCGGCCCCGAGAGCTTGTCGAGGCGGTCGCGGAGGACGCTCCGTGCGCGGCGTCGGATGGCGGGGGGCACGGTACGGGCGACGGCGACGTCGCGTTGCCCGAGGGTGCGCAGGGTGCCTCGGACGCTCGCGCCCTGCTTTGGCGCATCGAGGACGCGCCCGAGGGCGCCGAGTGGCTCGAGTGCCTTTTCAAATGCAGCTTCGAGCGGGACGAGAGCAACGCCGTCGATTTGTTCGACAAGGCGCGCGCGATGGGGCTGCATCCGCTTGGGCTTGTCGGTCGATACCTCTTGACCGCATCCGACGGGGCGCGGTGGGACTGGTATCGGTGCTGGTTGGAGTGCGTACGCGGGTGAGTGCGCTCGAGGGGCGCGCCCCGCACGTCGCGCCGTCGGGAGTTGAGCACGTGCGGTGGTTGGCGTTAACATGTGATCCTGGTCGAACTTGAGGGTGGAATCGGGGCGGTTTCTCGTGCGTGATGTGAAGAAGGTCGCGGGTGCGGTGGCGGGTGTCGCCGTGGCGGTCTGCATCGTTTCGTTCGCGCAGCTCGATGGGCTGACGTCCCGGGCGGTCTGCGCCCTCGGCGTGCTGTCGGGCGCCGTCGTGTGGTGGGTGTTCGGCGTATTGCCCGAGCTGGTGGTGGCCCTCATCATGGCCGTCTTGTTCATCATGGCGGCAGGCGTTCCCGTCGACGTCGTGTTCGGGGCGTTCTCGAACTCGGTGTGGTGGCTTCTGGTCGCCGCGTACGGCCTGGGTCTCGGAATGAGGAAAAGCGGGCTGCTCGCCCGCATGGCGCACGCCATCCTGCGGATCTTCCCGCGCACGTTTGAAAGCCAGGCGGCGGGGCTCATCGTCGCGGGGACGCTGGTCGGCCCCCTCATTCCCTCGCTTTCGGCGAAAGCCGCCATGCTGGCTCCGCTTTCCCTGAGCATCTCCGATTCGATGGGCTATGCGCGCAAAAGCCGTGAGGCGAACGGGTTGTTCCTCGCTATGTTCACCGGGATTCGCAACGTCGGCCCGGCGGTTATCAGCGCGTCGATCGTCGGGTACGGGCTGGTCGCCCTGCTGCCTGCGGACGTGGCGGCCGATTACGACATGCTGCACTGGTTCTTAGCCATGCTTCCCTGGTTCATCGTGGTGAGCGTTTTGAACTACCTCGCCATCGTGGCGATCTACGGCTCTTGCGCGCGCCGCCGCCATGCGAACGCGGGCGTGGAGCGTGCATGCTTCTCTGCGCGGGAGCATGCAGGGCGCGACGCGTCCGGCGGCGTGCGTTCTGCCGATGCGACGTCTGCGGATTCGCGGATCGAGAACGCGAATTCCGCGCCTGTGCGTCTTGCCGAGGAGGCGTTCGGGCAACGGGAGCCCATGAGCCCTGCCGAGAGGCGGATGCTGGTGATCGTCGTCGCATGCGTGGGGGCCTGGGTTCTCGAGCCTTTGCTCGGCGTGCCTTCGTATGTGGTGGCGCTGTGCGCCCTCGTCGCGATGTTCGCCGCGAACGTCATCGACATGGCTGATTTCCGCAGCGGCATCGCCTGGAACTCCCTGCTGTTCATCGGGGTGGTCCTGGGATTGGCCGACGTGTTCGCGTACCTGGGCATCGACGAGTGGGTCGTCGGGCTTTGCGGCCCTCTGTTCATGTCCCTCGCGGCGAATCCGTACGCGTTCGTCGTCGGCATCGCCGTCGCGACCATCGTCTTGCGCTTCCTCATCGTTTCGGAGATGGCCTACATCAACATACTGATGGCGTTCATGGTTCCGCTTTCCTCCTCGCTCGGCATCGATCCGTGGATCGTGGGCGTGTGCGCCTACGCGACGGTCAACCCTTGGTTCGTCCGCTATCAGAACCCGATCTACCTCACGGCGTACTACGCGGTCGACGGTGCGATGGCGAGTCATCGGGAGATGGCGCGTTACTGCGCGCTTTACCTGGCGATTTGCGTGGTCGGCTTGGTGGCGTCGGTTCCGTTTTGGCAAGCGATGGGCATTTTATGACGACGGGGCATTTCCTCTACGTGGTCGAATGCGCGGACGGCACGCTCTACACCGGTTACGCGACCGATGTGGCGCGTCGCGTCGATGCGCACAACGCGGGCAAGGGGGCGAAGTACACGCGTTCTCGCCTTCCCGTGCGTCTTCTCTTCGAGCGCGAGTTTCCCACCAAGCACGATGCCATGAGCGCCGAGTACCGGTTCAAGCGCCTGACGCGCGCGCGAAAACTCGCGATCATCGACGGGGGAGATGACGTTTTCTTCGACGTGCCCGGCGCGTGAGAGGCGCGGCTTCGTTGCACGTTGCGTTCGTCCGGCGCGTGAGGGATGCGCTCCGTCGCGCAGCCTGCGCGCGTTTGGCGCATGGGGGGCGCTCGCACGTACGGCTTACGCGCAACGGGCTCGTCCGATGAGCAGGCGGGTTCGCGCGCGTCGTGCACTATGCTGCGCACCGGGTTCCCTCGGCCTTTCGCAGGCGCCCTCCGGCCGGCATTCGGTCAATTGGGGAGATTTTCGCTACGCGTCTGTTTCGGTCGGTTTATACTGCGCGCTAGGTTCATATGCGAAATGCGTTGAAGAGGACAGCGGGGGCGGACCCGTCTTCGAGAAAGCCGGCGGATGCTGCGAGCCGGCGGCGGACGACCCGAGTGCCCCTCCGAGCAGTTCGGCGTGAACGCCGGGACGCGCGCAGGCTTACCGCCGGGGCGTCTTGGCCGGTAAGGTCGAACCGGCGACACCGTTACCGTCTTGTTCCCGCGACGCCTTCTCCCGAAGCGTCCGAGTCCTGCGTTCGATGCCCGGTGCGATCTTGCATCGGGTTTTCTCTTTCACGGGAAAGGTGCGCTTTCATGGAAAAGAATTTGTCGGACAGGCGCAACGCGGGAAGCGTCGGCGCGCCGAAGGGCCCGGGTTCGCGCTCGGCCAAGCAAGGCGAGGTCATGCTCGGCGCCGAGGCCGTCGTGGCGTCTCTCGAGGCCGAGGGCGTCGACGTGGTGTTCGGCTATCCGGGCGGTCAGGCCATCCGCATCTACGACGCGCTTTACGACTCCGAGAGGATCACCCACATCCTCAGCCGGCATGAGCAGGGCGCGGTGCACATGGCCGACGGGTACGCACGCGCCACCGGCCGGGTCGGCGTGGTGCTCGTCACAAGCGGGCCGGGCGCCGCGAACACGGTCACGGGCATCGCGACGGCCTACATGGACTCGGTTCCTCTCGTCATCATCACGGGACAGGTGCCGCGGGCGGTCATCGGCACCGACTCGTTTCAGGAATCGGACATCTTCGGCATTACCATGCCCGTGGTCAAGCACTCGTTTCTGCTGCAGTCCGTTTCCGATTTGACGCGTGTGTTCCGCGAGGCGTTCCATATCGCGGTCACCGGCAGGCCGGGCCCTGTTCTCATCGACGTGCCTTCCGACATCGCGCGCGAAACCGTCGTGTTCGATTATCCCGACGGCGTGAACATCACCTCCTACAAGCCGACGTACCGCGGCAACGCCAAGCAGATCAGATCCGCGTGCAAGCTCATCGGGCAGGCGCGTCGGCCGGTTATCCTCGCAGGCGGGGGCGTGGTCAGCTCGGGCGCGACGCCGGAGCTGATTCGCCTGGCCGAGCTCATGCGCATCCCCGTTGTCATGACGCTCATGGGGAAGGGAGGTTTTCCCTCGTCGCACCCTTTGAACCTCGGGGCGGTGGGCATGCACGGGGCGAGGTACGCCAATCACGCGCTCACGCAAAGCGACCTCATCATCGCGGCGGGCGCGCGTTTCTCCGATCGGGTGACCGGCGACGTCGCCGATTTCGCCCCGAACGCCAAGATCATCCACATCGACATCGATCCTGCCGAGATCGGCAAGATCCTGCATGCCGACGTACCCATCGTGGGGGATCTGCCGGGTGTTCTACGCGGCATTGCGGAGCATCTCGAGAAGGAGGGCGCCGCGCCCGGCGACGACGCGTGGCTCGCCGAGATCGAGCGGCTTCGCGCTCGTTTTCCCTACTATCATCCCGATGTGGGCGACCGTCCGGACGAGATCGTCCCCGAGAAGGTCATGGAGGGCCTCTCGGCGTGTCTCGATCCCGCGCGATCGATCGTGACCACCGAGGTGGGCCAGCATCAGATGTGGGCGAACCAGTTCATCGACCGCGAACAGCCGCGCACGTTCTTGTCGAGCGGCGGCTTGGGGACGATGGGGTTCGGGTTTCCCGCCGCCATCGGCGCCGCCGTAGCGTGCCCGGAGAAGAGCGTGGTGTGCGTGGCGGGCGATGGCTCGTTTCAGATGAACGTGCAGGAGATGGCGACGGCCGCCGCCTACGGCGTTCCCGTGAAGGTTCTGCTGATGAACAACAGCTGCCTTGGCATGGTCCATCAGTGGCAGAAGCTCTTCTACGAGGGGCGCTACTCCCAAACCGAGCTCGAGCGAAACCCCGATTTCGTGAAACTCGCCGACGCTTACGGGTGGCGATCGGAGCGCGTCGAGCGCCCCGGCGACGTCGACGCGGCCATCGAGCGCATGCTCTCCGCAGACGGGCCCTATCTGCTCGAAGTCGTCGTGTCCCGCGAGCAGAACGTCTACCCGATGGTGGCTCCGGGGTCGTCCATCGAGGATTCCCTCGGCGCGATCGATCTCGCCGTCGGCGCGGTGCGCGTCGACATGCCCCGATCGCGCGATGCGGCGCGTCAGGCCGTCGGCGGCGTGTCGCCCGCCGCGTGTTCGCTCGGGGCCGATGACGTCGTCCCGGGGAAGGAGAACCGATGAAGCACGTTCTTTCCGCATTGGTCGCCAACGAGTCCGGCGTTCTGTCGCGCATCACCGGGCTCATATCCCGCCGTGGGTTCAACATCGAGTCGCTTGCCGTCGGCCCGACTGAGGACCCCACCGTATCGCGTGTCACCGCCATCGTTCATGCCGACGACGTGGCTTACGAGCAGATTACCAAGCAGCTGCACAAGTTGATCAGCGTGCATAAGATCACCGACCTCACCAACGACAAGGCCATCGAGCGCGAACTGGTGCTGTTCAAGGTTGCGGCACCCCCCGAGCGGAGAAGCGAGATCATCGAGATCTCCAACATCTTCCGCGCGAAGATCGTCGACGTGGGCAAAAGCTCGTTGACGATCGAGGCGACGGGAACCGATGACAAGCTCAAGGGCCTCGAGGACCTGTTCCGCGCTTACGGCATCAAGGAGATCGTCCGCACGGGAAAGATCGCCATGGCGCGCAGCTCGAAGGAGTAGGGGTCGGGGTGCTCCCCGCGTTTTGCCGTGAGCGTTGCTTCGTCTTCTGTGAAGAAGCGTGCATGCTTCGGTTGCGGGGGCTTATCGAGCGTTTATAATGCTCTCGCTTTATCGAGATGCGCGAAAGGATCACCATGCAACTCAGACAGACCAAAGTCGAGGACATTGACGCCGCCTTCGAGATCATCGAGCAGGCGCGGGCCCGCATCGCCGATCTCGGCATCGATCAGTGGCAGTCGGGGTATCCCGACCGTGCCGTCATCGAGCGCGACGTCGCATGCGCTAAGAGCTTCGTGGTCGTCGACGACGACGGCGCGATCCTGGGCACCGCGATGCTCGACGAAGAGGGCGACCCCGCTTACGATACGCTCATCGAAGGCGCCTGGAAGACCGCTTCGACCTCCGATGATCCGGGTTATCTGGTCGTCCATCGCGTGGCTGTCGGCAGCGCGAGCGCGGGTCGGGGAGTGGCGCGCTACCTGCTCTCCGAGGCGGAGCGCATCGCCGCCGAGCGCGGCTTTCAAAGCGTGCGCATCGACACGCACCTCGGCAATGCTCCCATGCGCGGATTGCTCGAGAAGTGCGGCTACAGCCAATGCGGGGTCTTCTTGCTTGCGAACCGCGAGGAGCCGACGCGCGAGCGCGTCGCGTACGAGAAGATCGTCGCCTAGCGTTTCATGGGCGCTTGGGCGTCGCCGTCGCAAGCGGGATTGTCGCCGCTTGTCCACGTTGCCCGTCATCGGCCGCGACTTCGCCTTTCCCGACGTTACAATGCCAATTACGTGACCGATCGAGACGAAGGAGCGCACTTTATGGGTAGGGTCTACAACTTCTCCGCAGGACCGGCCGTCCTGCCCGAGGAGGTTCTCAAGCAAGCGGCGGACGAGATGCTCGACTATCGGGGAACCGGCATGTCGGTCATGGAGATGAGCCACCGCTCCAAGCCCTTCGCGGGCATCATCGAGGCCGCCGAGCAGGATCTCCGCGATCTGATGGGCATTCCCGACAACTACCGCGTGCTGTTTTTGCAGGGAGGCGCGACGCAGCAGTTCGCCGCTATCCCTATGAACCTCATGCGGAACAAGAAGGCCGACTACATCGTCTCGGGCTCGTGGTCTAAGAAGGCGTGGAAAGAGGCGAAGCTCTACGGCGACGCCCGCTGCGTGGCAAGCTCGGAGGACGGCAACTTCTCCTATGTTCCTGATGTCGATGCCATCGAGTTCGACCCTGAAGCCGACTACGTCTACATCTGCCAGAACGAGACCATTTACGGAACGCGCTACCCCAAGCTCCCCGACACCCACGGCATCCCGCTGGTCTCCGACGTCTCCTCGATGTTTCTTTCCGAGCCGATGAACGTGTCGGATTACGGCATCATCTACGGTGGTGTTCAGAAGAACATCGGCCCTGCGGGCGTGGTCATCGTCATCGTGCGCGACGATTTGATTCGCGAGGACGTCATGCCCTTCACGCCGACCATCATGCGCTACAAGACGCAGGCCGATGCTGGCAGCCTCTCGAACACCCCGCCCGCCTACGGGATCTACATTTGCGGCCTGGTCTTCAAGTGGCTCAAGGAGATGGGCGGTCTTGAGGTCATGGCGCAGCGCAACTGCGACAAGGCCCGGTTGCTCTACGATTTCCTCGACCAGTCGAAGCTGTTCATCGCAACGGCGCGCAAGGAGGATCGATCCCTCATGAACGTCCCGTTCATCACCGGCGACGCTGATCTCGATGCGAAGTTCATCGCCGAGGCGAAAGGCGCCGGCCTGGAGTCCGTCAAGGGGCATCGAAGCGTCGGCGGTATGCGCGCGAGCATCTACAACGCGATGCCGAAGGCGGGCGTCGAAGCTCTCGTCGCCTTCATGGACAAGTTCGAACGGGAAAACGCGTAACATCATGCGCGCCGGTTTTGCTGCGTGCGCGTTGCGAAGCCGATTGACGAGAGGTTGTCATGACAAAGAAGATTCTAATTACCGAGAAGGTGGCCGACGAGTGCCTCGGCATTCTCGAGCGACATGGCTACGAGGTCGACGTTCGTCTCGGCATGAGCCATGAGGAGCTCATCGAGCGCATCGCTCCTTACGATGCGCTCATCGTGCGCTCGGCGACCAAGGTTGACAAAGCGGTCATCGACGCGGCTTCCAGTTTGAAGATCATCGGGCGCGCGGGCGTTACGGTCGACAACATCGACGTCGAGTGCGCCTCCGACGCCGGCGTCATCGTCTGCAACGCGCCGACGTCGAACATCGTGTCGGCGGCGGAGCACACCATGGGGCTCATGCTGTCCGCCGCCCGTCGCATTCCGCAGGCTAACGCGTCCGTGCACGCGGGGCGGTGGGAGCGCGGCGCCTTCACGGGCACCGAGTTGTACGGCAAGACGCTCGCCATTTTCGGACTCGGTCGCATCGGCGGCTTGGTCGCCGAGCGTGCGCGTGCTTTCGGCATGCGGCTTATCGGATGCGACCCGTATTGCAGCCCCGATCGCGCCGAGCAGCTCGGCGTCAAGCTCTACGACACCACCGAGGAGGCTATCGCCGAGGCCGACTTCATCACCGTTCACCTGCCGAAGACCGCAACGACCATCGGCATGTTCGGGCCGGAGCAGTTCGCCGCCATGAAAGACGGGGTCGTCTTGGTGAACACGGCGCGCGGCGGCATCTACGACGTCGATTCGCTCGCCGACTTCGTCGCGGCGGGCAAGGTGTTCGCCGTGGGTCTTGACGTCTACGAGGAGGAGCCGTGCACGTCCTCGCCTTTGCACGAGCTCGATGCCGCGGTTCTCACGCCGCATATCGCCGCGCTTACGCGCGAGGCGCAGGTGCGCGCGGGCACGCAGATCGCGAAGTACGTCTGGGCGGGCTTGGAGGGGTCCATCGTTCCGACCGCGATCAACGTATCGCCGGTGTCGCCCGAGGTGCTCGACGTGCTCGGCCCGTTCGTCCCCGCGTGCAAGATGATGGGCCGCGTGGCGGCTCAGGTTCTCGGCGGCATCCCGACCGAGGTGAGTGTGGAGCTTGCGGGCGCCATCGCGGGATCCGACCCCGCCATGCTCGTCGCCGCCACGCTCGACGGGGCGCTTTCGTACCGCCGCGTCAACTCCGTCACCACGGCTAACGTCGATTCGGTCGCGTCGCGCCATGGCATCAAGGTCGACACCGCCGCCCATCCCGATGCGCGCGGGTATGCTTCGACGGTGCGCGTGGTCGCTGACGGCGTTGAGGTGGCATCGACCCTGTACGGTGTAGAGCAGGTGCCGCGTCTGGTGTCTTTGCTCGGGTACAAGATCGACATCGCGCCTGCGAAGGACTCTCTTGTGTTCGAGTACGTTGACGCGCCGGGTCGCATCGGCGTCATCGGCACCATTCTCGGCGAGGCGGGCATCAACATCACCACGATGCAGATCGGCACGAACGCCGCCGACCAGTGCGCGCTTGTGTTCATGAACGTGGAGGGTGACGTAACCGATGAGGTGGTCGCCGACCTGCGCGCCGCCATCGATTTGAAGAACCTCTGGGTGCTGAGCTTGTAGGCCGCGCTCGCCGCGGCCGTCATCGGCCCGTCGCCTTTCGTGCGATACACCCGGCAGCCGCCCTTCACGCTATGCGCCCCGTATGCCGTCTTCCCGCTATGCGCCCCGTTTCCGTTTAACCTCGTTCATGGTCGCAAGGAGTGAAGTGAGCCCCGATAGTTGGACTGGAAACAAAAGTTTCCAGTCCAACTTCTT
>CALADF010000007.1 GCA_937890835.1 uncultured bacterium
CGGAGGTTAGGCGCGCTCGACCTTGCCGGCCTTCATGCACGAGGTGCAGACGTTGGCCTTGCGCACGTGGCCCTTCGCGTCCTTGATCGTGATCTTCTGCACGTTCGGACGGAACATGCGATTCGACACACGATGGGAGTGGCTGATGCTACGACCAGCAACAGGGGCCTTACCGCAAACTTCGCAAACCTTAGACATTCTTATCAACTCCATTAATTACTTCGGCTTAAACCGTTAAGGGCAAAAAAGCCTTAATATCATAGCATATCGTCTACATCGTGCACAAGAATTATTTATGGAATATGGAGCGCCGTTCGACAGCGCCGCATGTCAAGCGATTTGGGCATGCGCTATACTTCGGAAAATGAACATGCAGCGTCATCGGGTCGAACGGGTTCGAGGCGCCTAATGGAAAGGAGCATCATGAGCACAGCGATCCCCGGCAATCTTCATGTTGCCAATGATGTGTTAGCCGACATCGTCGGAAACGCTGCCATGGAGTGCTACGGCGTGGTCGGCATGACCGCTCCGAACGCGGCGGACGGCATCGCGAAGATCTTGCCCGCGTCTCGTCTGCGCCGCGGCGTCGTGGTGAACACCACCGACGAGGGCGTTCGCGTCGAGCTCTACGTCGTCATCGAGTACGGGACCAACATCTCCACCGTTTCGCAGAACCTGGTCGACCAGGTGAGCTTTGCGCTGAAGGAGTACGCGCGCGTTCCGCTTGCGGGCGTCGAGGTCCATGTGCAAGACGTCAAGGTGCGCCGTTAACGGCCCGTGCAGGTAACAGCGGCTTCAAGTGCGTTTGCGTCAAGCGGGCCGCGTCATAAGGAGAAATCGAATCGTCATGTCGACAAATTATTCATCTAACGACGTGTTGAACGCCATCGCTGCGGCGAGCAAGGCGCTCAGCGCACGCAAAGAAGAGGTCAACCGCCTGAACGTGTTCCCTGTGCCCGATGGCGATACGGGCACGAACATGTCTCTTACCATCGAGAGCGTCGTGACCAACATCGCCCGTCTCCCCATCGGGTCTTCGGGCGCGGAGGCGCGAAAAGCCATCACCACGGGAGCCCTCATGGGCGCGCGCGGCAACTCGGGCGTCATCACGTCTCAGATTCTCCGTGGTTTGTGCGAAGGCTCCGCGCATGCGGAGGCTTTGACCACCGACACGGTCGCGGCCGCTTTCGAGAAGTCGGTCGAGGTCGCCTTCCAGGCGGTCCGCAAGCCCGTCGAAGGCACCATCCTCACCGTGCTGCGCGATTCCGCGTCGGCTGCGGTGGAGGCGAGCAAGCTCAAGCTCGACACCGAGGCGGCACTCGAGACCATCGTCTCCGCTGCGTACGATTCGGTTCAGCGCACGCCGGAGCTGCTTCCCGTGCTGAAGGAGAACGGCGTTGTCGACGCCGGCGGGTTCGGCCTTGCCATCCTCTTCGACGCCTTCGTCTCGGCGCTCCTCGGCAAGGAGGGCACGCTCGGCGACGAGCTCGCGTTCGCGCGCACGGCCGCTCCGAAGGTTGAGATCGAGCAGATCAACGACTGGGAGGGTTCGGCTTTTCGTTACTGCAATGAGTTCCTCGTCGATTCCGATGTGCTCGATCCCGCTGAGGCGCTCGAGTTCCTCGCGACCATGGGCGACTGCGAGCTGTGCGTGGGCAGCGTGCCGAAGTTCAAGGTGCACGTTCACTCCAACCACCCCGACCAGGTTCTCGCGTACTTCCTCGAGCGCGGTCAGATCTCCGAGGTGTTCATCCACAACATGCAGCTTCAGTCCGAGGAGCGCACCGAGAAGCTTGCGGCCGAGCAGGCGGCGGAGCGCAAGCCCATCGGCTTCGTGGCGGTTGCCGCAGGGTCGGGCAACGCCGAGATCCTCAAGAGCCTCGGCGTCGACGTGGTGGTTTCGGGCGGTCAGACCATGAACCCCTCCACGAAGGACCTTCTCGACGCCATGACCGAGGTCAACGCGGACGCGGTCATCGTGATGCCGAACAACTCCAACATCATCATGGCTGCGCAGAGCGCGTGCGAACTTGCCGACTTCCCTTGCGGCGTGGTTCCCACCAAGAGCATGCCTCAGGCGTTCGCCGCCATGTTCGCCGTCGATCAGGAGGCGAGCCTTGAGGACAACGTCGAGGAGATGACCGAGGCGTACGCCGACGTGAAGACCGGCGAGGTGACCACGGCCATCAAGGACTCGAAGGACGCCCACGACAACCCCATCAAGGAGGGTGACGTCATCGGCATCTCCGACGGCGCCATCGAGGCAGTTGCCTCGACGGTTGAAGGTGCGGTGATGCGCCTTCTCGAAGTCATGGAGGCTGAGGACGCCGATACGCTGACCATCCTCGCGGGCGAGGATTTCTCCGACGAGGATCTCGAGGCGCTCGAAGAGAAGATCGAGCAGGCTTACGAGGACATCGAGATCGATTCCCATCGTGGCGGGCAGCCGCTCTACCCCATCATCCTGTCGGTTGAGTAGGGACGGGAACTGGTAACCTGCGCCCGTGTTCGCCTTGCGCACGACCTGATGGGTCGCGCGCGGGTGAGCGCGGGTGCTTTGTTTTACGGGACGTGCCGGCGCATCCTGCAGGGTTTCGCCGGGTCGACTTGGTTGAAAGGCGTGCGGTTAGCATGATGGCGAAAGGGGAGGGCTCGGGTTCCTCCGTTCGAAGCGTTCCGGATCGTCTGTCCGCGACGCTGGCGCTCGACGAATCGGTCGGTCGCGTCCGGTTGGTGAGCCCCGCGCGTGCAAAGGCGCTCGAGAAGCTCGGCATTCGCACGGTCCGCGATCTGGTGACCCACTATCCGCGTCGTTACATCGACCTTTCCTGCGTGAGGCGCGTCGGCGAGGCCGCCATCGGAGAGACCTGCACCATCCGAGGCGTGGTTCACGAGGTCAAACTCAAGCGGCCCCGTCCGAGCCTGACGCTGGTAGAGATCTCCCTTGTCGACGAGACGGGCCTGTTGATGATCACGGCGTTTCGCCAGCCTTGGCTGAAGGATAGCGTGAAGCCCGGCATGACGGTGGCTGCGGCGGGAAAGGTGGAGTTCAACTACGGCTTCAAGCGGATGACCAACCCGTTCATCGAGGAGGTGGGGGAAGGCGGGGCGTTGGGGATGATCATCCCCGTGCACGGCGCTACCGAGAAGATGTCGGCCGCCCTTATCCGTCGCGTCGTCGACAACGCGCTCGAGATGGTGCGGGGCGCCTACGATCCGCTTCCCCTCGACCTTCGCTGCAAGTACCGCCTCATGAGTCGTCAGGCGGCGCTTTCCTGCGTGCACTTCCCGCAGTCGATGGACGAGGCACGTGAGGCTCGTCGCCGACTTGCGTACGAGGAGCTTCTCCTCCTCGAGCTGCATCTTATGATGGAGGAGTCGCGTTCGTGCGCGGGGACGAATCCGGTGAGCCATGTGGTCGAAGGACCTCATCTTGTCGCGCTCAGCGTCGGACTTCCGTTCGAACTGACCGAAGAGCAGAAACGGGCGCGTGACGACATTCTCGCTGTCATGGCGGCGCCGCATGTGGCGAATCACATGCTGCTCGGCGATGTGGGCACGGGTAAGACCGTCGTGGCCGCCCACGCGCTCGCGGCGGCGGTCGATAGCGGCGGTCAGGCGCTCCTCATGGCTCCGACGGAGGTTCTCGCTGCTCAGCACCTTGCGAGTTTGGGTCCGCTTCTCGAAGATGCGGGAGTGTCATGCGCGCTCTTGACGGGATCGACTTCTCGTGCGGATCGGGTTTCGACCTTGGAGCGCCTCGCCTCGGGCGATCTCGACGTTCTCATCGGCACGCATGCCCTGCTCGAGGACGACGTCGTCCCTCGCAACCTCACGCTGGCGGTCGTCGATGAGCAGCAGAGGTTCGGCGTGAACCAGCGGGCTAAGCTGCTCGCGAAAGGCCCCGCGCCCGATGCGCTCTATCTGACGGCGACGCCGATCCCCCGCACGCTCGCCTTGGCGTTGTTCGGAAACTTGACGCTGTCCTACATTCGCCGTCGGCCGCATGACGCCGCCCGGAGGAGCACGCACGTTCTCGCGAAGGGAGATCGGGGGCGCGCCTACGATGCGGCGAAAGACGCGCTTTCTCGCGGCGAGCAAGTGTATGTGGTGTGCCCGTTGATCGGGAAGGATGCGGCCGAGCGCGATGCCAAGGCGAACGCGCGCAGGGAGGAGCAGGGCGCTGACGAGGAGAGCCTTCACCCTGTGGTCGCCATCGAGGACGAGGCGGACTTCGAGGGAGATGACGTGACGGCCGCGGTCAAGGAGGCTGCGTTCCTTCAATCGAAGGTTTTCGTCGACCATCGCGTGGAGCTTTTGCATGGAGGCATGACTTCCGCGGAGAAAAACGAGGTCATGTCGGCGTTTCGCGCGGGCGAGGTGCAGGTCCTCGTGGCGACGACCGTCATCGAGGTCGGCGTCGACGTTCCGCGGGCGACGGTGATGATCATCGAGGACGCGGACCGCTTCGGTCTCTCGCAGCTGCATCAGCTGCGCGGGCGCGTCGGTCGTGGAGAGCTTCCCGCGCAGGTGTTCCTCGTCTCGGCCTCGAAGCGGGATACGGCGCTGGCGCGCCTTTCGGCGATGGAGACCACCGACGACGGGTACGAGCTCGCCGCGTTCGACTTGTCATTGCGTCGCGAGGGCGATATCTTGGGAAACCGCCAGTCGGGCGCGTCGGTGCTCAAGCTGGTCAACGTCGTGCGCGACGGGGCGATCGTCGAGGCCGCCCACGAGGATGCGCGGATCATCCTCGAGGTCGATCCGACTCTCGAGGAGCCTGATCATCAGGCGCTCGCGCGCGAAGTCAGGCTCATGTTCGCCGATGGCGGCGCGCCTGCGGGCGGCTGACCGCAGGCGATTTCGGCTGGATGGACGATGCCGCGTGCACGGCGTCGAAAACGGAAAGGGGAACGATGTGCGTATAATCGCAGGTGAACATCGGGGAAGACGGTTGGAGGCCCCTAAGGGGGACGGAACGCGTCCGACGATCGATCGCGTCCGCGAATCGCTGATGAGCGCGCTGGCGAGCGCGCGCGGCGGTTTCGACGACGCCGTGGTGCTCGACGCGTTCGCGGGTTCGGGCGCCCTCGGCCTCGAGGTTCTCTCACGCGGCGCCGCGTGCGCTTGCTTTTGCGAGAAGGATGCCTCGGCTGCCAAGGTCGTCGAGGCGAACATCTACGCGCTCGGATACAGCCGGGATGTCGCCCGTCTTCTGCGCATCGACGTCCTGAAGAGCGCGCCGTCGCGCATGCGCCGTCCGTATGACCTGATCATGCTCGATCCCCCTTACGCCACCTCCGCTCGGGAGGTGTTCTCGTTGCTGTCTCGGCTCGATGATGCCTGCGCGCTGGCGCCCGGCGCGTTGATCACCTACGAGCACGACGCCGACGATTGCGAGGCGGTCGACGAGCAGGTTTCCGCGAGTCAGTTTCACGCGCTGTCGCGCAAGAAGTACGGCGGCACCGTCATCGACATATTGGAAAAACCCGAAGAGGAGTAGCTGATGAAGCGCGCATTGACGCCCGGTACCTTCGATCCGATCACCTCAGGTCATCTTGACGTCATCACTCGAGGCGCGCAGCTTGTCGACGAGGTCATCGTCGCGGTTGCCGCCTCCCCGAAAAAGCAGCCCTTGTTCTCCTTGGATAAGCGCGTCGAGATGGCGCGTAAGGCCACGGCGCATCTTCCCAACGTGCGCGTCGAACCTTTCACGGGGCTCCTCGTCGATTTCGCGCGCGAGATGAACGCCACCGTCGCCATCAAGGGCCTGCGTGCGGTGACGGACTTCGAATACGAGTTCCAGATGACCGCCTTGAACTACGAGCTCGATCGCGAGCTTGAGACGGTTTTCATCATGTCCCCGCCTCAGTACATGTACCTCTCCTCGTCGATCGTCCGCGAGATCGCGAGCCTGCACGGGAACCTCGGCGAGTTCGTCCCCGATTGCGTGAAGATCGAGCTCGAGAAGGTTTTCGGGGAATAGCGGGTCATGCGGGCGTGTCCAAATGTGCGCCCTTTGTGCACGGCTTTTCGCGCTTAAATGCGTCATGGTAATATGTAAAGACTCATGCACGTAGGTGCTGACGTGCGTAAAGGTAGATTTTCAGGGCAACGTCGATGACGGGGCCTTCGGTGGAAGGAATATCATGGACGAAACTGGAGTCTTGGGTCTGCTCGAGGAGCTTTCTATTCTGCTTGAGGACTCAAAGCCTGTTTTCGGCAAGCAGAACCTGCGTCAGGTCGACATGGCGGCCGCTTTCGAGATCATGGATGAGATTCGCGACACGTTCCCGAGCGAGTTCTCGCAGGCGCGTCAGATCGTCCGCGAGCGTCAAAGCCTCCTCGACGATGCCGAGGCCGAGGCCAACCGCATGATCGAGGATGCACGCTCCCAGGCCATGACCATCGCGAGCGAGCAGGAGATCGTGCGCATCTCCCAGCAGCAGGCCGATACCATCCTCGCCGACGCGCGCGAGCTCGAGCGTCAGACGCGCGCCGGCGCCGAGGATTACGCGGACGAGGTGTTCGGTCACGTCGAGCAGAGCCTCGACACGCTGCTCAACAACGTGCGCCGCTGCCGCGATCGTCTGAACGCCAATTCCATCAACGTTCATTAACCAAGCGCTGCATCGCAATTCATCGAACGCCGATCGCATCTTGCATCGGCGTTCGCTGTTTCGATGGGCGGTCGACACCGACGATAAGAGGTGCTTATGAATTCTTTGGACAACACCCGCATCAAGCTGACGAGCGAACTGTTCTCACCTGCGGCGATGGCGCACTTCGAAGACGAGCTCGATATGCCTGTTTTGAAAGCCGGCCCCGATCTCTACACGTTCGACGGCCCGGTGTCGTGGCAGATCGACGTCACCAACACAGGGGATGCGTTCCTCGTCACGGGCACGGCGGAGGCGAAGGCGAAGACGGCGTGCGCGCGCTGCTTGGAAGACGCTGAGTTCTCCCTCATGGGCGAGATCGAGGGGTATTTCCTCATTGGCGGCGAAGATGCTGCGGCGCCTGAGGACATGGACGAGGACGAGTTCGATGTGCTTCCCGACGATCACGTCATCGACGTGTACCCGCTCATCGTGGCGGCTCTTCTGCTCGAGATCCCGCTGATCCCTTTGTGCGACGACGATTGCAAGGGGCTGTGCTCGACGTGCGGCGCGAACCTCAACGAGGGTCCGTGCGGCTGCGCCCCCGGGGACGATGCCGACTTCGAGATGGCGAAAAACCCGTTCGCCGCTTTGGCGGGCTTCGAGTTCTCCGACGAGGACGGCAAGGACGCGTCGGACAGGTAACGGTTTTCGTATCGAAGGGGAGGCGTGGTGGTCGATCGCGATAAGGCGAACGAACGTGTCTGCGGGACGGATGCGGCGAAAGGCGGCGTCGCCGAAAGCGTCATTGCGGAAGATGTCGCCGACGTATCAGCTACGCGTGTTTGGCGTACGTTCGCGAGCTATTACCGACCTTATCGGGCGCTGTTCGTCTTCGACCTCGTGTGCGCGACGGTGCTCGCCTGCGTCGACCTCGCCTTCCCCCAGTTCCTCAACTTCTTCACCAAGGATTTTTTCCTGCGGCCCTCGGACCAGATCATCGCCGCCCTCGGGTGGATCCTCGTGCTCTTCATCGCCTTATATGCGGTGCGCACGGGTTGCCAGTACTTCATCACCTGCTGGGGGCACATCATGGGCTCGCGCATGGAAGCCGACATGCGGCGCGACCTGTTCGAGCAGTACCAACGTCTGAGCTTCGATTACTACGACAAACACAACACCGGAGCCATGATGTCGAAGATCGTCACGGACCTCTTCGACATATCGGAGCTCGCCCATCACGGGCCTGAGAACCTGTTCATTTGTATTCTGAAGATCGCGGGATCGTTTGCCTTGCTGTTCGTGATCAACGTCCCGCTGACGCTCGTCATGCTCGCGGTTACGGCGATCATGGCCGCCTACGCGCTTTGGCGCAACTATCGTAAGCGCGTTATCTTCAAGGAGAACCGCGCTCGCATGGCGGGGATCAACGCCGCCGTGCAGGATTCGCTCGGTGGCATAAGGGTGGTGAAGTCGTTTGCGGGCGAGCGCAGCGAGGTGCGCAAGTTCGGGCGGGCCAACGATGCTTTCCTTGAGACCAAGGAGCGTTCCTACCGCTTCATGGGCTCTTTTCACGCGGTCAACTCCCTTTTCATGGGCGTGTTGTACACGGTGACCGTCGTCGGCGGCGGATACTTCGTGGCGCAGGGCGCGCTCGAGGTGACCGATCTTGCCATTTACGCGCTCTACATCGGCATTTTCATCTCGCCTGTCGAGCAGCTCATCAATTTCACCGAGACGCTTCAGAAGGGCTACGCGGGCTTTCGGCGCTTCATGGAGGTGCTCGCGGAGACGCCTTCGGTCGCCGACGCAGCGGATGCGCTGTCGCTTGAGGAGCTTGAGCGACAGCGCGTCTTCAGAGATGAAGGTGCCGCCGTCGGCGAGATTCGCTACGACGACGTGCGTTTCTCCTACGATGGCGCCGGTTATGCGCTCGACGGGCTTACCTTGCACGTTCCTGCGGGGGAGACGCTCGCGCTCGTGGGGCCCTCGGGCGGCGGGAAGTCCACGACGTGCTCTCTTCTCCCACGCTTCTACGATCCGGCATCGGGCACGGTGAGCATCGACGGCGTCGACGTGCGCGACGTTACGCTCGAGTCGTTGCGCAGCGCCATTGGCATCGTGCAGCAGGACGTCTATCTGTTCGGCGGCACGATACGGGAAAACATCGCCTACGGAAAGCCCGGGGCAAGCGATGAGGAGATCGTCGCGGCGGCGAAGCGCGCGAGCATTCATGATTTCATCTGCAGCTTGCCCGACGGCTACGATACGATTGTCGGAGAGCGCGGAGCGCGTCTTTCGGGCGGGCAGAAGCAACGCGTGGCCATTGCGCGCGTGTTCCTGCGCAATCCTCGTATTCTGATCCTCGACGAGGCCACTAGCGCGCTCGACAACGAGAGCGAGCGCGCTATTCAGCTGTCGCTCGAAGAGCTTTCGCGCGGTCGCACGACCCTCATCATCGCGCATCGGCTGTCGACTATTCGCAACGCTTCGAAGATCGCGGTCGTCGAGCACGGGCGTGTGGTGGAGCAGGGGACGCACGAAGAGCTTTTGGCTCTTGGGGGCACGTACGCCCGCTATTACGAGATGCAGTTCGGTGGCGTTTCGTAGACTGCGCGGTTGCGGGTGCGCGCGGTGAAACGTCGCCGGTGGCGATAGCGCCGCTTGCTCGCCACTCGAGCGCAGCTCGTGCGGCTCGGGTCGAGATCGGCGAGCCCTGCCATCCGCTTCAGGAAGAAGCGCAACGACTTGAAGACAGGAGCCTTTCATGGGATTTGCCGAATGCGATCAAAGCGTTCTCGGATGCGGGGCAAGCGTGCCTTGCGAAGAGGTGTCCGCCGCAGCACTTGAAGACGCGAAGTTCGTTCGCGGATTCGTTCGCATGTGCGACGACGGTTGGACCTTGGGCTGGCACGAGCGCAACGGCG
>CALADF010000008.1 GCA_937890835.1 uncultured bacterium
GTTAAGCCTATCGAGGTTAATGTCACCCGCAAGGCGAAAAAGCCTCGTCCTAAGAAGAAGCGCTAATCGTCTCGGCTTTTGTTATCGAGGGAGTGTTTCACGTGAAACACTCCCTTTGTGTATATTCGACTTGCTTTGAGTCGGATCCGCTCCCATGGGAAAAGGAGGAAAGATGGCTGACGAGATGAATGTAGAGGAAGTCGAGCAAGCGCCTGAGACCGAGGTCGTTGACGAGGAAGGCGCAGTCTCTGAAGAAATGCTCGATACGATTGCCGATACCGCGATCGCCGCTCTTCAGGATATCCTGAAGTACTTCAACGTTGGCGATGTCACTATTGATGAATACGAGGGCGATGAGGGCGAGCTGATTCTTGATATTACCGGCGATGACCTCGCTGTGCTCATCGGCCGTCATGGTAAGACCCTCGATGCCCTGCAGTTCCTTGTTTCGGCGATTACGGTTCGCACCATCGGGTTCCGTTATCCTGTCGTGGTCGATGTTGAAGGATACAAGAATCGTCAGCGTGAGAAACTCGAATCAATCGCTCGTTCTTCGGCGAACCGTGCTGTGTCTTTGGGAAGCAAAGTAAAGCTTCGTCCGATGACGCCTTACGAGCGTCGTATCGTTCATATTTCTCTTCGCGACGATGTTCGTGTTACGACGGTATCCGAAGGGGAAGGCAGCTCTCGTCATGTAGTTGTCGTGCCGGTGTAGGCGATTTGCTTTTTCATTCCTCGGGCTCGCTTTTAAGCGAGCCTTTTTCATTTCTCGTGTTTTCACTCGGAGGCGGCGCCAGTCTTTAATTTTCGCGAATCAATATGATTCATTGTTTTGCAGATAGATCAATCCAGCTTCTTTGCAGGCTTTGAGTTCTTGAGTTGACCTCAGTGTGTCGGACGGTGGAATTCGGGCTGTGTTTTTTTAATGTCATCGCTTGGGCTATAGTCTGGTAATACAGCTCGTCGTCGAAGGATTCGTGGTTCTTGCCCGGTTTTAAGATCATTACCCAAGACGGTGCCGTCGATGGAAAGATGAAGGCTTTGGGCGAATTGCTGCATATTGCTGGAGTGCCGTGCGTGGTCATGTACTACGGGACCGATGCGGTTTGTCGTAGGTTCTTTTTGTCTTACCTCAACATGCTCCTGCAGATCGGTGCATGAGATGTTAGTATAGATGCCTGTCGGTTTTTATTGACTTCTTCTATTTCATCCTTACATAGAAAGCGGCTCAGGGGTCCCTTGGACGAACAGATTCAACAACAGCTCGATCGCTACCTCGAACTCGTTCTCGAGGTCAACAAGAGCATTAATTTGACTCGAATTGACTCGATCGAGCAGGCAAAGGTTCTCCATATCGAGGATTCCCTATCTGCTTTACCCGAACTTTGCGCCGCCCCTAAGGGTCTTTACGGGGATCTCGGCAGCGGAGGAGGTTTCCCGGGGATTCCACTGGCGATTGCCTCGGGTCGACGGACGGTGCTCGTTGATTCCGTT
The DNA here is from genome assembly GCA_937890835.1 of uncultured bacterium. Classification (GTDB taxonomy): domain Bacteria; phylum Actinomycetota; class Coriobacteriia; order Coriobacteriales; family Eggerthellaceae; genus CALADF01. The sequence continues at coordinate 1,495 of CALADF010000008.1, forward strand.
CAAAAGAAGATGAGAGCCCTTGAATCTGTCATTTCCGATCTGGGTCTTTCCGATCGCATTACCACTTACGCTGGTCGGATCGAAGACCTTGGATCTGAAAAAAGATCTTCCTTTTCTGTCCTTACCGCGCGCGCCCTCTCTCGTCTAGATTCCCTTCTCGAGCTCTCCTCCCCTCTTTTAAAAAAGGGCGGCAGGTTGATCTGTTACAAAGCCCGCACGGCTGACGAAGAGCTTGAATCGTCTCTTGCGATGCAGCACTTAGTTGGCATGGAGTTAGTTTCCCGCCGAAGCTTTATGCTGAGTGACGGAGAGACGTTCCGCGAACTGCTTGTGTTTGAGAAAGTGGGTCGTTCTCAGATTAAGCTTCCTCGTCGTGTCGGTTTAGCTCAGAACAAACCAATTCAACCTCGCTGATTCAGATGTTTCACGTGAAACAATGCTCAATCGGCTTTGGTATACTCGGATGGGTTCAGTAAGGAGGGGCTCGTGGGTTTTTTAGATGGCTTGAAGCGAGATAAAGGTGAGTCGCAGTCTCATGGTATGAACGACCGTGTTTCGAGCCAGACGACTGACGGTTCGTTCGATGAGGTGTCTTACACGTCTCGTGAGCCAGTTGATATCGAGTCTGTGGAAGTCCATGTTCGAGATGTTGCTCCTGAGATTCCCGATCAGTCAGAGATACGACCGATTAAATCTTACTTTGAAAAAGCTCCCGTTAAGCACGTCGTCGGGCAGACGAAGATCCTCGCTATCATTAACCAAAAAGGCGGCGTGGGTAAATCCACCACGGCGATCAATCTATCTGCCGCCCTCGGTGAGATGGGCAAGCAGGTTCTTCTTGTTGACCTTGATCCTCAGGGAAATGCATCAAGCGGTCTCGGTATCGAGAAAGCCGCGGTAAGTCATTGCATCTACGACGTGCTCCTCAATGATGTCCCCATCGAAGATGTCATCATTCCCGACGTGTGTCCTGGGCTCGATATTGCGCCTGCGACAATTAATCTTGCGGGTGCTGAGGTTGAATTGGTATCGGAGATGGCTCGAGAGAATCGCCTTAAAGACGCGGTGTGCTCTATGCGCGGTCGTTATGATTACATTCTCATTGATTGCCCGCCTTCGCTTGGTTTGTTGACGGTGAATGCATTTGTTGCAGCTGATAAGCTTTTGATCCCCATCCAATGTGAGTTCTATGCATTGGAAGGTGTGACAAAACTTCTTGAATCAATGAAACGTGTCAAAACTCGCTTAAATCCATCTTTGGATATCTATGGCGTTCTTCTTACCATGTACGACAATCGAACAACGCTCTCTAAGCAGGTTGTGGATGAGGTGAGGGCGTATTTTGGGAAGATCGTCTTTAACACTCTTATTCCTCGTACGGTGAAGTTATCTGAGGCTCCGAGTTATGGTCAGCCTATAACTCAGTATGATCCTCGCGGAAAAGGTTCTATTTCATATATCGAATTGGCTAAGGAAGTGATTAGTCGTGGCTAAAACAGGTAGAGGCGGCTTGGGCCGAGGCTTGAATTCCCTTCTTGGTGGAACATTTGAGTCCCCTGCTCCTGCTTCCCCCGCTCCAATGAGGGAACGTGTGAAGATAGACGCGGGTGAAACGCAGGTTTACAGTACGGGTTCTTCTGCTGACGAAAGGCTTTCTTATCAAGCTCCTCAGCAGCTGAGTGCGCCTGATCCTACGCCAGTTGCTTCTAGAAATGCTGAAGCCGAGCGCAAACCCCTTGATTTCAAGGAAATCATCGAGAAGAAGCTCGATGAAGTGCCTATTGACAGCATTAAACCTAATCCTGATCAGCCGCGTACTAATTTCAAACGGGAGGAAATTGAGGAACTAGCGGCTTCTATTGAGAAGGACGGTCTCCTGCAGCCCATTCTCGTCAGGACGATGGAAGATGGTACCTATCAAATCGTCGCCGGAGAGCGTAGATGGCAGGCGTGCCGTTCTATTGGCTTGAAGTCTGTTCCAGTTCGTATTAAAGACGCTGATGATGACACCGCTTTGGAATTGGCTCTTATCGAGAACATACAGCGGTCCGACCTCAACCCGATCGAGGAAGCTTACGGCTATCGTCGTCTGATGGAGCGTAGGCGCATGACACAAGCAGAAGTTGCCCAAGCTATGTCAAAGGGGCGGTCGACCGTTGCCAACGCGTTGCGACTTCTCGAATTGCCCGAAGAGGCTCAGCAACTTTTGTTCGAGGATAAAATCACGGCGGGTCATGCGCGTGCGATTCTCTCCATTCCGACAAAAGAAGGTCGCGAAACGCTTACGAGGAAACTGTCCGAGGATAAGATGAGCGTTCGTGAAGCGGAGTCTCTTGCACGACTGCTTGCAGGTAAAGGGACGAAAAACCCAACTCCTCGTCAGGCCATGCCTCCTGTTTACAAGTCAGCGGCGAAAACGTTACGTGAGGTTCTCGGTACAAATGTGCGGGTGAAGAGCTCTAAAGGGAAGAACAAGATTGAGATCGAATTCAAGGATGAGGATGATCTCGCTCGCCTTCTGGAGGAGATGCTTGAAAAGAAAACCAGCGCGGAATAATCAGTAAGCTATATCCCTCGGTTTGTCTACTTGCCTTTTCGGGGGAAAGTAGCACTTTGGTATATAAACCAAAAAGAGAAGACCGTTCATGCGAACGGTCTTCTCTTTGCATCTTAAGTCCATTGTCGAGTAAAAATAGACCCAAGGGAATGTTTCACGTGAAACATCACATGACTTTAAAGCTGTTTTTAAGTTGACCGCAAGCGCCGGCGATGTCCGAACCACGTGACTTACGAATGGTAGCTTCGATATGGGCGTCTTCCAGCCCTTTCGCCCAGTCTTGAACGATCTCGCCTTTGGTTGCGCGATAAGGCGATCCTTGTATGTCGTTCATGGGGAGCAGGTTGACGTGAACAAGGAGACCTCTGCAGAACTTCTTCAGAGCGGCGAGATCTTCATGTCCATCGTTGAATCCTTCGATAAGAAGGTACTCGAGCGTTACCCTTCGGTTGGTTTTTTCGATATAGGCAGATAACGCCGATTTCAACATAGGAAGCGTTTGGTTCCTCATGGTCGGCATGAGCTCGTCTCTTTTCTCTTTGATCGCAGAGTGCAGTGAAATTGCAAGAGTGAACTGCTCGGGTTCTTGGGCGAGTTGGTTGATTCCGTCGATAAGGCCGCAAGTCGATATGGTGATATGCCTCGCTCCAATTGATGGACCGTTTTGGTCGTTCAGGAATCGGAGGGCGGTGAGAAGCTCGTCGTAATTAAGGAAGGGTTCGCCTTGCCCCATTGCGACGAGATTTGAAACCCTGTGGTTGAAATCGTTTTTGACCGCAATAATCTGATCGATCATCTCAGATGCGGTGAGATTGCGTGTGAAGCCCTCTTTTCCCGTTGCGCAAAATTCGCAACCCATGGGGCATCCAACTTGGGTTGAGAAGCAAACCGACAAACGGCCCTCTTCCCCTAATTCGGAAAAGCTGGGCATTCCGACTGTTTCGACGGTGTTTCCGTCTTCGAACTCGAGAATGTACTTCCTGGTTCCATCTCTCGAAGTTTGCTTGTCGATGATGTTGGGAGCATTGAGGGGGTGTTTTTCGCTCAATGCATCGCGCAACGATTTGGGTAGATTGCTCATTTCGTCATAAGAGCACGCGAGGTGGGTATGTAGCCATTCGTATAGCTGCTTTGCTCTGAATTTCGGTTGACCGAGCTCGGAGATCACGTCCTCGAGTTCCTGCCGGCTCATTGTTCGTATGTTGTTTAACGGCTTCATTCTCCAGTTCCTTAATATCGATGGGATGCGTGATAACTATTATGCCTTATCAGGCGCTTGGTAGAACTTGTTTTGATATACTCAACGAGTTATTCGCCATTATTCTCGAAGGGATGGTCGTTATGTGCTCGTCCATTGATCCCCAGCAGATTAAAGTCGCCCTTTTATCAGGCGGTTCAAGCGGGGAACGTGAAATATCCCTCGCCTCAGGACGGGGTGCTTGCAGCGCTCTCCGTGAAGCTGGTTTTACCGTAGACTGTCTCGATCCTGCCTCTAAGGATGATTTGAAGAAGCTCATCGAAGGTTCTTATGATGTAGCTTTTCTCTGCTTACATGGTAGGAAAGGGGAGGATGGGGTTGTCCAAGGATTCCTCGAGCTTATCGGGCTCCCTTACACTGGATCCGGTGTGCTTGCTAGCGCGCTGGCGATGGATAAAGCCCGAGCTAAGGCGTGTTATCTCGATTCGGGCATCCCCACGCCTCGTTCTATCACCATAACGAGTGAAAGCGAGCTAACTCCTTCTGAGATTATCGATGAGCTTGGAAGCAAGTGCGTCGTGAAAGCTGCTACTGAAGGCAGTTCTCTTGGGGTGTTCATCGTTGAAGGGGAAGATGAGCTTTCTCAGGCGATGAAGGAAGTCTTCGCGTATGATTCTCATGCCGTGATTGAAACTTATATTAAGGGGATTGAGCTTACGGCGGCTGTTTTGGGTAACGAAGATGCGGCTCCTCTGCCTTTGATCGAGATCGTTCCCCGTAACGCCTCCTACGACTTCGATTCAAAATATGCTCCCGGAGGCTGTGAGCATATCTGTCCCGCCCGTATCTCAGAAGAGATGACGGCTCGAATTCAATCGTACGCTGTCGCCGCTCATAAAGCACTTGGGTGCAGAGGTGTATCTCGTTCCGATTTCATTCTCGAAGAGGACGGAACGTTTTGGATGTTGGAAACCAACACGCTTCCCGGTATGACGAGCACTTCGCTTCTTCCCGATTCGGCGCAGGTTGCTGGCATATCTTTTCCCGAGTTGTGCACTAAGTTGATAGAGTTCGCCCTCTCGTAAGGATGAGATGACGGATGGCGTGAAAAAAAAGGATGTTTCACGTGAAACATCCTTTTTTAATTGGGAGACACTCTGGTTGCGCGAATGGCGAAAAGATGAAAAACGATTGTCGCGTATCTTGATGCGTGACAAAGCCGCTAGATTGCAGCCTTAAAACACACCGCAGGATTTCAGACCAAATACGGCCAAAGCGACTAAAGCGAAAATAAAAGCCCAGCTTACGATGTAGCAGCCTATGTTGCCCTTTCTTCCCTGCTCGATCATGCGCTCGTTCAAGGATCTCTTGCTCTTCATGATCGCGGTTCCCTTTGCTTTTGCGGGAAGTGGAACCATGGAATCGGAAACCCATTCTCCCTTCGAATCAACAACACGATCGACGTCATCTTCGCTCAAATCTACGTTGGGTCGTTTTCCCTCTGCCATCAACGCGCCGACTTTTTCAACGTAAACGTCAAATGCCTCTTTGTTGCGTTTGTCGTATCCTATGACTGCCATTTCTCCCCAGTAATAACCAGGATCGGGGTGGTCGGTGTAAGCAACAAACGAAAGTAGCGCGATAATCTCGAAACCTCGTGCTTGGAGTATGCTCAATTTTCTCGAAAAAGACGCGTCGAAGAAACCGATGCGTTTGTCGAAACGGTTCACCAGCCATGCGCGATGTTCGCCGTTCTCCAATTCGATATCAACGCGGTATTTGTCGCCGACGAGGTTATCCGCCCCTAATAAAACGGCAGCGTCCTTCTTCGAGGGCGTGTCGAACGATTCGTATGTACCGAAATATTGATCCATGTGAGTCCCCATCCCTTGCCTCGTTGTTAGCGCGTATACTGTCAGTTCACGTGAAAATCAAACGATGCGAAATACAGCACGCCGAACGTGCTGGTAAGTTGTGAACCTTTTGACAGCATGGTAACCGAGCTGCGGAAGATATCGAGGAAGTACTTATGAAGAACACCTATTGCAGAGATGCTTCCGAGGAGTTGATGCGTTTTATCGCTCCCGGAACATCGGATGACGTCATTGAACGATACGCCTCCTTGAAGCAGCATGCGGCGGCTACCGACTTCGGTGTGCTCGACCGAAACGTTGTCGTTCTCGATACAGAAACGACAGGCGTCTCTTTCAATCATGACGAACTTACGCAGATAGCGGCTGCTCGAATTGAGAAAGGCGAGATCGTCGATTGGTTTAACACATTCGTCAACCCGGGAAAGCCGATTCCTGATGATGTTGCCCACCTAACTGATATTCACGATGAAGATGTGCGCGACGCACCGTCGCCGACGGAAGCTCTTACCGCTCTGGTTCAATTCGTCGGTGATGCGAAGATTGTCGCCCATAACGCCGCTTTCGATAGAACTTTCACTACTAAGCATCCTGCGGGCTACCCGCTTCTTGAAAACTTGTGGATAGATTCCCTTGATCTCGCTCGTATTGCGGTGCCGCGCATGAAGTCTCATCGCCTAATTGACCTCGTAACCGCACTAGGCGGGCCGTTGTCGACGCATCGAGCCGACGACGATGTCGCTGCAACGTGCTCGCTCTACAGAATGCTCCTCGCCGCAGTTGATCTTATGCCCGACGACCTTGTTCATTACATCGGCGAATCGGTTGATGCCAGGGAGTGGCCAACTGCCATGGTTTTCAAGTTAATGGAGGAATGGAAGACCTCGAATTCATATCAAGGAGCTCGATCTCAGCGCTTCGATGATGAGATAGGGCCGTTGCAGCTGTTCGAGACGAAAGCGGGGCTCTCTCTTTCAATAATGCGTCGTCGGAGGGTTGGTAAAATCGAGCGCCGTGCGAAACGGGACGCTCGCGATCTTGTGAAGCCTGGAATGCCCGGTTTGAAGGTGGTTTCATCAAACGAGGTGGAAAGCGCCTTTTCCCCTGACGGGATATTGGGCATGATGTACGAGTCCTACGAACGTCGCGAGGAACAGGTCGAGATGTCGCTCGCTATTCGCAATTCCCTGGCGAAATCGGACAATCTTGTCGTTGAGGCGGGTACCGGCGTGGGAAAATCCATGGCGTATCTGGTTCCTCTCGCGCTGATGGCTCTTGAGAACAACATCACCGTAGGGGTCGCAACGAAGACAAACGCTTTACTCGATCAGCTCGTGTACAAGGAGCTCCCTGCGCTCGATCAGGCTCTCGCCCACCTTACGGGAAGTGATTCGAACGAGGGGGTGCTTGATTATGCTGCGCTCAAGGGTTTTTCTCATTACCCTTGTCTGAGGAAAGTTCAAAAACTCGTCGACGACGGTCCATCTGTAAGGACGGTGGGTAACGAAGAGAAGAGCCAGGCTCCCGCGTTGGCCGGACTGCTCTCCTTCATCGATCAAACCGATTACGACGACATCGATGGTTTGAAGATAGATTATCGCCTACTGCCCAGAAAGATGATCACGACCAGTAGCCATGATTGCCTCCGCCGTAAGTGTCCATTTTTCGGTACACAGTGTTTCGTTCACGGCGCTCGAAGAATCGCCGAATCGGCGCATGTTGTTGTGACTAACCACAGTCTCATGTTTTGCGACCTTGCCGCCGACGGCGGGTTGCTTCCTCCTATCCGTCATTGGGTCGTAGACGAGGCGCATAACGCGGAGGCCGAAGCTCGCCGCGCGTTCTCGATTGATATCTCCTCCGACGATCTTGTGAGTCTTGCTCGCCGCGTGTCGGCGGGGTCTCGATCTCGCAGCGTGTTCGACCGCGCCGAGCGGAACGTGACCCTCTCCGACGTTGAGGGGGAGACGCTGTTTTACGCGCTTCTGAACAAAGCTCGAAGTGCGGGCGAGGAATTCTCCGAGGTGGCGCTGCCGTTTCCCGAGAAGCTGAGGGGATTGCTCTACTTCGAGCCTGCGAAGAAGGGTCGGGGGTACGAATACGTTGATCTGTGGATAAACCAGGAGATTCGCAACTCGAGCATATTCAAGGAGCTCGTCGAGCAAGGCTCCGCGATGGTGGAGAAAGCCGAAAAGCTCATTCGCGCAACGCAGGATCTGGTCGCCCAGCTTGAAGAAGTGGATTCTGCCGCAGCGGTTCAGAGAGAGATAGCCGTTGTGGCCATCGAGCTGAAAGAGCTCGTCAAGGCGTGTGAGGCTATTCTCTTCTCCGGATCCGATCAGTACGTTTACGCGGCTCATATGTGCAGGAAAGCCGAACGGGGCGGCGATGCGATCGAGGCTCTTCCCTACAGCGTGGCCCCTCTGATGAATGAGACGCTCTTCGATCAGACGGATTCAGTCGTCTTCGCGTCCGCCACGCTTTCCGTTGCCGAGTCGTTTTCATCGTTCGAGACGGCGATGGGGTTGAACCAGGGCGAATCCTCGCATTGCGCAACACTTGCCCTCGATTCCTCGTACGATTTCGATCGGAACATGACGATATACGTAGTCGACGACATGCCCGAGCCTCAGGAGCCCCAGTATCTCAAGCGCCTTCAGGAGCTCTTGGTGAAGACGCACCTTGCCCAGCATGGTTCGATGCTGACGCTTTTCACGAATCGTCGAGAAATGGAGAGGTGCTTCGACGAGGTTCAACCTGTCCTGAAACAGAACGATCTCAGGCTCATCTGTCAAAAATGGGGTGTGTCGGTTAAGGGACTCAGGGATGACTTTTTATCCGACGAGCATTTGTCGCTCTTCGCGTTGAAGAGTTTTTGGGAAGGGTTCGACGCTCCAGGGGCGACGCTTAAGGGGGTTATCATACCGAAACTCCCCTTTTCCAAGCCCACCGACCCGCTTTCATGCGAGCGCGCCGCCCGCGACGACGCCGCATGGCGTAAGTATGTGCTGCCGGCTGCGATATTGGAGACGAAGCAAGCTGCGGGGCGTTTGATTCGCCGAGCGGACGATGAGGGTGTGCTCATTCTTGCAGATAAACGTCTTTTGACGAAAGGGTACGGCAGGTCGTTTTTACGCTCGATGCCGAGCAGCAATATAAAATCGTGTTCTATCGACGACATAGCGCGTGAGATAGCGCGAGGTTAAACGACGCGGAAGGATAGACGGGTGTTTCACGTGGAACACCCGTCTATGAGACGACGAGGGCGGATAAAGTTTGAAGAAGCTAGATGGGAAGGTGTCGAACGCCGTCCATATCAAACGTCATACGCGGGGAACGTCGAACGAGATATCGTTTAGCGTCCTCGACGCCGCGAAAAACGCCCAGGACGAACCGTCTAGTTCTCGCCGGGCGCCGCAGCATCCCATCCTCGGCGCTATCTCCATGTTCACGCTCGGACGCTGGAAAAAGCCCATTCGGACGCCTCGTCGCGAGCATGGCCTGACGTTGTCAACCGGGGAGTTCGTGTCTGCGGAGAATCCGGGCGGTCGAACTTCGCGTGACGTGTCATTTGACCAGGACGGAGCGCAGCAGGAGCCATCTTCTCCGAAGTCGTGTTCCCGAGCCGATGAACCGCGGTCTGGCGGAGGTAAAGCGGCGAGGGTCGAGGCCCCGCGTGCAGCCGACCGTTCTTCAGAGAGCGGTTCTTGGACGCTCCCTCAGGAGGAAGTCGCGGCAAGGAAATCGACCCGGAAAAGGGCGAAACGCGTGTTCGCGGCGTTTTGCGCGGCGGCGGTTGTCGTCGCGTGCGTCGTCGGGGTGTCGGCGATTGCGAGAAGTTACCAGATCGAGCAGGGAAATCGAGAGCGGCTCGCGGATATGATCGCCGCCGTCGATGAATCATATGAAACGGTTCAGCGGTTCGAAGAGCTGGTCGAGGCAAATGACAGGCCTTTGGACCAGATTGACGCAGAAGCGCTGGAGACATCGCTTGCCGATATGGAGGGCTCGCTCACTTCAGCGCGGTCGAGCCTCGAAGCTTCGCGAACGCGCCTCGAGGGCATGTACGATGCGCTGGAGAACAACGGCGACAAAGAGGCTTGCAACGAGGCGATAGCCGTCGCGAATGCCGGCGTTAACGTCATCGATGCGGGGCGGCAGATTCTCGACGAGGTCATCCTCGCTTCGAGTTCGTACGCCTCGGCGGAATCGGGTTGGACAGCTCTGCTGGAAGGAGATGCGAAAGCGCGTGACGCGGCTCAGCTGGTCAAGGAGACGTCGGTTGAATCGGTCGAGGAATCCGTCCGGGCGTCGGAGGCGGCGGTTGTGAAGTTCGGCGAGGCCAAGCAGTTGCTCGAAGACGCTGAGGTGGCGTACGACGTCGACTTCACGTCGTTTAAGGAGTACTTGGGATTGCGCATCGAGGCGCAACAGCGCGCGCTTGAGTCTGATCGGGCTTATCTCGATCGCGATAAGGAGACGGCGTCTTCTGCGAACGATGCGTACAACCAGCTTGACGCTCAAGCGGTCGAGATGGCGAAGGCGTTCGCGGGTGATCCGCCGCAGATCATCGAGGACGCGATGAGGGATCGCGTTGAGCAGCATCGATCGACGCTTTCGGATGATTGGGCTCGAGTCGACGAGGGTCATGTTGTTATACGCGAGTATTTGGGTCGAATTTCCAAATAGCGTATACTAAAAAGCTACTATGCCCGAATTCGGGCCTCTGTGAAAGTGAAAGGCAACGATATGTCCGAGATCCAAGAGCACGTCGCGTACCTATCCCAGGAAATCGGGCCGCGTCCTGCGGGAACCGAGGAGGAGCAACGGGCGGCTCTTTACGTAGCCGAAACGCTTCAGAAGGAAGCGCAGTTGCCGACGGAGATAGAAGACTTCAACTGCAACCCGAATCATGACGTCATCAAGATGGTTTGGTGCGCGTTGACCGCCCTTTTCGTCTTGCTCGCCATGTTTCTGCCTGTGATGGTCGTGCCCTCGTTGATCGTGACGCTCTTGACGGCTGTTATGTTCGCACTCGAGGCGCTGGGTAAATCCCCTTTGTCTCGCATGTTCCGTACGGGCGCAAGTCAAAACGTCATCGCGAAATACGAGCCTTCTTCTCCTGAAGCGCGCCGATCGACGCGGCGTCGCAAGATCATCCTGGTGGCGAATTACGATTCGGGAAAGATCAGGCGAGACCTCTCTTCTCCCTTGCTCGCGGCTCTCCCTGTCGTGCGTTGGGTTGAGCTGGGCGCGATGTGCGCGGCGCCGCTCGTTTTGCTGGTAAAGCTCCTCGCCCCCGAATCCGCTGTCCTCGATATCGTTTTCAATGTGCTGCTCGGCGTGTGCCTGGTCATCGCCCTGCTTCCTGTCATTTCCTTCGTCATGCAGCGCGTTGCCGCGTACAACGAAGGCGCCAACTGCAATGCGGCCGGCGTCGCAGTTTTGCTTGAAGTGGCCGCACGCATCGGGAAGGGACGTGTTTCCGAGGAGGAGATAGAGGCCGCGCGCATTCATGGCGCGGACAAGGCTATCGCTTCCGGGCTCGTACCCGACGGCGCCGATATCGTCTACGAGACCGCCCCGGTACCCGATGTCGACTTCATCGACGAATCCCCCGAGGCGCGTCTTCTCGCAGCGAAGGCCGCCGTCGCCGCGCTGTCGGGGAAACCGGTGAGCAGCGGGGTGAACATCGATATTTCAAGCAAGCTTGTCCAAGCGAAGGAGCCGCCGGTTATCGTTTCGACGGAGGAGAGCCGCCAACGCCGCCGTGCGGAGACGCTCGACGCCTTCGCTCCCGTCATCATCATGGATTCGAGCGATGCCGCCCACGAGAGCGATGCTGCTCAGGTGACTGAAGACATGGCTCCTTCGCGGGCGATGAACGTGAGCGGTGCCATCGACGACGTTGAGAATCCCCCAGCAGGCGTGGTTGCAGCGGCGCCTGCCGAATCATCTCCTGAACTGATCGCGCCCGCCGCACCGCCCGCTCGCAAGCCTGGGGTTCCCTCGTGGTTTAAGACGGCCCGAGAAAAAGCTCGGCGAAGCGAGGAGGAATCCGCCCCTCAAGTTCAACGCTCACGTTACGCCGACGCCCTCGACGCGGCGCTTCGAAGCGAATCGGAGCCCGCTGAAGGCGATAAGGATGATGCTGCATCGCGTTTGCAGAAAATGCGCGAGAGCGTGGTCGCCGCTGCGGCTCCCGATATCGATGAGGTGCAGGCGTTTGATTTCGGGGAGAACTCGGGAGCCGGCGAAGAGGAATCGCAGACGGCGGAGTCGCCGAATCGACGCGGGGAAACCATTCCCATGGCTCCCGTTGCAATTGCGGACGTCGATGCCGGTACCGTCACAAATCGAGATGACGCGACGAAATCCCCTGCTCAGACGTCTGCAGAACGCACCATCGCCTTCATTCCCGTTCCGATCGACGAGCGAGATCTGACCTCGGGCAATCAGCCTGCGGCATCTGCCGTCGATGACAAGGCCGCCGCCCTCGGCTCCCTCGATGTGCCGAGCATTGCTCCGGCGGCGGATGACGATGCTCATCCCGCGCGTCGGAAGCGCACCATCGCCCTTCCGAGTCTCACGGGTTCGCTCGAATCCCTGCCGGAGCCTCACAAGCAGCGCGCTCCTCTCGCAGAGGATGGAGCTTCGCGTAAAGACACCCTGAGCAACTTGCGTGCGTCGGTTCCCTCCATCGGCGTCGGAGACGGCGGATCGACGCAGAGGAGAGCGGCGCAGGATTCCCTGCGCGCATCTCTGCCTTCTCTCTCGGGTGTCATTCGTGCGCAGAGTGGCGAGGAGGACGGCGGTAAGCTTGAGTCCGAGCCGTCGAATGTCAGCCAGGCGGGATCGTTCGCCTCCCCTGCGGCGACGGGCGCGTTCACTCCGGTTGGCGAAGAGCTGCTGAGCGATGTCGATCCCGATGACATGTACATTGAAGATGCGGACGATTCCGATTACGACGACAAATACACCGAGACCGGCGCTTATGCGGGCCCTGGTTACGTTGAGATGCCCAAATCGCGCGCATCTCGTTTCCTTGATAAGTTCAAGTTTGGCAAGAGCAAGAAAAAATCCCAAGAAGAGTCCACTCCGCAGGAGTGGCTCGACGTCGAAGATGATTTCGAGGCCCGCGAGGTGGGCCGTGCCCGCGGCGGGTGGGAGAGCTTCCGCGACGAGGCTGATGTCCAAGCCACGACGGCGTTTTCTCCGCTTGATTCAAAATCGACGTATGACGAATACGACGATGGTTACTACTACGATGACGAATACGATGCCGGTCAGCCGGGCACGGGTGGATCGACCGGTGGTTCCCGTCCGTGGAATGGCGGAGGGTTCTCGCGCGATGGCCTGCTCGAAGGGGATTACGACCTTTCGGACGATGGTCGCCCCCATCCTCATCGGCCGACGGGCGATCGCACGGTCATAGATCCATCCCAAGGTTTCGACGAGCTTCCTGTTGAAGAGTTGGGTTCGGAGCCGCGCAACGACGCCGTTGAGCAGATCTACGGCTTCCGTCACCCCGAAGTGGGCACGGAGGTTTGGTTCGTCGCCCTCGGATCTGAGCTCGCGGGGAACGCGGGCATGAACGCGTTCATCGAGCAGCACGCCGACGATCTCAAGGGCGCGATCGTCGTCGAGCTTGACGGTTTGGGCGCAGGGGATCTCACGCTCATCGAACGCGAGGGGGCGTATAAGCCGATCAAGTCCTCATCGCGCATGAAGCGGCTCACGCGCAAGGCCGCTTCGGCTCTCGGCCTGGGTGTAAACTCGTCGACGCTGACATGGAAGGACGGATCCGCCGTCTGCGCCGCTCGCCACGGCGTTCAAACCATGCACATCGCGGGGCTTGCGAACGGAAAGCCCGCGTACTTCGGCGAGGATCAAGACACGTACGATAAAGTCGATGAGAATACGATGCTCGTGAACGCTGATTTCGTCATGGAGATTCTCAAGAGCGTCTAACTCTTTGTCGGCTTTACGGGAAGGTGCTTCTTGAGGAAGTGCTCGATTGTTGCAAGGCTGATGGGTTTGGCGATGAATCCGTCCATGCCGGCGGCGAGAGCCTGCTCGCGCTCTTCGTCGAAAGCGTTGGCGGTCATGGCGATGATGGGAGCGCGGTTCCAACCGCGCTCCTTTTCTCTTTCCCGAATCGCGCGGGTTGTATCGAGCCCATCTAAATTCGGCATTTGCCAATCCATGAAGATGATGTCGAACGCGCTCTCTCCTGAAGCGTCGAAAAGCTTGAGCGCCTCGACGCCGTCTTCGGCTATTTCAACCTCGGCTCCGAACGATGAGATGAGCTCGGCCGCGACGATTTGGTTGAGTTCGTCGTCTTCGACAAGCAAAGCGCGTCCTGAATACGAAGCACCTGCTGCGTAAGGCCGTGCGTTCGATCGCGCTTCGGCGCAGTACCGCTTCAAGCCGTCGAACCCGGTTATCTCGCAGCGTGCGGCGTTAACTGCGGGAATGCGCAGGGGTACGACGACGGTGAAACGCGAGCCAACGTCGGGCTCGCTTTCAATTTCGATGCGCCCTCCGATAAGGTCGAGCGTCGACTTTGTGATGGACATCCCCAAACCCGTTCCCTCGGCAGCCTGCGTGGTCGTGTTGGCCTCCCGCTCAAAAGGTTCGAAGATACGGTTGATGAAATCGGGCTTCATGCCAACTCCCGTATCTTCTACCGAAAACCAGTAATTGTTATAACTCTCGTTTTCGAGGCGCTCCTCCGTAAGGGAGAGCGTGATGGTTCCGTTTTCCGGCGTGTACTTCACAGCGTTGCTCGTGAGATTCGAGAGGATCTTCCTCAGCCGACGCGAATCCCCTATGAGCTCCGCCTGCGTCAAGGTCCCGATTTCGATATCGAGCGAAAGCCCGCTTAAGCGTGCCTGCGGCTCCTCCACCATGATGAAGTCGTAGACGAACTGAGGGAGTGAGAAACGCTCTTCGTTCAGCATGAGCTTGCCGCTTTCGATGGCGCCCATGTCGAGCACGTCGTTGATGAGGTCGAGAAGATTCTTCGACGAGACGGTGATGTGGTCGAGGCATTCCTCAACGCGCTCGCAGTCGTCGAGATGCGCGCGGGCGATGAAAGTGAATCCGGTGATGGCGTTGAGCGGCGTGCGGATGTCGTGCGCGACGTTTGAGAGGAACGTGGATTTCGATTCGTTTGCGCGACGCGCCTCGTCGAGCGCTTTCTCCAAATCACTGCGAAGTTCCCTTTCGATCCGACCTTTCCGCCTGAGCATGGCGATGCAGGCGATGAGGGCGATGACGATGGCTGTGGCGAGCACGGACGTCGCGAACGCAAGTTGGCGAAGAGAATCTTGTATGACGATGCAGCTTGCCTCGGTTCGCGTGCTGGGTGGACCGTCGAGTATCAGCGTTATCTGGTTCGATATGACGGATGCGTTGGATGAGACGGCGGCGAAGAAAGCGAGGAGCAGAAGAACGACCGCGCAAGCCGAGATCCAGGCGAGCGCGGTGGCGTGCGTTGAGCTTCTGCTGTCGACGTGATCGTTCATGAATGACCTTTCTTGCGCTCAGACGCGGGATGAAGCGTGCGGCAGAGGCCGCAAGGCTCGTTATTTCGGAGGTCGAGCCTTGCGGTTGGGAGAATATGACGAGCGTCGGGTGCGTATCATCCGTTTTCCGCCGCGTCTTCAGCTATGTAAGCGTCGACGGTGGGGTTTTCGCGCACCACCGCCCTTAGATTGGAGATGTAGCTTTGGAGCAGCGCGCTCGGTTTCCTTTCGTTGTGCATGATGTAGCCGACGCGCATCACGTCTTCCGCCTCGAGGGGAATCGAGGCGATTCCCGTGTGCATCTCCTCGGAAAGGACGCCTGTCGAAATGGTGTAGCCGCTGTAGTGGGTGAGCAGGTTGGTGAGGGTGCCTCGGTCGGAGATGCGGATGTTCTTTCCGTGGGGCAGGTAGGAGAAGGGTTCTTCGGCGTAATAAAAGGAGTTCGAGGACCCCTGCTCGAAGGAATAACGAGGGAACGGCTCGAGGTCGGTCGGCTTCACCACGGACTTGCACGCAAGGGGATGGTCTTCGCCGACGAACACGTGAACGCGTGCGTCGAAGAGGGGATGGAAGGAGACGTTCGCGTCTTCGAAGGCCTTGGTGAGGACGCGTCTGTTGAAATCATCGGTGAAGAGAATCCCCGCTTCGCTTCGAAACGTTCGAACGTCGTCGATGATCTCGCCCGTTGCGCATTCGCGAAGGATGAAATCGTACCGGCTTCCCGCAAACGCGTCGGCGGTCTTCATGAAGGCCTGCACGCTGAAGGCGTAATGCTGGGTCGAGATGGCCAGGCGCGTATGGTCGGCGTCGCCTTTGGCGTAACGCTCTTCAAGCATGTCGGCTTGCTCGACGACCTGCCGCGCGTAACCGAGCAGCTCCGTGCCGTCGTTGGTGAGCGTGACGCCGCGGTTGCTTCTCGTGAATATGGTGATTCCCAGCTCGCCCTCGAGCTCCTTGATCGCCGTCGACAGGTTGGACTGCGATGCATAGAGGTTGTGCGCCGCCGCGTTTATGGAGCCGTATTCGGCGATGGCGATGAGATAGCGCAGTTGTTGCAAGGTCATATGGGCGTCGCTTTCCGTAATCGGTTGGCTGCGAACACGTTGAAGTCGGTGTTCGTTAAATGTTAAAACTGAATTATCGGTATAAGCGATAATAAAGCATTAAAACATCGAATGACTGAAATGGTTGTCCGCAAGCGGCGATAGTGTTTTCATACGAACTGCCGTTTTTTTCCTTCGCTCACGCGTCAGGTAGAGCACGTCAACTCGGGTTTGCGAAGGGGAGGCGGCGTGCGGAGAGTTATAAGGAGAAATCGCATGGCTGGAAAGAACTTACCTTACGATCAAAAATATTACGACCCCGAGATCGAGTGCCTGCCTCGTCCCGAGCTCGAGGCGATGCAGCTCGAGCGTTTGAAGACCATGGTGAAGTACGCGTACGAGAATACGGTGTACTACAAGCGTTCCTTCGATGAAGCGGGTGTTGCGCCCGAGGATATCGAAACGCTGTCCGATATCGAGAAGTTTCCGTTTGTCGACAAGAAGACGGAGCGTGAGACTCAGCATGTGGGCAGCTTCTTCGGCGAGATGTGCTCGGTTCCCGAGGAAGAGGTCGTCTTCATGGCAACCTCGTCGGGTTCGACCGGCGTTCCGACGGTGAGCCCCTTCACCCAGGAAGACTTCGATTTGTGGCAGGACACCGAGGCGCGCCTATTCTGGCAGGCGGGCATGCGTCCGAACGATCGTTACGTGCATGGTCTGAACTTCGCGCTGTATGTGGGAGGTCCCGATGTCATCGGCGCGCAGCGTTTGGGCGCGCTGGCGATTTGGGTGGGCGCGGTGCCGAGCGATCGCTTGCTTTTCGTGCTCAAGCAATATCAGCCGACCGTCATCTGGACGTCCCCTTCGTATGCGTGGGCGCTCGGCGAGAAGGCGAAGGAGAAGGGTTTCGACCCGCGTAAGGATTTCAGCATTCACACGATCATCGTGGCAGGCGAGCCCGGCGGTTCCATCAAGTCGACGCGCGAGGCGATAGAGGATCTTTGGGGTGCGAAGGTGGTCGACTTCTTCGGCCTGTCCGACATCTACGGCGCGTGCGCGGCGATGTGCGAGGCGAAAGACGGTCTTCATATCGTCGAGGATCAGATTCTCGTCGAGACGGTTGATCCCGCGACGGGCGAGGTGCTCGAGCCTGGCGAGGTGGGCGAGTTGGTGTACACCACGCTGATGAAGAAGGCACGCCCGATGATCCGTTTCCGCACCGGAGATATCGGCTATGTTTCCAACGAGAAATGCTCGTGCGGTCGCACACTCGCGCGCATTCACGTGACGGGACGCAAGGACGAGATGTTCATCGTCGGCGCCGTCAACGTGTTCCCGAGCGATATCGAGTTCGTCGTTCGAGCCGAGAAGGGACTGACCGGCGAATACTCCATTCGCGTATATGATCAGAACTACACGACGAAGTACGAGGTCTCGGTTGAGCGCGCGCAGGGTTCCGAAGAGCCTTACGACGAGGTGGCGCGCCGTGTTGAGAACGCGCTGAAGACACACACCGGAGTGCGTCCCGCCAAGGTCATCGTGTATGATGCGGGCAAGCTCGGGACGTCGTCGGAGCACAAGGCCTCGCGATTCGTTGACGAGAGGAGCGCGCGTTAATCCGTTCGGCGGATTATGCGCGAGGAAAGGATGCAGAACATGGCAAAGAACTTCTCCGTATCAGGTCAGCATTACCTCTTCAACGTTCAGACGTTCGCTCACACGGTGCTTGCGCTCGGCGGTGACGAGTACGCGTACTCGTTCCGCGATGGCACGACTGCGGCGGTGATCGACGATGTGGCGAGGGGCGTGAGCGAGCTCGGCGTGCTGTTCCAAACTTCGGCGACCTCCGATGAGGTGAGCGCCGCGCTCGAGGCGGCGGGTCTTGAATGGCACGAGGTGATTCAATCGGCTCCGCGCGTGGCCCTTCCGTCGAGCCATCCTTTGGTGAACGCCTCGTCGCTTTCCCTCGATGTACTGGCAGATTATCCGTACCTTTACTTCGATCAGGGCGATGCCCCCGCGGCGTTTGCCGAAGAGGCTCACGGTGACGTGCCCCGCGCGAAATCCATCGCCTGCACCGACCGCGCGTCGCTTTCGGAATTGATCGTCGCGCTGAACGGTTACACGGTGACGAGCGGCATCTTGGTGGGCATCTCCGACGGTTCGGCGCTGACGACGGTGCCGCTTGAGACGGATGTGAAGCTGCATCTCGGCTACATCACGCGCAAGGATGCGGAACTCTCCGAGGCGGCGCAGCTGTTCGTGGGCAAGTTGGAGAAGAACCTGGAGAAATACGCACGGTTCTAATCGGGATCAAATGAAGAAAGCCTCCATCCTACGATGGAGGCTTTCTATTTGCGCGTTCAACCGACTACTTTACGGTGACCTTCGCGATCGCCATCATGGACTCGGCGGGCGTAGACGATACGACGGTATGCTTAGCGCTCTTGAAGACCACCTGGTACACGTCGCCTTCGAAGTGCAGCTTCTTCGATGTGAACGTCGTGGCGGTCTTGTCGGCGTTGTATTCGTATGTGTCGAAGCGCCAGTGTTCTCGTTGTGCCATGTCTTTCCTGCTTGCATGCTGAAGCTCGGGTCGCATACCAGATACTTCACGTCTCCGAGATTGTAGAAGCTTGCGAGCTCTCCCAGAAGGGAGCGGTTCGAGCCGAGACGCGAGACCATGCTCTTGGTCTGAGCGGTGGTGAGGTAATAGCTGCTCCATGAAGGCGCTCTGCCGTCGTCTCTCCACGAGATAAAGGGATTGCTGGAGAAGTAATCGCAGAACCTTCCGCGCTTTTTGACGGTGTAGAATGCCTTGTCCCAGCCGGTGTTCGAGGTTGAACCTGGGCACATCGCGTACCATTCGTTGGTGGTGTGGCAGAAATAGGCTTTACCTTCCGCTTTCACGAACGTGTTGCTGTTTTTGAAGGTCCAGCTGCCCGCGGCGCGCTCGTAATCGTTCGCGTTCACCGGGTTCTTATCGAGCAGTGCGTTGACCTCCTTGGTCATATTCTCGAGATTGGTGAGCGATGCGGAGTATTCGTCTTTGTAGGCGTCCGCGCCGCAGATGACGTAGAGCATGGTGGCGCATCCGACCCAGACCTCGCTGATGGTGTCGCGGTAACTCTGCCGCGCCGGCGCAGCTGCTGCGCCCCAGTTGTAAGAGAGCGCGGCCATGTTGTCGTACACCTTGATGAGGCTGGTGCCGGTTGATGCATCCGCGACTTTGATGGTGTTGTAGAGCTCGCCCATATCGACGATGAGGTTGTCGACGGTGGTTTTCTTCGCGCCCATGAGGTTGTCGATGGCGGCGGCGGTCGCGGCTTCGTTGCCATCAGCGGCGATGACCTGTTTGTACAATCCGCCGATCAGGGAATACTCGCTTTGAATGCGGGCGATCTTCGCGTTGGCGGCGTTGACGATGCTCGCGTTGTAGTGCGCGGATTCCTTGCTGGAGAGGTCGTCGAGCGCCGCCGCCATGTTCGACAAGTCGGTTTGCATCTTGACGATCTCGTTGTAGAGCTGGTTGATGGTGTGCTCGCCGAGCGGCGTGTTGAGGAGCCAGGTTGAGCGCACATAGCTCCATGCGTTGCCCGCGATGCCGCTGAGCAGGGATTTCGCTCCCCCCTTCGCAAGTTCAACGAAGTCGAACCCGCTGTTGGCAACGGGCGTTTCCTCAATTGCCGAGGTGGTGAGATAGGCTCCTTGGAGAGCCAGGTTGACCCCGATAACCGCAACCGCGGGCTCGTGTATCAGCTGGCTTAGGGGAATCATTTTGAAGGTTGCCGGATTTGCCGTCGTCGTGGCGTCGAATTCGCCTGCGCTGATGATGAGAGAATCCTCTTCAACGCCGGCGGTGCTGAAGGTAGATCCGGCCTCGGCGCCTTCTGAGGCAGCTGAGGAGTCGGATGCTTGCTTGTCGGTGCCCGCAAGGTTTGCAAGCGCGTCCGTGTTGACGGTGACGTCGACGCTTCCGTCTTCGAGCTCCTCGACGACGGCGTCGGTCACCTCGCGATAGGCTCCGTCGCCGCCGAGCACTCCGACCTTGAGGTCGTCCGCGCCGCCGTCAGTGTTGTGAACCATGGCGTTGACGGTGACGGTCTGCACCTCAGGGGTGCTGTCGGAACTCGCCGCGCCCGAGGAGCCGGTGACGGATGATGCTTCAGAGGAGGAGCCGGTCTCGCCCTCGTCGCCCGCGTTCTCCTTGATGAACTGCGCCGCCGGCGCGTCGTTGATCTCGGTTACCTCGACGTCGACCCAAACGTCGGGAAGCGTGAGGGCGCAAGAGACCATGCCGCCGGTTCCGCTGGCCTGCTCGCTCAGGCGCAGTGCGGCGTAATCGCAGATGGAACCGATTTTGCTCGCGTCGTCTGCCACGACGACCTCGATCTCGAAATCGCCGAGGCGCTTGACGCTTTCCGGAGCGGGCGCGGAGGAGCCTGCGGGCGCGGTGCTTGCGAGTTCGATAGCCAGGTCGCTCGCGCTGATGTTCCCGGGGAACGTGAACTCGCAGGCGACGATGCGGTACGTCGTCTTGCCGTCGCCGGCTACGGTGTCCGCGACATCGATCTGCATGCCGGGGTGGACGTAGGGGATGAACGCTTCGTAAGGCGATGCGTCGGCAGCGTCGGATTCGTCCGCGTAAGCCATGGTGACCAGATTGTTCGCAACGGGTTGGGACTGCGCTTGCGCGCTCGCCGTCCCGACATCCGCCTCGCTCTCGTCCTCGAAGCCCTCGATGAGCTCCTCGTCGGGGTTGCTTGCGATCATCTCCTCGATTTGCGCGTCGATGTCCGCGGTGTCAACTTCGGGAAGCGCGATGCATGCGGACGCGATCTCGATGCCCGCCACGGCGGCGACGGTCGAGGGCTCCTCCTCGCCGCCGAGCTCGGCCGTGACGGTGAGCTCGGTCGGTGAGGCAACCGCGACCGACACGGGCTTCCATGCGGAAAGACCGCCCGTCAAGGCGACGTCTTCGACGGCGACGTCGCCCGACAGCTCAGCCCCGTTCTCGAGTTTCATCGTCAAGCTTTGCTTGGCGGCGTTGGCGAAAACATGGGTTTCGACGATATCGAGAGCGTTCGAGCCGTCGTCGAACGACGCCTATTTCTCCTCGGGTTTAAGATAACCGGATGGGTCGTAGTCGATGGTTTTCGCGAGTGCGCTTCCACCCGGATCGTCGGCGGCTCCTATGGGTTTTGCGGTTGACGACGGCTCGGACGCGGTTTCCTGCTCGCCCGCGCATCCCGCTAAGGGAGTCATCGTGAAGCAGAGCAGCGCGGAAAGCGAGAATGCTGCTATCCGATTAAATTTCGTTGCGGGGTTCATCGGCCTCCGATCTTTTGTGAGAATTCAACAGGTGGCGTATGTCGCATGGATTCTAGCATCCATGCCGCCGCCGGCGAATGAGCGCAGAACCACTGTAGGTTGATTCGGCATGGAGGCGACTTCGCTCTCCATGCGCGTTTATACTTTCGAAGGATGCCCGTGTGACCGGTTCCGGGCGCAACCAAGGAGAGAAGATGAAAGAAGTTCTATGGCATGGCCGCGGAGGGCAGGGCGCGTTCACGGCGGCTCGTCTGCTCGGCGCGGCGGCTTCGAGCGCGGAAGGGACGTTTGCGTTGGCGTTCCCCTCGTTTGGGCCCGAGCGACGGGGCGCGCCCATGCGCGCGTTCACGAAGATGGACCGTGCGCCCATAGGCGATCGCAGCGCCGTGCGCAAAGCCGATTACGTCGTGTATCTGGACGAGACGCTGCTCGGTCACTTGTGGACGGAAGAGCTTAAGCCGACGGGGCTCGTGCTGGTGAACAGCGCGAAGGACTTCGAGGATGCGCGCATTCTGTCGATCGACGCCAACGGCATATCGGCGGATATCCTCGGCCGCCCTATTCCCAACACGGTGTTTCTCGGAGCTATCGCCGCGCTTGACGACTGCGTTACGCTCGAGACGGCCATCGGGGCGATTCGCGGGTACATGCCCGCAAAGCTGCATGAGAGAAACGAGCGCATTGTGAACGTCGCGTACCGCGCCGTCTCTGAACTCGCCGCGACCCGCTTTCATGCGCCGGGCGCCGAGTCGATGGCGCCCGGCGACTCGAGCATCGCCGGTGCTTCACGTGAAACATCGATGGAAAGGTAGGCGTGAAATGGCCGAGAACGAAGCAGCGCCCTCGTTGCGCATCCCGATCCTGCGCGCTCGGATGTCCGCACCGCCGAGCCTCGATCCGCGAGATTACGCCCGCTCGACTTGCTATCCGGCGGGGCATCTGGTCGCGAAGAACGCAGGTTGG
Organism: uncultured bacterium; assembly: GCA_937890835.1. Taxonomy (GTDB): domain Bacteria; phylum Actinomycetota; class Coriobacteriia; order Coriobacteriales; family Eggerthellaceae; genus CALADF01. Next base: position 23,988 of record CALADF010000008.1, read on the forward strand.
CGAAACATCCGGCCTGTTATCGACTCGCCTGCGTGCACGGGTTGTCTGCAGTGCTACCTCTACTGCCCTGACGGTACGATTCGCCGGGCGCCCGACGCCGCCTGCGCCGTCGAGGTCGATTACGATTTCTGCAAAGGCTGCGGCATTTGCGCGAAGATGTGCCGCTTCGGCGCCATCGCCATGGTCAATGAGGCGACGGCTTTGGAGCAGGAACGTGCCGCACTGCGAGAAGGTGATGTTCGATGAAAAGATTTCTCTCGGGTGATGAGGCTCTCGCCGAGGGTGTTCGCCTCGCGCGACCTCAGGTGATATCTGCTTATCCGATCACGCCGCAGACCGTCGTGGTCGAGCGCCTTTCCGAGATGGTCGAGTCGGGCGCGCTTGAGGCGGAGTACATCCACGTCGAATCCGAGCACTCGGCTCTTTCCGCCGCGATGGGCGCTTCGGCCACCGGCGCCCGCACGTTCACCGCCACGTCGAGCCAAGGCTTGCTCTACATGGCCGAGGTGCTTACGTACGCAGCAGGAGGGCGTTTCCCCATCGTGATGATGAACGCCAACCGCGCCACCGCGCTACCTTGGAATATTTACGGCGATCAGCGTGATTCTCTTTCCTTGCTCGATCACGGGTGGATCCAAGCGTACGCGCAAGACAACCAGGAGGCGCTCGACATGGCGCTCATGGCGTACGCGATCGCCGAGGATCCGCGTGTGAGCACGCCGTTCATGGTGAACCTCGATGGTTTCGCGCTCACCCACACCTACGAGAGCGTCGACGTTCCGGATCAGTCGCTCGCAGACGAGTTCCTCCCGCCGTATCGAACGGAGAACCGCTTTGATTTCGAGCACCCGGTGAACATGGGGTACTCGGCGGGTCCTGAGTGCAACCGGTATTTCAAGTATTGGGCTCATCGCGACATGTGCGATGCGGTTCAGGTGATCGATGAGGTCGAAGCGCGTTTCGCGCGCGTGTTCGGGCGAGCGTACCCTGGCGTTATCGAGTCGTATCGAACCGACGACGCGGATATTGTCATGGTGACGCTGGGATCCATCGCGGGTTTGGTGCGCGAGGTCGTCGACGGACTGCGCTCGAGCGGGTTCGCCGCCGGTGTCATCCGCATCCGCTATATGCGCCCGTTTCCCGCCGCCCCCCTTGCCGCCGCGTTGGGTTCCGCGCGTGCCGTCGGCGTTCTCGAGAAGGATGTTTCGTTCGGCGCGGAGGGGACGGTTTTCACGAACGTGAACTCCGCGCTCATGCAGCATGGCGGCAGGCGCGCTCTCCCGACGACGATGAACTTCATCGGCGGCCTCGGCGGCGACGATATCTCCGCCGAGCAGATCGAGCGCGCGTTCGAGAAGCTTTCGCAAGCCGTCCGCGCCGACGCCGCGCCGTCGGATCGCGTGCTGTTCCTCGGCATCGACGACGTGGACGGTGGAAGCGGATGCGGCGGATCGGTTGAGGAGGTTGCGCGATGACGCTTGAGTACAAGAAGCCGACGGTGGAGAACATCCCCGATGACGAGTTGTTCTTCGGGCATAAAGCGTGCGCGGGATGCGGCGGATCGCTTGCCGTCCGCGCTGCGTTGAAAGTGCTCGGCCCTCATGCGGTGTGCGCGTTGCCCGCCGGGTGCATGAGCGCGGTCGGGTTCAACTTCCCTCAGCTGAGCTTTGCCAACAACGCGATGATCACGCCTTTCGCGGCGACGGCTGCCGTGGCGGCGGGTATCGAGGCGGGGTTGCGCGCGCAGGGTAAGAAGCCCGATGACTGCACGGTGGTCGGCATCGCCGGCGACGGCGGCACGGCGGACATCGGCATTCAGGCGCTCTCGGGCGCGATCGATCGCAACGACGGCATTCTCTACATCTGCTATGACAACGAAGCCTATATGAACACGGGCATACAGAAGTCTTCGCTCACGCCGTTCGGAGCCAGCACCACCACCACGCCCGCGGGCGGAAACGTGCATGGCTGCATGACCCAGAAGAAGAATCTGTTCGAGGTTGTCGCGGCGCACGGCATTCCCTATGCGGCGACGGCGTCGATCGGGTATCTGCCCGATTTCATGAACAAGGTGGCTCGCGCGGCCTCCATCAAGGGGACGAAGTACATCCACGTCATAGCCCCGTGTCCGACGGGTTGGGGTTGCGCGGTTGACGAGACCGTGGAGCTTGCCAAGGAGATCGTCGATTGCGGGTTGTGGTATCTCGCGGAATACGAGGGGCCTTCCGTCGCGAACGCCGCGACCGACAAGACGGCCGCGGGTGCCGGCGCGGTGCGCTCCTCCTCGGAGGGGGTCGCCTATCCGAACGGCAGATTCGCCATAAACCGCGATCCGCGTGAGTTCGCAAGCGTCGAGGCGTATCTGCGCCGTCAAGGACGCTTCCGTTCCCTGACTGACGAGGAGATCGCGCAGGTTGAGCGACAGCGCGATTTGAAGTGGCGGGCGCTGCGCGACGTCGCCGGTCGGTAACGTCTTGCCCTCAAGGCAAGGCTTTGTCTTTGGTAGAATGTGAACTTGCGTGAAATACGAGAGACAGTCGTCTGGGGGGCGGCCGTCTTCGCCTCGCCCGTACCCTTCCTTGGTTCTTTACGCGGCAGATCTCGCATTCGAAATAAAAGAGAGGGTTGGAACGGCACGCGCGCTCGCATCGCCTGCGCCGCTCGTTTCGTTCCCGTTCGCAGGAAAAAAGCGCGGCCACTGCGCGAGAAGTGGCGAAGCGACACATGAGGAGGAGCTGTGGATTTCAGCACGCTCAACGACGCGCTCATCGCCGTAACCGGTGAGATCAGCGGGTTCATGTATACGTACATTCTGGTGTTCCTGCTGGTTATCGTAGGAATTTGGTTCAGCGTTCGAACGAAGTTCGTCCAGATTCGCTACATCAAGGACATGTTCACCCAACTCACCGAGAAGAAGCACGTGAAGGGCGAACGATCCATTTCGTCGTTCCAAGCCCTCATGGTGTCGACGGCCTCGCGCGTGGGCACGGGCAACATCGCGGGTATCGCCACCGCCATCGCGACGGGCGGCCCGGGTGCGGTGTTTTGGATGTGGCTCATGGCCGTCATCGGCGCGGCGTCGGCGTTCATCGAGTCCACGCTCGCTCAGATCTGGAAGGTTCGCGGTGCGGACGGCGAGTTCCGCGGCGGTCCTGCTTACTATATTCAGCAAGCGCTCGGCAAGCGTTGGCTTGGCATCGTGTTCGCCGTGGCTCTCATCTTGTGCTTCGCGTTCGGCTTCAACGGCCTGCAGTCGTACAACATGGCATCGGCGCTCGAGTACTACATCCCCGATTACGCCACTAACGGCGCTGCCATCGCGCTCGGCATCGTGCTCGCGGTCATGACCGCGTTCGTCATCTTCGGCGGTGCGAAGCGCATCAGCATCATCACTTCGGTGATCGTTCCCATCATGGCCTTGGCCTATATCGCGCTGGCGATTTGGACCACGGTGACGAACCTCGGCGAGATCCCCGCCGTGTTCTCCCTGATCTTCGCCTCTGCTTTCGACTTCCAGTCGATCTTCGGCGGCTTCGCAGGCTCGGTCGTCATGCTCGGCATCAAGCGCGGCCTGTTCTCCAACGAGGCGGGCATGGGCTCGGCGCCGAACGCCGCAGCTACCGCGAGCGTTTCCCACCCGGTGAAGCAGGGCCTCGTGCAGAGCCTTTCGGTTTACATCGACACGTTGCTCATCTGCACCTGCTCGGCCATGATGGTCCTCATCTTCTACGTTCAGGATCCCGCAACCGCCGCCGTTCTCAACGGCATGCCGCTTGTTCAGCTGGCCGTCAACAACTCGGTCGGTGTCGGCGGCATCCACTTCGTGACGTTCGCCATCTTCGCCTTCGCGTTCTCGAGCCTCATCGGCAACTATTTCTACGCCGAGAGTAACCTGCGTTTCATCTTCGGCGGCAACAAGGTCATTCTGACGGTGTTCCGTCTGCTGTGCCTCGTGGTCATCTTCTTCGGCTGCCTGAACAGCTTCGACTTGGCTTGGAATCTCGCCGATATCTTCATGGGCTTCATGGCCATTATCAACCTGGTGACCATCTTGCTCATCGGCAAGTGGGCCCTGCGCGCGCTCGACGACTACACGGCACAGCGCAAGCTCGGCAAGGACCCCGTTTTCGTCGCTGATTCGATCGAGGGTATGCCCGTCACGGAATGCTGGCATGTCGAGGAGCTTGAGGATCTGGGGCCGAACCCGGTGAAGGAGTTCATCGGCGATTCCCTCGACCCCGAGGGCGCTCCGAAGTTGTAGCGTCCCTCTGCTGCGCGCGTTCGCTGCTCCCGCCGGACGTGTTTTAACGCGAGTCTCAGTCGCTTTAACGTGATTTTCAGCCGCGCCGCAGGCAATCCCGCCTGCGGCGCGGCTGTTTCGCGCGGCATCGGGGGCTTCTTCGTGTTGCCGACCGGCTCGCCCTCGTTTCCGTTCGGTAAAAAGGTGTTGCATATCGGTTGGCGCGGGGTAATAATAAGCGCCGTAACTTTTTCGATGAAGCTTTCGGAATCCGCCGAGCAGGGGAAACCGGAAGTGGAGAACCCTCTGGAGAACTCTTAAATGAGTGCCGACGGTGCAAGGCTTCCTTCTGGAAGCTGAATCTCTCAGGCAACAGGACAGAGGCGATTATCGACGTTTCGCGCGTCGATCGACCGTCTTGCGTCTTCTTCGGGGTCTCCGGGAACGCAAGGAGGTCGCTTCAAGTGGACGTGCTGCTCACCGTAGTCCAAACCATCAACAACTATCTTTCAAATTACATCCTCATCATCCTGCTGATCGGCACGGGTTTGGTGTTCAGCATCCGCACGCGTTTCGTGCAGGTTCGCTGCTTTGGCGAAGGTCTGAAGAGGATGTTCGGCAACTTCTCCCTAAGCGGAGGCAAGCAGAAAAGCGGCATGAGCTCGTTCCAGGCGCTCGCCACCGCCATCGCGGCGCAGGTCGGCACGGGCAACATCGTCGGTGCCTGCGGCGCGATCCTCGTCGGCGGCCCGGGCGCGATCTTCTGGATGTGGCTCATCGCGTTCCTCGGTATGTCGACCAACTACGCCGAGGCGGTTCTCGCCCAGAAGACGCGCGTCGTCGATGCGGACGGCACGGTGCACGGCGGCCCTGTCTACTACATAAAGACGGCGTTCACCGGCGCGTTCGGCAGGTTCCTCGCCGGTTTCTTCGCCGTTGCCATTATCCTGGCCCTCGGCTTCATGGGCTGCATGGTCCAATCGAACTCGATCGCCTCGACGTGCAACACCGCTTTCGGCATCCCGACGTGGATCATGGGTGCGGCGGTCGTGCTGGTCGGCGGGTTCATCTTCCTCGGCGGCGTTTCGCGCATCGCCTCCGTCACCGAGAAGCTGGTTCCCGTCATGGCCGTCATCTATCTGGTCGGCGGTATCGCGGTGCTCGTGGCGAACGGCCCGCATGTGATCGATGCGCTCGGACTTATCTTCGAGTGCGCCTTTAACCCGCAGGCGTCGATCGGCGGCGTCACCTTCGGCATCATCGCCGCGCTGTCTCAGGGCGCCAAGCGCGGCCTGTTCTCCAACGAGGCGGGCATGGGCTCGACCCCGCACGCGCATGCGCTGGCCAATGTGAAGAACCCGCATGAGCAGGGCGTCGTCGCGATGATCGCCGTGTTCGTGGACACGTTCGTCGTCGTCACCATCACCGCGCTGGTCACCATCACCGTCCTCTACACCGGCGACGGCCCGCTGGCGCAGGGTCTCTACGAGGGCATCGATAAGACCAACATGGCCCAACTGGCGTTCGCGAGCTTGTTCGGCGACAACTTGGGCGCGGCGTTCGTAGCCATCTGTCTGCTGTTCTTCGCGTTCTCGACCATCATCAGCTGGAACCTGTTCGCCAAGATCAACGTCGAGTATTTGTTCGGCAAGAAGGCCGTGCCGGCGTTCACGGTCATCGCCCTGGTGTTCATCTTCCTGGGCTCGCTTCTGTCCAACGACCTGGTTTGGGAGCTCGCCGACATGTTCAACCAGCTCATGGTCATCCCCAACGCCATCGCGCTCATCGCCCTTTCCGGCGGCGTGGCGATGTGCGCCCGCACGCGCGGCAAGAAGTTCGAGTTGAAGAAGCACGAGGCTGCGGATTCCGCCGACGCTGTGGAGAAATAGGTCTTAGCGGAGCCGGCTCTCCTTTGCCGGCTCGCCGTTAACCGCAGCGGGCTCGGATGGCCCGTCCCCGTTGGGCTGAAACGAGGCGCGACCGTCAGGCGACGGCGCGCCTCGGTGCTTCTTGATTGCTTAAACTTGACGTGCGCGTGGTCGTGTCAAGAAAACTCATCTGGTCAAGATGCCGCGATATGAGCCTTGCCGTGGTCTCCGAGGGTGCGTTGTGCGCAGTTCAGGCGGAAAACTTGCAACGGAGGGCTTCCAAATCGCTCATATCGCCAAATCTCGACCAAAAGCGAGCTGTACGGATGGGAGAAGGTTCACATCGCCCGATCTTGGCCGGTCGCCGCGGTTAAATCACCTCGTCATTCGTATGGGCGATCTGAACGAGAGCAAGGCATGCGAGTCCGATGCCGAGCAAGCAGAGCATCGTTCTCGGTTCGCCTTTATCCATGAGGGATATCGTGATCACGCCGACTCCCATGGCGAGGGCTACTGCCTTGAGGACGAGCTCGATCAGATCGGGCGCTTTGCTGCGCGATATGTTGTTCTGCGCAGCGGATTTAACCTCGAGCAGTTCGTCGACGGTGCATCCCAGCTCTTCAGCCAGCTTGGGCAACGACGCCACATCGGGAAACGACAGGTCTCGCTCCCATTTGGATACCGCTTTGTCGGTGACGCCCATCTTCTGGGCGAGGTCGAGCTGCGTCATCCCTTTTTGTTTTCGCAGGGCGGATATGGTTGCGCCGAAGCTGTGCGAGGTCATGGTTTGCTCCTGTCGTAAGTCGTCTTTTGCCGTTTCCACTGTTGCATACAGGGCCTGTTCGACTCAACCGACCTGTGGTTGAGTCGTCTCGACCGTTGGTAGAGCGGCGGTTTACGCGGGGGGCGGGGGCAAGATTGCGCGTTGAATAAAAAACGGCTTCCGTCAAGGAAGCCGTTCGACATTCATATGGAGCGGGCGACGGGACTCGAACCCGCGAATACAAGCTTGGGAAGCTTGGGCCTTACCACTTGGCGACGCCCGCATTGAGCGATGGATAGTATAGCGTAATAAGAAGACTTGCTGTCGAAAATTCTCCTTAAGTTCATCCCCTGTCCTCTTCGGTCAGCTCGTCGAGGTAGTTGCGAATCGCCTGCATGCGGTCATCGAGCTGCTTCGCCGCGTCGGAGAGCGTCAGAAGCTCGGCGGACACGGCTGCAGTCGTTTCCTCATCGAGGTTCTTCTTGTAGCGAAGCTGATGCTCGAGCGATGCCCAGAAGTTCATCGAGATGGTGCGAAGTTGAACCTCGACCTTCACGAGGCGTTTCTCCCTTTCGAGGAAAATGGGCGTTTCGATAATCAGGTGCAAGCTGCGATAACCGCTCGGCTTGGGGTTGGCCACGTAATCGCGCCGTTCGACCAGCGTGACGTCATCTTGTGCAAGCAGGGCGTCTGCGAGCGTGAACATATCTTCGGGAAAGGTGCACACCACGCGCACGCCCGCCACATCGTAGATGTTTTGCTCGATTGAGTCGACCGAGAAGGGGAAGCCTTTGCGCGTGAGCTTCTTCGCCAGGCTGTCCATGCTTTTCAGGCGCGTTTTGATGGATTCGATGGGGTTGCGGTCGTGCTGCAGGCCGTATTCGGCATCGAGTACGCGAAACTTCGTCTCGACCTCCATCATGGCGCAGGTGTAGTAGGTCATGAGGCGTTTGTACGGCCCGATGTTGCGTTCCACCATGTCGGTGAACTCGTCGCTTGTCGCCAGGCGCGTGAGGATCCGCGAGGCCAGATCTTCCTGCCTTTGCTTGAGGTTATCTTGAAGTCCGCCGTCCATAAGCGTTTTCCCCAGGGGGAACTTGTCGTTCGATAACATTGTCATTCGTACTCCTCCGTGACTGCGCTCGCGCATGGTCTATTAAGCCACCGTTGTCGTGCCGGCGTCGCCGGGCCGTGGCGATTCCGGGAATAATCGAGAAGTGCGCGTGAAATCGTCGGCGCGGTGGTTCGGGTTGGTTTGCGGTTGGAGTACCATGATCGGCGGCGCAAGGCTGCGGAGCAAGGCCGTGGCGCAAGGGGCGGGCGTCTTTTCTTCGAACGATATCGTACGATGCGCGCCCGTCGCGTGCCGACCTCTTCGCCGGTGCATCACCGAGGTCGTGCGTTGCGCAGCGAGCAGGGAGGCAAGATTTTGGATCGCACATTCGATACGTTTATTTTCGACCTCGACGGCACGCTACTTGATACGCTGCCCGATCTGGTTGTTTTGACGAACGCCGCGCTTCGCGCGGAAGGGTATCCCGAACGCACCGAAGCCGAGATTCTGAGCTTCGTCGGCAACGGGGTGAAAGCGCTCATGTTGCAGGCGGTCCCCGATGGAACCGACGCCACAGCGGCTGAGCGTGCGGTTCGACGGTGGAAGGAGCTCTTCCCCGTTCTCGACAACAACTTGACAAAGCCGTACCAGGGCATGCCCGAAACGCTTGACGGGCTGCGTGAGCGCGGGTGCAGGCTTGCCGTGCTTTCGAACAAATTCGACGGCGGCGTGCGCGAGGTCATCGGCAAATACATGCCGGGAGTTTTCGAGGTCGTGCATGGCGAATGCATCGAAATTCCGCGCAAGCCCGATCCGACGGGTCTTTTGCGGACGATTCGCGAGCTTGATTCCACACCGGAGCGGACGGTGTATGTCGGGGACTCACCGGGTGACGTGAGAGTGGCTCGCAATGCGGGCACGTTCGCCGTGGCGGTGTCCTGGGGATATCACGAAGTCCATGATTTTAAAGACGAAGGTGCTGAGCCGGACGTGCTCGTAACGTCTCCCGAGCAGCTGCTCTCCTTGGCCGGGGAGCTCTAACCGTGGCGTTGGCGCGTTCCCGCAAGGAATCGGGCGAGCGTGCGGAAAGCGCGGTAAAGGCAGGGGGATTCGTGCTTGCATGGCTCCCCGTGGTTTTATGGGCGGCTTTCATATTCTTCATGTCCGCTCACACCGGCGATGACCTGTCTCACGGCGATGGCTTCTTCTCCCTGGTGAAACGCTGGTTGAGCGACGTTCAAGCAGCTGTGCTCGGGCCCGGGGTCGACCTGGTTTCGTCGTTGGGGCACTTCTGCGAATACCTGGTTTTCGGGGCGCTGCTGACCCGCGCCGTCGGCGTCGATCGCGAACGTTCACTCGCGGTCGCCTTCGCAGCGGCTGTGATCGCAGCGAGCGCGTACGGCGTCACCGATGAGCTCCACCAGCTCTTCGTGCCGGGACGTATGTGCGACCCGGCGGATTGGCTGGTCGACACGGTGGGGGCCGCGATGGGGTCGCTTCTTTGGATTGCTTTTTCCCGAACGCGCGGGCGAGCGTCCTAGTCGGTTTCCTTCACCGTGAGAAGATCGACGATGGTGACGTCGAGCGCGTCGGCGATCTTCTTGAGGTACGAGAGCTTCAAGTTCGACACACCGCTTTCGACCTTGTAGATGGTGGGGCGTGCGATGCCTGCAACGCGGGCGAACGTCGAGATGTCCATTCCCGCTTCAAGGCGAAGCCTCTCGACGTTCGTGCCGAGAATCACCGCTTCTTCGAGCGCAAAGGGGGCATGCTCGGGATAGACGAGCTGCGGTTTATGTTGGCTTGCGTTCGACATGGGAAAAAGCGTAAGCCTCTGCTTACACCCTGCTGTAAGCGGTCGTTTACAAATTACGGTCGCTGATGGCGGCGCTCGCGGTGTTCTCGAAATGTAATGTCATGGGGGAGACATTGGAGGGAATTGAAAACCCCGCCGACATGAGAAGCGAAAACGCTTTCGCGATTCGCCGCTCGGTTGTGCCGGCGGGGTTCGAATTGACGATCTGCCGAAGGGCGGTTAATCCTTGCGGTTCGACGGCGCTTGGGCGGTAAGGCGGTCCGAGCGCTCGCCTGCTCTATTCCGCTATTGCCTACCGCTTTCCTGCATCGTCTTCGTTGCGGCTCGGGATTGCTCTTGTCGGGACTGTTCTGCGATCCAGCTGTCGCTCGTGGGTTTATCGGACGGTCTTGTAACCGTCGGGGTTGCCCGATTGCCAGCGCCAGCTGTCGGCGCACATGCGGTCGAGATCGTACTGCGCAACCCACCCGAGCTCGGTGCGCGCCTTATCGCACGCTGCGTAGTTCTCGGCGATGTCGCCCGCGCGGCGCGGCTTGATCTCGTAGGGGATCTCGTGACCGCACGCTTTCTCAAACGCGTGAATGACGTCGAGGACGCTCGATCCCGTTCCGGTTCCGAGGTTGAAGATTCCCACGCCACGCCGGCTGCCGTCCTCGGCCGCAGTGCCTGCGATGGAGCCGAGACCGATGGCGTCCCCCGTGCCTACCTTTCCGCCCATCCAGTCGAGCGCCGCCACATGGCCGCGCGCCAGATCGACCACGTGAATGTAGTCGCGCACGCCCGTGCCGTCGGGTGTGGGGTAGTCGTCGCCGAACACGCCGACGCACTTCAGCTTGCCGACCGCGACTTGCGCGACATAGGGAAGGAGGTTGTTGGGGATGCCCTCGGGGTCCTCGCCGATCATGCCGCTCTCATGCGCGCCGATGGGGTTGAAGTAGCGGAGCAAGACGACGTTCCACTCGTTGTCGCCGATGTAGAGATCCGTGAGAATCTGCTCGAGCATGGTCTTAGTCTGGCCGTAGGGGTTCGTCGGGGTGTGCTTGGGGCAATCCTCGGTGATGGGGATGAATTCCGGCTCGCCGTAAACGGTCGCGCTTGACGAGAACACGATGTTCTTGCAGTCGTGTTCTCGGGCGACTTCAGCGAGAACCAGCGTTCCGGCGATGTTGTTCCAGTAGTACTCGAGGGGTTTCACCACCGACTCGCCGACGGCCTTGAAGCCTGCGAAGTGGATGATGACGTCGACGTAGTGGCTGGAGAAAATGCTCTCGAGCGCTTCGCGGTCGAGGATCGAGGCGCGGTAGAAGGCAAGACGTTCGTCGTCCTCGGTAAGCCCTGCAATGGTTCGCACACGCTCAACGGCGACCTCGCTCGAGTTGCTGAGGTCGTCGACGATGACGGCACGATAACCGCGGTCGAGCAGCTCAACGACGGTGTGGCTGCCGATGAATCCCGCGCCGCCGGTGACGAGGACGGTTGTTTCCTCAGGCGACTTGGCGAGACTTTTGTTGGCCATGACGGCTCCAATCTACGGAGGTTGATTAATCGGTTCAGATGCGGGGCATCACCGTTAGCGCACATGGTACCGCAACAAGGGCGATCGGCTCGCTCCTTCACGCGAAACTCAGCAGCCGGGCTTCGCTGCGCCCTCGTTCGCCTCCTCGTCTTCGCGTGCTCGCCATATCGCTCGCCGCTCGCGACGGAAATGCAAACGCTCGCAAATAGCATAATCGTAGCTAAGAATATTCTTGACAGTGAATAATTATTCCTTTACTATGAACTCGTCCCTAAGAGATTTAAGAAAAAAGACCTTCATTCTCCTCGTTTCTCTCGTACGGAAAAGCCGCTTCCCCCAGCGGCTTTTCCTGCGTCTGAGGCTCGTCATGCTTGTGCCGCGGCATCTTCCAGCCCAAGTCGTTTTGCAATCCCGAGCAAGTCATGTGCGTGGCGGTATCGTGTAAACTGCGCGTTGCGGCTCCTGCTCGCATCGCCGCAGCTCCGTTTGAACCCTCCTTGCGTTTGACGGCCTTGCTCCGTCGTCGCACCGAAAGCCCCTCGCACGGCCGGCACCTCGCGATCTCCTCCCGCTATTTCGCGAGGCCTTTCTTGCGAACGCCGCCGAAGAAGTAATGCAGGTCGTTGTCGCAGAACGTATCGATGTCGAACCGATCCGTCCAATCCTGCAGGGCGATCTGCGCGGGCTGGAGCGTGGAGGTGACGTCGGCGGGCACGTTGTGATGATGCGCGTTCAGCGCGTCTCTGCCCATTCCGTGGGCGACGAGGAACCTGCCTCCCGGCACCAGCAGCCTGTGCACGGCTTCGACCAGGGGCTTCTTGTCGATGACATGAGGGTACATGTTGTACATGACGATGCAGTCGAAAACGCCGGCGCTCTCGATTTCAATCACGTCGCCGCAGATGAAGGAGACGCGGTCGTCGGTGGAAAACTTAGCCTTCGCCTTCTCGACCATTTCACGCGAGAGGTCGATGCCGGTGATGTGCGCGGCACCGCAGTCCAGGTAGGCTTGCGTCATGATGCCCGTCCCGCATCCTACATCGAGAATGCGAAGTCCTTGCCGGCATCCTGCGAGCTTGGCCATCATGATGTGCTTGGTTCCTGCAGGTTCTGCGATATCGTCCCAGTTCCGGGCGCGTTCATCGAAATAGGAGGCGATTGCGTTCATGGGGTTCCTTTCGCTTTCGGGGAGGTGTGCTAATCGAAGGGCACGACGATGCGGCGCCCGCGATGCTCGATGATCTCAACATCGACGCCGTAAACGTCGGCAACGCTTTCGGGGGTGATTACGTTGACGTCGCCGTAGGCCGCGACGAGACCGTCTTTCACCATGAGGAAGCGGTCGCAGTAGCGCAGGGACAAATTGAGGTCGTGCATGACCGCGGCGGCGGCGATGTCCCGCTCGTCGACGATAGAGCGCACGAGGCTCATGACCTCGGCTTGGTTGGCCATGTCGAGGTTGTTCGTCGGTTCGTCGAGCAGCACGATATCGGTCTCTTGAACAAGCGCACGCCCGATCATGACCTTTTGGTATTCGCCGCCCGATAGCTCGTCGACGTAGCGCAAGGCGAGGTCGTGCAGATTCAGCTCGTCGACGACGCGCTCAACCGCGGCGAAGTCGGCGTCATTCGGGGCGGACTTGATGTAGGGCTTGCGTCCAAGCAGAAGCGCGTCGAAAACGGTGAGCCTGTTCGCGTGGCTGTGCTGCGCGACAAGCGCGATGCGCTGAGCGCGATCATCGCGTGGATAAGAGGAAAGCGTCGCGCCGCCGAGTTCGATCTCGCCCCGCGCGGGTTCGATCATGCCGTCGAGACAGCCGAGCAGCGTTGACTTCCCGCATCCGTTCACGCCGAGGATGGCGAGAAACGATCCCGGCGTGATGTCGGCGCGGACGCGTTCGAGCACCGGCTGGTTTCTGCCGTATGCGTAGGCGATGTCGCATGCGCGGAGTTCAACGCGCGTGCGCTCGTCGCGTCGCGCGTCGGCCGCATCGCCACGTCCGCGCTTGAAATCGGGGAAAAGGCTCATCGACGTCCTCCCCTCAGAAGCAGGTAGAGGAAAAGGGGCGCGCCGATGAACGAGGTGATGGCGCTGATGGGCAGCACCACCGAGGCGATTGCCGTGCGGGCGATGAGGTCGGCGGCAAGCAGGACGACCGCGCCGGCGATGGCCGATGCGGGCAGAAGGTAGCGATAGTCGCTTCCCAGGATGCGCCGCATGATGTGCGGCGCGACCAGTCCGATGAAGTTGATGGTTCCGCAAAACGCGATAACCGTCGCCGAGGTCAGGGTTCCGATCAGCATATTGGAAAGCCGCACGCGGTTCACGTTCACGCCAAGCCCGTGGGCCGACCCCTCACCCGATTCCATGGCGTTGTAGCTCCAGCGGTTCAGCATGAAGAAAATGGCGCTCGCCGCAGTGACGATGGCGATAATGGGCAGCTCGCGGTACGTGACACGCCCGAGGTCGCCGAAGGTCCAGAACACCACGGCGGCCACCTGCGTGTCCTCGGCGAAGTACTGCATAAGGGCCGTTCCGCCCGTGAAAAGCGCCGACATGGCGACGCCTGCGAGCACGATGGTCTCGGGCGTCATATCACGGAAGCGGGAGAGCGCTAAGATGACCAGCGAAGAGGCGATCGCGCCCGCGAACGCGCATACGACGGTGACGTAGGGGTTGCTGAACGAGGCCGCGCCCTCGTACATCGCCGAGGAGCTTCCGATGCCGAGCACGATGATGGCGACCGACGCGCCGAAAGCGGCGCCTTGCGCGATGCCGAGCGTCGACGCGGAGGCGAGCGGGTTGCGCAGGACGCTTTGAAACGCACATCCCGCCAGCGCCAAAGCCACGCCGCCGAGGAGCGCGGTGAGGATGCGGGGCATGCGGAGAATCCATACCACGATGACGTTGTACGGGTCGCCTTGTCCGATAAGCGCCAGCGCCACGTCGGCGACGCTTAGCTGCGCCGATCCGGCCATGATGGACGCGAACACCAAGACGACGGCTGCGGCGATGAGCGCCGCCATGGCCAACCACTTGCGCTTCAGGTAGGCGTTGTAACGGTTTTTCAACGGGGACGGCGCCGCATGCGCGAGCGCCGTCCTGGGGGTGTCGGGTTCCACGGAAGCTCAGCTTCTCCTTTTTGCTACGAGAACGAAATCGTCTTGAAGTCGACGCCGAGGGACTTCATCTGCTCGTAGTAATCGGCGCCGAGCATGGTTGAGAAGATCTCGTCGTATTTCTTCGAAAGATCGACATCGGAGAACTGCTCGGGATAGACCGTCGCGCCGACGAAGTACGCGTCGCAGATGGCGGTTTCGATGTTGGTTCCGTTCATGTTGTACGCAGGCTGCGTGTAGAGGTTGCCGGTTTGAAAGGCGGTGAGGCTGTTGAAGAACGCGGTGTTGTCGGCGTAATCCTTCTTGAGCAGATCCATGTTGCCCGCGTTGAGGAACATGAAGTCGGGGTTCCATTCGCCGATCTGCTCAAGCGTCACCTCCACCGAACCGGATTGTCCCGTCTCATCGGCGACGTTCTTGACGTTGACGGCTTCAAAGGGCGGGTATCCGGCGTAGGTTCCGCCGAAGCTCTTCGCGCCCTTGAAGTTCACGGCGCCGGCGTAGCAGGTGGGTTTGTCCTCGTCGGGAATGTCCGCCGTCCTTCCGGACAGATCGGCCTGCCAGGACTTCAGCGCATCGACGACGCCTTGTGCGTGCTCGCTCGTGCCGAGGGCCTGCCCGACGGCGAGGATGGAGTTGTACACGTTGTCGGTGAACATCTGATCCTGGTAGGAGATGCCGACGACGGGGATGCCGATCTGCTGCTGCAGCTGGTCGCATTCTTCAGCGGAGCGGCTCGAGATGATGACGTCGGGCTTCAGCTCGAGCATCTTCTCGGCATCGACACTGGTTTCCATCAGGTGGTTTCCGTTGCTGGTCGTGGGCAGGGCGGCGAACTCGTCGGCGTACACCTCGGTGTAGGCGCGCGCGGGGGAGCCGGGCGTGTCCATTTCGGTGATGGCGATCAGCTTGTCCTGGGCGCCGGCGTATACGACGAAGCGAGCCGCACTGCCGACGGTCGCGCACGTGTCGGCGTCGGCGGGGACCGTGACGTCGCGTCCGTAGGCGTCGGTGACGGTGATGGACTCAGGTGATGCGGATTCGCTTGAGTCTTGCTGCGTTGAAGCGCATCCGGTCAGCGCGAAGGCGAGCGCGCCTGCTGCGATCACGCAGACGAGCGCGGTGCGAAGCTTTCTCATGGTGTCTCACTTTCGGTTCTCGATAGGTTCGACTTAATCGTGTGCTGCGCCATTGTACGTATGTGGTTACGAAAAATCAATTCGTAACATCGTAAAGCAGGCGAGCGGTTCGAACGAGGTCGGATTGCTAAAGAATGCGTTATGACCAGGGGAATCCAGTAGGTTTTCACGTGAAACAGAAAAAAGCGTCCGAGGGAAGGGGGTCC
>CALADF010000009.1 GCA_937890835.1 uncultured bacterium
GGAACGCATCGGCACCGCAACCGCTAAAAAGCTACTCCGCCGCATCCTCCTTCTCGATCTGATCGAGGATGTCGTCGAGCGCTCCCTCGACGTCGTACTCCTCAACCTTGCCCTGATCGACCAGGCGTGCGAAGACGGGGTCGATGGGAAGCGTGGCGAGCGAGGGGATATCGTACTTCTCCGCAACCGCAGCGCCCTGAGGCTCACCGAAGATGTTGTGCTTCTTGCCGCAATCGTCGCACTTGAAGTACGCCATGTTCTCAACCAGGCCGATAACAGGCACGTCGAGGTTGTGGGCGAGGTTGACCGCCTTGCCGACGATCATGGCCACAAGCTCCTGAGGAGCCGAAACCGTCACGATGCCGTCGACGGGCAGCGACTGGAACACCGTCAGGAACACGTCAGAGGTTCCCGGAGGCATGTCGATGAGCATGTAGTCGATATCGCCCCAGTTGGTCTCCTGCCAGAACTGGCTCAGGATGCCGGAGATGACAGGACCGCGCCATGCGACGGGCATGTCCTCTTCGGGGAGCATGAGGTTGACCGACATGATGGCGATGCCGCTCTCGGTGAGAACCGGGTTGATGCCGTCTTGGTCTGCCGTCAGATGACCCTTGATGCCGAAGGATTTCGGAATGGAGGGGCCGGTGACGTCGGCGTCGAGCACTGCGACCTTGTTGCCGCGCTTGCACAGCTCGGATGCGAGCAAGCTGGTGACAAGGGACTTGCCGACGCCGCCCTTGCCGGAAACGACGCCGATGACGCGCTTGACGTTGGTGCGCTTGTTGGGAGCGAGCGTCGAGGGGCCATCGGACGTGCGGTCACCGCACCCGGAGACACCGCAGCTCGAGCACTCGTGGCTGCATTCTTCTGCCATGATCTTCCTCTTTCGTTGCATGGCCGCGCCGTCGTCGTCGGCGAAATCGCACACCAGGGGCGAAAAGCCGCCAAGTATGACGCGACCTCCTGTCTTGTACAAGTCGGCATGATAGCACAACCGACACACCGGCCACGGACTAAGAAGCCGGGCAGGACGGACGGCGACGCGAGCCGGTAAATCACACAGGAGCTCCACCGCCCCCCAATGGAACGGGGCGGGTCTTGGCCAATAAAAAGGCGGCCCCGCAGGACCGCCTTACCGCAATATTCTATTGTGTCGATTTACTCGGGCTTGACCGAGGCGTAGAAAATCGCCGTATCGAAAAGATCCTTCACGGACTTGCCGTCCGCGAACGGGAGCTCGAGAAACTCGCTGATCGTCGGGACGAGCTCGCTGCAATCAACGTAGTGCCCCTTCTCATTGAGCTGCGTGGTGTCCTGCACGCGCCAGTATCGATCGTTCACATCCGTCAGGTAGTACGTTTCGCCGGCGACGTCCATGTAAACCGAATGATTCGCATGGAGGTAAACCGGCAGATCGTCGTAGGATACTTCGAGCACCTCAGTTGCCTTCACTCCCATAACGGCCCCTTCCTTTCGGGATTTACGTTGGACTTATCATACCAATAAGTCAACGAGGGGAACCACCCAACTTTACAAACTCATGATGCGAAAGACGTTCGGTCCGGAGGCTTCCTCAGCGCAGCTTTCTTGCCGTAGCCTCCCCGCCGTAGCTTCCTCATTCAAATGCCTCAACCACTTCGCGATAACGCTCCGATCGTGCGTCGAAGACAGGCAGGTCAAGCCCCGCGTCAAGCGCCGCAGCGAGAAACGCCGAAGCATCGTCGGCGTTGGAGAACGAGCCTGAGTCCTCGGCGGGAACGGAGAGCATCGTGCGCACGCCGAGGCGCTGCTTGCACAGGGAGAGGGCGCGCACGACCTCGGTCTCGGCGGAGTCTCCCGCTCCGAGCAAAGCAGAGCAATCGACGACGATGTCGCACCGGGGCACGCCCGCCTGCTCAGCGGCGGCGATGACGCGCTCGGCAACGCGAACGCGCTCCTCGGCGGCCCCCGGCGTCCCGCCCTCGTCGGGCATCGCGACGATCATGCCGCAACCGTACTTGCGCACAAGGGGAAGCATCGTCTCAAGCCTTCCGGCCGTGCCATCGACAGGGCCCACGAGCGGCTTGCCCGCATACCCGCGAAGGCCCGCCTCGAGGGCGGCGGGGTCATGCGCGTTTATCCACAGGGGAAGGGAGACCATCCCCTCCAGCTCTTCAACCAGGCCGCAAAGCGCCCCGGCCTCGTCAACGCCCGGCAAAGCAGCGCTCACGCCAACGATATCCGCGCCCTCGTCCTCCTGATCGGACGCTTCAGAAGCGACGTCATCGTAGTCGCCCTCTCGCAGGGCCTCCTCGAGATCCTCTTCGCCCGCAACGTTGGTCAGATCCCCGACGACGGCCACGCGCCCGCGCCCCTCCGGCAAAACGACCAGGCCTCGAGCGCTTGCAGCCACCAGGGAGCGCTCCCAAGCGCGCGTCTTCGGCGCAGCGGCGTCAACGACCGAGCGAAGCTCTTCGATGAACGCGGGCGAGGTGCCGCAGCATCCGCCGACGATGGTCGCGCCGGCGGCGATGATGCCCTCCATCGAACGCGCGAAACTCGCGGGGTCGACGTCGTAGACCGTCTCACCGTCGACCACGCGGGGCAGGCCCGCGTTCGGCTGCGCCATGACCGGGCAACGCGCGTATCGCGCGATCTCGCGGACCACCTCGACGAGCTTGTCGGGACCGAGCGAGCAATTGACGCCGACCGCCGCGACGCCCATCGAGGAAAGCGTGGCGGCGGCGATGGCGGGCGTCGTCCCCAGAAACGTTCGGCCCGTCTCGCCGAAGGTCATGGTGGCGAAAACGGGAAGATCCGTGTTCTCGACGGCGGCGAGGACGGCCGCCTTGGCCTCGCGCAGGTCGGCCATGGTCTCGACGATGACGAGGTCGCAGCCCGCCGCATCCGCAGCACGCACCTGCTCGGCGAACAGATCGTAGGCGTCGTCGAAGGACAGGGTACCGAGGGCTCCTATCAGCTCCCCTGTCGGCCCGATGTCGCCTGCGACGTAGCGCGCCCCCGCATTGCGGGCGATGCGGGCAGCCGCCGCGTAAACCTCCTCGACGCTCGCCTTGCCCGCAAGCTTCTTCGCATTGGAGCCGAACGTGTTGGTGGTGATGACGTCGCTTCCCGCCTCGACGTAAGCGCGGGCGATTCCCTCGATGGCCTCGGGGTTGGTCAGGTTCAGCAGGTCGGGCGGGTTCGCCGCTCCGCCAAGCCCCGCCTCCTGAATCATGGTGCCGAGCCCTCCGTCGAAGACGAGGAACTCCTCCCCTTCGAGCACGCGCCTCAGGCGCTCGTCCTTGATCCTGAGCTTCTCGATATCGGCAGCCATGTTCGATTCCTCCTCGGAGACGTAAAGGGCAAAAGCGAATGAAATTCGCAAAGATTATAAGCACCGCCCTCGAACCAAACGCCTATAAGTTCGCCCGCGGGACGCTTCGCGCTCGCGAAGGTCCTGCGAAGCCGCAGGCGTTCAAAAGACGCGGGCGCATCGGGCAAGGCGGTGGCGAGAACCGCTGCAGCCCGCTCTCAGGCGTGACGCGCCGAGCGGCGGTACGTGCGCACGCGCAGGAAGGAGCCGGCGGCGATAGGCGCAGCGACCTCGAAGCGGTAAAGGTTGCACGACCGGTTGGCGACGGCGACGGGCACGGGGCTCGGCACGGGCTCCTCGTCGGTCGGGTCGGGAAGCCATGCGAGGTTGCGCACGACGACCTTCGACACCGGCGCAAACGGAGCCAGCACCTCAAGCTCGTCCGTCTCCGCGTAACGGTTACGGCAACGCGTCGTCACATAATATGCGGCGTCGCCCACCTGCTCGCACGAGACGACATCGGCGACGTGCATGGCCTCCTGCTCGTAACCGTCAAAGTCGGGCGCTTGGTCCGCTTCATCGAAATAAAACCCCGTGCTGTACGGGCGATGCGACACCGAGAGAAGCTCGGACGCAACCTCCTCAGCAGATGCCCCGTCGAGCGCACGGCGATAAGCCCCCACCACCGTGGCGACGTAGAACGCCTTCTTGTTGCGCCCTTCGATCTTGATGGAATCGACGCCCGCTCGCGCAAGCTCGTCGAGATGCGCGATCATGTTGAGGTCCTTCGCGTTCATGATGAACGTCCCGCGATCGTCCTGCTCGATGGGGAAATGCTCGCCCGGGCGCTTCTCCTCCTCGAGCGTGTAGCTCCAGCGACACGGCTGAGTGCAGTGCCCCTTGTTGCCCGAACGACCCGTGAGATAGCTGCTGATGAGGCAGCGCCCCGAAACCGCCATGCACATGGCTCCGTGGACGAACGCCTCGATCTCCAAATCGGGCGGGGCGTCCTGGCGAAGCCGGGCGATGTCGGCAAGGCTCATCTCCCGCGCGCACACCACGCGCTTGGCCCCGAGGCCGTGCCACACGCGAGCCGCCGCCGCGTTGGCCACCGACGCCTGGGTGCTCACATGCAGCTCCACATGAGGGGCGTGCTCACGCGCCAACGCGAACGCGCCGAGGTCGCCGATGATGAGCGCGTCAACGCCCGCCGCGTCGATCTCACGAAGGTACGCGGGCAGCTCGTCGATGTCGGTCGGGTTCATGAGCACGTTGCACGTCACGTGCACCTTCACACCCGCCGCATGGGCGACCTCCACCGCCTGAGGAATGTCCTCGAGCGCGAAGTTCGCCGCACGGGCGCGCATCCCGAATCGGTCTGCCGCCAAATACACCGCATCGGCGCCGAATCGAATCGCCGCCTGCAGCTGCTCCATCCCGCCTGCGGGGGCGAGGAGCTCCATGTTCTTCTTCTCATTCATAGGCGCCTATGATACCGGCACCCGGCGCCCCGCCCCGACCTCGTCTCGATTTTCGCAAATCGTCCGAAAGCCTCCGCTAGAATCATCAAAAAAGAAAGCACGTGGAACCGCACGGGCGGAAAGCGCGAGGAAGGGGGAAGCATGGCGAATCGTTTGTTCGTGACCGGCGACACGCACGGGGACTACGACATCGGCAAGCTCTCAACCGACAGGTTCGACTCACGCAAGCTCGACAAGGACGACTACCTCATCGTCGCGGGGGACTTCGGGCTGGTGTTTCACCCGGTTCAATCTACAGGGCGCGAAGAATACTGGCTGCGCTGGCTCGCGCAAAAACCCTTCACCACGCTGTTCGTCGACGGCAACCACGAGAACTTCGACCGACTGAACGAAATGCCGGTCGAGATGTGGCACGGCGGACGCGTTCACCGCATCAACGACTCGGTCCTCCACCTGATGCGCGGCGAGGCGTTCGACATCGCAGGGCGAAAGGTCTTCTGCATGGGCGGCGCACGCTCCCACGACATCGAGTTCCGCACGGAAGGCGAAAGCTGGTGGCCGCAGGAGATGCCCGACGCCGAAGACCGAGCGCACGCCTGGGAGACGCTTGATGCGATGGGATGGAAGGCCGACCTCGTGATAACCCACTGCGCACCCGCCAACTTCCAGCACGCCTTACGCGCCGACTACGGAAACGACGAAATGACCCGGTTTCTGTTCGACGTCGAACGAAAACTCGAATACGGCAGATGGTTTTTCGGCCACTATCACGAAGACAAGGAGATCGGCGAGAGGGCGCGCGCCATCTACGACGACGTGGTGGAAGTTCTCACCAACGGCTCGGTGAAGAAGGTCTCGCGCCCCAAGAAACGGCTGCGACCGCTGAAGCGCGTTTGATCGGAGAAGAGACGACCGCAGCGGCTGAAACGAGGCTGGCCGCAGGCGGATGGCCGCGAGCGCCGAAGCACGGCCGACCGAGGGAAAACGCCCGATATCCGCGAAGCGCGGCCGACCGCGAACAGAAGCGCCGCGCGACTCGCAAGGTCGCGCGGCGCGATGAATCCGCCGAACGGGGCGAAACGCAAGGGCTACCCCTCGAAGGTGACGCGCGCGCCTTGCGGCGTGTCCTCGATGACAAATCCGAGGGCGACCAAACCGTCGCGCACGCCGTCGGCAACAGCCCAGTTCTTCTCCTTGCGCGCGGCGGCGCGTGCCGCGAGCAGCGCATCGACCGCCTCGAGCGCATCAGCGCCCGCGTATCCCGCAAGATCGGCGGCCAGGTCGATCACCTCGGCAGGGTAGGCCGCAGATCCCTCGTCCTCGTCGACGACCGCCACGCCGAGAACATCCATGAGCTCGACGAGCGTATCGCGCGCGGCTCCGAGCGCAACGGCGTCATCGGCGGAGACGGAGCCGCCGCCTGCAAGCGTGTTGACCTCGCCGACGAACGTGAAGATCTCGCCGAGAGCGCCCGCCGTGTTGAAGTCGTCGTCCATCGCCTGCTCGAACGCAGCGCGAGCGCGCTCGACCGCCGCCGAAACCGCAGCGGAGTCGATGGCCGACGCAGCGGAGGCGTCGGCGTTCCCGCACAGCCAGTCAAGGTTCTTCACCGTGTTCTCGATGCGCTCGAGGGCAGCCTGAGCCTCGGCGACGCGAGCCTCGCCGAACACGAGGGGGCTGCGGTAATGCGTCTGCAGCATGAGCATGCGAAGCACCGCAGGGCGCACCTGCTCGAGCACTTCGTAGAGCAGCAGGAAGTTGTTGAGCGACTTGCTCATCTTCTCCTCTTCGCCGGTTTCGGCGTTGACCACCTGCAGCATGCCCGAGTGCATCCAATGGTTGGCGAACGTGCAGCCGTACGCCGCCTCGGATTGAGCGCGCTCGTTCTCGTGATGGGGGAACACCAAATCGGCGCCGCCGCCGTGGATGTCGAAGGGAAGCCCGAGGTACTTGTGAGACATCGCGGAGCACTCGATGTGCCAGCCGGGGCGACCCTCGCCCCACGGCGACGACCATGAAGGCTCGCCGGGCTTGGCCGCCTTCCACAACGCGAAGTCGAGCGGGTCGCGCTTGCGGTCCTCAAGGCCCTGACCGTCGGCGCGCAGCTCGCGGTGACCGCCTTCCATCTCGTCGATGTCGCGACCGGACAACCCGCCGTAACCCGCGTACGAGCGCACGGCGAAGTACACGTCGCCGTCGACCTCGTACGCGTGGCCGCCTTCGACGAGCTCCTCGACGAGCTTGATCATCTCGCCGATCTCCTCGGTCGCCTTCGGACGCACATCCGGATCGGCGACGCCGGCAGCGTGCATGTCGGCGACGAACGCCTCGGTGTACTCGCGCGCGACCTCGGCGGCGGTGCGCCCCTCGTCGTTGGCGCGCTTGATGATCTTGTCGTCGACGTCGGTGACGTTTTGCACGAAGGTGACGTCGAAACCGCGCCACATGAGGTAGCGGCGAATGGTGTCGAAGGAGATGAACGTGCGCGCGTTGCCGATGTGGATGCGGTTGTACACCGTCGGCCCGCACACGTACATGCGGACCTTGCCCTCTTCAACGGGAACGAAATCGACCTTGCGGCGCAACTTGGTATCGTAAAGCTTGATCATGAGCTGGTCTCCTCTTGTTTCGCGAGCGTCGAACGCCTCCGGCGGCGCGCTCGACGTGTTGAACGTGGTGAATTGTAGCAGCACACCCGGGCTGCGACGCGCGGATTTCGCACCGCCCTACCTACATCGGCAGACCAGGCACGTCGCGTAGGCGGTGATGCCTTCCTCCCGACCCTCGTATCCGAGCCATTCGGTGGTGGTGGCCTTCACGCCGACGGCGTCAACCTCAAGGCCCATCGCGCAAGCAAGGTTTTCGCGCATCCGCTCGCGATACGGCGAGAGCTTCGGCGCCTGGCAAGCGATAACGGAATCGACGTCGATTATCTCGTATCCGCGCCCGCGCACGAACGTCGCCACCGCCGCGAGGAGCTTCAACGAATCGGCATCCTTGTACGCGGGGTCGGTGTCGGGAAACAGCTTGCCGATATCGCCGCCGCGCACCGCGCCGAGCAAGGCGTCGGATATCGCATGAGCGAGAACGTCGGCGTCGGAATGACCGAGCAGGCCCTTGTGATGGGGAATCTCGACGCCGCCCAGAATGAGCTTACGGCCTTCGGCGAACGCGTGAACGTCCATGCCCAGGCCCGTCTTCAAATTTCGCACGTCCATTCGAACAGTCCTTCGTGGGATAGAAAACCTTACTCGTGCCCCCTCTGCAGGATCATGCGCACCAGCGACGCCAACATGACGTAATCCTCGGGAACCGTCAGCTTGATGTTGTCGCGCTTACCCTCGACCACGAGCACCTTGCCACCCAGCCGTTCGATGAGGGAAGCGTCGTCGGTGCCCACGAATCCGTCGGAGAGCGCGCTCGCATGGGCGCGGCGGTAGATGCCCGTGCGGAAAACCTGGGGCGTCTGCGCGTTCCAGAACACGCTGCGATCGGGCGTCCCCATGATGACCCCGTCCTCGACCACCTTCAGCGTGTCGACAGCGGGATGCGCCACCACGGCGCCGTCCACGTCGAAGTTGCCCTTGACGGTGTTGATGGTGTGCAGGATAAGCTCGGGCGAGATGAGCGGGCGAGCGCCATCGTGAAGCACGACGTAGTCGTATTCATCGCCGACGAACTCAAGGCCCGAGAACGCGGACTCCTGACGAATGGAGCCCGCAGGAGCCAAAACCACCGGCGTCACGAAGGGGAACGGGTCGATGGCGCGCTTGAGGTACTCGTCACGACGATCCTCCGGGCACACGATGACGATGAGCCCGATATCGCCCACCGCATCGAACGCTTCGGCCGACCAGGTGAGAATGGGCTTGCCCGCTATCTCGACGAGCTGCTTGCCGCCTTCCTTGCCGAAACGCTCGCCGGTGCCGCCGGCGAGAATGATGGCAGCCGTCTGGGGCTTCTTATCGACCACGCCTTTAAGGCCCGCGACGTTTTGGCTGAGAGCGTCGAAGTCCAAATCGTCGAAGGCGAGCATCGGCTCGCGCAGCGCCTCGGGCTCGTAAATCGGATCGATGATCTTGGTCATGGCAAACCCCCTGATGGCAAAAAACTTGAATTCAAGTATACGTGAAAAAACGCGCCCCGCCGTCGAAGAGACGACAGGGCGCGCATGCATCACGCGATAAGCTTAGTCCGACGCGCCGTCGGTGAGCGATCCCGCGGGACCAGGACGCGAGCTCCCCGCATGACCGAGGTCGAAGTTCGTCAGCAGAAGCTCCGCCTCACGCGCGATGGAATCGCGCTTGCGAGGCGCGGGGATGGAGCCCGTCCCCTCCTTGAACACCAGCTCGCCGTTCTCGACGTCGACGTCGACCACGGAGCCCGAAGTCCAACGGCCCTCGAGGATCTGCTCCGAGAGCGGATCCTCGAGCAGGCGCTGAATGGCACGACGCAAGGGACGCGCGCCGAAAGCAGTATCGGTGCCCTCCTTGGCGATGAGCAGACGCGCCTCCTCGCTCAGGTTGATGGTCATATTCTGGGCGATCATGCGGTCGCGCAGATCGGCCACCATGAGTTCGACGATCTGGGCGATCTCGGCGGAGGTGAGCGACTTGAACACGATGATCTCGTCGATACGGTTCAAGAACTCGGGCCTGAACAGCTTCTTCATCTCCGACATCACGCGGCTTTTGATCTCCTTGTCGGACAAGCCGGCCTGATCCGAGGAGGAGAAGCCGAGCGGCGTCGACTGGGCGATGTCACGCGCGCCGACGTTGCTGGTCATGATGATGACCGTGTTGCGGAAGTCGACCGTGCGACCTTGAGCGTCGGTGAGACGCCCTTCCTCGAGGATCTGCAGCAGGATGTTGAACACATCCGGATGAGCCTTCTCGATCTCGTCGAACAGGACCACCGAGTACGGACGCTGACGCACCGCCTTGGTGAGCTGACCGCCTTCGTCGAAGCCGACGTAACCCGGAGGAGAGCCGACCAGACGGCTCACGGAGTGCTTCTCCATGTACTCGGACATGTCGAAGGACAAAAGCGCGTCCTCGGAATTGAACAGGAACTCGGCGAGCGCCTTGGAGAGCTCGGTCTTGCCGACGCCCGACGGGCCCAGGAAGATGAACGAACCTGCGGGGCGCTTGGGGTCTTTAAGCCCGGAGCGCGAACGGCGAATCGCCTTCGAAAGCGCGGTGACCGCCTCGTCCTGGCCGATGACACGCTCGTGCAGCACGCCCTCCATGCGCAGGAGCTTCTCCGTCTCCGCCTCGGTCAGATTGGAAACCGGCACGCCCGTGGACATGGACACCACGTCGGCGATATCCTCAACCGTCACCTGCTGGACGGACTTCGAGGAATCTTCCTGCCATTGCTTCTCGGCTTCCTCGCGCTTGGCTTTGACCTGCGACTCCTCGTCGCGCAGCGTAGCGGCGCGCTCGAAGTTCTGCTCGCCGATGGCCTTGTCCTTCTCGGAGCGGATGCGGCGCAGCTCGTCATCGAGCTCGCGCAGCTCCTTGGGCAGGGTCATGTTGCGGATGCGCATGCGCGCGCCCGCCTCGTCGAGCACGTCGATGGCCTTGTCGGGAAGGTAGCGATCCTGAATGTAACGATCGGAAAGCGCGACCGCGGCCTGGAGCGCCTCGTCGGTGAAATGAACCTGATGGTGCGCCTCGTAACGATCGCGCAGCCCCTCCATGATGCGGACGGCCTGCTCCTCGTTCGGCTCGTTGACGGTCAGAGGCTGGAAGCGGCGCTCGAGCGCGGAGTCCTTCTCGAGGTGCTTGCGGTACTCCTCGAGCGTGGTGGCGCCGATGATCTGGATCTCACCGCGCGACAGGGGCGGTTTCAGAATGGCGGCTGCGTCGATGGAGCCCTCTGCCGAACCCGCGCCGATGATGGTGTGGATCTCGTCGATGAACAGGAGCACGTCGCCCGCGTCCATAACCTCCTTGATGACCTTCTTCATGCGGTCTTCGAATTCGCCGCGGTATTTCGAACCCGCGACCAGCGCGGAAACGTCAAGCGTGATCAGGCGCTTGTTGCGCAGAAGATCAGGCACCTGGTTGGCCACGATGAGCTGCGCCAGGCCCTCGACGATGGCGGTCTTGCCCACACCCGGCTCCCCTAAGATGAGCGGGTTGTTCTTCTGGCGACGCGAGAGGATCTGCATGACGCGCTCGATCTCGGCGGCGCGGCCGATGACGGGATCAAGCTCGCCGTTCTTCGCCTTTTTGGTGAGGTCGGTGCCGAACTCCTTGAGCATGCTGTCGGAAGGCCCGCCCGCAGGATCGAAGCCCGTGCGGCCGGCGTAGACGGCGGACTGCCCCACGAGGTCGTTGAGCGCGGAGCGGACGTCATCGCCCGTCGTGCCCATGCGCCCGAGGACCTCAAGCGCCGTGCCTTCGCCCTCGCGCACGATACCGAGCAGAAGATGCTCGGTGGAGATGTAGGACTGACCCATCTGCATGGCCTCGCGCAACGAATTCTCCAAAACGCGCTTCACGCGCGGCGTGAACGACAGATGGCCCGACACATCGGTGTCCTCGTCGATGGTGACCACCTGGCGGATGGTTTGGACGACGCCGTCGTAGGTGATGTTCAAGCGAGCGAGAGCCTGCGCGGCAAGCCCGTCTTTCTCCTGGATCAGCCCGAGCAAGATGTGCTCGGTGCCCACGTAGGGCTGATGCAAGGCGCGCGCCTCATCCTGAGCCAGGACAAGCACCTTGCGCGCCTTGTCCGTGAATTTCTCAAATGACATGGTGTGCCTCGATTTCCGAAATACGTGAATGACTGTTAGCTGCTCGTGGTCATACTAGCACTCTTGAAATACGAGTGCCAAAGCAACGCCGCGCGCGAGCGAGCCGTCACGAAATGAGCACGAGGACACGGCAGGGGCCAAAATGTAAAAAGCCCCGCCTCTCTTGCCGTTTCGCAACGGAAGAGGCGGGGCTCGTTGAGCGGAAATCGCCCGACGCTAGTACAGTTTGGCGCCTGCGGGGATGCGATCGTCGACCATGAGGACGTTGAGACGCTCCTCACCGTCCTCCTCGTGAATGGCGCTGATGATCATGCCGCAGGAGTAGACGCCCATCATCTTGCGCGGAGGCAAGTTCGTGATGGCGATGAGCGTGCGACCGATCAGGTCCTCGGGCTCGTAGTACGCGTGGATGCCCGAGAGGATGGTGCGATCCTCACCCGTTCCGTCGTCGAGCGTGAACTGCAGAAGCTTCTTGCTCTTGGGAACGGCGACGCAATCTTTCACCTTCACCGCACGGAAGTCGGACTTGCTGAAGGTGTCGAAATCGACCTCGTCGGCGAACAGGGGCTCGACGGCCACCTTCGAGTAATCGAGCGTCGGCACCTTGTTGGGTGCGTACACGTCGGCTGCGGGCTCGATGACTTCGGAAGCCACCGCTGCAGATTCGGCGGCCGACGCCTGAGCGGACACCCGAGAGGGCGCGTGCTGCGCGGGAGATTCATCGCGCATATGAGGAAAGAGCAGCACATCGCGGATGGACGGCGCGTCGGAGAGCAGCATGACCAAGCGGTCGATGCCGATGCCCACGCCGCCCGCAGGCGGCATACCGTACTCGAGCGCGCGGATGTAGTCGGCGTCGTAGCCCATGGCCTCGTCGTCGCCCATGCCCTTCGCCTCGACCTGCGCGCGGAAGCGCTCGGCCTGATCAACCGGGTCGTTGAGCTCGGTGAAGGCGTTGGCGTACTCATGGCCCATGATGAACAGCTCGAAACGCTGCGTGAGCTCCGGGTTGTCGGCCTTCTTCTTCGCCAACGGGGACACCTCGAGCGGGTGGTCGATGACGAACGTCGGCTGGACGATCTTCTCCTCGGCGACGGCCTCGAAGATCTCGGCGATGAGCTTACCACGGCCCCATGCATCCTCGGCGTGACCGCCGTTGGCCTCCAGGATGGCGACGAGCTCCTCACGCGTGCGGTCGAAGCTGACGTCGGTGCCCGCGCCTTCGGTGGCCAGCTCGCACATGGACTTGCGCGGCCACGTGCCGGACAAGTCGATGTCGGTGCCCTGGTAGTTGATCCGGAGCGTGCCGCAGGCGGCCATGGCGGCAGCCTTGATGTAGCCTTCGGTGAGCTCCATCATGCCCTCGAGGTCGGTGAACGCCTGGTAAGCCTCCATCGTGGTGAACTCGGGGTTGTGGTACGGGTCCATGCCCTCGTTGCGGAACTGACGACCGATCTCGAACACCTTCTCGAAACCGCCGACGAGCAGGCGCTTCAGCGGCAGCTCGGTGGCGATGCGCAGGAAGTAGTCGCGATCGAGCGCGTTGAAGTGCGTGACGAACGGCTTTGCGTTCGCGCCGCCCAGAATGGGATGCAGAAACGGAGTCTCCACCTCGTAGAAGCCCTGCTCCTCCATGTAGCGGCGAATGGCGGAAACCACCTTGAAGCGCTTCTCGAACGTGGTCTTCACCTCGGGGTTCATGACCAAATCGACATAGCGCTGGCGATAGCGCGTCTCCTTGTCGGCAAGCCCGTGGAACTTCTCGGGAAGCGGGCGCAGCGACTTCGACAAAAGCTCGAACGACTCGACGGCGACGGAAAGCTGGCCGCGGCGCGTGCGCATCATGGTGCCGTGCACGCCGATCCAGTCGCCCACGTCGAGGTCCT
The DNA here is from genome assembly GCA_937890835.1 of uncultured bacterium. GTDB lineage: Bacteria > Actinomycetota > Coriobacteriia > Coriobacteriales > Eggerthellaceae > CALADF01. The sequence goes on from CALADF010000009.1 coordinate 13,429, forward strand.
TCAGCTTGGCGAACGAATCTTCGCCAAGAGCGTTCACGCGGCAGAAAAGCTGCATGTCGGCCGTGGCGTCGCGCAGTTCGAGGAAGGCGAGCTTGCCCTGATCGCGCTTCGCCATGACGCGGCCGGCGATGGCGACCGCGTCCTCGGTGCTCTCGCCGTCCTCAAGACCCGCATAGGCCTCGTTCAGATCGGCGATGTGATGGGTGTAGGCGAACGCGTGACCGTACGGGTCCTCGCCCGCGTCGATCATCGCCTGGCGCTTGTTACGACGAACCTCGATGGGGTCGTCTTCGATAATTTGTTCGGTGGTTTTATCGGTCATGCGATGTTCCTTCGAATCACAGATCGTGTGCAACGAAAAGGCCGAGCGCAGCCAAGCGTGCCTGCTTAGTGCTCGATCTTCAAAATGGTGAGGCTGATCTCCCTGCCGGTGGGGCCGGTGGTCGTGATCTCGTCACCCTTCTTGTGGCCGAGAAGAGCGGACCCCACGGGCGACTCGTTGGAGATCTTGCCCGCCGCGACGTCGGACTCGGCGGCGCCCACGATGGTGAAGACGCGCTCCTTGCCGTTCATGTCGACGGTCACGACCGAGCCGATGTTGACCTTGCTCGAGCGCTTCGGGGTGTTGACCACGGTCGCCTCGGACAGGATGCGCGTGATCTCGGCGATGCGGGCCTCGGTCATGCCCTGCTCGTTCTTCGCGTCGTCGTACTCGGAGTTCTCCGAGATATCGCCGAACTCGCGGGCGACCTTGATGCGCTCGCCGATCTCGGCGCGCTTTTCCGTCTCGAGGTAATGAAGCTCTTCCTCGAGCTTCTCGCGACCCTCCTGGGTCAAGATGTAATTGCCTTCAGCCATGATTATCCAATCCCCTTCTAACACAGCGGCACGCTTGGGATGCAAGCGTGCCTTTCAAGCTTTTATTGGACGCCGCTGCGATGAGGCGACGCTTGTAAGCCGCAGACTACTCGGCCTTTTTCTTGACGACCTTCTTGACGACCTTCTTAGGAGCGGCGCCGTCCTCCACGACCTCCTCGACGACCTCTTCCTCATCAGCGGCCTCTTCGACCTTCTTGTCGCCGGAGCTGATGCCCTCGCGCAGGTTCTTGACGGTCTTGCCAAGCGCACTGCCGAGCTTGGGAAGGTTCTTCGGGCCGAAGATAAGCAGGATTACCACGAGAATGATAAGAAGCTCGGGCACGCCCATTCCCAGAATTTTCATGCGATCCTCCACGGGTTCCCGGCAAGGCCGAAACCCTGCCCACGTAAAGAACGAGGCACAACGCCCCGCCCGTTCATAACGGGCGTTAGATTAACACAATCGCAGGAAAATAGGGCGTTTTGCTATAAAGAACACACGGGGAAGCGGTGCGAAGAGCACGCAGGAATGCAGCGTGCGGGGCATATGGCGGCAGCAAAAGAAAGGCCGAGGCGTGAGCCTCGGCCTTTGAATTCGATGGTCGGGATGACAGGATTTGAACCTGCGACCTCTGCGTCCCGAACGCAGCGCTCTACCAAACTGAGCCACATCCCGATGCCGTCTTGCGACAGCGGACGATATGATAACACACATCGTCGAATTCGCAAACAAAAAACTCGAATCGATTTCAGCGTGTCGCCCCTGCGCATCGCAAGGGAACGCGACGGGGCGCACAGGCCGCCGCGCAGACTGCCGCCGCACTAACTACGCCGACCGCAGCACTCGCAGCTGCGGACGAAAGAGCCGCTTCAACGCGCTACACGAAACGAAGGGCCATGGAGCCCGCGAAAGCGAGAAGGCATCCCGCC
>CALADF010000010.1 GCA_937890835.1 uncultured bacterium
CAACGTCTGCACCTCGTGCATGAAGGCCGGCAAGGTCGAGCGCGCCTAACCTCCGATCGCTGCCTTCGGGCACCATATCGAGCTTGAAAAAGCCCCTCTACGAGGGGCTTTTTGAGGTTTCGGGCATATTCAAGCTACGCGACCTCGAAAGCGTCGAAGAACGAGTCGAACGCACTCCGGTATTTCAGATGCATCCAAACCTCGTGGCCTCGAAACCCTGCCTCGCCGATGAAAACCGGGCGCTGAACCGCATCAACGCCCGGTTTCACCCGCCAATCGTTTCGCTCTCGCGCCGCCATCCCCTCGCAGCGTCTTAGCCGATGAGGAGCAACCGCTTGCACGAAGGGCATATCCCGAGCGGCGCCTGCGCCTTCAGATCGATCAGACGCCCGCCGTCGATGGGCATACGGCAAACGCCGCAGCGGTTCTCGGTCAGAACTCCGACCGCCACGCCGCCCGCGCGGGCGGCGGTCTTCTCGTAAAGCTTGACGATCTCGGGCGACATTCCCGCAACGATGTCCGCGCGGGCCGCCTCAAGCTGAGCCAAGCCCTCTTTCAGCGCGCCCCCTTCTTTCTTGAAAGACTCCACAGCGGCGCTTTCCGACTTCGAGATCTCCTCCAGCGTCAAGGCGACCTGAGTCTCCACGTCCTCGATCTTGGCAAGGTCGGCCTTCGCGCGCGCCCTGTCCTCCTCGAGCGTCTCGCGACGCTTGGCGATGCCGTCAAGCTCCTTGGTGCGCGCCTCGACGTTGCGGTAATCCCCCTGCGCTTCAGCTATGGCCGCCTGCACGCCGTCCGCCTTCTCCGCAAGCGAACCGTCCTCCAACTCGATGCGCGTAAGCCGCGACTCGGCTTCCTTGCGAAGCTCGGCGACGCGAGCAAGCTTCTCCTCGATGACCGCTCGCTTCTGGCGCGCATTCAGGATGACCTTGCGCTGCGGCAGCTCGTCGAGCGCCTTCTTCTGCTTGAGAGCGTCAAGGTCGGTCTGCTGAAGTCGGATAAGACCCGACAGATCTTCATGGGTGGCTTTCATGTACGTTCTCCTCTGTCTTCTAAACGCTCTCTTGTCTCCAAGCTGCCCAAACCCCGCCCAAGGCGGGTGCCTCGGCTCGGATCCGCGAACCGGGACAATGCGGTGAGATCACGAGCCCCCGGGCGGTGCAGCGGGATCGCGCGCGGGGTGCTCACGCCGATCCACGCGAGCACCCCGCCCGGCACAGCCGCGCATCACACGCGAACGGCCTCGGGATAGGCCCAGTTGCTCCCCTGATCAAGCACCACGATCTTATCCTGCGGCACACCGAGGCGCACGACGGCATCGGCGAGCACCGCGACGAGCGGCAGCTCGCTCACATCATGGCCGAGTTCGATGACACCAAGTCCCGCCTGGCTTACATCGAGCGCCTCATGATACTTGATCTCACCGCAAACGAGGCAATCGATATCCAACGCAAGACAAGATCTCCCCAACGTCCCCGCCGAACCCGTCGCCGTCGCCGCACGGCGCACCGGCTTCGAAAAGTCACCCCACACGCGCGGCTGCCTGCCGAACACCGCAGTGCAACGAGAGGCGAGCCGCCCGAGCGTCTCGGGGGCGTCATCGACCGGAGGCACGTCGCAGAGCTGCCCGTACCCCCTGCGCTGGGAGGATCCCGCATGCTCGACGAACTGGCCCTTGAACGACAGACCCAGCATGCCGGGAAGAACGCGGGCCGCGTGCAAACTCACGTCGAGCGCGGTGTGAAAGCACATGAGCGCCACTTGGTTGCGCACGGCCGCCCACACCGCCGCGCCCGACGAAAGGGCGGCAGACAATGCGGGGCGAAAGTCATCCGGCGCGCCTAGATAGGCGGGATGATGCGTGATCAGCACGTTCGCGCCCCGCGAGGCCGCCTCCTCGATGGCGGCGACCGTCGGGTCGAGCGCCAAGGCCATCTTGCGGACCGGGAGCGCGGGCTCGCCGACGAGCAGACCCGTGCGATCCCACTCCTCCGCGTCCTCTGCGGGAAAATCCTTCAGCAGCGCCGTCTCGAGCGCGCCGATCGTAAAGTCCTCGGACAGGCGCGCCAACGCATGCGGCGCGCGCTTGGCGATGGCCTCGGTTGCGGGAACACCCTTATCGTCGCGTCCGCCTTTTCTCCCGAACAACGCCATTTCAACCATCCCTTTCAAATCTATCAACGCCCCGCCGCGGGAGCGGCCGGGCTTCGACTACGCTATGATGATACGCCTTCTGTCGCCATCGGAGGTCGGAACGGTCACCTCGCGGTAACCCGCCTCGTACATGAGCCGATAAGCGCGCGATATATCGCGCGCGACATGAGCGGGGTCGTGAGCATCGGTTCCGACCGTGCAAGGAACCCCGGCACGGCAAAACGCCGCAAGCAACGCGGGAGCGGGGAACATCTCCTCGCATGCGTAATACGAACCCGACGTGTTCACCTCGATCATGCGCCCGCCGGCCCGAGCGGCCTCGGCCGCCTCGTCGTATACCCGGGAAAGATCGAAAGCGGGATAGTAGTCGAACTTCTTCGGCAGGTCGGGATGCGACATCACGTGGAACGGCAAGGACGCATCGCTCGCCGCACGGCACCACAGCTCGTAATAGCGCCTCCAGATGGCATCGGGCGCGCCGGGCTCAAGCCAACGACCCCGCTGCGCCGGGTCGTCGAACGGCCAGCGATCGACGAAGTGGACCGAACCGAGCACGAGCTCGAAAGGAGCAAGGTCGTCCGCGGTGATGACTCGATCCTCGGTATCCCCCAGATAATCCATCTCGATGCCGAGAATGATGTCCATGTCGGGATATTCGTCACGTGCGCGCCTCACCGCCTCGATGTAGGCGGGCATGTTCTGCGGAAGCACGCTCAGGTACTCGTCAGGATCGAACGCCGGCGTCAGTGGATAATGCTCCGTGAACGCAAGGGTCGCAAGCCCCGCGCGGTCGGCCTCGCGCACGTAGTCGATGACCTCGCCGGCTCCGTGCCCGCAGTATCGAGAATGACAATGGGTGTTGATCAGCTCCATGGAAAACTCCGTCCCTCGGATGCGCGCCTGGCGACGCGCCCAACATTCGCCGCGCCGAATACGCCGGCGCGGATCCCGATCCCCCGATCATCCCCTCTTCGCCTTGCGCGGTTCCCCTGCCGGCGCAAGGCGCGAAACGCCCCGACTCACCAATCGAGCACGCCCTGCATGGCCGACAGAAGCGCCTCGACGTCGGAATCGACGGTGTAGCGCCCCATCGAGATACGCAGAGCGCCGTACGCGCGGTCACCCGACACGCCCATCGCCTTCAGCACATGGCTCGGCTCGAGGGAGTGCGACGAGCAGGCGGATCCGCCCGAAACCCCGATGCCCGCCATGTCGAGACGCAAGATCATCGTCTCGCTCTCAAGCCCGTCGACCAGCACGTGAACGATGTTGGGGAGAAAATCCGCACTGCCCCCCTCCACGGAAACCGTCGGCGAAACGGGGCCGAAGGCGGCCAATCCCGCGTAAAGCCGATCGCGCAGCAACCTCAAACGCGCCGACTCCTCCTCGAGGTTCGCCACAGCCGCCCCGCACGCGGCAGCGAAACCTGCGATGCCCGCGACGTTCTGCGTGCCGCTGCGCCTGCCCGACTCCTGACCTCCCCCGAGCATGAACGCATCGAAGGGCGTTCGGGTCCTCAGATACAGCGCGCCGACCCCCTTCGGCCCGCCTATCTTGTGAGCGGAGAACGAAGCGGCGTCAACGTCGAGCGCCGACACGTCGACAGGCGTCTTGCCGAGAGCCTGAACCGCGTCGGTGTGGAAGAGAGATCCCGCATCGTGGGCGACGCGTGCGAGCTCGGCGACAGGTTGGATGGAGCCGACCTCGGAGTTCGCCATCTGAACGGAAACGAGCACCGTGTCCTCGTCGATGACGCGCTCGAGCGCGGCGGGGGATACGAACCCGCGAGCATCCGGGGCGAGATAGCTCACGCGGAAGCCCTGCCGCTCCAAGCGCTTCGCGGGATGCAGCACCGCATCGTGCTCGATGGCGCTCACGACGACGCGGGGCGTGAAATCACCCGCGCCCGCACGTCGACGCCGGTCGCGCTCCGCCTTCGCCACGCCGAACAAGACGGCGTCGTCGGCCTCCGTCGCGCCCGACGTGAACACGACCTCGTCGGGACGGCGCGCTCCAAGACAGCGCGCGACGGTCTTGCGCGCCGCCTCCATCGCCTCGAACGCCGCGCGCCCAGGTGAGTGGAGGGAGTTCGCGTTGCCTCCCACCGCGAGGTTGACGCGACCGGGAACCTGATACGGCGCCATCGCGCGTGCTGCCTCCTCGCACAGCGGCGCCGTCGCGGCGTAATCGAGGTAGATGTAATCCGATGAAACGTTAGCCGGCATACGCCGCCTCCTTATTAAGCAAAACGAGCGCCCGTAAGACGCCCGTGAACAATCTAGGAAAGAGGACCTGCCTGCGAGGCGAGCGCCTTCTCACGCGCCTCGTTGCCCGCAGCCTCGACGGCCTTCAAGGCGCCCGCGGGATCCTCCGCCGCGAACACGGCGCTTCCGCAGACAAGCACGTCGGCTCCCGCCGCGGCGACCAGCGGCGCGGTCTTCACGCCGATGCCGCCGTCGACCTGGATAAGCGGCGCCACGCCCGCCTCGCGGGCCATGGCCGCGACGGCCGCCACGCGATCCTCGGCACCTTCGATGTAGCTTTGACCCGAGAACCCGGGTTCGACGCTCATGATGAGCACCATGTCCACCTCGCGGATCACGGGCAGCAAGACCTCGACGGGCGTTTTCGGCTTCAGGGCGACGGCAGCACGCGCCCCTCCTTCGTGGATCATGGCAATCGCACGCACGAGGTCGTCGCCGTAGAGGGCCTCGGCGTGAACGGTGATCGACTGCGCGCCCGCCGCGAGAAACCACGGTATCTCGACGAGGGGGTTGTCGATCATGAGGTGAACGTCCATGACGAGATCGGTCGCGCACGCAAGCTGTTTGAACAGCGGAACCCCCATGGTGAGATTCGGGACGAAATGCCCGTCCATCACGTCGACGTGGACGTAACCCGCCCCGGCTTCCTCGATCATGGCGATATCGGATCCGAGATTCATGAAGTCGGCGGAGAGGATCGACGGGGCTATCTTCACAGGTTGATACATGGGAGAGTCCTTGCACTCGCGGATGAAACCTTACCGACTCGGTATTCTAACGCAAACACGAAACATGGCGCAGACGACGCGCGCGCTCGCTTATAATGGGCATATGCCGCACGACGGGAAGGAGCGCACGTGACGCGCGGAGAGTCCTCGCATTACACCTACCCCACCCCGCACGGGCCTTTGACCATCGGCGTCCGCGAGGGACGCGTGGTCGCCGTGGTGCTCGGGCAAGCCGCGCTCGAAGGGCAGCGCAAGCCGACAAAGCTCGCGAATCGATGCGCCAACGAGCTCATGGAGTATTTCGCGGGAAAAAGGACCGCCTTCGACATCCCCGTCGAGGCCGATGGAACCGCTTTCCAGCGTTCGGTTTGGAAAGCCGTCTGCAACATTCCCTACGGTCAAACCCGCACGAACGAGGACATCGCGCGCGCCATAGGATCGCCGCGCTCCTACCGCATGGTGGGTTCGGCCGTCCGCAAGAACCCGCTCGCCGTCATCGTGCCGACTCATCGCGTGGTGAACGCGAACGGCCGCATCACAGGAAGCGACGCCGATGCGCGCCTGAGGATCGCGCTGCTCGAGTTCGAACGCCACCGCGCCTGAGGGCGAGCAGACACGCAGAAAACGCGTTGCGTCCGCGCTTCGTCGATAAAGCCGCGCTCCTCCCGCAGGTTCGGGAAAAGCCGATGCGAAACGCCCATCCGCGAACGTGGATCATACCCGCAGACGCAACCAGAGGACGCTAAATACCGTAGAACTCCGATTTCAGA
>CALADF010000011.1 GCA_937890835.1 uncultured bacterium
GCCGCAGGCCCCGGGAAGGCCCCGGATCCGACGAGGATCCGGGGCCTTCCTGCGTATGGTGTGTTTCCCGGGTGTCTTGTTTTGAATTCCCTTGAAGTGTTTTCTTTCGAAATTATCGCGTTTAATCGTAATGCTCGATTCATATGATCTCAGAGCTGTTTCCTTAAACAGCAGGTGGTTGAGAGCTTCTAAAGCGCTGCTTTATCTCTTGCTTTGCTTTGCTGGTTAATAGATCGTTTGTTCATGAGTCTGCAGACGGGCACATTCTTCCGCGTCGAGAAAGGCTTGTTTTGAATCTGGATTTACCTTAGCGAAAAGGCTTGGCTCTTCATTTTCGATCACGTGCCCTATGAAGATGCGGGGAGTTGCGCATGCAAGCGCGCGGCAATGCGCATAAGTGAATGTGCTCGAACGGAAGCGAGTCTGCATGTGCGTTGTCTGTTATAGCAAGCGAGCTAAGAAGGTAATGGTTGCGAAGGGGCGGGCAGTGCAGCCGCGAGAGTGCTGGAGGGATGCGCTCTCGTTAGGCTGATGCTACCAGCTTCTCGGCGATGCGATCAAACGCCGCATCGACATCTTCCTCGTCGTTGTCGCCATCGCCATGCACATGGCAAAGCGATACAGCCCCGAGAAGGGTTTCCGTGACGTATGACTCAACGACTTCGCGTGACGTGCCATCTACACCGGCGACAACTTCAACGCCCGAAGCGCAAAGGTCTTCGGCCATATCCATATCGATACCCTTCGTGATAATGACATCGAAACCAAGGCCGTTGATGAGATCTGCGGCCTCCTGGCTTGTCACGCCCATGTTGGGAAGATTGCGGCAGTCGGTGATGACACCTTTTTCCACGGTGTAACACATGAAGCTGCCGCATCGAGCAGCGTGCGATGACGTGCGAAGTCCATCGCAGGCGACTGCAATCTTCATGCATGTTTCCTTTCCCCAACTGACTTGTATAACAATACCTTTGTTTGGATAACGCGTTCGTGGCGATGCGGCGAGCGGGGAGGTGGGAATGATGAAGGGTAAGCTTTCCCAGATGAATCGCATCGCGTTAATCTTTCATACGTGAGTTTCAACATGCGTCTTTTCTCGCGCAGCTGACTGTGCGATTCCCGCAGCCGTCCATGTTTCGAGGGCGACTGCGGGAAGGATGCTTGCTCGGCCTCTTTGCTGCGGGAGCAATAGTGTTACGTTACGGCCGTGGCTGGACGCGGTTATTTCCTTCGGCCCTTGCGCCGTTGTTCGGCAACTGCTGCTCGATGAGAGCGTCCGGGTCTCATGTCAGCCCCAGATCGTTGCGCACTACGTGATTTTGCTCCTTGAGAGTTGCTGCGCTTTTCTTTTTCCAGAGCTTTGCTCGTGGGTCTGCCTTTGCGTGAGGTGCTTTTCGGATTCCTCGCTGATGTCTTTTGCGCTGATTTCCTGTCGCGAGACTTATCTTCTTCGGCGCTAGGTCCAGCACATTTTCTGCTCGAACGATCCTTCGGTGCGTTTTGCGGCTTTGCTACCTGTTTACGTGCGTTTTCCTTCTTTTGCGTCCGCTTCTTCAGCTCGCGAGCTGCTTCTGCCAGTTCCGGATCTTTTCGTGCAGCTGCTCGCGTTGCTCGAGCGGCTGCTTCTTCGGCTGCCTCCTCGAGATTGAAGCCTTCAACGCTCATCGTGGGGATTTTCATCTTGATGAACTTCTCTATCGAGGTGAGTTCTGATTTGTTCTCTGGGCTGACGAACGTCACGGCGAAGCCTTGTGCGCCCGCTCTGCCGGTGCGTCCGATGCGATGGACGTAATCCTCGGCTTGCACGGGGATGTCGTAGTTGACCACGTAGGAGACCTCGTCGACGTCGATTCCGCGGGCGAGCACATCGGTTGCAACGAGGATGTCGGTGACGCCCGCCGCGAAATTATCAAGCGCTCGTTTTCTCTGGTTTTGGCTCCGATCGGAGTGGATCGCCTCGGCGGCGAAACCTGCGCGCTTGAGCTTTCTGCATGCCGCGTCGGCGCGGTGTCTCGTCCTCGCGAAAACGATGACGCGTCGGGATCCCCGCGACTTCAAAAGGGCGATGAGCAGAGCCGGCTTCAGCGCATGAGGAATCTCGGCGATGAATTGATCGACGGTGTCGGCCGTCTCTCCCTTGGCGGCTATTTGAACCAAGGCAGGATCGTGGAGCATCGAGCCGACTTGATCCATGATGGATTTATCCACGGTTGCTGAAAACAGGAGCGTTTGCCTTTTTTCGGGCGTCGCGGAGACTATGCGCTTCACGGAGGGAAGAAATCCCATGTCGAGCATGCGGTCGGCCTCGTCGAGAACGAGCATGGTGACGTTTTCCAGGTTGACGGCATTCTGATTCATGAGGTCGATGAGACGCCCCGGCGTGGCGATGAGAACATCGACGCCTTTCGCAAGGCGTGTGATCTGAGGATTGACGGCGACGCCTCCCACGACGGTGGCGATGCGATGCGAGGTTTTATCTGCTATGGTCGAGCACACCTCGGCGATCTGCATGGCCAGCTCTCGCGTTGGCGTGATGACGAGCATCGAGGGAGACTTCGGTCTCTTCGCCTTTTCAAGCATAGCGAGCGTCGGCAGCGAGAACGCCGCCGTTTTCCCCGTTCCCGTCTTGGCGGCGGCGATGACATCGCGTCGATCGAGAACAAGGGGGATTGCCTGCGCTTGAACGGGTGTGGGCCCGCTGTAGCCGAGGCTTTCTACGGCTGCGAGGACGGTTTTGGACAAGCCGAGATCGGCGAATGTGCTCATGTTCAATTTCCTTTCGATCCCGTCGTATTGACGTGATTAACGTGTATGGGCGGGCTTATTGCCCCAGTAGAAATGGAGGAAGTGCTTTTTGCGGAGCTTCGCATCCTCGGACGGCTCGCGGGCGGCAAGATCGAGCGTTGCCTGCGCGATGTCGATGGCGGCATCCGGCTTGCGCAGAAACGATGCGTTGATCAGCATGGCATGAGTTGATTCGGGGTGCTCGTTAACGTGCCTTAGCGTGTCGATCAGCTCGCGTGAGGTGGTGACATGCAGGGCGGCTCCGGTTGCGGTGAGCATGCGGACGTTGGCCTTCTCCTGGCCGTAAGCGCGTCCCATGAGGATCATAGGGACGCTCGAGCAAAGGCATTCGGTTACCGTGAGTCCGCCTGACTTGCAGATGACGAGATCGCTTGCGCTCATGAGCGCCGCCATTTCCTCGACGTAATCGAGGACCGTCACCGAGCGAAGATCGTGGTCTGCTATCGTTCTTCTGAGATGGCGCGCGTACTCGCCATCGCTTCCTGCGACGATAACGAGGTGGATTCCCTTGAACGTGTGCAGATAGGGGATGAGCTGATCGAGCGACTCCCTGAAATGAACGTAGGGGCGTGGCAGCTTCGCTCCGGCAAGGGCGAGCACGACGCGCTTGTCCTCGGGGATCCCGAACTCACGTCTTACTTGGTCGCGATCGTAGGTGGCGCGAAAAGCCGGCCTCGTGGGTATGCCGGTAATGAGTATGCGGTCTTCGGGAACCTTGCGTGGACGCAGCGTTTCGGCCATGTATTCGTTTGCGACGCAGAACAGATCGGTATGGAGGTGGGGCCATAGGCCTTCCACCTCGTAATCGGTCGGAACGCAGGTGATGGGGAAGTCGAAGCCCGTGATCATTCGCGCGCTCACGGCGACGTTTGCCGCTGTGATGTGCGTGCAGATGATGGCAAGGGGTTTTTTCTCGCGGACGTATTCCACGAACTTTGGGTACATGACGCGGGCCCAAACGGTTCCCCCCGCCCATAAAAGGCGTCCTGTGAGCGTGTAGCGCCAGGTGAGGTCGTAGTAGGGACGCGTAAAGCCCGTGAACATGGAAGCTGTTTTATCCCCGTCGAAAATGATGCGGCCGAAGTCGAGAATGTCGAGAACCTCGACCTTGAGGTCGGATGGAACGCTGACCCCGCGAGCCGTCGCCTCTTCGGCATCGTGGTCAAGCAGACCGAACGCTTGCGCGATGGCGTTCGCCGCGCTTCGATGGCCTGAGCCGACCGATGCGTGCACAATGAGAACGACAGGCGGCTTGACCTCATCTGCGGAATTGTCCGGGGCTGAAAGACTGTATGCAAGATCGTCGGTGCATGACGGCGCGTCGACATCGTCATGCGCGTTTGTCTGCTCGCTTGCTGTTTTCATTGAGTTGAGCGAATCCATGACGTGTATCATAGCGTATTTCGAGGCCGTAGGCGCATCTGATCCGGTTTGCGGCGACGGCCGTGGGTGGAAAAAGATGTAATTCGGCGCTTTGTGAGCGCATGACGCGAGGCGTTCGGGTACGATTGTCACGTTTATCAGAATTCTGCAGATCGAGGAGCCGGCCGTGTCATCTACCTCTCGGGTCATGGAGTCTTTCAACGAAGAGCGCTACCGGGCGGCGCTGCGCGGCGAGGGCGTCGCCGTGCTCATACCCTGCTACAACGAGGCGGTGACCATAGGCAAGGTCGTCGACGACTTCCGCGCCGCGCTGCCCGAGGCCGTCGTCTACGTCTACGACAACAACTCCTCCGACGGCACGGCCGAGATCGCCCGCGAGCACGGCGCCGTGGTGCGCCGCGAGGCCCGGCAGGGCAAGGGCAACGTGGTGCGCTCGATGTTCCGCGACGTGGAGGCCGACTACTACCTCATGGTCGACGGCGACGACACCTACCCGGCCGACGCCGCCGCCTCGCTGGTGGCCCCGCTGGCGGCGGGGGAGGCCGACATGACGGTGGGCGACCGCCTCTCGAACGGCTCCTACGGCGAGGAGAACGACCGGGCCTTCCACGGCTTCGGCAACGACCTCGTGCGCTGGCTCATCAAGGTGATCTACGGGTTCGCCTTCGACGACGTGATGACCGGCTACCGCGGCTTCACCCGCGCCTTCGTCAAGACCATGCCCGTCACCTCGGCGGGCTTCCAGATAGAGACCGAGATCTCCATCTGGGCGGTGGACCGCCGCTGGCGCGTCGCCGACGTGCCCATCGCCTACCGCGACCGCCCCGAGGGGTCCTACTCGAAGCTGTCGACCTTCGGCGACGGCGCGAAGGTGCTCATGGCCATCGCGAGCCTGTTCAAGGACTACCGCCCGATGGCCTTCTTCGGGTGGCTCGCCCTGCTGTTCGCGCTGCTGGGCCTGGCGGCGGGCCTGCCCGTGGTCTGGGAGTTCGTCGCGACGGGGCTGGTGGAGAAGCTCCCCTCGGCGGTGCTGGCCGCCGCGCTGGTGATGTGCGGGGCGCTCTCGCTCACGGCGGGCCTCATCCTGGACACGGTGGCGAAGAGCTCGCGGCGCGCCTGGGAGGTCGAGGTGTACAAGGTGATGGGGCGGTAGAGTTTGCCCTGGCGAAGAAATGCGGCGGCGATGAACTGACTTTGTTCCCGAGAAAGAACGCTTTTCTCCAGTTGCTGATATCGCCGCCGCTTGATTTCATCCTAGCGAACTATCTTGGAAATAAAAGGCCTGTTAGAGGCTATTTTTTCTGATACTATGAAAAAAGGCGGACAAGGTGTAAACGATGGTTTACACCTTGTTTCGTTGAACGGCGGTTTCCCTGTCCTATGCTTGAGGTCGTTTTTTCGGTCTCCTTCCACGGCTTTCCTGCAGCGGCGATTCGCTTTGACGTTTTCCGATCTGCGTACGTCGTTGCGCTTCGCTGTGTGGCGTTCGACTTGGCCTTTCGATCGGTGCGGTGCAACCGACGCAGCCGGCTTTGGCAGGTTATTTGAAAAAGATCGCTTTTACCCTTGCGTATGAACGCGGGCTTTGGCATACTGTTTAAGCTGTATTCACGCAGTCAAACGTCCCCATAGTCTAGAGGTCAGGACGCGGCCCTTTCAAGGCTGAGACACGGGTTCGATTCCCGTTGGGGGCACCATGAACATCTAAGCTCGAGCACATTGGTGTTCGAGCTTTTCTTTTTTCGCCTGGCGCTGAGTTGGCTTGCGCATCGTTGGGGCGAAGGGGGGGGTTGCATGAGGAAGCTTATCGAGCAGATAATGAAATTTGGCGTCGTGGGCGTAATCGCTTTCGTCATCGATTACGGATTGCTCGCCCTTTTGACCGAGGTGTTCTCGGTCAACTACCTGGTAAGCGCCACGATCTCGTTCACGGTTTCCGTGGTGTTCAACTACGCGGCTTCGATGCGTTATGTGTTCACCCACAAAGACGGAATGTCCCGTCACCGCGAGTTCGCGATATTTGTCACCTTGTCGGTGATCGGGCTGCTTATTAACAACTTCTGCATGTGGGCCGGCGTCGAGCTGCTCGGCATTCACTACCTCGTTACTAAAATCGGCGCGACGGCTATTGTGATGGTGTGGAACTTCGTCACGCGCAAGATCTTTCTTGATGCAGGGGAAGCCCCGCGGGCTTGAGCGGAAGGGGCTTGGGATTCTCCGGTATTTGCGGGAAAAACAGACAGGTCGAATCGCTTTCGATTCGACCTGGTAAAATGCTGGTGCCCTCGACTGGATTCGAACCAGCGGCACCTTGCTCCGGAGGCAAGTGCTCTATCCCCTGAGCTACGAGGGCATGCGGTGTTGGGCTCAGGTGCGGCGCTTATTATACGACAACGATCATCGTTGCGCCCGGCAATCTTGGCACGCGACAAATGACGACCACGATAAGGACAAGAAGATGAGCGATATGATGAACGGTTCCGTGTTCGAGCCCGACCGGCCCTGCGGCAGCGCTCGGGCGAGCGAGTTGGTTTCGATCGAACGGATGAGCTATGGATCGGCGGCTGTCGGCCGGCTTTCCGACGGTAAGACGGTGTTTGTCGAGGGAGCCGCACCGGGCGACGTCGTCGAGGTTGAGGTGGTCGAGGACAAGCGCACGTATGCGCGCGGTCGAATTTCGCGCATCGTCGAGGCCTCGCCGCAGCGGGCCGACATGGTGAAGTGCTCCGAAGCCTGCGGGGGGTGTCCCTGGGCGCATCTTTCCTACGAGGCGCAGCTTGCGTCGAAGCGCGACGCCGTCATCGATGCCTTGTGCAGGGTCGCCCGCTTCGATCGTGCCCGAGCCGTCGATGTCGTTGCGCCCTGCGTGGCGAGTAAGCGTCAATGGGGGTATCGTAACAAGCTCGAAATGGCGGCGGGGAAGGATTCCGCAGGGCGTTTCACCCTCGGTTTCTATCGCGAGGGAACCCATGATGTCGTTTCGGTGAAGTCGTGTCCTCTGGCGAACCGCTATATCGAGCGTGCGCCTAAGGCGCTGCGCGGTGCATTAAGGTTCCTCTCATCCTCCCAGGATCTTGGCATCTACCGCGTCGGCGTGCGTTCGAGCTTGCGCACGGGCAAGACCGAGGTCGCGCTTTGGACGCCGCCGAGCGCTTTCCCTCGTACGGCGGTGGCGAAGACCATCCAGGATGCGTTAAAGGCCTCTTCGGTCGTTCGCGTGCTGGCTGAACCTGGGAGCGCTCGAAAGGTCAAGAAAATCGAAGCTCTCGAAGGAAAGGGCGTGTGGGAGGAGAAGCTTTGCGATGCGCGGTTCTTCACGGCGGCGCCTTCGTTTTTTCAGGTGAACACGGCTCAAGCTGAGAAGCTCGTCAATTTGGTCATCGAAGGCCTTGAAATCGAGCAGGGCATGTACATTGCCGATCTCTACGCCGGCGGGGGGACCTTCTCCATCCCCATGGCGCGTCTTGGCGCCGATGTGGTGGCGGTCGAAGTGGCGGGGTCCTCCATTCGCGACTTGCGCCGCAATGCCGAGGTTAACAACGTGGAGCTAGAGGCAGTATGCGGTGACACCGCCGTGGAGCTTCCCGAACTCGGAGAACTTGACGCGCTGGTGGTCGATCCTCCTCGGTCCGGTCTCGCAAAGGGGGTCGTGGGCCAAATCGTCGCCGCCGCTCCGGCGCGCGTGGCGTACGTGAGCTGCGATCCTCAGACGTGGGCTCGCGACGTAGCTTTGTTCGAAGGCGAGGGGTATCGTCTCGTGCGCGCCACGCCCGTCGACATGTTTCCTCAGACTTATCACATCGAGACGGTTGCTCTTCTATCTCGGAAAACCGCATCGAAGTCTTTCATACCGGTTT
>CALADF010000012.1 GCA_937890835.1 uncultured bacterium
CGCCTTCTCGAGCGGAAACGATGCGACGAGGTTGAGCGCATCGAGCTCGGTGCGGTGCTCGCCCGAGCGCTCGAGCTTGTCAAGCGCGGCAAGCGCATCTTCGCCGAACGCCTTCGCGCACTTGAGGAAGTGGTCCTCGGGATCCTGGGAAAGCCACGGGTAACGCGCGCGTAGCGCAACGTCGAGCCCGAAGGGCTTGTTCTGCTGGAAGATCTGACCCGTGTTCTTGTTATCCGAGCTGCAGTAATGAACGCCGATGGGAAGATTCTCCTCGCAAGCGAAATCCATAAGGGCCAGCGCCTCGGTTTCGCTGCCCGCCACGGGAATCCCGCCGCCGTACCAGTAATTGTAGAGGTACGCGTAGGGGTGCTTGCGCAGCTTGAACCCGCGTTTGGAGAATTCGTCGGCGTTGCAGAGGGGGAAGCAGAACTCGAGCAGGTTGATGCCGCGAACGCCTATCGCGCTCGCGCGGCGCATCATCGCCTTCATGCCCTCCGACGAGCCGGGAATAACGGGCACCTCGACGACGACATCGGGAATGAGCGCGACGGCCCGCTCCATCAGCGCGTACACGCCCCCCTGCTCCGCCTCCACATCAGCGGGCTTCACGCTGAAGCGGATCTCGTCGAGCCCGGCTTCGGAAAGCTCGCGCAACGACGCCTCGTCGAGGAGGTCGCCGCTTGTGTACAAGCGAATGTGAACCTGCGGATAGAGCTCCCGCGCACGGCGGAGAAACGCCAAGACCTCGGGCTTGTGGAGCATCGGCTCGCCGCCGGTGATGGCGAGGCAGTCGAAGCTCACGCCGTGAGCATGGGCCTGCTCCAACTCAGCGACGATATCGCGCTTATGGGTGAGGAAGTACTCGTAACCGTCCTGGTTGGGATTGAAGCAGAAGTAGCAATGCTTCGTGCAGCGCAGGTCGACGAAGAACGTCGCCGTGCGCTCGCCCGTGCGGCAGGCCAAGCACGCAGGCGAGATCCAGCCGCGCCGCAACGAGGAATCCGCGTTTTCGCACGCGCAATTGCAGCGTCGGGCCGTCGCGGCCCTCGCATCGCGCGGCGAGCTCTCCCGGGGCTCGAACGGAAGCCCGAAGGACTCGACGGATTTCTCGAAATCGCATTCCGCCTCGGAGAACGCCTCCGCATATTGCCTCAGATCCAACCCGGCTCCCTTCCACTTGACAGCACGACGAGCGTGCCGATCGCTCCCTCAACCCCGAGGGCGTCGAGCGCGCCGCATATGCCGACGGCCAGGCCGCGATCGCGCCCCGCAACAACTTGCGCCTAAAGCGAGGCCTTGATCTCCTCGATCAGACGCGCGGAGCGCTCGAAGTCGAAGCGAGCGAACGCCGCCATGCCGTAGGCGAGAGCAGCATAGCATCCACGCCCGTCGAACTGCGCGACCTTCGCAGCAAAATCATCCACCCATGTCAGTACATGGCTTTCGACGAAGCGGCGCTGCACGGCCAGCGCCTCCGCGACGGCGGCGTCGTTGCCGTCCGCATACGCCTCGTAAGCGCGCTGCGCCATGCGGCCCAGGTAATCCATCATCGCCGCGATGTGATCGTCGGGAAAATGCTTCTCCGCCTGCAGCTTGTAGCCGGCGGCATGGTAATACGAACGCACATCGAGCGTGCTCTCCTGGAACACCATGCCCTCCTTCCCCACGTAAGGAGACTCCCACAAATGCACGTACGACGCGCCGGGAACGACGAACAGGCGAACGAAATCGGACTTCAGCTCGTCTTCAAGCTGTTCGCCCATCGAACGCTTAATCATCTCCGCGCACGCAAGCGCGGCGTCGGCCGCCTCATCGAGACGCGGCCCCGCCTCGCCAAGGCGCAGCGACGCGAGCGCGCCGTCCTCGCAGGCGGAAACTTCGGCACGCAGAGTTTTCAACATGTCGATCGTCTGATCGTTGTAAATCCTCTCCATAGAGTCGAGCGCAGGCTCGCCCCCGAAAACCGCGTGGAACAGGCTGTAGAGATACGCCCTTTTCGCGAGAATCATGGCGATCTGCTCCTCGTGATCGTGATTCGTCATGATTGTCCCCCTTCACGTAATCAAGCCGACAGGCCGGATCGTCAAGACCATAGCACCTTACGAAAGGAGGCGCATCGACATCGCGACGCGCCTCCGACAAGCAATTGTTTCGACAGCCCGCCGCGCCGCAGGATCGGCCCGCGACGCGACGAGGCGGAGGGAAAGCTACCAGTTGACCTTCACGTAGCCCTCGTCGAAGGCGACCTCTTTCGCCTTGATGAGAAGGTTCGGGTTCGTCAGCTCACGCGAGGGCAGCACGGCGATGGTGCCGTTATCGAGGTCGCTGCCGTACTTCGCGCGAAGCTCGTCCATGTCGCCGAAGTCGAGCGCACGGTTGGGGCACCCCGCCACACACGCGGGCTGACCGCCGGCCTCGCGAATGCCGTAGCACCCGTCGCACTTGCCCGACACGCCCTCCTCGGGGAAGTACTTGGGCTGGCCGTACGGGCAAGACATCACGCACATGCGGCAGCCGATGCACTTGGTCTTATCCTGAATGACCGTGCCGTCCTCGGCGGTGTAAATGGCACCCGTCGGGCAGTTGTGCTGGCACACGGGCTCCTCGCAGTGGTTGCAGCCGAACGAGTAGCTGTAAGCCTTCACCGCGGGGAACGTGCCGACGGAATAGGTTTCGACTTCACGATACAGCGTGCCGACCTCGAGACGATTCTTGTCCTTGCAAGCGACCTGGCATGCGCGGCATCCGATGCAGCGCGTCATGTCGAAGTAAAATCCAACAGCCATCTTCTATCCTCCCGACTAGCCCAAGTCGATGATACGCGCGGGCATCATGCAGTCATCTTCCAGCTGAGCGCCCTCGTACTTCTCGAAGTTGCAGTTATTGTTGTTGTAGCTGGTAACGCCGCCGCCGGAGATCTCGTTGCCCAAGAGGTAGTTGTCAGCGCCGCCCTCGTCGATACCGGTCTCCTCGTTGACGTTCACCCATGCTCCGTGGGGAATGCCCACCTGGCCGGGGCGCATGATCTCCATGCAGCACGCCTTGCGCAGGACCTCGCCGTGGCGCGTCCAAACGCGGACGGTATCCCCGTCGACGATGCCCTTCTCAGCGGCATCCGAAGCGTTCAGGAACACCGGGTTCGGCCACGTCTCTCGCATCCACGGGCAATTGTCGAAGACGGAATGCGAGCGACGGAAATAATGCGGGTTGAACAGCAGGTACGGGTACTCGCCCGCCTCGCCGCCGATCTTGCCGTCCTTGAACGTGGTCTCGTAGCCCGTGGTGGGAACGAGATACTCGGGATAGGGCTTGTACTCGTGATCGATCAGCCCGATGCTGTTGAACAGATCGGCCTTCGCCTGGCTGGTGATCTCGAACTTGCCGCTCTTGGTCTTGAGCGGGCTAGCCTCAGGATCCTTGATGAACGCCGAATGGCCGAGGAAGGAGCTGTAAACGTCGCCGAGCTCGCGCTTGACCTGGTATCCACCGTTTGCGATGAACTCCTTCAGCGTAACGCGACCGGTTTGCGCCTTGCCCTCGACGCCCCACTCTTTGATGTCCTCATCGGTGATGGTGATGAGCGTTTCGAACTCGCTCGCCGAGCCCTCCTTGACGACCTTCGCGCCCTGAAGCTGGTTGAAGAACGCCTGCTTCTCGCTGATGGGGTACACCTTCGTCGAATCGAGACCCAGCGCATCAAGGATGAGCGTGTTGATCTCGGCATCGGTCTTGGCCTCGAACAAAGGCTCGGTGACCTGGGAGAAGCAGAACAAGAACTCGCGGTTGGAGGAAGACAGGCCGCCGGGAACCTCCCACTGAGTCGTAACAGGCAGCACGATGTCGGAATACAGCGCCTGCGTGGTCATGAACTGGGCCTTCGCGAAAACAAAGTCCATCTTGCGATGCGCTTCGATGCCCTGCTTCATGTTCGGGCCGGTCTGCAGGTACGCGTTCTCGTCATGAATGATGCAGTGGATGTCGCACGTCTTGTCAACGCCCGCTTCCGACCCGTCGCCCGAGTACCAGTCGCCGACCTGGCGGTATTTACCGGTCAAGCACGCCTCCCACGCCTGAGGGCCGGGAATGACGCCGTCGATGGGGTTCTTGACGCTCGGCAGTCCGCTGCTGCCGCCCTTGACGAGAGCGGGACCGCCGTTGCCTGCGTTGGCGTGGTAGTTGTTCGCGGAGCAGTTGCCGGGCTTGCCGTAATGACCGCCCATAGCGCTGACCGTCATGAAAATCTGCGGAAGGTTCTCAGAGCCGTTGCAACGCGCTGCGGCGAAATTATGCAGCATCCAGACATTGTGCGTCTTGCCGATCTCGCGCGCGAAATAGGTGATCTGCTCGACGGTTACACCGCAGATCTCGGAAGCCCACTCGGCAGTCTTCTCGATGCCGTCATATTTTCCGTTGAGGTAATCGAGGAAGTTCACGTCCTCCTTGAGATCCTCGGGCTTATGGTCGGCATCGAAACCGACCGTGTACTTGTCGAGGAAATCCCAGTCGACGACGTCGCCCTCCTCCTTGTCCAGACGAAGCATCTCAGAGGCAACGCCCAGGAAGAACGCGGTATCGGTGCCGGTGCGCACGGGAATCCAGTACGCGTCGAGGATCTGCGCGGAGGCGGTGTAAATCGGATCGATGACAATGAACTTCACGCCCGCTTCCTTGGCGCGGATGTAGTGATAACTCGGCGTGCCGGCGGCAGACCACGCAGGATTTGACGCATGAAACACGATCGTCTCAGCGTTGAGCATGTCGGTGCGATCGTTGCAGACGCCCGCATCCGTGCTGGGGACGCCGATGGTGGTGTTGACGTTGAGCAGGTAAGCGCCGTGCGAGGTGGTGTCGGCGACGGAGGTGTGACCGCCGAACGCCAGAAGCGGCTTGAACGCGTAGCGAGAGCCGTAGCTGCCGATGAGAAAAGCCTGGTTGCCGTACTTGTCCTTGATGGTCTTCATTTGCTCGGCGATGTAGGAAATCGCCTCGTCCCAGCTGATGCGCTCCCACTCGTCCTTACCGCGCATCTCCCCATTGGGGTTTTCGGGCGACCAGCCCTTGCGCTTCAAGGGATACTGCAGACGATCGGCGCCGAAGCACTGCTGCTGCTGAGCCTTACCGCGCACGCAGCCACGCTGCTGCGGATAGTCGAACGAGTCCTCGTGGGTGTCGTCGGTCTTCTGGCGAACGACAGCGCCGTCTTTCACCATAACCTTGTTCATACAGCGGCCGCCGCAGTTATGCCAGCACGCAGCAGAGACCCAGGTGCCCTCAGACGCGGGGTCGGCGGGCAGCTCGTGCTTGTCGAGCGTCGACTCGGAAGAGCATCCCGTCGCGGAGAGAACGGCGACACTCGCCGCCACCGCCGCAGAAGCCCCCAGAAAACCACGACGCGAAATGGTCTTGGATTGATTGCTCACGATAATCCCCCTTCAAACCCTACAGGATCGCGCCGGCCGCGTAGAACGCGTAGCGCGACACGGCAACGCCGACGATCATCAGAACACACACGACGATGGAAACGACGCCGTTGTTCTTGAACTTCGAGGAAAGCGCCACAACGACAGCTGCCGCAACCGGGCAAACGAGCGCGATCACCTGAGCGATGACGCTCTCGCCCGCGCCGGCGAACGCGGCGATCTCAAGCGCTGCACCGATCGCGAAAAGAGCCGCCACGACGAATGCGACGTTGCGCAGCATCTTATCGGCGAAGTCGGCGCGCGCGACGATGGCGTAAAGACCGAGGCCGGCAGCCAGATCACCCGCGACGAACGAGACGATGGTCGCAGGGGCGTTCGTCCAAACCGCGTTACCGTAGACGTTGATGTAGGCGGTCGCCATGAGAACTACGGAAACCACCGCGACAACGGCGGCGACGGCGCGCAGCGCGAAGGGGCTCGCCTTCTTCACGAGGACGAGAACCATGTCAACGAGCGCGAGAATCAAGAACACGCCGGAGATCACGACCTCCCAGATCATGCCCGAGCCGAAGTTGACCGTGCCGCCGAAAAGCGCCTCGAACGCACGCGGAATGCTGTGGATGTGGGTCGCTGCGGCAATAAGGCCGACGGCGAACAAAACAACGACGATAACCGGCATAAGCCAAGGTCGATCGCCTTCGCGCTTGCGGTTGAAGCAGGTGTCGAACACGTATGCGCCCGCAGCCAAACCCCCCAGCAACGTGAACAGGAACAGGGATGTAAGTCCCATGCTTAGCCTCCTCTTGTCATGCGCCCGTCCCAAGCGAGCGCTTTTTCTGAAACGCGGGCAAAAAGCCCGCGCAACCCGAGATCACCGAGCGCATCCCCCTCTCATGGCGAGCGCACGTCAACCTGAGTTGTGACAGTTTAGGAAATCGGCCGAATCCCCCCGCTGCATTTATAGCAAAATTGTCGTGCGACAATCAAGGGTGTCGCACGACAATTTTAGATTGATTTATTCTATTATGAGAACATAGGACAAGACCCCGATCGCCGCCCCTTGCGAAACGCGACGGATCTGCTCAGCGAAAGCGATGACCTTCCACCCCTTAGCCGGAGAGGCCTCGATCCCGCGAAACAGCCTAACTTCCCTGCTGCGCCCCCTTGTTCGGGTCGACCGTGAACCCTTCGGTGTAAGCGCTCGGAACCACCAGCGTGCCATCTGTATCCTGCATACCCTCGTACACCAGGTGCATCTTGCGAAGCGCGAGCGCGGTCTCGTCGTGCGAGTACTCCTCCGCGACTTCTTGAAGAATGGCGGAAACGTCCCGCTCGGCCTCCATCAGCGTGATGCGCGCGTTCTTGCGGCATTCCGCCTGCGCCTCAAGCGACATGACGCCCTGAAGCTCCTTCGGGATGATGATGTCGCGAACCTCGACCGAAAGCACGGTGATGCCCCAGTCGGTCACCTTCGCCTCAACCGCCTCCTGCAGCTCCTGATCGAACTGGTGCCTCCTCATGACCACGTTGGACACCGACGCGCGGCCGATGGCGTCGCGCAGGGCGGTCTGCGCGGTCAGAGCCACGGCGAAACGGCAGTCCTCGACCTCCGAGCAAGCTTTCTCGGGATCCCATATCATCCAGAACAAAACCGCGTCCACGTCAAGCGGTACGAGGTCGCTTGTCAGGGCCTCCTCCGCCCCGAACGGCGTCGCTATCGTGCGCTGGTCGACGCGCAGCGTGCAGAATTCGATGACGGGAATGGTGAAGAAAAGACCCGGTCCCGCCAAGCGGCTGAAGCGGCCAAGGCGCATGACAACGCAGCGCTCCCACTCGAGACATACATGCGTCGAGGAAAGCGTTCCGAGACCCGCCAAAATAGCCACCACGACACCGACGATGTTGAGCGACCCCGCGATGAGCCACCACAAGCCGGCAACGGCGGCGAACGCGACGAGCGCGAACGATACCGCCACCATGACGGCCCCGTTGCGCGTGGCCTTCCTGCTGGGATCGGAACGATACGCATCCGCCGCGACGCCGAACTCCATTTCAGAACGACGGTACGAATCCCTCTCGCTTGCAGTCACGTTATTTTCCCTGTCTTTCCTCATGATCCCTCTTCATCTTTCGAACGTATTTGGACACGAGCTTCGGAACATCATCGTAGGTCATACCGCATTCGAGACAGCTTTTGACGAAGTCCTCGACAAGAGCCTCCGCCTGGCCCCAGCCGCGCGGAGCCTCGGTGAGGTCGTTCACGAACACGCCGCTGCCGCGCACGGTGGTCACATAGCCGTCCCGTTCGAGACCCATGTACGCCTTGCTTACCGTGTTATACGATATCTGCAGGTCAGCAGCATATTTTCGAACCGTCGGAAGCTTCTCCCCAGGCTTGTAGAAACCTGAGTTGATGAGATAGGACATCCTATCGCGCAACTGCACCCAAAGCGGAAGATCGCTCTTCTCGTCGAATTCGAACATCGGAATTTCCTTCATCACGGCACGGCACCCCCTCTAACTAATCGGATGCACGCCCGCAACGACCAACGCGAAGCGGAGGCACAAGCCGCCGGCGAGGACCAACGCGGCGGTCGCAGCGACGACGGACGGACGATGGGACCGCCTGACAAGCAACGCGTCAAGCTCCAGCGCAAAGGGAACGACCATGCCGCACGCCACGAAGCCGACCCAGAACAGCCAGGTCAGATTCCCGAACAACAAGATATCGAGCGCCGATCGACCACCGGCCGCGGCCACGGACACGACGAACGCCACAGTCACGACAGCCTCGAGCGCCACGATGAGCGCGTCGACTATGGTAAGGCGGCGAAGCCACGCTCGAAGGCCCTCGCAGCCCCCGGAAACGCACACGCCGAGGAGCACGACCGCGCATCCGCACGACAGCGCCGAAAGCAGAAACAGCACGGGAAGCCACAAGCTCGTCCACAGCTGAACCGCCAGCACCGTCTCCAGGAGAAAGCCGGTGTAGAGCATGACGACCAGAGAGAACACGATGCCGACGGCCTTGGCCACAAGAGCGAGACGCTCCCATGCAGGACCGAGGACGAGGACCGCCTCGGCCAACGCGACGGCCAGGCAGATGGTCATGAACGTGAGGGCGAACGCCCCGATGGACATGAAACTGCTCGTCGGATAAAGGAAGATCAGGTAAAACGCCTCGGGCTTGCCGAGGTCGGCCAACAGGCAGAGAAGACCCGCGATCATCATGACGAACGAGGCTCCGTACACCGCCCTACCGATTCGTCGATGGGTGACCGATCGGCTCCTGCACGCGAAATAACTTGAGGGCACGCGCGAGAACCTGCCGCACCTGGCATGGGAATACGCGATGCGCAGATCGATGACGGAGAGCACGGCGAAACTCCCGGCAGACGTTCCGCCGAGAAACAGGTACAACGCGATGAGTTCGCTGAACGCCATTACTCCCCCTTCCGAGATCCGTTTCGTAGAATACCATGTGTCGCACGACAATCACGCCGCAAAGCGTACAGGACACGCGCGGAAAGAGGAAGCGAAGGCTGACGACGTCGCGTCCTCGGCAGGCCGTGTCTTGTTTACATGTTTACACATTAGCCTATTCGTAATAAAATGCGAATGACATCAAGGTCAGGAGGAAATCGTGGCCACCAAAACCTTCTCCAGCAGGGTAAGCGAGCCCAACCTCACTTATATGGACGCGCTCGTACGCGCCGAGTTCGGCATGTCGTACGGACAGTACTGCGGCTCAGTTCTCATCGACGCCGTTCGCTCGGGCGAAAAGCTTCCTCGACCCCGCAAAGCGGACGAAGCAGCGCAAAGGGCAGCCGCCGTGGAGAACATGAAGGCGTTTTCACTCGAACAGCGAAACGCTGAGGTTGGCGGCATGTCCGACGATGAGATCAAGCAGCTTATTGCGAGCCGTTATGAATAACAGGGTTCTCGTCGATACGAACATTATCCTCGACGCCGCGATGTCCGAGCGACCGGGATGGCCCGAAGCGACTCTCCTCCTTGACGAAATAGCCTACGGAGCGACGACGGGACTTATCGTCGCCACCTCGCTCAAGGATATCTACTACGTGTTGACGAAATACGCAGGAGAGCCTGCAGCGCGTTCGTTCATCTCCTCCGCCTTGGACGCGTTCGAGACAGTCCCCGTTGACGAGCTTGTCTGCCGATCAGCCGCAAAATCAAATGAACCCGACTTCGAAGACGGCATCGTGCGCGCCTGCGCGGAAAACGCGCACGCGGATTTCATCATCTCGCGAGACGCCGCGGCCTTCCGCCACTCGAAGATCAAACGCGTCACCGCACGCGAGTACCTCGATCTGTTCTGCGACGTGGAGACGGTGCGCTTTTAGAGAGGCACCGAGATCCCCTACGCACCCAAAGCCCTGATGGGAATGACGTACACCCCGTCGCTGCGACGATATGCCGCCTCGCCCATCCCCGTGACAACCGCCATGAACGAAGGCTCGATCACCTTCGCCTTCTCGTTCGCGCACACTTTATCGCGCAGACGCTTGAGATTCCCGGCAGCTTCATCGACCTTATCCAGGCTGATTTTTATCTCGATTGCCGCCCACCTTCCGTCGGCGCGCTCGATGATCGCATCCGCCTCAAGCCCGGAATCGTCATGGTAATAGCGCAAAGGATGCGACTCGGTATAATCCAATGCGCGGGCGTAGACATCAAGATCGCGCATAACAAGGTTCTCGAAAACCAAGCCGAATGTTTGCCAATCCTGAAGCAAAGCCTCGGGCGAGAGACCCAGCAGCGCCACGGGAAGCGAAGGGTCGGCAAAATAACGCTTAGGCTTCACACGCATTCGTTTAGGAGAGCGAGAGGCGGGAACCCATCCTGGAACCTCGTCAATAAGAAAGATCCGACGAAGTATATCGAGATGCGATGCCGTTTCTTTGCGCTCGGAATCGGAAACCTCGCCCGCAGATTCATGAGCGTAGACATCACAGGCAAAGGTGTTCACCTTGGCAGATTGTCCGAGGTTTCTCGCAAGCGACAAGGCAAGGCGTCGTGCAACCCCTTCGTTGCCGCCCAAACGAGGAACGCTCTGCACGAAAAGCGCTTCCAGATAATCGCGAACCACGATCTGAGCGTCACTCGCCTCCCGCAAGCGTTCTTCGGGCCATCCGCCACGTACGACCATACGAACCAGCGAATCTATGCCGTTTGGGCATTGACAGGGAATGAACTCGCCTTCGAAAAGAGCTGCAAGGCTGACCTTCGCAACGGATTCCCCCGTTTCGGCAAGCGTCATGGGATGCATGCGAATACGACCTATGCGACCGGCGCCGCTATGCGCCGTTTCGCTCGTACTCGGCGTAGACGAACCCGTAAGGATCCACGCCCCCTTCTCTCCCGCAAGCTCGTCGGAGGCATGGCGCACCGTATCCCAAATAGCGGGAACGCGCTGCCATTCGTCAATGACGTGTGGGCGGTCGCCCGCAAGCGGATAGCTTGGATCGGCGCTGGCTATCTGCAGGTTGGCGCCACGGTCCACATAGGTAACCGATGCAGCATGAGCAAGTGACGACCACGTCTTCCCGCACCACTTCGTGCCCGACACCTCAACGGCGCCGAACAATGTGAGATATTTGGCTATCTGCTCATCAACTATGCGAGGTTGGTATGCAGCAGGTCGTGCCGCGAAATTCATCTGGTTGTCAGACATACGGACTCCTATCCTGTTTCTATCGAACATGATAGAAGAATTAATCTTCTATTCCCAAAATCCGAATATATAAACACCCAAAATCCGAATGGCTCGACACCCAAATTCCGAATTCGAAGGCTCGTCCGAAAGCCAGTTCAGCCCGTAGAAGTCATCCGAGGTAGACGGATCAGCGCGACCGCCAACGTCGGATCACGCCCCGCGCCACCCCTACAACCGCTCCTTCGGGATGACGCGCATCATCACCACGCCGCTCGACATGACGTCATCCACGTCATCGTAGGCGACGACGTTCCAATACTGGCGCACACCGCCCTTTGCGCTCTTGCCGGGCTCTTCATGATCGAACGTCGCCACACCGCGCACCGCACCCGACACCCCGCTCTTCCTGTGCCGGACCGACACCTCGACGCCGAAGGGAACCTCCACATCAAGATCGCTGCGTTCCATCGCTCCCCTGCTCGCGACGGATTCGAGGAGAGAAAGCGTGGCGCCCCCGTGAACGAAGCCGAAAGGCTGCATGATGCCGGACGTGATGGGCATTATCGCCTCCACCCGCTCGGGCCCCGCAACCGTGAAATCGATATCGAGCGTCCGCACGAGCCCGTGATTGATCTTCTCCGCCATATCCTTGTCCATCAAACCGCCTCTTCCGCATTATCCGATTTCGCCCGCGCAAGCTTCGAAGAGCCGCAAGATCTCACCGAGGGCGCGGCGAAGCCTCAGGAAACATCAGCGCGTCTCGTCACCCGCTTCGTCGGCAACCCCGGCGGCTGCACCTTCGGCGGCTGCACCTTCGGCAACCGCACCTTCGGCAACCGCACTCTCGGCAACCCCGCCGGCCGCCTTGACGACCTTCCTCTTTTTCCGCGCGCCGAGCTGGATAACGACCGCGCCTATGAGGAAGGGCATCCAGAAGACGATACCGCGGTACACCATGACCACCACGAGCGCCGATGCCCCGTCGATACCGAACAGGCCGAACGCAACCACGCAGGCAGCCTCGACCACGCCGACGCCCTGTGGCGTGAACGAAATCATCGCGAACAGCGTGGCGACAACGTAACCGCAGATGAGGGGCTCGGGCGACTGAACGCCGAAAGCAAGGCCCGCCATGGCGAAGCAGGTGATCTCGAAAAGCGACGCCGTCAGAGAGCACGCGAACGCCTTCAGAGTTTTCTTCGGACGCTTCACGATAAGCGTCGACGCACCCGAGAACGACTCGACCGTTCGCTCGAGCCACGGACCCATCGATTCGCGCTTGAACTTCACCAGGATGCGGTTCACCAAACGCTCGACGGGACGAAGCACGCGCACCACCAAATCGGGCCGCACGCCGCCGAGAACCATGACCGTCACCAAACCGCCGACGAGCACGATGGCGAGCATGCCGAGTGCAAGCCAACCGGGATCCAAGCCCACGGTCAGGCTGAGCACCGTGAAAGTCAGGATCATGATGCATGTGAAACCGGAGTCGATGCACAGCTGCATGAGCAGCGCCGCGCTGGTCGCCTTGCCCGCCGAGATGCCCTGTTTATGCGCCGTGTCGACGACCAGCGAAGTGCCCGCCAAATTGAGCGAAGGCGCGATGGTGTTCACGAAAAACGTGCCGAACACCAAGGAAAGCCCTGTCTTGAAGGTGATCTTCTCACCAACGGTGTCGAAGCAGGCACGGAAGCCGAACCCCTGGGCGAAGTACTTGCCCAGCTGGGCCAGTACGGCCAAGATGATGAACAACGGAGAACCTGTCTGGATGGCTTCGGCCAGCTGAACCAGTTGATCGCCGCGCATGAAGATGAAGGCGAGCACGATGACGACCACAACGCCCGCTACAAGCTTTCGAATGTTCGAGCTCACCGTGCCACCCCCCTTTCCGCCCTCGACGTTCCCCTGGTTCTCACCGCAGGAACTCCGTCAGATCGCTGTGAAGCAGAAAATCGAGCTCGGCAGCGCTCGAAGCATCGGTCTCCAAGAACAGGAAGCCGTACGAGCCCGTGACGTTGACGTCAAAGTGATGAAATGCCAGCACGTTGGAGAAGCGCGCTTCGAACGCCTCGTAATCGAAAGAACGGCGAAGGTCGGCTGACGGCGCAGGATTGAGGAGCGACATGCTGTACACCTTGCACGCCGCAGACGCCGTCATCGAGTCGAAATCGACCGCCTCATCCTGCAAGTAGGCGGCGTACGTGCGCAGACCCCATCCGAGGTACGCAACGTCGGTGCCACCGAGCCCGGCGAAGCGAAGCGGGTTGAACTCGATGGGGGCAACCGCCCCGTCCTTGACGCGAACCTCGACATGGGCGGGGAAGTTGCGCGCGCCGATGTAGTCGTTCGCATCGTCAAGCCAGCGCTCGATCAGCGGGGCAACCTGCAAAACGATGTCCCTGCTCGTTACGTACATGCGATCGCCGGTGTCCTCGGGTCCTGCGAAATCGTGCCTGAGCACGTTGAGGACACGGGCTTTCCCTTCGGCGTCGTAGTACATGTCGACGGCGTACTCAACGCCCTCGATAAGGCTTTCGATGATGCAATCGCTCGCATCGACGACGCTTTCCGGATAACGCTCGTTCCACACGGATTCGCTCGCCTCCATATCGGCAAGCGCCCGGTTCCAATCGTCGGAGCTCTCGATGGCGTAGACGCCCATGGAGCAAAATCCCACCGCAGGCTTCAAGATCACGGGCAGCGAGAGATCTTCAACGGCAACATCGCGAAGCGCCTTGCGCGGGAGCACCTTGAAATGCAGGTCGGGATTCAGCGGGGACAACAGTTCGCGCAACGCGGCTTTGTCCTTCAGCAGCTCGATAACGCGAACGAGATCGGCGTTGTCCACGTTGTCGCAAATCCACGACAGCGCGTTCTCGGAAGACGTGTAGACGCGCTCGCCGGACGAAAGGCGACGCGCGCACTCCTTGGCGCCGACCAGGTTCAAGGGCTGCGAGACCTGAAGCGATCGCGCGAAATCGTTATCGAGAACGGGATGCTGCGAGGAAGCGAGCCATTCGACCAGCAAAGGCGAGGCGTAGGGCTCTTCAAGTATGACCATGGCACTTCCTTTCGCGCACTTAAGCGCCGGCGTGCTTCGCCGTCAGCCGGGCAAGGCAGTGCTTCCATATGCAACGGTCGCGAACACCCTGCGGTTTTGTCATCAGCTAGCAAAGTATATCCGTTAACGCACGCGATAGAACGCACGCCATACCTTCTCCGGGCAGACGTTGCTTTTGACCGCACGGGCGCACTTGTTCTACAGGCACATGACCATGAGCAGAGCCGTGATTCCGAAAACACGAAATGTTGGGAAGCCGAGCCCCATCGGGAGCATTGATCCTGGCAATCACAATCCTGTTTACCGCGGCGGCCGTCAACGACGCCATCCGTTGCCGTCGGCGGATACTCTTTCCCTATAATTGACAGGGCAGTTCATTTTCCGAATTCGTTAACGAGGACCCTCGATGACTGACAAGAGTTTCCACATTGACTACCCCTGTTCCAATCTAAGCAGCTTCCCCCACATCACTCCATCCATGCTGCTTGACCACCTAGGAAGCGCTGGCGTCAAAATCGCTTTAGAACCCAGTCGAGCACGGAGACTGTTTCGATGGTTCAAATTCTTCCAAATGGACGAACGATACGATGCATCGAAGAGTGGCCTGTCGGGCACCCAGTCCCTCTTCATCTGCCAAGCAGATGAAGCCCATAATTTGTTCAATCGCGTCCCCGGCGCTTTCGCTCTCGTCATGACGAAAAATGATCAAGACATCGAGCTGATGCGCTCGTACGCCAGTCGGGCCATCGTCGTCAAGAACATCGATCCCACGAGCCTCGTCCTTATCGCGCAATCATTGTTCACGAAAATGCTTCTCTGGGAAAGCGCGCTCGACAAGATCGCTTATCGCCAGGGAGAAATAAAAGACCTTCTCGAAATTAGCGCGAGAATGCTCGGAAACTTTATCTTCGTCTCCGACAACAACTTCAATCTTGTGGCATATACCGAGTCCGTCGAACCACCTGACGATCTACATCGCACAATCGTTAAAGACGGCTGCCTTTCAGCCAAAACCATCGCCGAGAAACGATTTCGCCTTCCCGAGAAAACGTTTTACACGCGAGGAGCCTCCGAGATCACCCCGTTCGACAGAATCTCATGCCCCATTCACGTCGACCATTCCTACATCGGATCCATTTCGATGGCGTGCAACGAAACTCCCGACACCCCCGGGCTTCGAGACATCCTCAAGACACTCGCAAATCACGTATCTCCGCTTTGCGAGAAAAACTGGAGGAAACAGACGCAGTACAACTGCCCCGCCTATTTCTTCCTTACACGTCTCCTTAACCACGAATGTCTCAGCGATAACTACATGGAATCGCAACTGCTCGCAGGAGGTTTAGACGAAGCAGCTTATTTCAAATTGCTGCTGGTTGATATCGACAACAACGTAGATCCGAACAGAGCCGAAGCTGTCATCAAGGCAGGCGCTTCGCTCAACGAGGGCGCGTCCATCTGCTTTCCCCACAAAAGCCATATCGCCATCTTTCTCCACGCGAAGAAGATAGACGGCAAACTCTCGCATCTTCGCATCAACCCCGAAGCCGAATCGAAGATATGCGAGCCGTACGGGGTAACATGCGGGTCTTCATCGGTGTTCAATGACATAACCGACCTTGATCTGGCATACCGGCAAGCATGCTTAGCCCTCGGCTATCGAGCCATTATCCGAGGAGAGCAATTCGAGGACGACGAGGGAAAACGGGGAGACGTATTCCTTTTCGAGGACGCGTTACCTTACTACCTCATCAGCCCTGGTCACAAAGACGAGAGGTTCATCCAGTTTTCTTTTTCGTGCTCCATCGCCAACGTCTTGTACCGAGAAGATATAGAAAACGGAACCAGCAACTTCACGCTCGTATGGTTCTACCTGCAATACGAGCGAAACGCGACCATGGTTGCGCAACGCATGCACATGCACAGAAACACCGTTCTCTACCACATCGAGAAAATACAGAAGCGGTTCAACTTCGATTTATCGAGCAAGACCGCGCGCGATTGGATGCTCCTCTGCTACAAGCACCTGTTCCTCAGCATCGGAAGCGAACCGTTTACCAGAATGCTCGACAATACGGTTTCGAAGCAAGAAGACCTATAACACGTCAGCCGAGTTTCCCGCACGTCGCCCTTTCAAAGTCACGCCAAGTAAAAAACCGCATCTCCCCTCGCGAGGAGATGCGGCTTTGAGGAGCGCAGCCTACGCTGAAGGCGGCTTGGGTGCTGCAGGAACGGAGGGAGCCGCAGGAGCGCTAGGAGCTGCAGGGGCGGAAGGTGCGCTGGACGGAAGAGGCTTGCTTCCGTCCAGGTAAGGGCCGAAGTCGCATTTGCAGAACGGGCACTTCTTCAAAACGACGCCGCCCATAGCCTGAAGAGCCCTCCCACATTCCGGGCATTTGTTCACGCCGGCATCCGCCGATGCATCCGCTGGTCTAAAGCACATTGTCGGTCTTTCCTTTCTTCGCAGCGTCGATGCCGAAGGAGACAGCCGTGCGCCTAAAGAAGAAACCAGGCCGGCAGCCTTCTCAGCATCCTCAACACGTTGAATTTTAGACAGCCGAACGAACACCGATTATAGAGACGCCTACAAAAGATCGATGCTTTCTTCAGCATTTTCGCTAATGAAGTTGCCAGACGGGGAGCCTATCGAACCGAATCATGCCGATCGCCACCTTGCGCCTGCCGCAGCGTTCGACGCCTCACCTGCGTCGGATCGACGAACAAGGATGCCCCGCATCGTTCGCAAACCTCGGAGCCGAGCGGATTCACGTGCCTGCACTCGAAGCACCGGCGCGCGTAGACCGCAGGAGGGGTCTCGCCCCTGCACCGTCCGCAGTTAAAACAGTAATGGCAATTGCCCATAAGCTCATCCCCCGCCCGCAGCGAACCACAGCTTAACACCCGGCCAGCGAAGCGCGGAACGCGAACACCGCACCGTCGCGGCCAAACTCAACCCAGCGAATAATCGTCGGCGGCCCCCCGCGCGCGGGGGGCCGCCGACAGCGCTATGCCTTCCTAGAAGACTGGGCCGCTACTCGGCCCCGCGCTCGCCGGAAGCCGCCATGTCGTCGGCGATCTTTCCCGCAACGCTTGAACGAACATTCGGGAAAAGGAAAAGCGACACGACCGCGACGAGGCAGAGAATGGCGGTGCCCACGTAAACTCCTTGGTAATACGAGATACCGTCAACCGCACCTGTAGCCGCAATAGCCAAAGGAGAGATGACGTACGATGCCAGAAGGAACATGCCGAAGTTCTGGAACGTCGCCTGGATGCCGCCGACGACGCCGTAGTGCTCGGGCTTGACGGACGGCAGAAGCGTGGGCAGCATCTTCGTGAAGGGCATAACGCACGCCATGAAGACCGGCTGGACGCAGAACAGCAGCCAAGTGACCGGCCCATAAGGCACGAAGAACACGAGAGCGAAGCACACCGCCGTGCCCGCCAGGCAGATGACGAAGGGGGCCCGCATGTTCTTGAACACCTTGGCGAACACCACGGGAAGGATCATCGAGGCGACGCACGCGATGACGGTGTTGATAGTGGACATGTCGCCCGCCACTGCCGTCAGGGAGGGATCGCCCATGAGCGTGGTGACCGCGGCGACCATGTAGGAGCCGTTGACGTTGGTCATGCCGAACACCAGGAAGGCCGTGATGGCGATCGCCCATACGTACTTGTCCTTGAGGACCACCTTCATGTACTGGCCGACGGGCTCGGTCGAGCGGTGCTCCCCGTCGGGGTGCTTGCGGTACAAGCCGAACCAGGCGACAAGGCCGACGACGATGAGGGCGAAGCTCAGCCACCAGGCCTGGGAGACGTCCGTGCAGCGGGATCCCACGAACAGGGCGAGCGCCGCGCCGGCGGACATGCCGGCCGTGTAGCAGCCCATCGCGAACGAGTTCGCCGCCCCCGGGAACCAGAGGCGCAGAAGCTTCGCCGAGTTGGCGTTCAGCGCCGCAACGCCCGTCCCCATGACGAAGCTGGCGGCGAACAGCGTCCAGAAGTCGACCGCGAAGCATCGGCCCAGAGCGCCGAGGGCGGCGATGGCGAACGCGACGGCGAACACCTTGTTCAAGCCTATGCGATCCGCGAGGACGCCGCCAGCTATGCACAAAAGCACTCCGGAGAAATACGGAATGGACATGATCATCGAGAACCACATCGGCTCGCACTGGTACGTCTGCATGACGAGAATCGCGGCGCCGCCGGGAATGATGAACGCGAACTGGAGGCTGACGAGCAGTATCAGCATGCCGACAAGAATGGCCCAACGCCAAGGGTACAGTTTCTCTTCCTGCATTGCTTCCCCTCTTTCTATTAAAATCCCCAACTGAATCGCATTCCCAAACAGGCCTAGCCGGCCTTGCATCGGCCAGCCGAACCTGCATGGGCTTGCGAGGCGCGGGCGGCGCGCCACCCTTCCACAAGCAAGCGTGCCGCCCGGTTCCCCTAAGGTTTACTTCGCGAAGATGACCATCTTGTCCTTCGCCGCCTTCTTCGCCTTGGCGGCGAGCTCCTCGATCGCCCCGTAGACCATGACGCCGGCTTGGCAGTGATGGACGCAGGTCGGGAGCTTGCCCGCGTCGACGCGCGCCGCGCACAGGTCGCACAAATGCGTCGGGACGGGGATGTAGTCGAACTCCCACACGCCGTCGGAAGACTGGCGCGGGCCGTCCTTCAAGATCTTGATGCCGAAGTCGCCCTTGGGCATCTCGTGCTCCTTCTTGCAGGCCACCTCGCAAGCATGGCAGCCGGAACAGTACTCATAGTCGATCAAAAGACCGTATTCGCCACGTGTCATAAGCTCGATCCCTCCTTAGTTCTGGCGCATGTCGTAGAAGCTGGGCGTGTCGGTGGTGTGGGACTCGCCGTGGGTGTAGCCGCTGCCCTTGGTCACCTGGTAGGTGGGCTGGTCCTCGGGGCGCGAGTTCTCGGGCGTGCAGGCGTATACCTTGGCGATGCCGCACTTGATGGGAGCGCCGTAGCCGCTATCGCCGTTCTCGCACATGGGAATGAGGTTGTTCGGGTTGCAGTCGAACACGCCGAACAGCTCGGGCTCTGCGGCCTTCTTCTCCGGGAACCACCAGCCGTGCTCGGTGGAGATGACGCGCGGGTCGAGCGTCGCGTCGAAGCGCGCCACCTGGCGGCACTTGCCCATCTGGTTCTCGATCCACGTCCACTGGCCCTCGGCGATGCCGTACTTAGCGGCCGTGTCGGGGTGGATGTCGAAGTAGGGCACGGGATGCAGCTCGCGGGAGGTGGTGTCGGCCTGGCGCCACTCGGAGTGGAAGAACTCGAAGGAGCGCTTGCCCGTGGTGAGCACGAGCGGGTACTCCTCGCACAGCTCGGGCGTGCGGTAGGGGCTTGTCGGGGGCTCCTCGTAGAAGGGCAGCGGGTCGTCGCCCCAGGAGTCGAACAGCACGACCGAGAGCTCGTAGAGGCCGGTGACCGTGTTGAAGCCGGGCTGGCCGTCGGGGCGGAGCAGGCCCTTCTCGTGCTTGTAGTAGCGGAAGGGATGATAGTGCCAACCGCCCGCTTCCTCGAGCTCCTCCATGCTGTCGTAGCGGCACTCGGGAGCGGTCTGCATGCGCCAGTTCATGTAGTCGCGAGGCGTCTGCACCCAGTCGGGCCAGAGCTCGGGCGAGAGGCGATGGCCGAGATCGATCATGATCTGCTCGTCCTCCTTCGCCTCGAAGAACTGGCCGCACTTGGTGAGCGAGCGGATGGGGTCGAACCACACGCGGACGCAGTCGCGCTCGTTGGACATGGCGCAGGGCAGGATGAGGTCGGCGCACGCCGTCGCGAACGGCGTCTTGAACATGTCGACGACGCAGATGAACGGGACGTTCTTCATGGCGCGGTAGATGCGCGGCGCGTCCTGGCCCATGTTGGTGATGGGGTTGGACGACTGGATCCAGAGCATGTTGACGGGGCGCGGGTTGCCGTTCTCGTCCTTGCCGGTCTCGCAAGCTTCCAGGATGCAGTCGGACTGGGAAGACGCCGTGAAGCCGTACTTCTTCAGGTTGTACTTGGAGTTGCCGAGGCGCTTCTCCTTCATGCCCTCCTTCAGGTACTCGATGCCCGAGTTGTAGCCGAACTCGAGGCCGCCCGCCTGGTCGATGAGGATGTTGCCGCCCGGGTTGTCGATGTTGCCCGTGATGCCGGCGAGGTCGGCGATGGCGAGGGCCGTCTGCGTGCCGATCTTGGACATGTCGACGGCGAGGCCCCACTGGATGGTGGACGGGCGCGCGTTGGCGTAGAAGCGGGCCGCCTCGCGGATGAGGTCGGCGTCGACCCAGCAGATCTCGGCGACCTTCTCGACGGGGTACTCCTGCACGCGCTCCTTGAGGTCCTCGAAGCCGAAGCACCACTTCTCGACGAACTCGTGGTCGTAGAGGTCCTCGTTGATGATGACGTTCATCATGCCGAGGGCCAGGGCGGCGTCGGTGCCGGGGCGCAGGCGCAGCCAGTACTTGGCGCGCGAGCCGATCCAGGTGAGCTGCGGGTCGATGGAGATGAGCTCGCTTCCGCGCTTCATCGCCTCGACGATCCAGTGGCCGAGGAACGCGTCCGAGTTGCACACCACCGGGTTCGTGCCCCACAGCACGATGCACTCGGGCACCACCCAGTCCTCGTCGTCCTCGTAGCGCTTCTCGCGGAACTGGCTCATGTCGGCGACCCACTGGTTGCCCATGACCACGTAGCACAAAGCAGTACGGGGCAGCATGCAGGAGTCGCCCGAGAGGAAGCACAGGGTCAGGTCGGGGCCGCCGAAGTTGGCGTACTGGTTGTGGGCGATGACCTGGGAGACGTTGCGGCCGGTGCCGATCATCGAGATGATGGACTCGGGACCGTCCTTCTCCTGGTACTCGCGCACGTGCTCGCAGATGATGTCGTACGCCTCGTCCCAGCTCACGCGCTCCCACTTGTCCTCGCCGCGCTCGCCGACGCGCTTCATCGGGTACTTCAGGCGGCTCTCGTGGTTCACGAGCTCGGGCAGCTCGAGGCAGCGCATGCACAGGCGACCCTGGTTGAACGGCGAGTTGGGATCGCCCTCGACCTTGACGAGCTTGCCGTCCTCGTCGGTGTAGAAGATGACCTGGCAGCCCTCGTGGCACCCCGGGCCCGACCACATGGTGGTGCGGGTCGCCGTGAGGTCGCCCTCCTTCCAGTGAAGCTTCTTCGGGTACAGATCGAGGTTGTACTCGTTGTTGTACTCCATTCCTTCTCCTCTCTCGAACCTCGCATTTGACGCGATGATCGGCTCCGCCAAACCTGCGCTTAAACAGGCGAGCCAGCGTTGACTCCGATAACCAAAGCGCTTGAACGGATGGATTCGCGAGTTCCCCGACCGTTCATTACCCCTCAAGCGCCGCGCGCCGAATATGGATTCATTCTAGAAAGCGGGCATTCAAGCCTGAAACGGCAAAGTATCCAAAAACCGATACCAAGTTTTGGAAGATCTTCCATAGGCTTCGATTCAGCGTGATCCATATACTTCATCGCGTTAAGCGACTTGCGAGGGAAGCCGGCAAGCGAGGCATCAAGGCGCATCGACTCAGCGAGCACGATCGGCACGCGAAGCTCCTCGCCGCTCCCTGCGCTGCTTTCAACGGCAGCAAGAACGCAAGTGCGAGCAGAGGGGAGAAAACATGCTGACGGAGAGGGAGAACCTCCTGGAGGTTATCCACAGGGGGAAGCCGGAGCGCTTCGCGAACCAGTACGATGCGTTCGAAATCGTGTCTACGCCGATCATGGAAAACCGCAATCAAGCGATGCCCGGCGAGATCAACAAGATCAACGACTGGGGCTGCACGGTTTCGTGGGAGGAGGGC
>CALADF010000013.1 GCA_937890835.1 uncultured bacterium
GAGGCGACGCCTGCGGAGCTTCGCGAGCTTGCCCGGGCGTTCGGCGACGCTGCGCGCAGGGCGTGCGCGGCGGGTTTCGACGGTGCGGAGATCCATGCGGCGCACGGGTATCTGATCAGCCAGTTTCTGAATCCTCTGTTCAACCGAAGAAGTGACGAGTACGGCGGCTCTTCGGAAAATCGCGCGCGCTTTGCCGTCGAGGTTGTTCGCGCTGTTCGCGCAAGCGTTCCCCGGGACTACCCCGTGTTGGTGAAGATCAACTCGAGCGACGGCGTCGACGGCGGCATGACCGAGCCCGAGGCGTTGCAGGTCGCGCGCTTTCTCGCCGACGCAGGTGCGTCGGCCATTGACGTGAGCGGGGCGTGGCGCCTTGCGTGCGTGGCGGATCATGCGGGGGAGCCGCTGTTCGCGGACTTCGCGCGGCGTCTCGTTCGCGAAGTCGACGTTGCCGTTTTGCTGACGGGCGGGTGTCGCTCCCTGGCGCCTCTCGAGCGTCTTGCGCGCGAGGGTATCGCGGGTTTCGGGTTGTGCCGCCCCCTCATCTGCGAGCCCGATCTTCCCAACCGATGGCGTGCTCAGCGCGCCGAAGGACGCGTCACGCCCTCGCGTTGCATTTTCTGCGATCGATGCAGCGTGACCCGCGACCATACCTGCGTGCTCGGGTAGATGAGGGCCCGCGTCGGAACGGTTCGGGCGACGGGGTTCTCGAGAGCCTTTTGCGAGCCTCGCCTGCGGGTGTGCTCGATTTCAGTGTTTCGGATTCTTGCTTTTGACGACTTGCATAACTTCGGCGGGCAATTGCACGGCGTGCGGGCTGATTTCAGTGCGTCTTGGGAATAGGGTGACGTAAAACCACAGGTCAGGGAGCATCTGGCATCAAGGTTTCTTCGGAATGAGAAGCCAAGCGTGTGCAACTCGTTTAAAAACGGGAATCGAGAGTGTAGTTTTTCGGCACGGACTTATCGGACGGTTGCCGCATGAGTCAATTGGCCGAGATCGCAGCTCGCGCCGTCGTTGACTGGGTGCTATGTAAACCATATTCCTTTGTTTTTCGGCGTAAAATTTTTCATCTTTTCGGCGAACGGTTTTTAGTGTCGAGTTCGCTTTTAATTCAAATGCATAACACCAGGTCAGATGGTGAAAAAAACAACACTATATTTACAAATAAGAATAATTAAGCATCATAAAACGGTCATGATTTGCGTTTGAACAGCCTACGATAAGTATTTATTGAACTATAACAATATGATAATATGCCAACTGTTGTGATGCTGGCCGGCAATCACTGATGGGCGGATCAAAGCGCACGTTCGGTCCAGGGCTTGGAGGGAGTCCTAAACGCCGTTGGGCAACGATGCGCGCACGAGGGGATAGCGCCTTTCGGGGCGTGGGCAAAACGTCCAGAACTCGTGGAGATCCGCGCGAAGACACATGACAGAGGAGGAGAAATGAAAGGCAGGAGCATTAATCGCCGCACCTTCGTCGGTGCGATGTGCGCTCTTGGCGGCCTTTCGGTAGCGGGCGCGAGCCTGGGCATGCAGCCCGATGCCGCGGTGGCCGCCGAAAGCGCTTTCCCCACGCCTAAGACGGGCAAACCCGTCGAGGCCAAGGTCGATCCGAAGACCGGTGAGGTTACGGTCAACGAGGACGTGATCGTCCGCTACAGCGGATGCGTTGGCTGCTACTGCTCGTGCGGCAATCGCGTGAAGATCGACCGTGCTACGGGACGCATTCTTGGAGTTGGCGGAAATCCGTATAATCCCGCCGACGCATATCCGTTCCTTGACCATGACGCACCGCTTACTGAGGCTTTTCAGTCCATGAGCTTTGCGAATGGCAAGGGCAACCTGCTGCGCGGCACGGTGTGCGGACGTGGCAACGCTACGCTCAACGGCTATTCTCAGCCCGATCGCATCACCACGCCGCTCAAGCGTGCGGGCAAGCGCGGCGAGGGCAAGTGGAAGCCCATTGGCTGGGACGAGCTCATCAAGGAAGTCACCGAAGGTGGCAAGCTCTTTGCCGAGATTGGCGAAGACCAGGAGATTGAGGGCTTCAAAGCTCTTCATGACACCGAGACCCCTATGAATGCGGACGAGCCGAGGCTCGGACCGATCTCCAACCAGTTGGTTATGCTCGGCAGCCGTTCCGATGGGCGCGGCAGCTTCTCGAGCCGTTTCGCCGGCACGTTCGGAACGGTCAATGCCTACGGGCATGCCTCCAGTTGAGCGGTCGCTAATTCAGCGAGTTCGCTGGCACAAAAGGGAACCGGCCTTACTCCCGAACCCGAAGAGGCCGAATATGCAATCTGGCTGGGTGCTTTCCCCGGCGGCAGCATGATTAACTTCCAGAGCTCAGGCAAGCGCACATCTGCCAACCTGGCGTCTGGTAAGCTCAAGATCGACGTGCTCGACTGCACGTTGGCTAACGGCTGCGTCACTCCGACGCTTCCTGGAATCAACTGGATTCCGATCAAACCTGCAACCAATGCGGCTTTCTGCGCGGCTTTGATCAGCAAGATGATCCAAGACGGTACCTATAACGCCGACGCGATTTCGTTTACCAACCAGAAGGCGGCTGTGGCTGGCGGCTATGGCGCGTACACGAACGCATCCTTCCTGGTCATCACCGACGAGAGCCATCCGAACTATAAAAAGCTCATGCGTCCCGCAGATGCGGGCATCGACGCTCCCGAGGAGAAGGATAAGTCGGGCGCTGCCATCGAGAAGTTCGTGTGCATCGATGCTGAGACGAATGAGCCCGCCGTGAAC
Source organism: uncultured bacterium (assembly GCA_937890835.1). GTDB lineage: Bacteria > Actinomycetota > Coriobacteriia > Coriobacteriales > Eggerthellaceae > CALADF01. The sequence continues at coordinate 2,769 of CALADF010000013.1, forward strand.
ACTGACTGCTCGAAGGGCGTTCTTGAGTTCGAGGGCGAAGTTAACGGCGTGAAGGTTCGTACGGGCTTCTTGATGCTCAAGGATTCCGTCAACGAATACACCATCGACGAATATTCCGAGATCACCGGCGTTTCCGTTGCTGATCTCGAGCGCATCGCCAAGGAGTACACCTCCCATGGAACTCGTGTTGGCGTATGCCATAAGGGCGGCTCTGCTGCATCGGTTAACGGTGTCGATGCCATGGTCGGCGCGAATCTGCTCCATGCCATGGTCGGCGCGAATCAAATGACCGGCGGTAATGCTCCGAACAGCCCCGCTCCCACCACCACCGGTGACGGTGCGCGCTACAAGCTGAGCACGATCAAGGGCAAGCCCTCTGTTTCGACGAAGAATGCCTGCTATATTTCGCGTACGGCTATCGCATGGTCTAAGACGGACGAGTATAAGAATCGTGTAAAGGCCGGCGAATCCGATCCTAAGCCGAAGATGCCCTGGTTCGAAAACGGCCCCGCTTCCGATAGCCAGGCTCTCATGTCTATCGTCAACGGTTATCCGTACCAGGCGAAGATTCTGACGTCTTTTATGTGCAACACCATTCAGGCGACCCCCGGCGCGATGCGCGATGAGGTGATCGAGCGCCTGAAGGACACCTCTGTCGTTCCCCTCCATATTGCGTGCGATGTGTTTATTGGCGAGCATGCCCAATACGCCGATTACATCGTCCCTGATGTTACTCCGTACGAGAGCTTCGGTCTTCCCACCACGGGCACCACGTTCACCGGTTACGGTACCACGGTTCGTTGGCAGACCTCCGAGCCTCAGAGCATGGAGATCTCCGGCGGTCGTCATGCGAGCTGGGAGACCTTCCTTGCGGACGTCGCGGTTGCCTGCGAGCTTCCTGGCTGGGGCGAGGATGCTATCGAAGACGTCGACGGCAACAAGTGGCCGCTCTACGATGCGTGCGATTTCTATCTGAAGGCCGTTGCCAACTTGGCTTACGCCAACAAGAAGCCGGTTTCTGACATTTCTTCCGAGGAGGCGCACATTCAAGCTCTTGACGAGCTCCCCGAGAGCTTCAAGGCGACGGTTACCGAGGAAGAGTGGCCGAAGGTTCTTAACGTCTTGTCGCGCGGTGGACGCTACTGGCCGATGGACTTTGTCCATCCGGACCCCGAGGGCGGTCGTAGCTATGGATACGAGAAGGACTTCGTAACCTACATCTACGGAGAAAAGCGCGCTCTCTACAAGAACTGCTATTCCGGCAAGGGCGTTTCTCCGACTCTTCGCTACAATCCGGAAACCTTCTCGGACCTTTCCCCTGTCGAGGATCATTACTCGAGGGAGGAGTATCCCTTCACGGCTTCCGAGCATAAACCTCGTTTCCGTACGGTGACGATGCTGTCCAACAGCCCGATCATGCGCGATCTGTGCTCGCATAACTACATCGAGATCAACGATGAGGATGCGGCTGAGCTCGGCATCAAGGACGGCGATAAGATTCGCGCGGTGACGCCTCTTGGGGATGTCAGCGAGGGCGTGGCCATGGTTCGCGCCGGTCAGGTAAAGGGTGCGTTCAGCCTCTCCTTCGGATACGAGCACATTAACTATGGTGCGCAGGACATCGAAATCGATGGCAAGCTCACCAAGGGCGATCCCGCTATCGCCGCTGGCGTGCGTATTCATCAGATGCTCGATCCGCTGGTAAGCAAAGACGGCGTTTTGAGTATTTACTCGGAGAACGAGGCGGCAAGTCCTGGTCGTAGCGGCGGCATGTTCAAGATCGAGAAGGCGTAAGGGGGTAGGCAATCATGAGTGAGACTAAGCTTGGCATGTTGATTGATCTGTCCCTTTGCATCGGCTGCAACGCTTGCGCTGTTGCCTGCAAGCAGGAAAACGATGTGCCTCTGACTAACTTTAATACGTGGATCGAGAGCTTCGACGTCGAGCGCCCGGATGGCCGTGTTGCTCGTGCGAACGTTCCCAAGCAGTGCAACCACTGCGACAATCCCAGCTGCGTGTCGGTCTGCCCGACGGGCGCGAGCTACAAAGCTGCCGACGGTACGGTGCAGATCGATGAGGAGAAGTGTATCGGCTGCAAGTACTGCATGGCCGCTTGCCCCTACGGCGCCCGTTACGCCATTGTCGAGACCGGCGTCGTCGGCAAGTGCACCTACTGCGCTCACCGCAGCGAGAACGGCCTGCTTCCCGCGTGCGTTTCGACGTGTGTAACCAAGGCGCGTATTTTCGGCGATCTCAACGATCCCGATAGCGATATCTCGAAGGCCATCAAAGGGCATGGCGGTGCGGATCATCTGATGCAGGATCTCGGCCAGGAGCCGACGCTGTGCTACTTTGGTCTTTCCGACATTGAGGCAATGCCTCGTGTCTCCGCTGTCCACAAGGGCGGTAACGTGTTCAAGCCGTATGAGGGGAGGCAGTAATGGTTTGGGATGCAGTCATTGCTTGTTACCTCTTCCTGGCAGGCATGGGCGCGGGTGCGTTCGCGCTGGCGGCTCTCGCCGGCTTGATGAAGCCCGAGCTTAAGAAGATTCGTCGCGTGGGTTACATCATCGCTCCGATAGCCGTCGCCGTGGGCTGCTTGCTGCTCATGGTGGACGCTAAGGGCGGCCTGTTCAACCCGCTGCGCTTCTTCTTCATCGTGTCGAACCTGCAGTCCGTCATGTCGTGGGGTGTCATCATCCTGTGCCTGTTCATCGTGGTGAGCGGCATCGCGCTGGTGCTCAATCTCATGAAGAAGGAGACCCCGAAGGCCATCGACATCATCGGTCTGGTGCTCGCTGTCTGCACGGCCGCCTACACCGGCGTGCTTCTGGGCGCGGCTCCCGGCTTCCCCCTGTGGAACATCGTGGTCATGCCGCTGCTGTTCATCGTGTCGGCCACCTCTTCCGGTTTCGCTTCGGTGCTGCTGGTCGCTCATGCGACCGGCTCCGAGGAGCCTGCCGCCCTTCCGTTCCTTAAGAAGACGGCGTATATCCTCCCTGCGCTTGAGGCTGTGCTGGTCGTGGTTCTCTTCGTCGTCGCGATGATGACGCAGGGCTCTGGCGCCGAGGCTGCCGTGGCTTCGGTCATGAACATGGTCGCCGGATCGTACGCTCCGGTGTTTTGGGTCGGCTTCGTCGTGGTGGGGCTTGTCGCTCCCGTCGCGCTCGAGGTGCTCAACGCCCGCAAGGCGTCTTCCGCGAAGGGTCTTGCGGTTGCGGCGGAGGCATGCGTTCTCGTGGGCGCGTTCCTGCTCCGCTTCCTGGTCATCATGGCCGCCGTGCCGATCTTCGGCTAAGTTAAGGAGGAAAAACGGTGACTGACGAGCTTCTTCTTGAAGGTGACGGTCTGCGCGGGTTCCGTACCGTCATGGCCGTGTGCGCGGAGGCTCTGCTCAATCTTCCGACGGAAGACGTGGTGGCCAACGTGCGGTCGGTTGCCGAGGCGCTCGGCGACGATGGGTTCAACGATGTCGTCGCCGACGCCGCCCTTGAGCAGCGCTACTACGATCGTTTCTTCGTCTCGGCTCATCCCGCGTACGTTCCTCTGTGCGAGGATGCTGTGCGCGGCGGGTACATGGACGACGATCGCTTCCGCTACGGGTCCGTGTGCGGCAAGCACTACGCGCACACGTTGACGTGTTACAAGGCCGTTGGGTTCGACTTCAGGCGCATCGAGGGATTCGAGCCTTCGGTGTCGATGCTCAAGCCCGACTCGATGGCATCTGAGCTCGCGTTTCTCGCGTTTCTCGCTGACAGCGCGCTTGCAGCTGAAGGTCGGGATTCGGAGGTGGCGCAACGCAGCCGCGAGCTGCTCGTCACGTTCGCGCGTGATCATGCGAGCCGTTGGTTCGGAGATGCGGTTGAATGCCTCGAGCGTTTCGACGAGGATTTCTACGCCGGCGTTTGCGCTTTGGCTGCGGAGTCCGTCGCCGCCTTGGTGGAGTAGCGCATCCTTTTCGCTCCCTCGCTTGCCCGTCCTCGCCTCATCGGCGGGGGCGGGTTTTTCGTTTTGGAGGCGTTTGCTCGATGCGCGAGCGGTTTACGAGTGGGTGCTTCGAGGTTGCCGTGTGCTTCCGAGCGCTTAGTACGCGGAATTCTCTTCTCCGATTCCCGAAAACGAACGAAATGTATCACTTGGTTTTGGAATTGGGGATAAGGCAATGCGTCGCGTTCTCTCGACCTGGTTGCAGTATGTTCTGACCTGGGGTTTTGTCG
>CALADF010000014.1 GCA_937890835.1 uncultured bacterium
TCGAGGGCGAGGACGTCGGCATTCACTACGGCTTGGCGCCGGTGAAGTTCGACCGCATTCGCCGCATCACGGGCTACCTCGTCGGCACGCTCGATCGTTTCAACGACGGCAAGCGCGCCGAGGAGCACGACCGCGTGAAGCACGCCGTTCCGGCTTGCTGCCGTTAGAACGAGCAACTCCTTCCCTTTTTCATCTCTCCTTAAAGCCGAAGCGAGCGTCCGTCATGGGCGCTCGCTTCGTGTTCGGGGACGGTTGCCGCCGCAGGCTGCGGCGCGATGTTCCGGGTTGCGGCTCTCGTGCGGCGTCGGCGTTGTGTTCGCGCGGCGCGACCTTCGGGCTAGATCGCCGCACGCACTTTGCGGGCTTCGCGCGTCCATCGTGGGCGCTTCCCGTGCGAACCGCGTTCGCGCGGCGCGCGTGCCCTACGCCGGAGGTCCCGTGCGCATTTGCGGCGGCGTTGTAACCGCGTCCGCGCGGCGCGCGTGCGCTACGCCTCCACGACTTTGACGGTCTTCTGCGCGGGCTCGTCGAACGCCGCGGCGCAATGCGGGCAGCGCACGGCGCCCTCTTTCACCTCTTCCAAGCAGAAGGGGCAGGTAGGCGCCACGTCGACGACCTGCTGCCCGTCCTTGTTCAGCTTCAGCATGCGCCCGCCGACGCTTTGCATCTTATTAATGGCCTTGACCAGCAGAAACACGACGAATGCTACGATGAGGAAGTTGATGACGGCGCTGATGAACTTGCCGAAGTCGATGCCGGTTCCGGGAACGACGAGCCCCGAGATCGAGTTCGCCCCACCGCCTGCGATCACGGTGATGAGCGGGTTGATGATGTCGGTGGTGAGCGACGTGACGATGCCCGTGAACGCTCCGCCGATGATGACGGCCACGGCGAGGTCCATCACGTTCCCGCGGTTGATGAATTCTTTGAACTCGTTGAAAAACCGTTTCATGTTGTTCTCCTTGACCGTGGCGGTTCGACTCCCGCTCAGTATAGCGGTGCGTGCTAGAATTCCCCTCAGTTGTTAACCGCCTGCCCGCGCCGCCGCATTCCGCCGATCGCTCCTTTCTCCGCTAGCCCGATGCGCGATCTTGCGATGCCGCATCGCGGGCGTTCGTACGTGCGAGGCCTCCATGACGAAGATTTACTCCATGACCGTGCCCGTTGACGCGGACATCGTCGACGCGTTCTGCGTGATGCAGAAAGGGTTCACCGACCAGTTCGTCTACTACGACAAGGAGCGCCCCGTGCGCTACATGGGCCTGGGGCGTTGCATCGCGCTGCTGACGCTCGAGGACGTCGACTTCGAGCAGATGCGCGCCGAGGACGTCGTCGGCGAGGACGTGGACGCTTCGCCGCAGGTCGCAGCGCGCGCGGCGCAAGCTGCGGCGGGCGGCTCCGCATCGTGCGCGGGGGGTGCGGCGGAAGCGGTCGACCAGCCGGCGGTCTTCTTCTCCTTCAACCGCTTCGACGCGGAAAACCCGGCTCCGGTCGACGAGCTGCAGGGGTCGTTTCCCCGTCTGCGCTTCATGCTGCCCGAGGTGGTGCTGATCGAGAACGAGCGCGGTCGCATGCTGCAGGTGAACTCGCTGGGGCCGGTGTATCCGGGTCGCGTCGAGCGTTTCCTGCGCATGTGCAAGGACGCGCCGCGCAGGACGCGTGTCAGCGTGCCGTATGCAATCGAGCGCGATTCGCGCGAGGCGTGGATGGACGCGATGGACAAGGCCCTCGACGCCATCGCCGAGGGGCGCGTGGAGAAGGTGGTGCTCTCGCGCAGGCAGAAGCTGACGGCGGCTCACCCGTTCTCTTCGAAGGACCTGTTGGTGAACCTCATCGACGGCAGCGCGCGCGGCAAGGTGATTTTGTACCGCTATGCGGATGTGTTCTTCTGCGGCTGCACGCCCGAGCTGCTGGTGCGCAAGCACGGCAACGCCGTGGAGTCGATGTGCTTGGCGGGCACGTGCCCCGCAGGCGCCGACGAGGAGGAGCGCGCGCGACTGGCGCGGGATCTGATGGCCGACGAGAAGAACCGCGGCGAGCACGATTACGTGGTGCGTTTTATCCGCGAGGTGTTCAACCGCACGTGCTACGACGTCGATGTTCCCGCGACGCCCGGCATCATGTCGCTGGCGCACGTGCAGCATCTGCACACGCCCGCGCGTGCGAAGATGCTCGAGGGCGTCGACATCCGCGCGATGGCGGAGGACCTTCATCCCACGCCCGCTACCAGCGGGACTCCCGTCGGCGAGGCGAAGATGCTGCTCCGTCGCATCGAGTCGTACAACCGTGGGTTCTACGCGGGTGCGGCGGGGTTCGTGGACGCAGCGGGCGACGGCGAGTTCGCGGTGGCGTTGCGCACGGGCGTGTTCGACGGTGAGATCGGCTGGGTGTACGCGGGCTGCGGCATCGTCGCAGGAAGCGATGCGGCGGCGGAGTACGACGAGATCGACCTCAAGCTGAAAACGGTGCTGTCCGCTTTCGACGGAGAAAGCACGTACGAGGAGAAGGAAGGCGACGCCCGATGACGCAGAAGATGGGCGAGCTGACCGCCCGCGAGCGGGGCGAGCGGGCGACGCACGACCAGGCGACCGCGCTGTGGGTGGCGGCGTTTCTGGACGAGCTGACGCGCTGGGGCGTGCGCGATTTCGTGGTGAGCCCCGGATCGCGTTCGACCGCGCTGGCCATGGCGGCGTTCGAGTTGTCGCGCAGGAGTCCCGAGCGCGCGCGGCTCTACGTCGACGTCGACGAGCGCGGGGCGGCGTTTCTCGGGCTGGGCCTGGCCAAGGCGAGCGGACGCCCCGCCGCGTTGGTGTGCACGTCGGGAACGGCGCTTGCGAACTATTACCCCGCCGTCATGGAGGCGGAGACCTCGCGCGTGCCGTTGATCGTTCTGTCGGGTGATCGCCCGCCTCAGTTGCAGGGGCTCGGCGCGCCGCAGACGACCGATCAGCTGAAGGCCTACGGCGATCACGTGCGGGCGTTTCGCGCGATGCCGTTGCCGGATGCGACCGATGCCGGGTTGGGCTTCGTCCGGCAGGCCGCGCGCGAGGTGTGCCTCGCGGCGCTCGGAGGGGCGGGCGGCATCGACGGCGACAGGTACGCCGGAGGCGCGGCATCGGCTGCGGCGGGAGACGCGGAAGCGCACGTGCAGGTCGCCTCGCGTGGGTGCGCGCGCATGGCGGGTCCCGTTCACGTGAACTTCCCGTTCGACGAGCCGCTCAAGCCCGATTTCCCCGGCGCCGACGCGCTTGCTGCGGACGGTTTGGACGATGCGGCTTCGGGCGACTGCTTCGCCGCAGGTCGCAGCGCAGGCGAGCTTCCCGCGCTGCTCGGTGCCGGGTACGCGCTCGACGTGCGCGACGTGCACGCGATAGAAGCGGCGTGCGCCGGCAAGCGCGTGCTGGTGATGGCGGGCGAGGGTACCTGCGAGACGCTCGCGCAGGCGCGGCGCGTGGTTGCGTGGGCGCGCGCGATGGGATATCCGCTTTTGGCGGACCCGTTGTCGGGCTTGCGCGCCGTCGACGACCCGCTGGTCATCGACAACTACGACAACGTCTTCCGCAATCCTTCGGCGCCGCAGCCCGATGTGGTGATTCGCTTCGGGCGCTTCCCCATCTCGAAGTCGGCGACGAAGGCCGTCGAGGCCGCGCGCCGTGCGGGCGCCGTGCAAGCCATCGTGGTCGACTGCGCGCAGACGCGCGACTTCAACTTCGCCACCGACACGTTCGTGGCGGCGGATCCGCTGTCGTTTGCGACCGCGGCGTGGTCGGGTGCGCCCGACGAGGCGCAGCTTGAGTTCGCGCGCGCGTGGATTGCGGAAAACGACGCGGCTCGGGAGCGCATCCTGGCGGTGGGGGCCGCGCCTGCTGACGAGGCCGACTGCTTCGAGGGCGCCTACGTGCGCAAGCTGCTCGAGCTGGCACCTGCGGACTCGTGCGTGTTCTCCGCGAACTCCATGTCCATCCGCGCGATCGACACGTTTTTGGTGAAGGACGGCAAGCCCCTGTGCGTGCTGTGCAACCGCGGCCAGAACGGCATCGACGGCACTACGTCCACAGCTCTCGGCGCGGCGCAGAACTTCGCGCAGACCACGTATCTGACGGGCGATTTCACCATGTTGCACGATCTGAGCGCGCTTGCGTTGCAGCGCGAGATGCTGGTGCATCACGGCGGTGCGCAGGCTTCGAGCATGGTGATCGTGCTTTTGAACAACAACGGCGGCGCCATCTTCGACATGCTTCCCCAGGCATCTGGCGACGATTACTTCGAGCGGTTGTTCCTGGTGCCCCAAGACGTGCGCTTCGAGCAGGCGGCGCGCGCGTTTTCCGTGCCGTACCGCGCGGTGTCGACGGTGGAGGGGTTTGCCTTGGCGTATGAGGAGCTGCTCGGGACGCCCGGCGTAAGCCTCGTCGAGGTGACGGTTCCGCTGCGTGGCGTGAGGGAACGCTACGGGAAGTTTCAGAAGTAGCGGACATGGCGGGTGCGGAGGGGCCGCTGTCGGCGGCCGAGACGACGCGGGATGCGGGCATGGGCCCGGGCGCGGGTGCTCTCGGGCAGGGCATGGATGCGGGCGCGGGCGTTGACGGGTGCGTCCGCGCGGATGCAAGCTCCGGCACGTGCGCGGAGGCAAGCGCGAGCGGAGGCGCCGCTCCCGTCATCTTGCTGCACGGGTTCGCGCAGACGCCCCGTTCGTGGGACGCGGTGGCGAATGCGCTGCGCGCACGCGGGCACGAGGTGCATGTGCCGGACTTGTACGTGCAAGTGAGGCCGTTTTCCCTGGACGCTGCGTGCCGGTGTGTTGCCGAGATCGTGCGCGACGTCGCCCGTGCATCGGGTGAGCCGTGCGTGGTCGTGGGCTATTCCATGGGAGGGCGCATCGCGCTCGAGACGTTGGCGCGCGCGCAGGCGGCGGGCGAGCGCTTGCCGCTTTCGGCGCTGGCTCTGGAGGGCGCGGGGCTGGGGCCTGCGGACGAGGCGGCTCGCGAGGCGTTCCGGGCGCGCGGCGATGCGTGGGCGGCCGACCTGCGCGAGAACGGCGTCGCGGCGTTCATGGACCGGTGGGAGACCCTGCCGTTGTTCGCGTCGCAGCGCGCGCTTTCCGCCGACGTGCGCGCGCGGGTTCGCTCAGATCGCGTGGCGCACGACGCCGAGGAACTTGCCTCGTCTCTGACGGAGGCGGGGCAGCATTGCCAAGCGGGCGAGGCCGACTCCCTCGCGGCGCTCGCATGCGCCGCCGAGTGCGGCGTGAGGGTCGTGTACGCGCACGGCAGCTTAGATGAAAAATACGGCGCCGTGGCGCGCCGTGTGGCCGAGCTCGTGCCGGCTGCGCGTGTCGAGTGCATCGCGCATGCGGGGCACAACGTGCATCTGGAGCAGCCCGAGGCGTTCGCGCGCGTGGTGGCGGGTTTGTTGCAGTAGCGGAATCTTGCGGGATATGGCACCTGGGACGTTCGCTCGCATAGTGGTGGAGGTTGTTCGTCCAGCGTGCTCGAGCTTCCTCGTGCCCAGTTTCGAGGGCGTGCCTTCCCGTTTTTCGACGATATGTATCATTCCAACGAAGGTTTTGCCCTCCGGAGGCGGGCGTTGCCCGTTGCTTCGGTATGCTTGCAGCGTTCTTCTTCCTAAAGTCGCAGGTGGGAAGCGTGCGCGGAAGAGACTCGCTGACGGTGTCCGCACTCGCTGATACAAGTCGTTGAAAAATGGGAATCGCGGAGGTGTTTTTCAGACACGCGCGTTGCAGGGTCGCTTTTACGGTGCGGTTCCCCGCCGCCGCGCCGCGGAATCCTGTTTCGTCCTCCCGGGTTGGGTAATTCGCATGGCGAACGATCGCCGGCGCTCGATAACGCGCGGGGAGAGCGCTACTATGGAAGCATGTCGGCCCGCGCTCGTTTCCGCGGGCTGCCCGCTTGAACACGAGAAGGACACCCATGAGCGATATTCAATGGAAGCCCGGCAAGCAGTACCGCGAGATCGTGTACGAGACTTGCGACGGCATTGCGAAGATCACCATCAACAGGCCCGAGCGCCGCAACGCGTTCACGCCGCTGACCGTCAACGAGATGTACGACGCCTTCAGCGTTGCGCGCGACGACGCGGAGGTCGGCGTCATCATCCTGACGGGCATGAACCACGGAGGGCGCCACGAGGACGAGGCGTTCTGCTCCGGCGGCGACCAGAAGATCCGCGGCAACGGCGGCTACGTCGGCGAGGACTCCATCCCGCGCCTGAACGTGCTCGACCTGCAGCGCCTCATCCGCGTGGTCCCCAAGCCGGTCATCGCCATGGTGAACGGTTACGCCATCGGCGGCGGTCATGTGCTGCACATCCTGTGCGACCTCTCCATCGCGGCGGACACCGCCAAGTTCGGTCAGACCGGCCCGAAGGTCGGCAGCTTCGACGCCGGCTACGGCGCGGGGTATCTTGCCAACATCGTCGGGCAGAAGAAGGCGCGTGAGATCTGGTATCTCTGCCGTCAGTACACCGCGGCCGAGGCGCTCGAGATGGGCCTGGTGAACAAGGTCGTGCCCTTCGACGAGCTCGAGGCCGAGTGCGTCGCGTGGGCGCGCGAGATGCTGCGGTTCTCCCCGACGGCGCTTCGCTTCATGAAGGCGTCGTTCAACGCGGCCACCGACGGCCTTGCGGGCATTCAGCAGCTCGCCGGCGACGCCACGCTTCTGTATTACACCACCGACGAGGCGAAGGAGGGCCGCGACGCGTTCAAGGAGAAGCGCGCTCCCGACTTCACCCAGTACCCCAAGTTCCCGTAGGAATTCAGCTTGATCGACGTTTTCGACAACACGGCCCGCGTATTCCCCGACCAGGTGTTTCTCACCTTTGTCGACGCTCGCGGCATGGAGACGTCCTACACGTACCGTCAGGCGCGCGTGGCCGCTGCCGCGATGGCTCGGCGATTGCAGGATTCGGGCGTTCGCCGGGGCGATGCGGTGGTGGTGGATCTGCCCAACTGCCCCGAGTTCGCCTTCCTCGCCCTGGCTGCGGGCTACGGCTCGTTTTCGCTGGTGACGCTCAACCAGCGCTTGAGCGAGGCCGAGAAGTACATGCGGTTGCTCGACGCCGAGCGGGAGAACCTGCGCATCTCCTACACCATCAACTCCGAACGGCTTTGCGAGATCATCGATCACGTGAAGCTGTCGTTCGGCGACGACGAGGGCATCGTCACGGGGGTGTACGGCGCGTCGCGGCGCGGTCACGCCATCATGGGCGCGCGTCAGGACGTGGTGGAGGACACCATCCATTTCGCCGAGCGCGAGGCGCATCTGTTCGATCCGAGCGCCGACGCCCTCGTCATGTTCACCTCGGGTACCACGGGGAAGTCGAAGGCGGTGAAGCTGACCTGGGGAAACTTGGTCGGATCGGCACGCGCCGCCAACCGTTCCTCGGCGGGCGCGGGCGCGGGCCTGTGGCAGGCGGTGCTTCCCTTCTATCATATCGGCGGGTTTCAGGTGCTCGTGCGCGCCGTCTTGGCGCGCGTTCCCCTGCGCGTCTACGAGCGCTTCGATGCCGAGCGCGTGCTGCACGACGCCGAGGTCCGACGCGCGACGCACATCTCGGTGGTCGACAAGATGCTGCAGGACATGCTCTCTGTGGAAGAGGATCGCATGGCGAAGGCCGCGGGCCGCAGATCGTGCGCGGCGGGCGGACCGCCGGGCCGCGATGCGACGCCGGTTCGCCCGCCGGCTGCGGCGGGTGGCGAGGCCGCGGGCCGCGCCACCGACGCGGGCGCGACGCGCTTGGCGATGTATCGCTGCGTGCTGCTCGGCGGGGCCGCGTTGAACCCGCAGACGATCGATCGCGCCCTGGGCCTGGGAGTTCGCGTGTTCGCAAGCTACGGCATGACCGAAACGTCCAGCCAGATCGCCAACAGCCTCGTGACCGACGAGTTCACCGGCGGCATGAAGCTGCTCGACGGGTACTCCGCGCGCATCGTCGACCCGGATGCGGCGGGGTTCGGGCGGCTTGCGGTGCGCGGTCCCGGCGTGTTCGACGGGTACCTCAACGCGCATGCGGCGTTCACCGTCGACGGGTTCTTCCTCACGGGCGACACCGCGGCTTTGCACGACGGCTGCATATATGTGAAGGAACGCACCGGCGACATGTTCGTCTCGGGAGGGGAGAACGTCTACCCGGCGGAAATCGCCGGCGTCCTGCGTTCGGTCCCCGGCGTGGCGGACGCGCACGTGTTCGGCGTGGCCGACGCCGTCTGGGGCAGGCGTCCTGTGGCGGTGGTGGAGCGCCGCGAGCCCGACCTGTGCGCCGAGGACGTTTACCGCGCCGTGACGGGGCGTCTGTCGAAGCTCAACACGCCCGACGATATGATGGTGGTCGATGCGCTCCCGCGCATGGGCATCGGCAAGATCAACCGCGCGGCTGTCGAGGAGCTTTACGCGCAACGCATCAAGGTGGAGCGCGTCGTGCTTCACCATGTGAAGATTCCGTTCAAGAAGCCGTTCAAATCGGCGAAGACGACGTTGACGGATCGCGAGCTTATCCTCATCGAGGTGGTTGACGCGCAGGGGCGCGTGGGCCTGGGCGAGTGCTCGTCGTTCAAGACGGATTGGTTCTTGCCGGAAACGCTTGGCGACGACGCGTTCATCCTGCGCCGCACGCTGGCGCCGGCGCTCGTCGGTCGGTCGTTCTCCCATCCTCGCGAGGTCGCGGACTTCCTGATGGCGTTGCCGAAATCGGCGTCTCACCCGATGGCGATGTGCGCTCTCGAGTCGGCATGTTGGGACCTTTACGGACGTATCGTCGGCAAGCCTTTGTGGAGGCTTTTGAACGAGGAATACGAGCGCCTGAGCGCCGAACATGGGCGAGGCGACCTACCCGCGAACCTTCCGCGAACCGCGTCGACGAAGGGTGATCGCGCGCTTGTCGGAGCGGGGGCGGTCGTCGGGTTGGGCGAGGTGCGCGACGTGCTCGAGCAGGTTTCCGCCCTTCGTCGCGCGGGGTATCGTCGCGTGAAGATGAAGGTGGCCCCGGGCTCGGGGTTCGAAGCGGTGCGCGCCGTGCGTCGGGCGCATCCCGAGCTGTTCATCACGCTCGATGCGAACCAGAGCTACACCGAGCGGGATATCGACGAGCTGCGCTCCTACGATGACTTGGGGATCGGCTGGATCGAAGAGCCGCTCGCCCCGCGACGGGCCGACTCCGTGGGGCGTCGCGACGTGACCGTGCGGTTGGCGCTCCTTCAGCGCAAGATCGCCACGCCGGTGTGCGTGGACGAATCGTTCACCACCATGGAGGAGGCGTGCCGCATCTTCGCGCACTCCGATCTGAAGTGCGTTTCGATGAAGATCGGGAAGTTCGGAGGCGTCGAGCCCGCGCTGCGCTTCATCGTGGAGGCCCAGTTGCGCGGGTGCGAGGTGTGGATGAGCGGCATGTACGACACCGGCGTGGCGCGTCGCGTGCTGGCGTCGTTCGAGACGCTGCCTGGCGTCATCATGCCGGGCGACATCGGGGAGCCGACCCTGTATTTCGACGAAGACGTGACCGACCCTCCGTATGAGGTGAGGGGCGGCTACGTCATGCTCAACGGATCGGGCCGCGGCGACGGGCTTGGGTGCGACCTCGACCCCGGTGCTCTCGGCCGCGTGCGCGTGGCGAGCAAAGTCATCAGCTGACGGCCGACTCGGGTCGGGCGCGGGCCGGTTGCACGTTCTCGACGTGCGCAAAACCCGGCCACGTCGCTTCGCGTCCTGCGCGCCCACGCCGAGCCGGCCCGTTTCCGCTTCGCGCGCCGAGCTCGGTTTGAGCCGTAACTCCCCTGCGCCGCCCTACGCCGCGTCCTCCTCGCGTTTGTCCAGATAGGCGCGCATGGAGTACTGCGTGATGTCGGAGCGGTTGATGATGCCGACGATGCGCCCGTCTTCCATGACGGGAACCTTCTTCAGGTGGTTCTGCGCGAGCACGCGGCAGACTTCGGATATGTCCGCGTGGATGTTCACGCCGATCGAGCGCGGGACGCCGATTTCCTTCACCTTGCACTTCATGAGCTGTTCGAGTCGCTCGTCGTAGGCGGTCTCATCGCGCACCGAGTTGGCGATAAGCACGACGGGGTCGACGAACGAGCCCGTCTGCGAGGAGAGGCGTTTCAGGATGTCGCCGTCCGAGATGAACCCGACAGGCTCGCCCGCCTCGCCGATGATGGGCGCGGCGCTGATGTTCTTCTCGATGAACAGGTGCATCGCGTCTTCCACGGTTGCGTCGTAACGTAGCGAGTACACGTCGGTTTTCATGATGGACTGCAGCAGCGTCTTGCGGGCATCGCCCTCGTCGGCCACTTCGACCTCGCCGGGCTTGCTCTTCACGAACGCCACGGTGAGCACGAGCCCCACCAGCATGAGGGCGGCGCAGACGAAAAACGCCACGTTGATGCCGTACATGGTGGCCTGCACCTCGCCCACCGCGCCTACGGCGAAGGTTTCGGTCATGGTCGACGCCGAGATGATGACGGCGGTTCCAAGCGAGCCCGCCACCTGGCGCAACGTGTTGTTGACCGAGGTGCCGTGGTTCATCACCCTGTCGTCGAGCGCGTTCATGCCCCAGGTGGTGATGGGCATGTTCACCAGCGCCATCGAAAGCATGCGCACCGCGTAGAGCACCGTGAGGTAGGCCAGGCTGGTCTCGAGGTTGATGAAGGCGAAACCGAGCGTGGTGACGAACAGCAGCACCATGCCGATGATGCCGAGCTTGCGCGGGCCGTGCTTGTCGAAGAGGCGGCCGGCGATGGGGTTCATGACGCCCATGATGATGGCGCCGGGGAGCAGTACCAGTCCGGAGACGGTGGCCGAATAGCCCATGAGCGTCTGGATGTAGATGGGCATGAGAATGCCTGCGGCCAGAAGGCCTCCCTGCACGAGCATGCCGATGATGGTTCCGACGAGGAACCTGCGGTTCTTCAGCACCGTGACGCGCAGCATGGGCTTGTCGAGCTTGGTCTGGCGAATGAAGAACCAAACGACGCCGACGATGCCGATGACAACGGTCGCGATGGATGCGGGGGTGGCTCCCGAGGATCCGAACGCGCTGAACCCGTAGAGCAGGCAGCCAAAACCGAGGGTGGACAGAGCGACAGAGAGCGGGTCGAGCACGGCATCGCCTTTGTTCGCGGCGGCGCGATCTTCCATGAGGAACAGCGCCGACACGATGACGAGCGCCGAGAGCGCGGTGATGCCGAAGAACATGATGTGCCAGTTCGCCTGGTCGACGATAAGTCCCGCCACCGTGGGGCCGATCGCCGGCGCGAAAGCGATGACCAGGCCGAACAGCCCCATAGCGCTGCCGCGTTTGTCCACGGGGAACATGATCATCAGCACCGTCATGGTCATGGGCATGAGGATGCCCGCGCCCGCCGCCTGGACGAGGCGTCCCGCGAGGAGCATGGCGAAGGTGTGACCGAGGCCTGCCAGCAGCGATCCCAGCGTGAACAGGGCCATCGACGCGATGAAGAGCTTGCGCGTGGAGAAGCGGTCCTGCAAAAACGCGGTGATGGGGATCATGATGGCGTTGACCAGGGTGAATCCGGTGGTGAGCCATTGCGCGGCGGCGGCGTCCACGCCCGTCTCCATCATGATGGCAGGCAGGGCGGGCGTCACGAGGGTCTGGTTCAAAATGGTGATGAACGAGCCGAACACCAAAACGATGAGCATCATCTTCTGTTTACGCGTGAGTCCCATGGCCACCTGCTCTTTCTGCCGCTTAGGGCGAAGTGAATGTCTGCTTCGGGGAATCCGTCTGCGCACGGCGAATTCGGCGCCGTGGCTTGGAGCACGCGGTGGGCATTCGTCAGTTGTATGCGGGGGTTTGGCGGATAGCTGAAGAATACTGACACCATCGCGGGGTTTTGTAAACGCTGACGGGGTGATGTGCCGCAAGAAAACCGCAAACGGCGCACGATGTGGTGAGATTGTGGCGGGCGGTGTGCGCTCGCCCCCGCCCGCGCCCCGCGTGCCCCCGCGCTCCTGTCGCCTGGCGTTCGCCCCGGCCGCCCGCCGCCCGCGTCCCGCCCCGCCCGCGCCCGCCCGCGAGCCCCTTTCCGCCGCCCGCCCGTTCTCGCGCGGGAAGGTGTGGGGATTTCGCCCTATCGCCCCAAAAGCCGCTCTGACGGCGCGTTATGCCCGTAGGATTATGAGTCGCATATATAAGCAAGCTCGAGCAAGGAGGATCGTCGGTTTCATGTACACCGCGATTAGCATCGTATTAGTCGTATTCTTTCTTCTTATGAACGCGTTTTTCGTCGCAGCGGAGTTCTCCATCGTCCGCGTGCGCAAGTCCCAGATCGAAATGGCGGTCGAGGAGGGCAAGCCCGGCGCGAAGAAGGCCAAGATCGTCACCGACAACGTCAACGCTTACCTCTCTGCTTGCCAGCTCGGCATCACGCTGGCCTCGCTGGCTTTGGGCTGGCTGGGCGAGCCTGCCGTCTCCGCCGTGCTCGAAGGCCCGCTTCTCGCGCTCGGCCTGCCCGAGTCCGTCGTGTTCCCGGTGTGCGTGGCCATCGGCTTCGCGCTCATCACCACGCTGCACATCGTCGTGGGCGAGCTCATCCCGAAGTCCCTCGCCATTTTCTCCACCGAGAAGTACGCGCTTTCCTCCGCCCCCATTTTGGCGGCGTTCTATCACATCACTTACCCGATCATGGTGCTGTTCAACGGCATCACCAACACCGTGGTGAAGCTGATGGGCCACGACCCTGCCAACGAGCACGAGGTCTACACCGGCGAGGAGATCAAGCTGCTCATCGACGAGTCCACCGAGAGCGGGCTTATCGACCCCGAGCAGAACGAGTTCGTCGACAACATCTTCGACTTGGGCGACAAGGACGCCGAGGCCATCATGACCCCGCGCACCGACCTCGTCTGCCTCGACTTCGAGGACTCCCTCGAGGAGAATCTCGAGACCATCCGCCAATACAAGTACACGCGCTACCCCGTGTGCCGCGGTTCGAAGGATCACATCGTGGGCTTCGTCCACATGAAGGACCTCTACGGCATGCCTGCTGACACCCCGATGGACGAGTGGAACATCCGCGAGCTGCCCGCAGTTCCCGAGACGGTGCCGATCGCGCGCCTGCTCGAGACGCTGCAGGAGAAGCGCACGGAGATCTGCGTGGTCATCGACGAGCACGGCGGAACGGCGGGCATCGTGACGATGTCCGACGTCATGGAGCAGATCGTGGGCCGCATCGACGACGAGTACGTGCATGATCTGGCCGACGAGGCGAAGACGCTCGACGACGGCAGCTATCTGATCGACGGCGCGCTTCCCATCGGCGAGCTCGAGGAGATCCTGGAGTTCACGCCCGAGGAGGCCGACGAGGTTGAAACGGCGGGCGGCTTGCTGCTCGCGCTGTTCGACCGCATCCCCGACGAGGGGGACGTCGTGACCCTCGAGCATCGCTCGACCGCGGTGACGTTCACCGTTTTGGACATGGATCGCCTGCGCATCGACAAGATCGGCATGAAGATCGAACGCGCGGAGGAAGAGGAAGACGAGTAGCGGCTCTCGCCGGAGGGGCTGAAGGCGAATTCGTTTTCGCTTGACGCTCCCGCTGATTTCCCCCGAGACTTCCGAACTTCCTCGTCGAAACCTGAACTTGAAGCAGCGAGAAGGCCCGCAATCGCGGGCCTTCTTCGTGTACGGGCTGATTTTTGCCGGATGAGCGTCGGCGCTCTAGCGCCCGACCTCGAACCCGAGGAAGCGCTCGGCGTTGTGCCAGGTGAGGTTCTCCAGCTCGTCGTCGGTGAAGGGCAGCGAGGCGAACCTGTCGTATTCTTTAGCGGGATTCCACATGGGGAAATCCGATCCGAACATGACGCGGTCGCATCCGTAGATCTTCGTGATCTCGTAGGTGCGCCGCGGTCCGAGGAACATCTGCGCGCTCGACATGTCGAGGAAGCAGCGTTCGTCCTCCAGGTATTCGATGGCGAGGTCGTAGATGGACCAGCCGCCGAAGTGTGCCGCGTCCACCACCAGATCGGGGAAGGTGCGGAGGACGTTCTTCAGGCGGCGCGGGTGCGAGTAATCATAGCGGTAGTCGCCCGTGTGGACGATGAGGGGCAGCCTGCCCTCGATGATCTCGTATATGTTCATGAGGCGCGGATCGTCCATGTTGACCATCTGCGTGTCGGGGTGGAGTTTCAGGCCTTTGAGGCCCAGCGCGATGGCGCGCTCGATTTCCGCCTCGGGGTCTTCGTAGTCCTGATGCAGGGTGGCGAATCCGATGAACTCGGGATGAAGCTTGCACTGCTCGGCGATGAACGTGTTGATGTGCTCGACGTTAGAGGGTTTCACCGCGACGGAATGCACGATGTGGTGCGTGATGGGCGTGTTCTCGCACGCGGCGAGCAGCGCGTCACCGGTGCCGTGGGACGACTCCATCTCGATGTTGTAGAAGTCGCCGACGCTTTGAACCGCGCGGGTTTCTATTTTGTCCGGATATATATGGCAGTGACAGTCGATGACGGTCATCGGGTGCTCCTAGCGGTCGCGATGTTTCTCGGTGCGTCGGTTGCTCGGCGGATAGCGCGAGCTTGCGGGCTTTCGGGCGGTATGCTGGGCGGGAAAGCGTCCGCTCAGCGTAACACGGCGCTGCCGCATGGTCGGTTTCCGCTTCGTTACCGTTTGCACGACACGGCGGCCGGTCGCGTTCGTCGAATCGTAGCACTACCTTTCGCGCACGTGTCCGGGTGTCTCCAAAACGGTGCATTTCGTGTTTCTGCGGCGGAAAATGGCTATTATCTTCTTATCGGGATCTTGCCGGGAAGCTTGTTTGCGCCAGGCTTGAGTGCTCGGTTCGTGCTTGGTTCGCGTTGGGTTCACGCTAGGTGCGAGTCAGGCTTGCGTTGGGTTCGTGCTAGCAGTGCGACGGATTCGTGCTAGGTCTGCGCCGGGCACGTGCTGAGCTTGCGCCGGGCTTGAGTTGAGCTCGAGCTGGGCATGCGCCAGCCGCGTGTTGGGTCCGTGCGAGGTTCGCGTTAGACCCGCGCCGGGCTTGCGCGAGGTTCCCGCGAGATTCGGTTCAACGGAGTTGACGCCGCCGTCCGATCGCCGTGTCGGCGCGGTCGGCTTTCGGAGCGAGTGAAAGGAACGATCATGCTGTACAAGAAGATTGTGGTTCCGTTCGATGGATCCGAGCCCGCGCGCGGCGCGCTGACCGTGGCGAAGAAGCTCATCGCCGACGACCCTGCGGCCGAGCTTCACGTTCTGTCGGTTGTGCCGGTTAACGCCATCGCGTCGGAACTCGAGTACCCTACCAGCGCCGCTGCGGGGACGCCGCTGATGTTTCCCGATATGGACTCTTACGAGCGCGTCATCACGTCGGCGCGCAAAAACGCCGAGGAGGAGCTGCGGGAAGGCCTCGGCGATGCGCTTGACGACGTGGACTGCCATGTGAAGATGAGCGTTTACGTGTCAAGCAAGGTTGCGGAGGGCATTGTCGAATACGCCGAGGACAACGGCATCGAGATCATCGTCATGGGCCGTCGCGGCTTGGGCGCGTTGCGCGGCATGCTGGGTTCGGTGAGCTACGCGGTGCTGCATCAGGCTGATATTCCCGTGCTCACGGTGAAGTAGGCGCGGCGCCGGCTTCACGCTGGCGGCCGTCTCCTTGGTCGTCGAGGAGCATGCGCGGCGTCTTTTCGTGCTGATGGTTGCGGAGCGCGGTCGTCCATCGCTTGAGGTTGGGCGACCGCGCTTTTTCCGGAGGCGAAATGTTTCACGTGAAAGCGCCTTCTCTTTTCGAGGAAGAGCTTGTATGTGGAGAAGATGTGCAGCGATTCCTTCTCATGATGTTTTACTTGCATTTAGCAGAATAGGGCGTATTATATCTCCTTGCGCAAATCAAAGCGTTTAAACATTGCGGGGTGGAGCAGTCTGGTAGCTCGCCGGGCTCATAACCCAGCAACATTGACAACTTAGTTTCTAGAAATTGCGGGGTGGAGCAGTCTGGTAGCTCGTCGGGCTCATAACCCGAAGGTCGTTGGTTCGAATCCAGCCCCCGCGACCATAAAACACCAGGTCAGAGGCTAAATCCTCTGGCCTTTTTTATTGCCTAAATCAGGCTGTTTTTGGGCTAATTTGGGCTAAAATGCCCTCCTTTGGCCCTTGCCCGAACCTCTACGTCGGCACTTTTTTCCGCCGTCGAAGCGCCCTTCGAGATGAGGTTATGGGCTAATTTTGGGCTAAAATACAATGAAACAATCTGCAACCTGGGGAAACCCCATGAAACGCCAGGGCCATTAGCCCAAAAACGGGCCGATCGGCGATCCAGCGATTCCACATTGCGAACACAAAGTTTCACGTCCTCCTTCTTGGCATATAGGCAAAAAAGTGTGTCTGCTACCTAGTCGATGGCGTATGGGTACGG
>CALADF010000015.1 GCA_937890835.1 uncultured bacterium
GTCTACGCCTTCGCTTCGTGGCTGTCGCTCGTTACCGGCATGCGCGTTGGCGAGGTCTGCGCGGTGCAGCGCATCGACGTTAAGCGCGCCCTGTCTTACGTCCATGTCGGCGGAAACGTCATTGAGAGCAAGGGCAAGAAGCCTTATCGCCGCGACGTCACCAAAGGCCGCAAGTGCCGCAACATCGCGCTTACGCAAGACGATATCGCGGTCATTGATGCCTTCACGAAGCTTCAGAGCGCTATTCTGGGGCGTTTGGGCGCAGATTGCCCACTGGTGACGCTAGACGGCTCATACATGCGCCCAACGACGATTTCACGGGCTTTCAGCCGCATACGCGACGCATGCGGACTGCCGCGAGAGATCACGTTCCATAGCCTGCGGCACACCCACGCTTCATGGCTCATCGCCAACGGCTGCGACCTAAAGACGCTCTCGGAGCGGATGGGCCACGCGGACGAGGCAACGACGCTCCGGATCTACGGGCACCTGATGCCCGGTCGCGATGCCGTGGCGGCGCAGCTCTTCAGCGAAGCGAAGCGCCGCGCGGCGGGTTAGGAGGTGTGCCAAAGGTGAACCAAAACGCCGTTTTCGGGCATCGCGGCGACCGAGGACGAAACGCGAGATAAACCGCCGCTTTCGGTACGGGTTGAAAGCGCCTGTGCCAGATAAGAAGTAATTATCATGCAGTCGCGAAAAAGGGGGTGCCATGAACCAAGACGAGGCTCGGGAACTGGTTGCGAATCTCGATGTGAGCGACAAGCTTAAGGCGTCAATGATGCGGACTTTCGACGCGTTGCAGGATCGATGGGACAAAGACCGCGATGCGGCAGCGACCGCGTACCAGATTGACATTCCCGCGCAATCGATTCGGATCTGCGGAGAGCTTCAGGCGAGGCACGCTCTGGACATGCTGAAGAGCCTGAAGCTCACCGGAACTTATCGAGTTATGAAAGGTGGAGCAAGTGAAGGAAATCGAGGTTAACGATGACGAGTGGATGCGGATCAAGCACAAGCTTATGACCTCCACCGTCGAGGATGCGCTGAGCGACTACACGGCACCTGTTCGCATCGTGCACGGATGCGAGTACGTGACTTTCGAAAGGGGTAATGATGATTCCGAATCTGACCACTGAGCAACGCCGCGAAAACCTCGAAAAGGCGAAGGCCGCACGCCGCCGCCGCGCCGCGATCTTGAAGGGCGTTGCCGATGGCTCTTACAGCGTGCCCGACGTGCTAAACATGGCTGGCACCGATGACACCGTGGCACGAATGAAGGTCTTTACGCTCATCAAGGCAACACCGGGCTACGGATTCGCCCGCACGCAGCAGACCATGCGAAAGCTGCACATTTCCGAATCGCGCCGCCTTCGCGGCCTTGGCGCTAACCAGCGCGCGGAGCTCATGGAGGTGTTCGCATGAACGCTGATAGTGTCGAGTACATCATCAGTTTCATTTTTACTGTTGCCCTGCTTGCGTGTTTGACGCGCATTGCTTGTCGGCTTACCGAAATCCTCGACGCGATAAGGGACTTGCATAGCTTTTCGGTTATCCCAAGAAACATCGACGTGTTCATAAAGAGGAAGGGCAAGGATAACGATGAGTCTTAACAAGATCACGCTTTCGGGAAATCTCGGCGCAGATGCAGAGCTGCGTTACACGAAGAGCGGAAACCCTGTTGTTTCGTTCTCGCTGGCTGTCAATGAACGCACGCCGAACGGAGACGGCTCATGGGGCGAATACACCAACTGGCCTGATTGCGTCATGTTCGGCAAGCGCGCCGAAGCCCTCGCGCCATGGCTTCGCAAGGGCACCAAGATTTCGCTTATCGGGCGTATCCACACGCGCAGCTATCAGAACAACGGTCAGAGCATTAAGCGATGGGAAGTTCGCGTTGATGACGTGGAACTCATGCAGTACAAGCGCGACGCGCAATCACCAGCACCAGCGAACGCAGCCGCGCCCGGTCTTGCAATGGCTACCGGCGACCCATCGCCCGTTGCGCCAGTGCAACCGACAGCGCCAGACGTTTACGACGAGGACATTCCGTTTTAAGGAGGAGCAAGGATGTTGTTGGAACTTTTCAAGCGAAGCAAAGAGGTGGAAGAGCTGCGCGAGCTGCTTAACCAAGCCGAAGACGTTACCCGCTCGAACCCGCGAGACGATCAGGGACGGACGCTCGCCCTCGATGACGTTGTTCTCTACAACGGCGCTCACTACCGCGTCGTTGCCATGAGCCATCGCGGAAAGGTGTCAATCCGCCACGTCTCGATGTACGGCGGCTGCGGGGCGCGTTGGGTTCCCGCAGACCGTGTTTCGTTTCTCACCAGTCAGGAGGTCTCCTAATGTTCGGACGAAAGCTCAACGTTAAGGTTGCCGAAGGCATGGAGGTGCCTTGTTACGCCCATGAAGGTGACGCCGGTCTCGATCTGCGAATCACGGAAACCGTGACGCTCGAACCGATGCAGCGGTGCATCGTCGGCTGCGGCCTGTCAATCGAGATTCCCAGCGGTTGTGTCGGACTGCTTTTCCCGCGCTCCGGCCTTGCATCCAAGCAGGGCATCACGCTCGCCCACAGCGTTGGCGTCATCGACAGCGGCTATCGCGGCGAGGTGTGCGCTCCGCTCATCAACCTCAGCTATGAGACCGTGACCATCGAGGCGGGCACGCGCGTATGTCAGCTTGTCGTGATGCCCTATGTTCCGTGCGAGCTTGTCCCGGTCGAAGAACTGAGCGGCACCGAGCGCGGCACCGACGGCTTTGGCAGCACCGGCGTTGAGTAGGTGAAACGCGTGAAGGCAAAGGAGTATTTCGAGGGAATCCGCGCCGAGGTGGTGAAGATCGAACAGGCGCGGGAGATGCTGGAGTGCATGAGGGCTAAGGAGGGCGCGAAGACGCAGAGCTACCAGCCTTCGGGCGGCGGTGGATTCTGCACAGACGCATCGCTCGCCATCATCCAGCGCATCGACTTTGAGAAGCGATTGGAGCGGCGCATCGCCGATGCTCGCAAGCAGATAGACGAGGCGTGCGAATTTCTCTATGGCGCTGACGGGCGCGGAGGTCTCGCTAAGCTAAAGGGCACGCGCTACGCTGACGCGATCTGCATGGGGTATCTGCAAGCCCAGCCGTGGGACGAGATTGCCGAGATTATGCAGAGTTCGCAGCAATGGTGTCGCAAACTATGTGATGTAGGTTTTGCGTATATTGATGCGGTTGGATGGGCGAAACTGAAAAACACCTGATAAACGTCGGTTGCGTTCAGTTTCCAAGTTCTGCTAAGATTCGGTATGGTGAATTGTCATGAAAGGCCGTGCGGGGGAACCTGCGCGGCCTTCCTCATATCGAGACGTATCAGGATTCCGATATAGAGTCTGACATTCCGATATACACGGAGAGTTGGCAGAGCGGCTTAATGCATCCGGTTGCTAACCGGGCGATGCGCAGGCATCCGCAGGTTCGAATCCTGTGCTCTCCGCCATCTAAGACAAGGGGGCGCGATGGCCAAGGATTTCAGCCGCGCCTTTTACCACAGCGCCGAGTGGGCGCAGGCGCGAGACGCCGCGCTCACCCGAGACGCGCATCTATGCCAACACTGCCTGAAGCGCGGGGACATAACGCCTGCGGTCATGGTGCACCACATCAAGGAGCTGAGTCCTTCGAACGTCGATGATCCTGACATAGCGACCAACCCTGACAACCTCGTGAGCCTGTGCGACCGATGCCACAAGCAAGTGCATGGATGGATCAGGCAGGGTGCGACCCGGCAGGGCTTCGGCTTTGACAGTGACGGCAACCTCGTGCCGCTCGATTAGCGACACACAAACACAGCACAAGATAGACACTGCGCGACTGCGGAACACAAAACCGCAGGTAGACACGGAGGATAATCCCCCCATCCCAAAAACACAGGATGGGTGGCTGGGGACCAACGCCGGGAGATAGTTTTATGCGCGCGGAAGGTTTTCGAAAGGGGGTGGTCTTGCGGTGTCATGGAAAGTTGGCGATACTTCGAAGGTTTCGGGCAAAGTTGCCGCGAATAGCCCGCCCAAGGGTTCGCGTTCCAAGCAGTCGCGCCTAGAGAGCGAGCTTCGGAAGCTTCGCGAACTCACCAAGGACGCTATTCCCGATGAGAAGCGCAAGGCGATCATGCCCCTGCTCGCGAACATCGCCTTTCTCAAGGTGAAGCTCGATGATGCCCGCGCGGAATTGCTCTACGAGGACATTTTCACCGAGTACGACAACGGCGGTGGCCAGACGGGACTGCGGGAGCACCCGGGATTCAGCGCTTACAACAAGCTGTTCACCACATTCAGCCGATCGGTGAAGCAGCTGACGGACATGATGCCGAGCGGAACCGCCGCCGCAGACGCGCTTATCGATTTCATCAATGAGACGCGGTGCTAGGCGGTACAAGGGTGCCGACGGGTCGTGCGAACGCGCTATCAGGGAGTATTTCGGCGGAATACTAGGCGGCGATATAACCGCTTGCGCCAAGATGCGCAAGGTTGCCGCGCACATCCTGCGCGACATGGACAACACCGACCCGCTTTACCCTTACCACTTCCGAGAGGAATACGCGCAGAAGCACGTTCAGTTCATCGAGCGGTTCTGCCGCCTGCCGTCTGGACGCTTGGGCCACGACTTCGAGCTTGAGCTTTTCCAGCGGGCGATCCTCTCGGTTGTCTTCGGGTTCGTTGACGCCGACGGCACGCGCCAGTACCGCGAGGTGCTTTGGATCATGGGGCGCAAGAACGGCAAGACCGCGCTCGCGTCTGCAATAGAGCTTGATCTCCTCATCAACGATGACGAGGGCGCTCCGGAGGTCTACAACGTCGCTACCGCGCACGATCAGGCATCCAAGGGCTTCAACAACGCTTGGCGCATGGTCATGACGAGTCCCGCGCTCTCGCGCCATGTGCGAAAACGCGTGTCCGACCTCTACTGCGACCTGAACATGGGGAGCATCAAGGCGCTCAGCGCGAACACGAACCACTTGGACGGCCTCGACATCTCGGGAGCGATCGTGGATGAGCTTGCGGCCATGAAGAACCGCGACCTCTACGACCTGACGATTCAGGGCACGTCGGCGCGCCGACAGCCGCTGGTCTTGGAGATCACCACGAACGGTTTCGTCCGAAACGGCATCTTCGACGCCCAGTACGAGTACGCCTGCAAGTGGCTCGACGGCCAAGCGACGGGTGACAAGGCGGAGAGGTTCATCGCCTTCATCTTCGAGCTTGACGAGCGCGAGGAATGGCAGGACGAGAGCTGTTGGATTAAGGCGAATCCGGGCTTGGGAACCATCAAGTCGCTCGCCGCCTTGCGCCAGAACGTGTCGAAGGCGAAGGACGATCCGACATTCTTGCCGACCCTTCTAGTCAAGGACTTCAACCTCATCGAGAACCAGAGCCAAGCCTGGCTCACGTGGGACGAGATACACAACGATGCGACCTTCGACCCGAGTGACGGCTCATTCACTTACGCCGTGCTGGGCGTCGATGCCGCTGACACGACCGACCTGACGGCGGCGTGTTTGCTCATGCAGCGACCCGGTGACCCGAACATCTACGCGATGCACATGGCGTGGATTCCCCAACGAGCCTTGGAGCAGGCCGAGCGAGAGGGTCGGCGCGGCGGGCGCGATGGAGTCCCATACGATGCGTGGATCGCGCGCGGGCTTATGCGGACGTGCGAAACGCCCATCATGGACAAGCGCGACGTTCTGGATTGGGTGGCTGAAGTGCAGGACAAGTACGGCATCTATGCCGTCTCTTGCGGCTACGACCCGTGGCACATGCGCGATGTGCCGACCGTGGAAGCATACGAAGACTATTTCGGCGCTGACAACCTGCAAAAGGTCATTCAGGGCGCGCAAACGCTGTCAATGCCGATGAAGGAGCTTCGGGCGCTCTACAAGGAAGGGCGCATCGTGGACAACGCAAACCCGATTGCCGAATGGTGCCGCTCGAACGTCGCCATTCGAACCGACGTGAACGGAAACATTCAGCCCGACAAGAAGAACCAAGACCCGCGCAACCGCATAGACGCGTGGGCGGCCGAGTGCGATGCGTTCATTGCGATGAAGAACATTGCGGACGATTACCGCGCGATGATAGGAGGTTAGAGTTGGGCAGATCACAACCGTTCGTGCGCTCGCTCTTCGATGCGGTGTTCCACCGTCCGCAGATGCAAGCTATCAACGGCTATTTCTCCACGTTCACTGCCTATGCTCCGTCGTTCACGACATGGCAGGGCGGTCTTTACGAAGCCGAGCTTACGCGAAGCATCATCGAGAGCGGCGCAGACCATGCAAGCAAGCTGAAACCGGAGGTTTCCGGCTCTGCTCAGCCGGTAGCAGTCCGAGCGCTCGCGCAGCAGCCTAACCCGTGGATGACAACGCCGCAGTTCATCAAGCGCGTTTGGACGATGCTTCAGGTGAACGATACGGCGCTCATCGTTCCCATGCTGTCAGACGATGGCGCTACCATCACCGGGTATTACCCTATTCTTCCGGGGCAATGTACCGCATACGACGTTGACGGCGCGCTATGGCTCATGCTCACGTTCCCAACAGGCGATGAAACGCTTGTTGAGTGGTCGCGCGTTGGCGTTATGACGCGACACCAGTACCGCAGCGATCTGTTCGGAGACGGCACGAACGTTCTTCAGCCGACACTAGAGCTTATGCACGCGCAAAACGAAGCCGAGCAAGCGGCTATCAAGCAGGGCGCGGCAATCCGATTCATCGGAAAGCTCAGTCAGAACCGCAACGATGGCGACCGTGACAAGGCGCGAAAGGAGTTCAACGCTCAGCTTTCCGCCGACAACGCGGGCGGAATAGCCGTTTACGACAAGATTTTCTCTGACGTTGAGCAGGTCACGCCACAGAGCTACACGGTCGATGCCGCGCAGATGGAGCGAATCGAGAAGAGCGCCTATAGGTTCTTCGGCTCGAACGAAGACATAGTGATGAACAAGGCCGACGAAGACACCTTCAACAGCTTCTATGAAGGACGAATCGAGCCATTCGCCGTGCAGCTCGGATTCGTGGTCACGTCTATGACCTACACCGCGAACGAGATAGCGCACGGCAATTCGGTCGTGTTCTCCGCCAACCGCCTAGAGTTCGCCAGCAACACGACGAAGCTCAACGTCGCCGTCGCCCTCTTCGACCGTGGCATCTGGAACGGCAATCAGGTTGCCGACGTGTTCCAATCCGCGCACTACGAGGGCGGAGAGCGCCACGTCATACGCGGCGAGTACATCGACCTCGCACTCATCAGCGAACACACATCTGAACAGGCCGCGCAAGCGGCGCAGACCAACGCGAACATCGCCGCTATCGACGCGAGCAGCGGCGCAGGAGACGGCAAAAAGGAGGTAGACGATGCCAGCAAAACCAAGTGAGCGGCAATACCGAATCCTGTCTTCGCCGCTCGCGCCCGCCGCTGGCGATGGCGACAATAAGCGCTTCGATACCGAGTTCTACGTTGAGGGCTACGCTTCGACATTCAACGACCCCTACGTTCTCTTTGAGGACTGGGACGGCAACGAATACCGCGAGATCATCAGTCCCGACGCGTTCAAAGATGCCGACATGAGCGACGTTATCATGCAGTACGACCACGTGGGCAAGGTTCTTGCCCGCATGAGCAACGGGACGCTTATTGTCGAGCCTGACGCGCACGGCCTTTTCATCGCCGCAGACCTTAGCGGCTCTCAGGCTGCGCGCGACCTTTACGAAGAGATTTCCAACGGCCTTGTAACCCGCATGTCATGGGCGTTCAGCGTGGGAGCTGACGAGTACGACCGGGACAGCAAGACCACGACCATTACGAGGGTCAAGAAGGTTTACGACGTTTCAGCCGTCAGCCTTCCCGCAGACCCCAACACCGAGATTTCAGCAAGAAACCTGCTCAACGGAGTGATTGAGCAGTCGCGCAAGGAGCTTGCGCGCCGTAAGTACGCGCTGGCAAAAGCCCGCGCAACACTGGCAATCGCCAAGAGCAGGAAGGTTTAGAAAATGGGAGACGAGGACAAGACCACGCAGGAGCTTGTGGACGAGCTGAAGGCGCTTGTCGAGAAGTACGACGCGCCCGCAGAGGACGGCGCCGCGCAGGAGCCTACCGAGCAGGACGCAGAGCGCATGAGCCAGCTTACCGCCGAGATCGAGAAGCGCAACGCAGCCGCCGAGAAGAACCGCGAGACGCGCGCCGCCGCCGTCGCTGCTGCCCGCTCCGCTATCGCAAGCGGTGCCGCCCGACAGGTCGATACCGTACCGCTGGGAAGCCCCGCGACCGCGCGCGGAAGCGTCGCCGACGTGCGCGACGTTACCGATTACCGCGCCGCCGAGACGCGCGGCTTCCTGAAGCGCCTTGCGTCTCAGATGGGCGTTCGCCTGACTGAGGGAAACGACCTCACGGATGCCGAGCGCTCCGCGCTCGCGCATCTTGAGCAGCGCGCCGCTTACACCGTCACCACCGCGAACACCGATGAGGTGGTGCCCGTCGAGCTGAAGAACGAGATCATCGCTCTTATCGACAACAGCACCGCCATTTTCAGCGACGTTACCCGCGACACGATGCGCAACCAGTACGAGCTTATCCGCCATAAGAGCATCGACAAGGGCGATGCTGCGAAGACCGCCGAGGGCGTAGCGCCCACCGACGATGAGCAGAACACCTTTGACCGCATCACCCTTACAGGTGACGAGATCAAGAAGCGCGTCACGCTGTCCCGCAAGATGATGATTCAGAGCATCGACAGCTTCCGAAACTACATCACCCGCGAGGTAAGCGCCCGTTGCGGCGTTGCCGCAAACGGTATTGTGCTTGCCCGTCTTGTTGACGGAACGCTGGGCATGGCTTCCGCCAACAAGATTAGCTGCGCGACCGCAGGAACGCTTTCCAAGGCCGACTTCCTGAAGTCTTTTGGTCTTCTGAAGACCTTTGGCAACCCCACGCCCAAGGGCGCGCGCGTCTACGCCAACCAGCAGACCATTTGGAACCAGATTGCCGCCGTCGAGGACGCGAACAAGCGCGCCTACTTCGTCAACGAGAAGGACGAAGACCCGACCGTTGAGGGTCGAATCTTCGGAAGCATCGTCAAGCGCGAAGAGGGGCTGGCTGATGGCGTTATCATGGTCGGCTACCCTGACCTGTTCCGTGGCAATCTGTTCGACGGACCCACCGTCGAGGCGGTCAAGCTCACCGACGGTAGCTGGAACACTGCCATTGACGGTTACATGCTCTATGACGGTGGCCTTGCCGTCCCGGAGGGCTTCGTTCAGCTCACCATAGGCACCGCCGCAGCATCCAAGGCTTAGGAGGTGCCGCATGGCAGAGAAGCCGAAGCTGCTTGACGCGTGCCGCGAAGCGCTGAGGATTCCCGCCGAATGCTACGACTTCGACGCTGAGATCGAAGACCTCATCGAAGCCGCCCGCGCCGCGATGCGCGCGGGCGGCGTTGCCGCTTCCGTAGCCGCCGACGATTCGAACAGCACGGTTCGGCTCGCGGTGAAGGTCTACTGCAAGGCGAACTTCGGCATAGACAACCCCGATGCCGACCGCCTTACTCAGAGCTTCGATGATCTGCTAACCATGATGTGCGGCAGCTCGGAGTTCGGGGGCGCGTCATGAGCATGTGGGCTGGCACGTGCAAGCTCATCGCTAAGACCGTCAAGAAGGACGAATACGGCGTGCAGCAGACGGAGGAAACCAAGCGCAAGGTGTTCTGCAACGTCTTCTCTATGGGCGATGCCGCATACTACGCCGCCGCTGCCGCTGGCATCCATCCCGAAGCCGTGTTGCAGATACGCAAGAGCGCATACAGCGGTGAGCGGCTAGTCGAGTTCGAAGGCGCGCGGCTGAAGGTCGAGCGCGTGGATAGGTCAAGCCCCGACTTCGTGCGCCTGACGCTTTCGGAGGTGGTGGGCGACCGTGGCTGACGTGGATCTTTCGCGCTTCATCGACGGGTGCATGAAAGAGTGCGTGGACGATAACGTTTCCGCGCTCGCGGAGAACTCGGCGGAAGCCGGAAAGCGCGCCGTGAAGCTGCTGAAGCAGAAGAGCAAGAAGCGCACGGGCGCTTACAAGAAGGGCTGGAAGGCCGACGTTGTGACCGACGAGACAGGCACCGAATGCACGGTGCATAACCGAATCTACCAGCTCACGCACCTCTTGGAGAACGGGCATGCAATCAAGAACCAGACGGGCAAGAAATACGGCGACGTTCCCGGCGACGGCGTTATTGCCGAGGTCGCCGACCAAGTGGCGCGCGAGTTCTCGCAGATGGGGGGCGATGGCAGATGATCGGTCTAGACGAGCTTTGCGGCGTTCTCGATTCGCTCGGCATACCGTGGGCTAACCAGCGATTCGCCGACGGCGAAGAGCCT
This sequence comes from uncultured bacterium, assembly GCA_937890835.1. Taxonomy (GTDB): domain Bacteria; phylum Actinomycetota; class Coriobacteriia; order Coriobacteriales; family Eggerthellaceae; genus CALADF01. The sequence goes on from CALADF010000015.1 coordinate 10,394, forward strand.
AGCCCGCCGTTCATCTGCCTTGTGGCTGGCTACAACGAAACCGCCTACGCGGACAACAGCGCCTACATGTCGTGGATGCCCTACGACGTGGCGCTCTACACGCGGCACCGCGACTACGCGACCGAGCGGCGCGTGCGCGAAGCCTTGGACGCGGCTGGCGTTGCCTACACGCTCGGCGTTACCAACATCGATTCAGAAGAGCTGACCGAAGCGGCGTTCACCGTGAACGTCAGCGAAGACAATTAGGAGGAAATTATGCGAAACGGATTCTTCGGCGTGAAAAACGCGCACTTCGCGCCCGTCGAGGACGAAGACGCGCTTACCTACAAAACGCCAACGCACGTTGCGGGCACCGTCGCAATCAGCATGGAGCCGTCCGTTGAGACTGCGACGAGCTACGCCGACAACGAGGTTTGGCTTGACAAGCAGCAGGACAACGGCGGCAGCGGAACCATGAGCTTCTACGACACCGAGAGCACGCCGGAGCTGCGCGCCCTCATCGCAGACCTCGTGGGCTACGAGATCGCGCAGGACGGGCGAACCATCCTGAGCGCCGACCGCACGCCCAAGAAGTTCGCCTTTATGTGCGAGCAGCCGGGACACGCGCTCGGTCGCCGCCGCTGCCTTCTCATGTGCCAGCTGTCCAAGCCGACGCAGGAGCTTAATACCACGCAGGACACGCCCGAGATCACGCAGCTCGATTACCCGTTCACGTGGCGACCCGTCACCATCCCCGCCACCGACATTCGCACGAGCGGATACGACAGCTTCACCGGCCTTGCCGATTACGATACCTTCTTTGATGCGGTCGATATCGCGCTTGCGCACAAGACCCAGACCGCGTAGGAGGTTGCGAATGCTTATCAAGGTTGGCGAAAAGGAGTTCGAAGCGACCTTCAACGCGTTCACGCCGATTGTGTTCTCTCGATACTTCCATGTCGTGAACCCCAACGGCACGCGCAGACCGAAGGACATTAACGAAGCCGTGGGCGCTATTCTCGCCGCTCAGAACGAGTACGGTTTTCCGCCCATTGCTCCGCTTCTCGAGATCTTCTACGCGTGCATCAAGACGGCTACGCCGAAGTTCGATGAGATGTTCGATGAGTGGGTCTCGGCATTCCCCGCCGACGCATACGATCTGGGGCGCTCGGACGGTTGGGCTTCCGACGTGATGGAAATTGTTCAGGACAACTTTTTTCCATCGGCGAAAGAGGTCATGGACACCGCGACCGCCGAAGAGGAAAGCGCCGCCGCTGCCAAGCGAGCTTAGCGACGCGTGCGACGCGCGATACATCTACAACTGCCAGCAATGCGGCCTGACGCTCTCAGACCTTCAGATGATGAGTTACCGGCAGGTTCAAGACCTGTTGGAGATCAACGCGTTCTACGCCGACGCTGCGGCGCACTACGACGAGGACGAGAAGGCGCGCAAGGCCGAAGCTGCGTTCTGGTCATGACGTGAAGTGAGTTCTTGACGGCAGCGCACCCGCGAGGGCGCGTTGCTTCAAGCACTCATGGGACTTTGACAACCAAAGAGGGGTGATTACGTGGCGGTCACTTACAAGGGGCTTGTTATCAAGTTCGGCGGCGACACTACCGAGCTGCAAAGCGCCCTGAAGAAGGTTCAGCAAGCATCGCGCGACACCCAAAGCGACTTGCGTGATATCAACAAGGCGCTGAAGTTCGACCCCGGAAACACCGAGCTGCTAGAGCAGAAGGTAAAGGCGCTCAATTCCGCATACAGCGAGACAGAGCAGAAGCTTGACGCTTACAAGCAGGCGCTCGCGCAGTTGGAGAGCAAGAAACAGAGCGGCGCGCAGCTCACGGCTCAGGAAGAACGGCAGTACGACAGCCTGAAGCGCGCGATCATGCAGTGCGAGCGCCAGCTTGACAGCTACGGTACCGAGCTTTCGGACACCGCGCGTCAGGCCGAAGGCTCGAAGACGGCTCTTGGCAAGCTCGGTCAGACCATCGAGGACAACGCCGACAAGATTTCAAGCGCCGGTTCCAAGGTGTCGAGCGCGGGAACGGCACTGTCTGGCGGCATCATCGGCGCTGCCGGTGCGCTCACGGGGCTTGCATCGAGCCAAGAGGAAGCCATACAGCAGAGCGGGCAGCTTGAAACCGCGTGGAAGAACGCGGGCGGCACCGCCGAGCAGGCTTCGTCCACATACGGCATGTTTTACCGTCTGCTTGGCGAATCCGACACGTCAACCGAAGCCGCGCAGAACCTGGCGCGCCTTACCACCAACCAGCAGGAGCTTAACCAGTGGACGAACATTGCGGCGGGCGCGTATGCGACGTTCGGCGACGCGCTGCCGCTCGAAAACCTCGCTGAAGCCGCGCAGGAGACGGCTCACACGGGAACGGTCACGGGCGGTCTTGCCGACGCGCTCAACTGGTCTACGGCATCAGCCGAGCAGTGGAGCGCCGCCCTTTCCGGCCACTCTTCGGCTCAGGCCGCCTTCAATCAGGCGGTCGCCGAGGGTCAAACCAAAGAAGATGCCTTCAACGCCGCGCTCGCGGCGTGTGGAAGCGAGCAGGAGCGCTCGCAGCTCATCACCGAGACGCTCACGGGCTTGTACGGCGAAGCCGGGCGGCAGTATCAGGAGACGAACAAAGACCTTCTGGCATCCCGCGACGCCCAGAACGAGATGAACGCGGCCATGCAGGAACTCGGCGAAGCCGCGATGCCGGTTCAGACGGCGGTAACGGAGATCGGCACGAGCCTTCTTAACACGCTTGCGCCCGCGCTCGAAACCGTCACGGGGTGGTACAAGAGCCTTTCGCCGGAGCAGCAGACGCTTGTTAACAACCTCGCTCTAGGAGCTGTCGCCTTCGGCGGCGTGACCACTGCCATAGGTAAGACGATGGAAGCCGCCGAGGGCGTGGGAAGCGCCTTCAAGACCGCTGGCGAGCTTTGGGGCGGCGCTAAAAAGGTAATGGGAGATTCGAGCTTCCTAACGAAGATCGGAACCGGCTTCTCGAACATCGTCACCAAGGCGGGCGGTCTGGGAAGCATGCTCACCGGCACGCTCTCTAGCGGATGGACGGGCTTCACCGGCCTTATCGCCGCGCATCCCATCGGCCTTGGCGTTGCCGCCGTGTCAGCCGCCGTCGCTGGCCTTACGTGGTTCTTCACGCAGACCGAGACGGGCAAGCAGATGTGGTCTGACTTCACCGGCTGGATTTCGGAGAAGTGGCAGGGCGTGCAGGATTTCTTCGCGGGCGTTCCTGAGTTCTGGGGCGGAATCTGGGAGCAGGTGAGCACCGGCGTTTCGGATTTCTGCACCGGCGTTGGCGAGAAGTGGGAGCAGCTGAAGCAAGGCGCTTCCGACACTTGGGAGAACATCAAAACCGGCGCTTCGAACGCTTGGAACGACCTTAAAACCAACGTCGGGAACCTCGCGCAAGGCGCGGTCGATACCGTGTCTAACGGGTGGAACAACCTCACGAGCAACACGCAAACGGCCTTCTCGAACATCGGCCAGACCGTGCAGAACGACATGAACACCGCGAAGACCGTCGGCAGCTCGGCGGCTGGCGCTCTGCAAGCCGCGATGAAAGGCGACTGGGAGACTGCGAAGAGCCAAGCGGCAAACGCCTTCAACGCGATTAAAGACAACATCGGCTCGAAGCTTGACGCTGCCGAGAGCACGGCGGTTAGCATCGCAGACCGAATCGGCGACAAGCTGGGATTCCCCGGCCTTGGCTCGAAGGTGCAAGGCGTGTTCGACGGCATCAAGGGGTTCATTCAGAATCCCATTGAAAGCGCGTGGAACGCGATTTCAAGCATCCCGAGCAAGATCATGAACGCCTTTGGCGGAATCAGGATCAGCATTCCGAAGCCGAAGCTTCCGCACTTCAACGTGAGCTGGAACGACTTCGGCCCCGTGAAGCTGCCGAGCGTAAGCATCAGCTGGTACGCGAAAGGCGGCATCTTCGACGCGCCTTCGGTCATCGGCGTTGGCGAAGCAGGCCGAGAAGCGGTCTTGCCAATCGACCGCCTTTCCGACCTCATGGCCGATGCGCTCAACCAGATCGGCGCTTTCAGGCAGCAGCCCGCGTCTCAGGTTGTGTCCGTCAACGTCGAGCTTAACGCTCAGATTCGCGACGGCGCGGACGCATACGAGACAGGCCAGCAGATCGGCGCTGGCATCGCAAGCAAGCTGAAGCAAAGGGGTGTTCCGGTTGCAACTTAGACGGACTAGGAACCAGCACGACCGAATCATCTTTAACGGCACCGACCTATCGAAGCTGGTTTACTGCAAGGTGCGCCGCCCCATCATGGCGACCGTCAACGCGACGTTCGAGAGCGTTCCGGGGCGGCATGGCGAGGTCTTCAAGAGCGCCTACCGTGGCGGCTACGACCTTCCCGTTGAGATTTGGCTTAGGACTGAAGACCGCCGCGAGGTCGCCGAGATGCGGCACAAGCTCGCGGCGGCTCTCTGGACGGACGAACCCGCGCCGCTCTACCTTCCCGATGACCCGACGCGCTACCTGCTTGCAATCGTGAGCGGCAGCACCGACCTAGACGAGATCACCGACGATTGCCCGACTACAACCGTGACTTTCCATATCGGCGACCCCGACTATTACGGGCAGAAGCGCCGCATGGAGGTTTCGGCTGGCAACATCTACGTCAACGCTGGCGGCAACCGCCCCGCTCACCTGCAAGTTACGGCGAAGCCCGCCGCTGGAAGCACGTGGCGGATTACGAACGTCGATACCGGCGAGTTCGTGGCTGTCAACACGCCGCTCACGTCTTCGAGCACCATACGTCTTGACATGGCGACCGAGCACGCAACGGTCAACAACCAGACCGCGCCGGTAACGATTGATTCGGATTACTTCGAAATCAACGGGCGGTGCCACCTGAACATCACCAACGGCACCGCGATTCTTGAGTGGGTGGAACGATGGCTTTAGTTAGACGTATCAGCTTCACCCGCTTCAACCGCTGGGGCGACAATCTGGGGCGGCTCACGGTGAGCGCCGCGACGCACACCGACGCGCTGGACGGCACCGACGAACTCAACATCACGTGCGCCGAAGACCTCGTGAAGGGCGACCGCGTAGTCTGGATTGACCTTCAGGGCGTGTGCCACGAACACATCGTTGACACCATCGACCGCGTACACGACGATGACGGCGCGCCAGAGACGCAAGCCGTCTGCATCAACTCGATTAACGAGACGTGGGATGACTGGCTGGACGATAAGCGGCCTTCTGGCAGCGTGTCGGTAGCCCTCACATCCATTCTCGCAGACACGCGCTGGGAGGTTGGCACGTGCGATCAGGGCGGCACCGCTTCACGCACCTTCTACCACATCAGCGTGCGCGAGGGCATAGCCGAGCTGCTGGAAACGTGGGGCGGCGAGCTTGAAACGACCATCGTTCACAACGGCGCTGGCATCGTCGCGCGCCGCGTGAACATTCGCGCCCTTCGCGGGAACCAGAGCAGCGCAAAGCGCTTCACGTGGACTAAAGACCTCGTTTCGGTCAAGCGCTCAATGGCGAGCGATAACCCGAAAACGCGCGTCTACGGATATGGAAAGGGCGTTGAGACGGAGGGCGGCGGCTACGGTCGCCGCCTTACCTTCGGCGACATAAACGGCGGCAAGGACTACGTTGAGGATGCCGAAGCCACCGAGATTTGGGGGCACCCCGACGGAGAGGACGGCATTCTGCCCGCCGTGGCCTCATACGTGAATGAGCAGTGCGAGGACGCGGCGCAGCTCTTGCAGGAAACGAAAGACTACCTGAAGCAGGTGAAGGAGCCTAAAGTTACCTACACCGCTTCGGTTATCGACCTATACGCGTTCGGGCGTTCGTGGGAGGGCGTGGGCGTTGGCGATGACGTTGCGATCATCGACAAGGGATTCTCCGAAGAGGGCGTGCGGCTCCATGGCCGCGTGTCTCAGATCGAGCGCGACTTGCTCACCGGCGACGCTACGGTCACGTTCGGGACGCTCACCGACACGATGGCAGACATGTGGCAGAGCGTGAGCAACGCCCTGAAAGGAAACAGCCAGCAAAACGCGCTCTACGACGCGGCGGCTGGCACATCCGTTTCATGGCTCATTCAGCTACAGCAGTCGCTCAACGCTCAGTTCAATTCGGTTGGAACCTACAAGGTCGAGACGTTCGAGCTTGGTACGATCTACAGCAACGTACCGATAGACGCGCAGACCGGGCTTCCGCTTCGCAGCACGTCCGGCATGTGGGCTGTCAACCTTAACGGCATGGGTCTTCGCCTTGCATCCGGCCTTACCTCAGACGGACAGTGGGACTGGAAGACTTTCTTAACCGGCGGCATGGTGACCGCAGACCTCATCAACGCCGGTACGATGCGAGCAGACCGCGTGCGCGCCGGTCTTCTCACCGACGAGAAAGGTAAGAACTTCTGGGACTTGACCACCGGCGAGTTCTCGCTTTCAGCCACGGCGACCGTAGGCGGCGACACTGTTCAATCAATCGCCGACACGGCGGCGAGCGGCGCGCAGCGAAACGCTGTCAAGGCCGCTGAGGAAGCGGACGCGAAGCGGCTAGAGGAAGCTAAGAAGTACGCCGCAGAGCAGGCATCTTCGGCTGGCACCGACGCTAAAGACCAAGCCAAGAAGTACGTTGACGCGCTCGATGAAGCGCTGGGGCAGAAGAGCATCTTTGACCGTCTCACCAACAACGGTGAGACGCAGGGCGTGTACCTCAAAAACGGCAAGGTATACATAAACGCTACCTACATGGACACCGGCGTTCTTGACGCTGACCTGCTGAAGGCCGGAATCATCACCGACAAGGCCGGTAAGAACTTCTGGGACTTGACCACCGGCGAGTTCTCGCTTTCCGCCGACGCTTCGGTTGGCGGCGGCGATGTTGGAAGTTCTGTCGTGGCGGTAGATGTGCAATATGGCAACTCCACCAGTTCATCGACGGTACCGACCACATGGACAACATACGCGAGCTGGAAGCAGGGTCAGTACCTATGGACGCGCCTAAAGCTCACGCTCGCAGATGGCAACACCGAATACACCACGGCGCACCGCATGGCGGACAATGACGGCATCGGCGTTTCTCAGGTGCGCGAGCAATACTATCTGAGCACGAGCAGCAGCACACAGACCGGCGGAAACTGGTATTACTACCAGCCTACGTGGGTGAGCGGTCGCTACTACTGGACGCGGAGCGAAATAACGTGGTCTGACGGCACGAAGACGTACACAACGCCCGTGCTGGCGCGCGCCCTAACGTCTGGCAATCAATCTACCGACGATCTAGACGAAGACCTAGACCAGCGGGAGGTGTTCAACCGCCTGACGAACAACGGGCAAACTCAGGGAATCTACCTGAGCGGCGGGCTGCTCTACATCAACGCCAGCTACATTGAAACGGGTATCATCAGCGACCGTCTTGGGCGCAACACGTGGAACCTCAGCACCGGCAAGCTCACAACAAACTACATGACCGCAAACAACATCAGCGCTAACGGGACGTTCGAGTGCGGTTCGGCATCGAACCTGCTTCGCCTCATAAACGGCGAGATTCGAGGTCTTGAGAACGGTACCCAAATCGGATGTATAGACTTCTCAGCCCATTCGTACAACATCGACAACCCGTCAATCAAGTATCGAGGTATACAGATGACGGCAGAGGGGACAGTTCGCATCAGCTCGCCGCAGATTTCGACGGCAGCTTCAAGCAACGAGAGCACCACAGCGACCATATGCCATACGGGCAACCATAGGCTTCACTACGTCAGCGAGGTTCACGACAACGGCAATGGAACCGTTGGATGGACTAATTCATGGCGATCTATCAACTTCATCAACGGTTTGTGTACGACGTGCAGCTTCAATTAGGAGGTATCTAATGGCAATTCTCTATTATCTCGCTCATGACCCGATATCGAACTCAGAAGCAGTGCTTACTGAGTACGACGCTGAGCTTATAAAAAGAGCTGACGAAAGCGGAATAGTGTTCATAGCGGTAGACGATCAGGGAACACGTTCAATCGTCCCCGCTTCCGACGTGAGAGAGCCGGAAAACCGAGATGAGCACTTTACTTTCGTTCAGCCGTTGTATGTCGATGACAGGTTTAAAGCGGTAGTCGATGTGTTCGACGCGCTGGCGGCAAGCGTGCCAGCCGTGGCATCGAACGCCGACGTTCAGCCGGTTTCGAGCAAGGCGCGAAGCGCTATGAGCTTCAGCGAAGCGCTGGAAGCGCTCAGGGAGCTTGCCTATCCCGATAGCGAGGAAGGCGGCGCGCAATGAGCAACACGCGGACGCTCGAACTCGATATCTCGAAAGAGGGCGCGGGCACATGCGTTAAGGTTGGTCAGGGCGACGATGGCGGAACCACGATCAAGGCGCTTATCTACGACAACGGCGCTGAGTTCGAGCTTTCCGGCGCTACGGCATGGCTTGTCGTGCTTTTGCCTAATAAGCGGAACTACTATCGCGGTCAGTGCTTAGTGAGTGGCAACGCCGTAACGATCACGGTTGACGAGTCGAAGCTTTGCAGCGTGTCCGGCTACACCGACGAAGCCTATTTCACGATCACGAAGAGCGGCAAGACCTATTCGACAGAGCGCTTCGCAATCGAAATCCTGCGCAGCGCTCTTGACGGACAGAAGCCAGCGCAAAGCTGGGATGACGCCGTTCAAGACCTCATCGACCGAGGGAACGCGGCGGTCAACAAGGCAAATTCCGCCGCATCAGCCGCCAACTCTGCCGCGAACGCGGCGAACACGGCGGCGAGCAACGCCAACGGAAAGGCCACCGCCGCGCAGCAGGCAGCAGAAGCCGCGAACAGCGCCGCATCCGCCGCCAACACGGCAAAGGCGAACGCCGACAAGGCGACCACGGCTGCGAACAACGCGGCATCGGCGGCAAACACCGCTAAGGCGAACGCCGATAAGGCGACGGCGAGCGCAAACACCGCGAAGACGGCTGCTGACACGGCGGCGAGCAACGCGAACGCAGCCGCCGCGCGTGCGAACGGTGCCGCTGACGATGCGACGGCGGCTGCGCAGAACGCACTGAACATCGCAAACAACATCGCATCGATCAAGCCGCCGAGCGACGCGGAGGTCGAGGAACTGAGGAAGGCCAACGAAATCCTCGCCTCTGCGGTCGCGGATCTTCAGGACAAGTACGTCCTGATCGGTGAGACGGCATACGTCCCGCCGACCCGCGTGACCTCTTACAGCGGTGAGACGCTTGCGCTCGCGCAGTCGGGCGTTTCCGGTGAAACCGCGACCCTAAATTAAGGAGAACCAACATGGCAGATGTCTCAGTCCTCACATTCAACGGCGCGCCGCGCAACGTCAAGGACGTCACCGCGCGGAACACGGCAAACGCCGCGACCACCGCTCAGGAATACGACCGACAGCAATTGACCGGAACCTATAAGGGGCGCTCCATCGCGTCGGTCTTCGCCGCCGAAATCGGCAGCGCAAACGTCTGGACGTGGCTCCAAAAGCGGGTGAAGGCAGCCAACTTCACGGGGCTTCGCATCGGCGATTACATCGACGTGCAGCTGAAGGCCGGTGCAAACGTCCCCTCCCAGACCGTCAGGTACCGCATCGCGGCCATCGACCCGTATTACCAGTGCGGGGACACGGCGAAGGGCCACCATATAGCGATGGTCCCGTCCGCCCCGGTGTCCGTCACCGGCGACAAGGCCGTGAACGGCTCCTATATCAAGTGGCGCGACACGAACGACAACAACGGCACCGCAGATGAGAAGCACCCCTATCTGTGCTCGAAGCTGCATGAGTGGGAGATCGGCGATTTCCTGCCGTCCCTCCCGACCGAGTGTCAAGCCGCCATCATGCCGCAGCGCGTTCTGCTCAACGAGCGCTACGCGTCGAGCGGGAAGCTCACCGATGACAGCGGTTGGTCTTGGGTCGATCTGGGGAAGGTATGGTCTCTTTCCGAAATCGAGGTCTACGGGTTCCAAGCATGGAGCAAGACGGGTTACAGCATCGGGTTCGATTGCCATTTCCCGATTTTCGAAGACACGGCATCTCGAATCTTTGGAACTCGCGTCAGTTGGTGGCTCCGCTCCGTCATGGGCGGCTCGTCCTCCAGCGTGTGCTATGTCGGCAACAGCGGCTCTGCCAGCAACGACGCCGCGACGTCTGGCTGGGTTCGCCCGTTCCCGTGCTTCCTCGTAGGCTGATTTATCAGCCGTACGCAACACTGAACCGGCGCATGCCTTGCGCATGCGCCATCAGGTCGAGACGGCTTAGCAAGGAGATGGTCGTTTGAGTGGTGTATATGCCCGAAACAGGCATCTGAGTGCCCATAAGTATTTCACGCTTGCATTGGAGATAAGGGCCGAGATCACCAAGAAGGTGACAACGAAGCAGCTGCCGAAGTCATACAGGTTCGTCTTCGCCGTCCCCATGGCCGAGACAGCCAGAAGCTTG
>CALADF010000016.1 GCA_937890835.1 uncultured bacterium
CGCTGCTCCTGGGCCTCACGTTCGCGTGGTTCACCGACAGCGTGAAGAACGAGGGCAACAGGATCCAGGCGGGCACGCTCGGGATCGAGCTTTCCACCACGGGCGACGGCGGCGTGATCCTCGCCGGCGACGGGCGGTGGGAGCCCGGCTACTCCGAGAAGGCCGACGTCACGGTGTCCAACACCGGCAGCCTGTGGCTGAAGTATGACCTCTCCGTCGAGAACCTCAAGGCCGAGGGCAATGCCGACCTCTCCGAGGCGCTCGACGTTTACTCGGTGTCCGAAGGGGCGCAAAGTCTCGACGGCGCCACCAAGATCGGATCGCTGGCCGATCTCGCGGCGGGTACGGCAACGCTCGGCCAGGGCGCGGTGCTCGCCCCGAAGGATTACGCGGGCTCCGACGGCTCCTCGTCGAAGACGCTGAACCTCGTGGTGAAGATGCGCGAGAGCGCGGGCAACGAGTACCAGGGCGCGAGCGTCACCTTCGACATCGTGGTGAAGGCCACCCAGGCCGCCAAGGAGCAGGACGGCTTCGGCAACGACCGGTACGATGCGAACGCCACGCTGCCCGTCACCTCTACGGCGGATCTTAAAACCGCACTCACCCAGGGCGGTTCCGTGTCGCTGGGATCCGACATGACCATCGATCCCGAGTTCCCCGCCGACGTCGATCCCGATGGCGCTTTCGCTCAGATGAGCGTGAGCGCTGATACGACGCTCGATCTTTCCGGCAAGACCATCGGCCTCGATCCCTCGGTTGCGAGCGAAGAACTGCCCACCACGTCCATCCTCATCGACGTGCGGAGCGGCACGACGACGCTTGATGGTGACGGCGTGGTGTCTGCCGAGGCGGGCTACAACAACAGCTATGCGATTCAGGTGAGCGGCGGCAGCCTCGTCATCAACTCCGGTTCGTATTACGGCGCCATGTCTGCCGTTCAGGTTGCGAAGGGCTCCTGCATCATCAACGGCGGCTTCTTCGATCTGGCCCCCACCATCAAGAGCGCCGCTCCGAACTTCTCAAGCTACCTCATCAACTGCATCGACTCTGCTTATGCGGACGGCACTGCCACGGTTGAGATCAAGGGCGGCACGTTCGTCAACTTCGATCCGTCGAAGGCTCCCGAAGCCGGCTCGCCCTCTTTCGTTGCCGACGGCTACAAGGTGGTTTCCGAGACCCAATCCAACGGCGAGGTTTGGTACACCGTCGTTCCCGAATAGTCGCTGATAACTTATGATTTGATCATCTCGCTTACGCGGGATTGATGCCGAGGGGCGCGCCCGATGGGTGAGCGCCCCTCGGTTTTCGTGTCGGCCGTGATCCGAAGAGGGTGCATGAATCAGTACAACAACATGAGGTCGGGCAGGGGTTCGAATCCGTCGGCGCGGAACCCGCAGGCGCGGAGCTCGCAGGTGCGGAGCTCGCAGGTGCGGAACCCGCAGGTGCGGAACCCGCAAGTGCAGAACCCGCAGGCTGCGGCGTATTCGCCGGGTTCGCCGCGTCCTGCGCGGATGCCGCAACCCGCGCAGGCGTCGCACCCTGCCGGAGCGCAGTTTCCCGATGGGGCGCCTCACTCGACGGGGATGCCGAACCCCGCAAGCTCGCCGTATTTCGCGCAGCAGGACGCTTATCCCGAGGCCGATTCGCAGCCTGCGCAGGTCGAGCCGCTTGAACCCAGCCGAGGGAAGAAGGCGCTCAACCGTGTTGTCAGCATCCTGACCACCGTCATTTTCGTCGTGGCGTTGGCCTTCACGCTGGTCGTTGTGGCAACCACGCTTTCATCGCGCGGGGGCGAGGCGACGTTTTTCGGTTGGAAGCCCTACATCGTGCTTTCCGACTCCATGCAGACCGAGTTCCAGGTTGGTGATATCGCGGTGTCGCGCGCCGTCGACACGTCGACGCTCGCCGAGGGCGACATCATCACCTTCGAGTCCATCGATCCGGACAATTACGGCGAGATCTACACGCATAAGATCCGCGAGCGCACAACCTACGAGGGGCAATCCGCCTTCGTCACCTACGGCACCACCACAGGTGACGACGATTTGTACCCCGCGCTCGAGAGCAAGGTGGTGGGCGAATACGTGTTCGCCATACCGAAGGCGGGTTACGTGTTCGATTTCTTCAAGTCGCCGGCAGGGTACGTCGTTTTGGTTCTCATCCCGTTTTCCATCCTCATCGGATTGCAGGTTCGCAATATCGTGCGGTTGGTGAAGGATGGGCGCGCGAGCCAGTCGGCGGCGCTTGCCGCCGAGCAGCAGCGCGTGCGCGAAATGCAAAAGGAGATCGATCGCCTGCGTTCGGGAGCCGAGGCTCCTATGAGCGGCCGGGCTTCGCGCGGTGCGAGCGGGGCCGCCGCGTTCTCCGGAGATGCGATGCGCGAGCCTCGTGCGAGGGCGGCTGCAGCCGGGGCTCCTGTCGCCGGGATGTCTTCGCGTTTGGGCGTCGAGGGGGCAGCGGCACCTGCGCGAGGTGCGAATGACCCTCGCGCCGCACGTCGCGCGGCCCCTTCGGCGCGTTCGCATCGAGAGGCTGCGCCGGTTGACGCTCAACGGGCGGCTGATCCGGCTGTCACGCAACGGGGGCGTCACACCGACGAAGCTCGTTCGGTGCGAGGCTCGGGTGAGGTGAGGCCAAGGAGCGCCTCTTCCACCGCAGCGCCTCGCGAGAGGGCGGCGTCTGCCTCACATGCGTCCCGCGCGACGCCTCTGCGAGATGTTCCGCCGCGTCGTTCGGATGTGGTCGCGAGACACGGTGGGACGCTGCAAGCAGACTCGCCTCGCCGAGACGCTTCGGCTCGCGCGTCTCACGCAAGCGGGGAGATGCCGGCGGAGCGTCGCTCGTCGCGAGGGCGGCACGCGCGTCCGTAGAAGTTGCGTCGTCGCCTCGGCTCGGCGCGTTTTCGTCCGCCCCGTGGAGAACTCGCGCTCTGCGTGACCTCACGTCCGAAAGGCGACGGTGATGCTACAATACCAACCACGCCCCTGTAGCTCAGCGGATAGAGCGTCGGTTTCCTAAACCGTGCGTCGGAGGTTCGAGTCCTCTCAGGGGCGCCAGTTGAAATTCGTCCGAACCCGCGAGAGGTTTAGCCTCGCGGGTTCGTTTTTTTGACCATAGGGGGGCAGATCACGCAGCTGCGAAATCATGCACGGATATGGACTCGACTCTTTATCTGAGCTGAGCTTCAAAAAGTGCTCAGGGGTACCACTCATCGCCCCTAGTCTGTGGGCATGTGGAACTCGTTTCGGTCGGTTCTCGATCCGAATTCGCCAGGTGCGCCGTCGGCTTTCTCCGTGCTGTGGTTTGGAGCGCGAGAGTTCGGTCGAGGATGGGCGTTGTGAGTTTTGCCGTGGGCTCAGAGAGGCCGCTGTGCGCGATCTCGCGTTAAAACGGCCGCGCAAGTGGCCCCGTGGAGGCTCATCGCTGATTTTCGACCAAAAACCGCTTGGCAAGCAGGGTGAAGGCTCATATCGCTGCATCTTGACCATTCGCCCGGCTCTGCGACCAAAGATGAGGGGACCGATGAACGAGGGACGAGGTAAGCGCGCATTCGCCACGGGGCGGCGCGTCGGAGCCGCGGTTGCGACGCGCCCCTGCACTCTGCGATGGGTTTCGAGCTGTTGCGTGCTTCTGGTGTGCGCTGCTCCCGTTGCGGGGGATGCTGCACGTGCGTCTGCGGTCGTCGGCCCCTGGAATCGTTGCCCCCTTCGACAGCGTTCTGCCGAAAAAAGAGGAGGGCCGGCGAGGAGGGGTACCTCGCCGGCCCTGAGGAGGGGGATGATGCGGCGATCGTGCGCCGCAATACTGCTTTTTGGGGTATAAAGCAGAGCAACTACTTCGTGGAGGGGAACCACTTCGTTGCTGATTCGTATTATAGGTTGTCGCGAAAAACCCACGGGTTCGGTTGCGTCTTTGACATTGGAACGGTTGAGATTTGGCGGTGAGTTGACAACTGGCTTCAAACATGCTCCGCTCGCCGCTTGCGACCTTCCGCTCGCCCTGCGACGAATACCAGGTATCATGGGAATCAAGTTTTCGAGATAACGAAGGGGTGCTTCTCCATGCCCGATATCGCATTGCGTTTCCATAAAGACATGCTTGTTTTGTCTGCGCCGGTTCTGCCGGCGCTTGAGCGCTTGGGGGTCGATGTAGACCGCGACGCCGAGCTGACCCTACTGCTCGAGCCTGACACGTTCGAGGAGTTCTACAAAATGGAAGCCATCGCCGGTGCTCAGTGCATCGTGGCGGGCACGGGCGCCCTGACGCCTGCTCGCCTGACGCAAGCTCGCATGGAGGATCGTGGCGCCGAACTCGTTCGTCTCGCCCTCCGCGCGGTCTCCGCCGCGCGTCCGCAGCACGTCCTGGTGGAAATCGGGCCATGCGGTCTGCCTCTTGACGCCTCGTCGAAGGCGTCGTTGGTCGAAAACCGCGACCAATACGCACGTGCGGGACGGCTGCTCGAAGGTGCGGAGTTCGACGCGTTCTTCCTCGAAGGTTTCGAGGATGCGGTGGACTTGAAGTGCGCGCTCATGGGGTTGCGGAAGGTGAGCGACAAGCCCATCGTCGTTTCAGTGAACGTTGAGGCTGACGGTGCGCTTTGCTCGGATCGCGGCACGCTTGAGGATGCGCTCGCGGTGGCGGGGGAGTTCGGGGCGTCGGTCGCGGGCTTCTCCACGTCGGCGGGTCAAGATGAGGCCGTGGAGCTGACCCGCCGTGCGGCGGCGACGACGAACCTGCCTGTGCTTGTGGAGCTTCAGGTGGGCGTGCGCGATTCTCGCCAGCAGGGCCCGACTCCTGAGAACCCGTACTACTCGCCCGACATGATGGTTCCCGCCGCCGATGCCCTCCGTGCTGCGGGGGCTCAGTTTCTGCGTGCGGTCGGCAATGCCACGCCGGCCTACACGGGCGCTCTTGCCGCGACCACGCTCGGTCTCGACGCGCGGCCGCGCAAGGCGGCTCCGTCTCCTGTTGACGAGTTGCCGTATTCGACCGGGGCATCTGGGGCGGGCGAGCCTTCGGATGGGGAAGGTTTGCCCGACGAGCTTGCCGATTTGGTGGCTAAAACCCGCCGCCGCGTGACGGAGGCGCTTGCGGGCAACCTGAAGATGGAGATGGAGGAGGCGCCTTCGCTTCTCGGCGTCGACGAGGTCGCGTTTGCCTCCGACGCGGAGCGCGGACGCGAGCCGGGGGATGGGTCGCGCACCTGCGCCGACGCAGGGTCTTCCGAACGATAGCGGGACGAGCATGTCGGCACCACGAAGCAGAACCAACATAGATCGCAGCGAATATTACGGCGCGATGCAGCGCATCGTTGACGCTTTGTTCTACGAGGAGGAGCAGAGGACGGTTGCTATGCGCGCCGAAGCCGCGCCCGCCGGGTTCGGTCGAGTTTCCCCGGACGCGCCTGATGCGGCGGTAGCCGAAGCGGAGAGGGTGGTCGCGGATGTCGCGATCGATGCCGAATCGGCGTCGTCGGTTTCTTCCGCTGCGCACGCCGCAGCTGTGTTCGGCGTGTCCGAGAGAACGGCGTCGCTTCTCGGCCTTGCCGCTCTCGCGGGGATGGAGGCGCGGCCTTCGTCTTCCTTTGCGGCGGGCGCAGCGGTTGCGAGCGTCCCGGTCGGGGACGCGCCTTCGGCGACGGGTTCATCCGTGGAGGAAGAGAAGCCCTTCACGGTGCGTCGACTCGATGTGGTCATCGCCGCTGAGACGGCGGACCTCCCCGAGGAACTCATGCGCATCGTCAACCTGCTTCCGCCGGGGGACTATACGCGGCAGCGACTCTGCGATCAGATCAACTCTGCCATAACGGGGCATGCTTGGGGGCAGGTCTACGGCACGGTGAGCTGACGGCTTCGTCTCCGGTTCGCGTTGCGCACGATCGGTCGCCTCGCGGCTGGGTTGCGCTGAACTTGCATGCAGCTTGCAGCATTCTGCCAGCATTCCGGCACGTAACCGGTCGAAGCCCGCGGGTCGCCTGTCGGCGCCCTGGCACGGAGCTAGCCGAAGCTTGCGGCATTCTGCCGGCACCCCGGCACGTATCGTAATGAAACCGCACCTCAGCCTGTTCGCCTTCGCGCGCAAACAAAGCGAAGCGTTGCGTTTGGCTATCGTCACGCTGACGAA
Organism: uncultured bacterium; assembly: GCA_937890835.1. GTDB lineage: Bacteria > Actinomycetota > Coriobacteriia > Coriobacteriales > Eggerthellaceae > CALADF01. Next base: position 6,124 of record CALADF010000016.1, read on the forward strand.
AACTTTGACCGACGTTGTGGGCTTTTGGTTTCGTTCGCTTGAATTCACGAAAGCCCGCTTGAAAATAACCAACCTCGAATGTACTATATATTCCCGTTGAGAAAACGGACATACACAATATATTGTGTATAAGTTAGTTTAAACCTTGTGGAAAGACTGTTGAAGAAACAAGTGAAACCACAGGTCGCAATGAAAAAGACGCGACTGTTTGAATAACGTGGAAAACGCTCGTTCGACACCATGTCTTGTGGATTGAGGAACCCGTTGCATCGCACGATGCGACGTGGCGGTGAGATATGCGCGCATGCGGCGGCACCGTGTGCGGTGGGAAGAAATTGCGAAAGGGAGAGACGGATCATGGTACGCACCATCATCAAACGCGACGGACGCACTGCTGAATTCCATCAGGAGAAGATTGCATCCGCCGTCGAGAAGGCGTTCGCCGCTTGCGCTGCAATGCAGGATCGAGCGGTTGCCGATGAGATCGCCGCGAAGGTCGTCGCGAAGATCGACGAGGGAGCCATCGAGGGCACGCCGACGGTCGAGGGCGTTCAGGATCTCGTCGAGGAGACTCTCATCGAATCCGGCTTCGTCCAGACGGCCAAGTCCTACATTCTGTACCGCGCCGAGCGCAACCGCGTTCGCGACGTCAACTCGCGCCTCATCCAGACGCTCAAGGACATCACGTTCTCCAAGGCGTCCGATTCCGACATGAAGCGCGAGAACGCCAACATCGACGCCGACACCGCCATGGGCACCATGCTCAAGTACGGCTCCGAGTCCGCCAAGCAGTTCTACGAGATGTGCGTCATCGACCCGCGCTACGCCAAAGCGCACCGCGAAGGCGACATCCACATCCACGACATGGACTTCTACACGCTGACCACCACCTGCTGCCAGATCGAGCTGCGCAAGCTGTTCAAGGGCGGCTTCTCCACCGGCCACGGCGTGCTGCGCGAGCCCAACGACATCCAGAGCTACGCGGCGTTGGCCTGCATCGCCATCCAGTCCAACCAAAACGATCAGCACGGCGGCCAGTCGGTGTGCGATTTCGACTACGGCCTGGCCGAGGGAGTGCGCAAGACGTACCGCCGTCTGTTCAAGAAGCACATCGCCGAGGCGTGCGATCTGCTCACCGACATCGAGGACGATCGCGGTTTCACCGAGGGGCTGCTCGAGCGCATCGAGGGCGAGACGGGCAAGATCGCCACGCTCGAGATGGATCCTGCGTTCCGCGAGGCCCTCGTCGCGGGTATGCGCGAGGCGGGTCTCGACGATCAGTTGATCGAGCGCATCATCGGCTACGCTGAGAAGAACGCATCGCGTGACACCGATCGCTCCACCTTCCAGGCCATGGAAGCGCTCGTCCACAATCTCAACACCATGCACTCGCGCGCCGGCGCGCAGACGCCGTTCAGCTCTGTCAACTACGGCATGGACACCAGCCCCGAGGGCCGCATGGTCATCAAGAACATGCTGCTGGCCACCGAGGAGGGCCTCGGCTCCGGCGAGACGCCCATCTTCCCGGTGCAGATCTTCCGTGTGAAGGAAGGCGTCAACTACAATCCCGAGGATCCGAACTACGACCTGTTCAAGCTCGCCATGCACTGCTCGGCGAAGAGGCTGTTCCCCAACTTCAGCTTCCTCGACGCGCCCTTCAACCTCCAGTACTACAAGGGCACGCCGGAAACCGAGATCGCCTACATGGGCTGCCGCACGCGCGTCATGGGCAACGTGTTCGACCCCGAGCGCGAGGTCACGCCCGGCCGTGGCAACCTGTCGTTCACCTCGATCAACCTGCCGCGTCTGGCCATTCGCGCCAAGGGCGATCTGGATCTGTTCTTCGACCTGCTCGATTCCAAGCTTCAGCTTGTCACCGGCCAGCTCGACGAGCGCTTTGAGATCCAGGCGCGCAAGCACGTCTACAACGCGCCGTTCCTCATGGGCCAGGGCGTGTGGATCGACTCCGAAAAGCTCAAGCCCACCGACGAGCAGCGCGAGGTTCTGAAGCACGGAACGCTCACGACCGGCTTCATCGGCCTGGCGGAGTGCCTGGTGGCGCTGACCGGCAAGCATCACGGCGAGAGCCCCGAGTCGCAGCGTCTGGGTTTGGAGATCATCGGCCACATGCGTTCGTACTGCGACCGCGTCTCGCGCGAGCGCGGCATGAACTACACGCTCATCGCCACGCCGGCCGAGGGTCTGTCGGGTCGTTTCGTCCGCATCGACCGCGAGCGCTACGGCGTCATCCCGGGTGTCACGGATCGTGACTACTATACCAACGGCTTCCACGTCCCGGTGTACTACGATATCTCGGCGTTCGACAAGATCGCCATCGAGGCGCCCTACCATGCGCTGACCAACGGCGGCCACATCTCCTACATCGAGCTTGACGGCGACCCGACCGACAACCTCGAGGCGTTCGAGTCGGTCATCCGCTACATGAAGGAGTGCGGCATGGGCTACGGTTCGGTGAACCATCCGGTCGACCGCGACCCCATCTGCGGTTACAACGGCATCATCGAGGACGTGTGCCCGAAATGCGGCCGCACTGAGGGCGAGCACAGCCAGCCCTTCGAGCGCATTCGCCGCATCACGGGTTACCTGGTGGGCACGCTCGACCGCTTCAACGACGCGAAGCGTGCCGAGGAGCATGATCGCGTGAAGCACTCCGTGCCGAACCAACACTAAACGCCGCCGAGCGTTGACGATCGTCCCGACGGGGGCGCTGCGGGTTTCGACTCCGCAGCGCCCCCGTTTTGCGTCATGGGGGTCTGCTCGGGGCGCGTTCGAGAGGGGGTGATCGCGGGTTGTGTGTTCTCGCATGATGGGTCTTCTCGTGTGATGGAGCCCGTCGCGCGGTTGGGCTCCCCGCATGGCGGAATCTCTCGCATGATGGATCTGCTCGCGCGAGTCGGTGCTCCCCGACGCTTGCGCGAACTTGCAGCGGAGCGCCTCGCATGGCCGGGTCTCTCGCGTGGTGGTTTCGTCTCGAATGATCGACGTGCGGTGCGGCCCGGGCTCCCTCTCATATAATGACGGGCATGAATACTTCAACGAACATCAGACTCTACGGCGCCGAGCCCGACTCCATCGTCGATGGGCCGGGCTTGCGCTATGCCATCTTCGTCCAGGGTTGCACGCACGGTTGCCCCGGTTGCCACAACCCCGATAGTCAGCCGCACGAAGGCGGCGCCGCGACCACCGTCGACGCTCTGTTCGACGACATTAGAGCGAACGGCCTCGTTCACGATGTGACGTTCTCGGGCGGCGAGCCGTTCGAGCAGGCGGCGGCGTGCGCCGAACTGGCACGGCGGCTGAAGGATCTCGGGTACGGAATTTGGACGTACACGGGCTACCGCTACGAGGATCTCTCGCGCATCGCCGCCGCAGCGGAGCAAGCGGCTGCCGCCGATCGGGCCGGCGAAGCGGACGGCTCGGTTGCAATTAAGCAGGCTGGCGAAGCGGACGGCGCGGGTGCTGCGGGGCAGTCTCTCGAAACGAACGGCGTCGAGCGGGCCGCCGCGGCGGGCGAAGTAAGCGCGCCCGCGTGCGCGGATTGCACGCGAACTTCCTTCAAGCTCGACGCGCGCGGCGTGCGCGATCTGCTCGATTGCACCGACGTGTTGGTGGACGGGCCTTTCGTCGCCTCTCTCAAGTCCCTCGGGCTCAGGTGGTGTGGGTCCTCCAACCAGCGCCTCGTCGATGTGCCGGCGACGCGTGCGGCGGGCGAGATCGTCACCTGGCAGCCGCCGACGTTCGTTCCCGAGAAGCCGGCGTCTTGGTAAGGCGGTGATACGTCGTGGATCTTGAGCGGATGGTGGTGGAGCTGCGCGCCTTCCTCGACAGGGTCGTGCAAGTGGAATGGTTGAGCGTCGCGTTGACCGCGGCGGCGGTGTTCGTCGTCACGTTCGTCGTTGCGCGATTCGCCGTCAAGTTCTTGCGTCATGTGCTGAGTCGCGACAGCTCGCCTTTGCCCTCATCGAGCATCTTCGTCAACATCGTTCGCGTGGTCATCTGGCTGATCGGTGCATCCGTCGTGCTGTCCACCTGCTTCGGCATCGACGTGAGCGCCGCCATCACCGCGCTGGGCATCGGCGGTATCGCCATCTCCCTCGGCTTCCAGGACACGCTTTCCAACCTCATCGGCGGTTTGCAGGTGAGCTTGACCGGTTTGGTGGAACCTGGCGACAACATCGAGGTCGGCGGCGAGCGTGGCATCGTGCAGGACGTGACCTGGCGCCATACCACCATCGAGAACTCGGTGGGCGAGCGCGTCGTCATCCCCAACTCTATCATCAACAAGACGGCGTTGGTGAAGCTTCGTCCGTTGAGCGTGGTGACGATACCGGTGGTGGTGACCGTCGACGGCGGCAAGCTCACCGAGACGGCGGAGAGCATGCGCGCTGCCGCCGACAAGGCCGCATCCGGCGTGTGCGCGCTCGAAAAGGAGGCGCGCGTGCTGTTCTCCGAGGTTACCGATTACGGCTATCGCGGCACGTTGACGTTCACCGTCGTCGATGCCGCGGAGGCCGCCGCCGCCAAAGACGCGGTTCTGCGCGCCATCGCCCCGCTCGTCCATACCGAGCAAACCGCGTAAGCGCCGGCGCGCCCGCACGTCGCGTGCCGGCGATTCCTGCTTGCTCGCGTCATCGGCCTGCCTGCGCGCGGCTCGCTGGTCGACCACCTTCACGAGCATCCGCTTCTCTGTCTCGTTCCGTCCACGCCCTCCGGTGAACGCCTCGTCGCGGCCCGCCCACCCCCTCGTCCTTCGCTCGCCTTGCCGTTGCGTTAACTCCCCTTTGCTTTGTAAAGTTCAGAGTCGGAACAATGTAAGGGAACGGTAAAGCCGTGTCATGCTTTGGTCATAACCTGCCCGCATGCCCTGTTTCCCCCTTCGACCCCCTCTATCATCGAGCCCGTTGAAATTCTCGTCAGGGAATCGAAGATGCACATCCGAAGGGAGAATCGTTAAAATGCAGAGTCAATTCTTGCAGGGTCAGTCTATCAGCCGCCGTGGGTTCCTCGGCCTCGCCGCCGGCACGGCCATGGCTTTCGCGGGCCTGGGGCTTGCGGGTTGTGGTAGCAACGGCGCTGCAAGCAGCGCGTCGAGCAGCGCCTCCGCTGCCGCTCAGAGCCTCTCCGGCAACGTGACGGCCGTCGGCTCCACCGCCCTCCAGCCGCTTTGCGAGGCAGCCGCCGAGCAGTTCATGGCTGCTAACGCCGGCGTTCAGATCACCGTTCAGGGCGGCGGTTCCGGCCAGGGCATCACGCAGATCGCCCAGGGCGCTGTCCAGATCGGCAACTCCGACGTGTTCGCCGAGACCAAGCTCGAGAACAAAGACGACGTCGCCAAGATCAAGGACAACAAGGTGTGCATCGTGGGCATGGGCCCGATCGTCAACAAGGAGGTCGCCGTCGACGATCTGACCATCGAGCAGCTCAAGGGCATCTTCACCGGCACCATCACCAACTGGAGCGAGGTCGGCGGCGCTGACGCGGAGATCGTCGTCATCAACCGCGCTTCCGGCTCCGGCACCCGCGCGACCTTCGAGGCTGCGGTTCTCCAGGGCGAGAAGGTTCCCTCCGCCTTCACCCCGCAGGAGCAGGATTCCTCGGGCACCGTCACCAAGATGGTCGCCAGCACCCCAGGCGCCATCTCCTACGTCGCCTTCTCCTACTACGATGACTCCTTCAAGGCCCTCAAGGTCGGCGGTGTCGAGCCGAAGGCGGCCAACGTCGAGGACAACTCCTGGACCATCTGGGCTTACGAGCACATGTACACCGCTGCCACCCCGGATGCGGCCACGCAGGCGTTCATTGATTACATCATGAGCGACGAGGTCCAGGGCTCGCTCGTCGAGGAGCAGGGCTACATTCCGGTGTCCGGTATGAAGGTCGAGAAGGACGCTTCGGGCAACGTCACCAAGCTCTAAAAACTGAAAGGAGACGCGTGTTATGGCGCATATGCCGAAACATCGCGTCGAGTTGATCGGAAAAGGCGTCACGGGTGCGTGCATCGCGCTCGTGGCGCTTCTTGTCGTGACGCTTGTCGCCATGGTCGCTCAGCGGGGCATTGCCACGTTCGCCGTTGACGGCATTAACTTCTTCGATTTCATCGCGGGGACGACATGGAACCCGCATCAGCCCGACGAGAACGGCATGCCCACCGTCGGCGCGCTGCCGATGATCGCGGGTTCGTTCGCGGTCACGTTGCTGTCGACCGTTCTGGCTCTGCCCATCGCCATCGGCTCGGCCATCTTCGTGGTCGAGGTGGCGCCGCGCTTCGGCCGCAAGGTTTTCCAACCCCTCGTCGAGCTGCTCGTGGGCATCCCCTCGGTGGTCTACGGCCTCCTCGGCCTCACCATCATCGTGGCGTGGACGCGCAACATGGGCGATCTCATGGGGCAGAACATCACGGGATACGGCATATTCTCCAGCTCGATCGTCCTGGCCGTCATGATCTTGCCGACGGTCACGTCGCTTTCCATCGACGCGCTGGCCGCCGTGCCCGCAGGCTACCGCGAAGGTTCCTATGCGCTCGGCTGCACGCGTTGGCAGACGGTGTGGAACGTGGTTCTGCGCAGCGCCGCCCCCTCGCTCATGACGGCGGTCATTCTGGGAATGACGCGCGCGTTCGGCGAGGCGCTTGCGGTGCAGATGGTCATCGGCAACGCCGCGCAGATCCCCACGTCTTTGTTCACGCCCGCCTCGACGCTCACGTCGGTGCTCACCATGGGCATGGGCAACGAGGCCATGGGGACGGTGTACAACGACGTGCTGTGGTCGCTCGCCCTGCTGCTGATGGCGATGTCGCTGGTGTTCATCCTCATCATTCACCTGATCGGACGGAAGGGGGCTGTGAAGCATGGCTGACGTTCAATCTTCGACGCCCGCCCGCAAGGGCGCTCTCGCCGGCTTCGACATGGCCGCGCACGTTCGGCGCATCAAGAGCCAGGACAAGGTGGCGACCGTCATCTTGACCGCCATCGTGGGCCTGGTGCTGGTCATGCTGGCCGCCATCGTGGGCTACGTGCTCATCTCGGGTGCGGGCAAGCTGTTCGATATCAGTTTTTTAACCGGCAAGCCCGAGCAGTTCAAGGCGGGCGGAGGCATCGGGCCTGAGCTGTTCAACTCGTTCTACCTGCTGGTGCTGACGCTGCTCATCTCGGTGCCCATCTCGCTGGGCGCGGCCATCTTCCTCGCGGAGTACGCACCCGACAACACCGCGACGCACATCGCGAAGACGCTCATCGAGACGTTGTCCTCGCTTCCCTCCATCGTCGTGGGCCTGTTCGGCTTCCTGTTCTTCGTGCTGTCGATGGGCTGGGGATTCTCCATCATCGCGGGCGCGGTGGCGCTCACGATGTTCAACGTGCCCATCCTGGTGCGCGTCGTCCAGCAGGCGCTCGAGGACGTGCCGCGCACGCAGCGCGATGCGGCGCTGGCCATGGGCTTGACGCGCTGGGAGACCACCGTCCACGTGCTGCTGCCCGTGGCCATGCCCGCCATCGTCACGGGCGTGGTGCTGTCGGCGGGCCGCGTGTTCGGCGAGGCTGCCGCGCTCATCTTCACCGCAGGTCAGTCGGCGCCGATGCTCGACTTCGCGAACTTCGACCTCTCGAGCCCGACGTGCCCGTGGAATGTGTTTCGCCCGGCTGAGACGCTTGCGGTTCATATTTGGAAGATCAACAGCGAGGGCGTCGTTCCCGATCTGGAGGCCGTCTCGAACGGCACGGCGGCGGTGCTTCTGGTGTGCATCCTGCTGTTCAACGTGCTCGCGCGCTTTATCGGCAAGTTTCTTGAAAGGAGGCTGACGAGCGAATGACGAAAGCTTCTCTGACGAATCCCGCGCTCGCGGACGACTCTGACGCCCCCCGCGCGGCCGTATCGCCCGCCGCCCCCGGCACGGCTTCCGCGTCCGCATCTGCGTTCGCATCGAAGCCGATGATCCAAACCTGCGACCTCACGGTTTCCTACGGCGACAACGAGGCGTTGCACGCGACGTCGCTCGAGTTCGAGGCGGGTCAGGTGACCGCGCTCATCGGGCCGTCCGGCTGCGGCAAGTCGACGTTTTTGCGCTGCCTGAACCTCATGAACCGCGAGATCCCCAAATGCCGCATCGGCGGTGAGATCCTCTACCACGGTCGTAACATCAACACGTCGAAGGAGAACCTCTTCGAGCTGCGCAAGTCCATCGGCATGGTGTTCCAGCAGCCGACGCCCTTCCGCAAGTCCATCCGCGACAACATCCTGTTCGCGCCGAAGCGCCATCGCCTCGTCGGCAGCGCCGCCGAGGCCGACGAGCTAGTCGAGGCGTCGCTGCGCGCGGGTGCCCTTTTCGACGAGGTGAAGGACAAGCTCGATGGCAGCGCCATGGCGCTCTCGGGCGGTCAGCAGCAGCGTCTGTGCATCGCCCGCACGCTCGCCATGCACCCGGACGTGGTTCTGTTCGACGAGCCGTGTTCTGCGCTCGACCCCATCTCCACGTTCACCATCGAGGAGACCATCCGCTCCATCGCGGACTCGGGCATCTGCGTGATCATCGTGACGCACAACATGGAGCAGGCGGCGCGCGTGTCCGACAAGACGGCGTTTTTCTACCTCGGCGACATGGTCGAGACGGGGCCGACCAAGCAGATCTTCTCCGAGCCGAACGACAAGCGCCTCGCCGATTATCTGACGGGAAGGTTCGGCTGATGATATCGATTAAAGACTTCAACCTGTGGTACGACGACTTCCACGCGCTGAAGGACGTGTCGCTTGACATTCCGAAGAACCAGGTGACGGCGTTCATCGGTCCGTCCGGCTGCGGTAAGTCGACGCTTCTTCGCGCGATGAACCGCATGTGCGACTTCGTCCCGTCGGTGCGCGTCGAGGGCGCCATCGAGCTTGACGGCGTGAACGTGTTCGAGTCGGATTCCAACGAGCTGCGCGTTCATGTGGGCATGGTGTTCCAGCACCCCAACCCGTTCCCGATGAGTATCCGCGACAACATCCTTTACGGCCCGCGCCGCATGCGCCGTCTGTCGAAGGCGGAAGGGGACGAGATCGTCGAGAGGAGCCTGCGCGACGCCGGTCTTTTCGACGAGGTGAAGGACAAACTCGACCAAAGCGGCCTCGGGATATCGGGAGGTCAGCAGCAGCGTCTGTGCATCGCGCGCGCGTTGGCGGTCGACCCGCAGGTGCTTTTGATGGACGAGCCCACCAGTGCGCTCGACCCCATCTCCACGGGCCTCATCGAGGAGCTCATGCTCGAGCTGGCGCGCGAGCACACGGTGGTCGTGGTCACCCACAACATGCAGCAGGCGACGCGCGTCGCCGACAAGACCGCGTTTTTCTACCTGGGGGAGCTTATCGAGGAGGGTCCCACGAAGCAGATTTTCTCGATGCCCCGGGAACAGCGTACGAAGGAATATCTCACAGGAAGGTTTGGCTGATGCAGACGCGCAGCAAATACATCGAGCAGCTTGAAGAACTTGAGTCGTGCGTGCGCAGGCTCGGCGAGAAGACAGCCGCCGACGTGCGGGCGGCGGGCCTTGCCCTTGCCGGCGACGCGGGCGCGGCCGAGGGCGTTTTCCAGGGTCGTGAGGCGGAGAAGCGGCTGCAGTCCGCCATCGAGAGCAGCTGCTTCGACGCGATGCTCCTCCAGCAGCCGCTCGTTGCGGGTGACCTGCGATTCGTGTCGGGCGCTTTCCGCATCGTGTCCGACCTGACGCACATCGGCGCGATGACGCGCGACGTCGCGTATCTGGCGACCGTGGTGCCGGGCGAGGAGATGGGCGATCTCGCCTCGCTGTTCTCGCAAGCGTCCGAGCGCGTCGCGGGCATGGTCGATCACGCGGTCGGGGCTTTTCTTGCCGAGGACGAGGCGGCGGCGCGTGAGGTGTACGCGCTCGACGATGCGGTTGACGAGTTGTACGACCGGGCGAAGGGCCTCATCGTGGATAAGATCCGCGCTACCGACACCGACGCGGCGTTCTTCCCCGAGATGCTCATGGTGGCGAAGTACTTCGAGCGCATGGGCGACGATGCGCAGCGCATCGCGAGCTGGGCCGTGTTTCGCGTGACCGGAAACCATGCGGTATACTCGGCCAAGGAAGGCGGCGACGCTTCGGAGGCCGAGGGGTTCTAGGATGCTCCCCTCACCCGGAAAGAGAGCACGGTTGATTTACTACGTCGAGGACGACAAGAACATCAGGGAGCTCGCGGTGTACGCGCTGACCCATGCGGGCATCGAGGTGGAGGGCGTGTCGGACGACGCCGAGTTCCGCGCCGCTTGCGCCCGCAGGCTTCCCGATGTGGTCGTCCTCGACATCATGCTGCCGGGCGCCGACGGAATCGAGATCCTCAAGCGCATTCGTCAGACCCCGGGGCTTTCGCGTGTGCCGGTGATGATGGTGACCGCGAAGAACTCCGAGATCGACATCGTGACGGCGCTCGATAACGGCGCCGATGAGTACATAACCAAGCCCTACGGCATGCTCGAGTTCACAAGTCGCGTCCGCGCGCTTTTGCGCCGTGCGCGCGAGTGGAGCGGAAGCGCTGCCGACAGGGAGCTTTCCGCGGGTCCGCTCACTGTGATGCCCGTGCGCAGGGAGGCTGTGTGCGCGGGCGAGCAGCTGGCCTTGACTGCGCGCGAGTACGATCTTCTCGTCTACCTCATGCAGAACCCGGGCGTCGTCCTGTCGCGCGAGACGCTGCTGCAGCACGTGTGGGGTTGGGATTTCGGCGGCGGAAGCCGCACGGTGGACACCCACGTGCTTTCGCTTCGCCAGAAGCTCGGCGAGCACGCCGATCTCATCGAGACGGTGCGCGGCGTGGGGTATCGTTTGAGGGGATCGGGCGCGTCGAGGTAGGATCCGCGCTTTTTCGGAAGGAATGAACCATCGATGATCTACTACGTTGAGGACGACGTCAACATTCGCGATCTCGCCATCTATGCGCTCAAGCAGGCGGGTTTCGAGGCTCAGGGCTTTCCCGAGGCCGACGAGTTCTTTGCGGCGTGCAAGACGCGCGTTCCCGACCTGGTTCTGCTCGACATCATGCTGCCCGGCACCGACGGGCTTGAGATTCTTCGCATGATCCGCGACGATGCCTCCATGAAGACGCTCCCCGTGATGATGCTGACGGCGAAGGGGACCGAATACGACACCGTCTGCGGGCTCGATGCGGGCGCCGACGATTACCTGGCGAAGCCCTTCGGCATGATGGAGCTCGTCAGCCGCGTGAACGCGCTGCTGCGCCGCGCACACGCGCCGGCGGCGGAGGACGCGGGCGATGTGCTGGCAAGCGGTCCTATCGTGCTGACGAGCTCGGCCCGCACCGTCACCGTCGACGGGGAGCCGGTGGCGTTGACGCTCAAGGAGTTCGACCTTCTGCGAGCGCTCATGGCCAACGAGGGCAGGGTTCTCTCGCGCAGCCAGCTGCTCGAGGAGGTGTGGGGCGTCACCTACGTCGGGGAGACGCGCACGGTCGACGTTCACATCCAGACCCTCAGGCAGAAGCTCGCGCGGGTGCGCGAGGGCGTCGATGCGTTCATCACCACGGTGCGCGGCGTCGGCTACTGCTTCAAAGCGGCGCTGTAGCGTGCGGAGGTGCGCGACGTGACACCGACCCATGCCAAGGCGAAAAGTCTCAGCGGCAAGATCTTCTATACCGTCATGGTGTTCACCATGGCGGTTATCGTGATCATGTCCCTGGGGCTGACCTGCATCTATTACTTCTCGAAGGAAAACGATGGCGAAAATCGCCTGCTCGATCAGGCGCGCGACGCCGCCGCGTACCTCAACGAAACGCCTACCTCGGCGAACATCCCCGCTTTGAAGGAGCAGTTCGCGGGCTTGGTTCGCTATACGCTCATCGATCCGGATGGCGTGGTGCTCTACGACAGCGCATCGGAGGATCCCGCGGAGCTTGAGAACCACGGCACGCGTCCCGAAGTGGCGGCGGCGGAAGCCGACGGCGAATGCGCGGTCACGCGCTATTCCGACACGCTGCGCACCGACACCGTGTACGCCGCCGTACTGCTTGACGACGGGTCGATCATCCGCCTGTCCGAGACGCGCGAGTCGCTTCTCTCGTTCGCGGGAAGCCTTACGGCTCCCATCCTGCTGGCTCTCGCGGTATCCGCAGTGCTGGTCCTGCCCCTTTCGCGCATTCTGACGAAGCGCATCATGAAGCCTATCGACGCGCTCGATTTCTCCGATCCCCTCGAGAACGACATCTACGTGGAGATGGATCCGCTGCTGGTGCGCATCGACGAACAGCAGCGCCAGTTGAAAGCTCAGAACAAGGAGCTCGCGCGTGCGGAGAGCATGCGACGTGATTTCTCGGCGAACGTGTCGCACGAGATGAAGACGCCCCTGCAGGTCATTTCCGGGTATGCCGAACTGATGAAGAACGGCATGGTTCCCCATGAGGACACGCAGCGGTTCGCAGGCCTCATCTACGACGAGTCGAAGGCTATGCGCGCGCTGATCGATCATGTGCTGACGCTGTCGCGGCTCGACGAGTCCGCGTTCGAGCGCGATACCTCGACGCCGGTCGATCTGCTGGCGGTGGCGAACAGAGCGAACACGCGATTGCGGACACTCGCCGACGAGCGTTCCGTCCGCGTGTCGGTGGAGGGGGAGAGCGCCTTCATCGCAGGTAACGAGACGCTCATCGAGGAGATGCTCTACAACCTCATCGAGAACGGCATTCGTTACAACCACGAGGGCGGTTCGGTGTCCATGCGCATTTCGAACGAGACGGCCGCCTTGCCCGCGCCGTCGGGCGCGGCTTCGACATCTGCCGCGCGCATGGCCGCCTTCGGGCACGGCGCCGGGGACGCGTGCGATGCCCAGCGCGAGGTGGTCGTTCGCGTGAGCGATACCGGCCCGGGCATTCCGCCCGAGAAGCGCGAGAAAGTGTTCGAGCGCTTCTATCGCATGGAGAAGAGTCGCTCGAAGGAGACGGGCGGTACAGGATTGGGCTTGGCCATCGTGAAGCATGCGGTGCTCTACCATCACGGCACCATCACCGTCGAGGGCGAAGTGGGGAAGGGCTCTGTCTTCATCTTGCGTTTTCCCGCTGCAGGCGGGCTGGAGGACGCCGTTCGCTAACGGGTGCTGTGCGGCGCGGCTCGCGCCCTGGGCGACGGCTTGCGTCCGCGGACGTCGCGCCTTCGCCCCGAGCCGAGCGACGGCATGCGCGTTTCGGTCCGCGCCCGCGCTTGCGTTTCGACATCCGTTCCGAGTGGCGCGTCGGCATCCCGCGTTCCGCGTTTTCGTTCCGGCATCCGCTTTCCCGCATATGTTCGAACCTTGTGAAGGTCGGTGTTGTCAAGACTTTTCAACGACGATGGTTTGCCTATACTAACCCTAGACCCTGCTTCCGTCACATTTTTGCGATGGACCGACGTTTTATCTTGAGGGAGCTCAAGATAGCGGGTGGAATGGAGATTCGCGTCCGTTGATGCGAAAGCCAGGAAGCCAGCTGCGAGCACCCACCTTTTGAGGTGGGTTCATCCTTCTGACGCGGAGCAGGGTTTCTTTATGCTTACGGCAGGTTTTCGAGCGTGTCCTCCGTTTCGCGCGTTTCGTGCCGGCGTGACTTATTCTCCGTGACCGATATGGTCAAGAATGGGCGATATGAGCCTTTTTCCGACGACGAGACGCAATTCCGGTCAAGATACGGTGTTATGCGCTGTTGATGAGCTTCCCGGCGGGGTGGTTTTTCTCGAAATCGCGCATAGCGCACAACGAGAGACCACGTCAAGGTTCATATCGCCGTTTTTCGACCAAGTTGGCGAAGCCAGGAGACCAAGGTTGCGAAGCTGGGAGACGGGGATGGCTGAGCGCTGCTGTTGATAATGCTCTTTCTGTTGGCTCTGACTTGTGCATGGATGCGTGAAAAAGGTTTTAGGTTGGCTGTGCTGTTCGGGGCTATGTTGATCCCGCATAGCCCCGAAACATCGAAGAAGGTTGACATGCGCAGGTCTGGACAGCTTGCGCAAGGCTGGTTCAGGCAGAATCTCCGCTAGTATGCCTTATCGACCCCGTATCGGGCTTGTTCTTCCGAAAAGCCCTCGTAGATAAGCTGGTCGAAAAGCCTATCTCGTGAGAACGGCATGAGCTCGAGATAGCTCTTCGCGGACTTATAGGCTTGCTCGTTCCAATCCGCTCCGCAATGATCCGCTGCAAAAGTGGCGTCTTCGCTGGAGAAGCCCTCGTATTCAAGTTGCTCGATTAATCTCGAGTACGAAAACGCCATTATATTGAGATAGCTTGAGGCTGATGACAGGGCGTTTTTCTGAGATGAGGACAACGTGATCTTGTAGGGTTCGGTTTCGATGACCTTGCCGTATACCGTGCATGTCTTTGAACGCTCCCCAGGCGTCACGCTGCCGTTCTTGGAAATGGTGACATCTTTCGTGATCTCCCAGTCTCCTGGCGTGTGAGCGACCTCGGCGATCGATGCTTCGGCGGTCTGCCCGCATATCGTGCACGTCCCGTGCTTCTTTCCCCTCGAGGCGCAGGTCGGTTCCTCGTCGATCGTCCACTCCTTAACGGTATGGGGCTTCGTTCCGCCGAATGATTTGCCGCATCGCGTGCAGTAGGCGAGTTCGGTGCAGGTGGCCTCGACTTCATCGTGGCCAAGCGGCTTGCCTTCGGTTTGGCCGCATACCGTGCACGTTTTTGCCTCGGTGCAGGTGGCGTCCTTCCAGTGGTGGCCGAGCGCCGCTCCTTCCGTCTTGCCGCACACCGTGCACGTTTTTGCCTCGGTGCAGGTGGCATCTTGCCACTTGTGGAAACAGATGATGCGGGTTGAGAAGAGCAGGGTGAAGACGAGGATGAACGCGAGCGCTCCCGCACCCAGGTAAAGACCTATCCGCGTGGTTTTATCCATTTCGAGAAAAGCTGTTTTAAGCTTGCGGATCGGTGATGTGCTGGAAGGCTTGCTTGCGGTGCCGCTTTCGGCAGTGGCGGGTGAGGCCTTCGCGGCCTTGTCGTTTTCGTGCGGAGAGCCGGGGGAGCTTGCGGGTTTCGAGTCGAAGGACGGGGTTTCCGCACGGGTGTCGTCGTCTTTCGGGCTCTTCGGATTCCTGGGGTCGTTTGGGGTGGCGACGGGCGGCGGCGTGAGAGCCATGCCTTTCGGTAGAGGTGTGGGAACTACGGGCTTATCGTCCTCGGGGGGTGTTGGGTGTTTCGTCCGCCATGAAAGCTCCTGTCTCTTAATGGGTTGGATTCAATTCGATTCTCTCCATTATACGCACGAGGTTTGCGCACAAGACGCCGTATTTCCTCTTAGGGGGGGCGTTGATTCTCGCGGTAGGATTCTTTCTCAGGTGCATCGCCTTCAGGGCGGGCTCTCGATGCATGAAGAAAGCCGCTCGAGATGAGCGGCTTTCAGCTGGTCGTTTATAGGTTGTTCGCG
>CALADF010000017.1 GCA_937890835.1 uncultured bacterium
GCGGACGCGTCGACCGCCTTCAGGCGAACCGCCACGCGCTGCCCGAGGCGAAACACCCGTCCCGTGTCCTGACCCTCGAGCATATGACGCACGGGGTCGAAGGCGAAATACTCGCTCCCAAGAGCGGATACGGGCAGCAGCCCCTCGGCCGTGCACTCAAGCCTGACGAAAACGCCGAAAGCGGCGACGCCTGCAATTACGCCCGAAAACGACGTGCCGATGTATCTCTCGAGGAATCGAAGCATCTTAAGCTCTTGGGATTCACGCGACGCGACGTCCGCCTCGCGCTCCATATCCGAGGAATGCTCGCAGATCCAGGGCAAAGCAGTCACTTCCTGGTCGAAAAGCTCGGAGCGGCGCGAAATGCGCGCCTTGAGCATCCGATGCACCACCAGATCAGGATAGCGCCTGATGGGACTCGTAAAGTGGCAATACGCCGACGAGGCGAGCCCGTAGTGGCCGAGGTTCTCGGGCCGGTACAGCGCG
This sequence comes from uncultured bacterium, assembly GCA_937890835.1. GTDB lineage: Bacteria > Actinomycetota > Coriobacteriia > Coriobacteriales > Eggerthellaceae > CALADF01. The sequence goes on from CALADF010000017.1 coordinate 487, forward strand.
CGCCGCATCGAACGAAGAAGAAGCGAGGAGACCATCTCCCCTTCCGCACGACCCGCCGAAAGCGCGATCGCCCGCTGCACGGCATAAGCGTCGCCCCGCGCAAGACCCGCCGCGAGGTCGTCGTCGCACCAGTCGAACTCACGGAACACGCTCGAAAGCTCCGCGAGGGCATCGGGCGCAGGCTGCTCGTGGACGCGATAGACGCACGGCCACTTCGATCCCGCCAGAAACGCAGCGACGGTTTCGTTCGCGAGGATCATCGCCTCCTCGATAAGCTCGGTGGCGTCGTTTTTCCTTCTCAGGACGATCTCCACCGGTTCACCGTCGTCATCGAGGCGAACCTTCGCCTCCGCGGTTGAGAAATCGATGCCGCCCGCTCGCATGCGGGCTTCGGCACGCATCTTGGCAAGCGCAGAGCATGCGCGCAGGTCTCGGCGGAGCGCATCGCGGTCGACATCAGGAGGCAGCGCGATACCGGCACCCGCCGTCTCACCCTCCGAGAAAGCGAGGTCGAGGGCGTCGTCGTAGGACAATCGCACGTTAGAGCGGATGAGCGCAGGATACACGTCGAAGTCGAGCAGTCGCGCGCTTTCGTCAAGGAACAGATCGATCGTCATCGAGCGCCTCGTCTCGCCCGGAACAAGCGAGCATAGATCATCGCTCAGCTCGTGAGGGAGCATGGGGATCACCCGATCGACAAGATAGACGCTCGTCGCACGTCGACGCGCCTCGAAGTCAATCGAAGAGTTCCACTCAACGTAATGCGAGACGTCGGCTATGTGGACGCCGAGCCGCCAGCACGCCGATGTGGACGACCCCTCGCCGCCGTCAAGCTTCGCCAAGGAGAGCGCGTCATCGAAGTCGCGCGCGTCAGCGGGATCGATGGTGAAGACGAAGCGATCGCGGATATCACGGTAGCCTGAGGCAAGAGCCCCGATCTCGTCAAGCGAGCACGATCGCGCCTCATCGAGAACGGCCGAACCGAACTTCGTCTCGAACTTGTGCCGAGCGATGATAGCTTCGACGCCGACGTTGACGTCGCCCGACCGACCGAGAACCTCCTCGACAACGCCCGTCGCCGCCGTGCGGCGCGTCGGAAACGCGCTGATGCGCACACGCACGAGAGATCCGTGCTCGATATCGGGGTTATCGGCCCTTCGCGTGAAGATATCGTAGGGAATGCGCGAATCGGTGGGGACCACCACGCCGAAGGGCTCGGCCACCTCGTATCGACCCACCACGACGTCGTGAGCCCGGTCGAGAACGCGAACCACGCGCGCAGCGGGCAGGCCGTCTCGATTGCCTTCCGCGCCGTCGGATCCGCCGCAGCGCCCGCGATTCGACCCTTTACGAGCGCCTCGATCTCGCCGAGGCGCCAGCTCGACTAAATCACCGTCGAAAGCGCCGTTGAGCATATGCTCGGGCACGAAATACTCCCCTTCGGCGGTTTGAACGAAGCCGTATCTTCCCGCGCGCATGATGAGAACGCCGCGCGGGTTAGCGCGCGGCGCACGCCTGGTATGCGCACGAGAGCGACCCATCGCTTCCCCCCCGCTACGAAGCGGAAAGCGAGCGCGCGGTGTCCATCGCGATGAGCATCTGGGTATCCGCCCCGTCATCGCCGTTGGATATGGACACATCGGGCACCACGCCGATGCCGTCGATTTCATGTCCCAAGGGACTGAGGTAGTAGGCGGCCGTGTATCTGACGGCTCCTCCGAAGCTCAGCTCACGCATAACCTGGACCGAACCCTTGCCCATGGTGTTTTGACCAACCACCTCGGCGCGCTGGTTGTCCTGCAAGGCGCAGGCGAGGACCTCCGCCGCTGATGACGTGTAGCTGTTGACGAGGACGACCAAAGGAGCGTCGGTGAGCGTCACGCCCGAGGCGGTCTTCGTCGATACGCCATCGGGTCCCTGAATCTGAACGAGCACGCCGCTTTGCACGAACAGGGAGGCGATATCGACCGCCTGAGTCAGGTAGCCGCCGGGATTATCGCGCAGGTCGATGACGAACGAAGTGGCGCCTTGCTCGAGGAGGCCGCGAACCGCTTCCTCGACGAGGCGAGCGGAATTCTGCGTGATCTGACGTATCTTCACCGTGCCCACCGTGTCGTCGAGCGAGGTCGAGACGTTCTGCTCGTCGTGCTTCTGACACGTCAGCATGGTGGTGAACTCGGAGCCCTTCTGCGCGTCGAGGCTGGTCGGGCGCATCCACGTCACGACGACGCTTTGCCCCTCCTGCTGCGACACCGCCTTGACGACCTCCGTCAAAGACCACGTCTTCGAGCTGTCGCCATCGACTGCCACCACGAAATCGCCCTGCTTCACGCCCTTGGCCTCGGCCTCCGAGCCTTGGAACACGTCGACCGCGTAAGCACGCCCGTTGTACTCGGAGAACAGGACGCCGATGCCCGCGTAATCACGGTTGCCCGTCTCTTTAACGTAGGCGGCGTAACGATCGGGCGAGTAATACGCGGCGTACGGGTCGCCGGTCGACTTCATCATAGCGTCGATCATGTCATAGGTCGACGACTCGAGGTCGTATGAGTCGAAACTGTAGAGGGACAGCAGGTCCTCCACCTCGGCGACGCGCGTGGAGACCGAATCGTAGACCGTCTTCGTCACCTTGGCAGAGCCCGTCGTCTGAGAAGAATCCTCGACGGGGAAGCCAAGCGAAGCCATGAAGCCGGTCTGGCTTCTCACGAAAAAGCCTGCGGAGAACGCGATGACGATGACGACGATGAGCGCCATCCAACGCGACGCGCGACGGATGCTCTGACGATCTCGAATCGAGGTCGCAGAGCGCATCTTCCGTCGCGCGCTATGTTTGGGTTTGTCGTCCATGGCCTTACGAGCGAGCTACACCTTGAGGTAGCGACGCATCGCAAACGCCGAGCCGAGAAGTCCGATGACCAGACCAGCGACGACCAGCGCAATGCAGATAAACAGATACGTCGTTCCACCGATGTCGAAATTGAGGAACTTGATGGCGTTTTGCAGCTGAGGCAGCGCGAACATGCGCAGAAGCTGCAGGACGCCGACCGCCAAAAGCGAGCCGATGATCGCATGCAGGGCGCCCTCCATGAGGAAGGGCCCGCGGATGAAGCCGTTCGACGCGCCGACGAGGCGCATGATGGCGATCTCCTTGCGGCGGGCGAGGATGGCCAGGCGAATGGTGTTGTTGATGAACACCATCGCGATGAAGATCAGAAGCGCGATGAGCGCGACGCCGATGTAGCGGACGTAGTTCGTCACCGTGAACAGACGCTCGACGGTGTTCTGCCCGTATTTGACGGAATCACTCACGTTGGAGGGGTCTTCGCAGATCTGACGATACGTCGTGTTGGACTCGATCTGCCCCGCGACGCTCTCGACGAGCTGCGGGTCGGTCAATTCGACGTCGATGGACGCCGGCAGCGGGTTGGTCCCATCAAGCTGGTCGATGATCTCGGGGTTCGAGGTCATCGAGTTGCGGAATTTCTCGAGAGCCTGATCCTTGGTGGTGAAGTTCACCGATGCGACGCCCTCGATGCCGCGCAGATCGCTCATGACCTTGTCGATGCTGGTCTGGCTCGCATCGTCGGCGACATAGGCCGTGATGGAAACCTCGTCTTCAACCGATGACATGAGACGCTCGACCATGACACCGCCCACAAGGAAGATGCCGATGATGAGCAGCGAGAGAAAGATCGTGATGATCGATCCGAGCGCCGTCGAGAGGTTGCGGGTAAAGCCCTGCAACGACTCCTTGAAGAAATAGCCGATGCTAGACATCGAAACCGTACACCCCCCTGTCCTGGTCGCGCGTCAGATGGCCGCGGTCAAGCGCGATGACGCGCCTGCGCATGTTATCGACCATCTCGCGGTCGTGCGTGGCGACGAGCACCGTGGTGCCCGTGCGGTTGATTCTCTCGAGCAGATCCATGATGCCGCGCGAGGTCTGCGGATCGAGGTTGCCTGTCGGCTCGTCGCAGATGAGCAGCGGCGGACGGTTCACGATCGCGCGGGCGATCGAGACGCGTTGCTGTTCGCCGCCCGAAAGCTGATCGGGCTTCTTGTTGAGCTTCTCTTGAAGACCGACCAGACGCAAGACCTCGGGGACCTGCGTTTTGATGACGTGCCGGCTCTTGCCGATTACCTCGAGCGCGAACGCGACGTTCTCGAACACGGTCTTGTTCGGCAGAAGCTTGAAGTCTTGGAAGACGCAGCCGATGTTGCGGCGCAGATAAGGAACGCGCCAGTTGCGCATCGTGGTCAGATCCTCGTCGGCGACGTAGATATGCCCCTCGCTCGGTTTGATCTCACGCGTCAGCAGCTTGATGAACGTCGACTTGCCCGAACCTGAATGACCGACCAGGAACAGGAACTCGCCCGCGTAAATCTGCAGGGAGACATCCGAGAGCGCAGGCTTGTTCGGCTGCGCGGGATACACCTTCGTCACGTGATCGAACGTGATCACCGGGGCGCCCATCTGCTCGGGGGCTTCGTTGACCTCGAGCACGGGCAGCGCTTGCGACAACTGGGAGGTTATCTGAGCGCGATTTCGGGTTTGCGCACCCGGCGCGGCATGACTGGCATGGCGCCCGCCCTGACGCACGGGTCGCTCCCGACTCGTATCATTCGTCACAGTTTTTGCTCCGTTCAAGTTGTAATGTGCACTGAGACCGGTCAATTCTAGCAGACCGCTATCGCGCCATTACCTTTTCCACAGCTTCAACAACGGCGGCGGAATCGAGGCCGAAGTAAGACATCAGCTCCTCGAACTCGCCCGACTTGCCGAAACGATCGCGCATGCCCACGAAAGCGCACGGCGCGGGATGCTTCTCGGCGAGAAGTTCAGCGACCGCGGAGCCCAAGCCGCCGATGACCGAATGCTCCTCGGCCACCACGACGCGGCCGGTTTTGGCCACCGATGCCAAAATGGTCTCCTCGTCGAGAGGTTTCACGGAAAACGCGTCGATGACCTCGGCGGACACGCCGCGCTCGGCGAGAGCGTCGGCTGCGGCGAGAGCCTCGCGGATCTCGACTCCGCACGCGATGATGGTCACGTCCGCGCCCTCGCGCAGCACGTAGGCGCGTCCGATCTCGAGCTCGACGTCGTCATCGTAGACGCACGGCACGCTTGCGCGCCCCATGCGCACGTAAACCGGGCCGGGCGTCTTCGCGGCCAGCTTGATGGCCGCACGCGCCGAGGCGTAGTCGGCGGGAACGAGCACGCGCATGCCGGGAAGGCCGCGCATGAGCGAGATGTCCTCGAGCATCTGGTGGCTGCCGCCGTCGGGACCGACCGAGACGCCCGCATGAGTCGGGGCGATCTTCACGTCGAGCTTGGAGTAGCACACGGTGTTGCGAATCTGATCGTAGGCGCGGCCCGTGCCGAACACGGCGAACGAACCGGTGAAGGCGATCTTGCCCGCCAGGGCGAGACCCGCCGCGACATCGATCATGTTCTGCTCGGCGATGCCGCAGTTGAACAGGCGCTTCTCGTAGTCGGGGTTCGCCGCCGCGAACTTGGCCGTGGTGGTCGAGCCGGTCAGATCGGCATCAACCGCCACCACGGGCACGCCCGCGTCGGCGAGCTCGGCGAGCGTCGCGCCGAACGCCGCGCGCGTCGCCTTCTTGGTAGCCGCCTGCTCAGGTGTTGCGAGCTTTACCACAACTGCCTCCTTAGTTCCGCGCAGCTTGCAGCTCGGCAAGCGCGATCTCGAGTTGTTCCGCGTTGGGGGCCTTGCCATGCCAACCCGCCTGATCCTCCATGAAGGAGACGCCCTTGCCCTTCACCGTATGAGCGATGACGGCATGGGGCTTCTCCCCACCGGCCGCCTTCAGCGCGGAAAAGGTTTCGACGAGGGATTCCACGTCGTGGCCGTCGACCTCGACGACGTCCCAGCCGAAGGCGGTGAACTTGGCGCCGAGGTCCCCGGGGTTGCACACGTCGCAGATCCTGCCGTCGATCTGAAGTCCGTTATTATCGACGATGGCGATGAGGTTGCCGAGCTTCTCATGGGCGGCGAACATGGCCGCTTCCCAAACCTGGCCCTCCTCGCACTCACCGTCGCCGAGCACGGCGAACACGCGCGCGTCGTCGCCTGAAAGACGCAGGCCGCACGCGCAACCTGCGGCGATGGACAGGCCCTGGCCGAGAGAGCCGGTCGACACCTCGACGCCGGGGACGAGGCTCGAATCGGGGTGGCCCTGGAGACGAGAGCCGAGCTTGCGCAGGGTGGAGAGCTCTTCGCGCGGGAAGTAACCCGCATGGGCGAGCGTCGCGTACAAAGCCGGCGCCGCATGGCCTTTGGCGAGGAAGAAGCGATCCCTGCCCTCCATCTTCGGATCGGCGGGGTCGTGCTTCATCACGTCGCCGAAGTACAGCGCCGTCAGGATGTCGGCGCACGACAGCGAACCGCCCGGATGACCGCTTCCCGCCTCCGCGATCATCGAAACGATGTCTATGCGAATCTCGTTCGCCTTAATTGCCAGGGAGCCTGCGTCCATGCTCATCCTTTCTCAGAAAACATATGCGTGAACATCATATCGTATAGCCGAAAGCGCGCAGGCGCGAGGATGCGCGCGGCGGGCGAACACACGCCGTCTACACGGCGCGATATCGCCGCGTGCGTTAGTTCGCGACGCGCCATTTATGGTAGCCGATGACGAACTGCTCGATATCTCCGTCGAGAACCGCGTCGACGTTGCCGGTCTCGACCCCGCTGCGCAGATCCTTCACGAGCTGGTAGGGATACAGCACGTAATTGCGGATCTGCGACCCGAAGGAATTCTCCATGCGCTCGCCGCGCAGCTGCTCGAGCTCCTCCTGACGCTTGCGTTCCTCGATCTCGTAGAGCTTCGCGCGCAGAACGCGAAATGCGGCCTCCTTGTTCTGAAGCTGGCTTTTCTCGTTCTGGCAAGTGACCACGATGCCCGTGGGCTCGTGCGTGAGGCGCACGGCGGAATCGGTGGTGTTGACGCACTGACCGCCCGGCCCGCTCGAACGGTACACGTCGACGCGGACGTCGGAGGGGTTGAGGTCGACCTCGATGTCGTCGGGTAAGACGGGAAGGACCTCGACGCTCGCGAACGTCGTGTGACGGCGCTTCTTATCGTCGGTCGGCGAGATGCGCACGAGCCTGTGCACGCCGATCTCGCTTCTCAGCATGCCGTAGGCGTTGCGGCCCTCGATCTGGACGGTCGCCTTGTCAAGACCGACCGCGTCGGTACCGGGCACGACGTCGAGGTCGACGACCTTCCATCCCTTGGAGTCCGCATAGCGCGTGTAGATGCGATAGAGCATCTCGGTCCAGTCCTGAGCCTCGAGACCGCCCTGGCCCGGGTTCACCGTCACAATGGCGTCACCCGCGTCGAAGCGGCCCGAGAACCACGACGAGATCTCGAGGGCATCGAGCATGCGCGAAAGCGCGTCGAGCAGATCGGCGCATTCCGCGGCAAGGTCGGCGTCCTCATCCGCAAGTTCCCAGGCGCAGCGCGCGTCCTCCAGGCAGCTCGCCGCCTCACCGTACTCGGCGATGACGGCGCGCAGGTTCGACGCCTGCTTGGACACGGACTGCGCACGTGCGGCGTCGTTCCAGAAATCGGGCTCGGCGATCCGGGCGTCGAGCTTCGCGAGCTCGGCGGTCTTATCGTCGATATGGAGGAAGGCGTGCGCATCGCGCACGCGAGCGGCGAGCTGATCGAGTTCCTTGTTCTCTTTTTCTGACATGTTCCTTCTCGCAAACGGTTCGGTTGACAACGGGGGGAGCAAAAGGCGGACGCGACGTCACGCGCGATGGGAGCGCGCTCGTCACGCTTCCGCAAAAGCGCCCCCGGGTCACCTACCGTGGCAGTTCTTGAACTTCTTCCCGCTTCCGCACGGGCACGGGTCGTTGCGCTTCGCCGTGGCGAAAGGATCGTCTTTGTCCTTGACATAGGTCTGCGGCTTGGCGGGCGCGGGCTTCGGCGCCGCCCCCCGACCCGCCGCTGCGGGGGAAGCCGCGCGAGACCCCGCGACTCCGGAGGACTCGAGGGCCTGCTCGGGCGACGAGTAGCTCATCTTGCGCGTCAACGGGTCGTCGGCGTTGATGGACTCGGGCGCGGGCGCGCTCTTGGCCACCTCGAGGCGAAGGATCGTGCGCAGGAAGTCGTCGTACATCGTGGCAGTCAGGTTCTCGAAGGCGACGTATGCCTCCTCGCGGTATTCGGTCAGGGGATCGCGCTGGCCGAACGCGCGCAGGCCGATGCCGGTTTTGAGGTAATCCATCTCCTGGAGATGAGCCATCCAGCGCGTATCGATGATGCGCAACATGACCTGCGAGGACAGCGGCTTCATCATGGTCTCGCCGAGCGTGCTCTCCTTCTCGCGGTACACCTCTTCGAGGAACTCCTCGAGGGCTTCGGCGACCGCCGAGGATTCGTCGTCATGGTCGAGCGCGTCCACCGAGAAGCTCGTGCGGCCCGTCATGTTGGCGGCCCAAAGGTCGATGGCCTTCACATCCCACTCGTCGCTCGTCGAACGCTCGGGGCACGAATCGGCGACGATGGCCGCGACCGAGTCGTCGATGATCTCGGGGATGCTCTCGGAGACGTCCTTGCCGTCGAGGATGGCGTTGCGCTCCTCGTAGATGGCCTTGCGCTGCAAGTTCATGACGTCGTCGTACTCGAGCACGTTCTTGCGGGCGGAGAAGTGCATGGTCTCGACCTGACGCTGAGCGCTCTCGATGGACTTCGACACCATCGACGCCTGGATGGGCATGTCGTCGGACATGTCGGCCTTCTGCATCATGTTGGCGATGGAATCCATCTTCGATCCGCCGAACAGGCGCATGAGGTCGTCTTCAAGCGAAAGGTAGAACTGGGTGACGCCGGGGTCGCCCTGACGGCCCGCGCGGCCGCGCAGCTGGTTGTCGATACGGCGCGACTCGTGACGCTCGGTGCCGATGACGCACAAACCGCCCGCTGCGCGCACGCGCTCCTGCTCCTCGAGGCACACCTTCTTCGCGTCGGCAAACGCCAAGGCGCGCTGTTCATCGGTAGGACGGTTCTCCACCGGGTTGCCCTCGGCGTCGAACTCGGGCGCATCCGGATCGAGGCCGCGGGCACGCAGCAGATCCTCGGCGAGCACCTCGGGGTTGCCGCCGAGCAGGATGTCGGTGCCGCGGCCCGCCATGTTCGTGGCGATGGTGACCGAGCCGACGCGACCCGCCTGGGCGACGATGTGAGCCTCGCGTTCGTGATTCTTCGCGTTCAAGGTCTCGTGCTTGATGCCGCGCTTGTCGAGAAGGCGCGAGAGGCGTTCGGAGTTCTCGATGGAGACCGTGCCCACCAAGCAGGGCTGACCGGTTGCGTGACGCGCGGCGATATCGTCCGCCACGGCGTTGAACTTCGCCTGAACGGTGCGATACACCAGGTCGTTCTCGTCCTTGCGGATAACCGGCTTGTTCGGCGGGATGGACATGACCGGCAGATTGTAGATCTGGCGAAACTCCGCGTCCTCGGTCATGGCGGTGCCCGTCATGCCCGAGAGCTTCTCGTAAAGGCGGAAGTAGTTCTGCAGCGTGATGGTCGCAAGCGTCTGGTTCTCCTCGCGAACGCGCACGTTCTCCTTCGCCTCGATAGCCTGGTGGAGGCCCTCGGAGTAGCGACGACCCTCCATGATACGGCCCGTGAACTCGTCGACGATCTTGACCTCGCCGTCGACGACGACGTATTGCTGATCGCGATGAAAGAGGAACTGCGCCTTCAAGGCCTGCTGCAGGTGGTTGGCCAACTGCCCGGACGGGTCGGCGTAGATGTTGTCGATGCCGAGCATGGACTCGATCTTCACCAGACCGCTCTCGGTGGCGTTGATGGTACGCTTCGCCTCGTCCATGTCGAAGTCGACGCCCTCGACGAGGCCGGGCATGACCGCGGCGAACCGTTTGTACGTGCCCGCCGCCTGGGTGCCGGCGCCCGAGATGATGAGAGGTGTGCGCGCCTCGTCGATGAGGATGGAGTCGACCTCGTCGACGATGGCGAAATGATGACCGCGCTGCACGCGGTTCTCGGGGCGCGTGACCATGTTGTCGCGCAGGTAGTCGAAGCCGAACTCGGAGTTGGTGCCGTAAGTCACATCGGCCTGATAGGCGGGCTTCTTCGCAGCCGGGTTCATGCCGTTTTGAATGAGGCCGACCTTCATGCCGAGGAATCGATAGATGCGCCCCATCCACTCGGAGTCGCGGCGGGCGAGGTAATCGTTCACCGTGACGATGTGCACGTTGTCGCCGGGGATGGCGTTGAGGTAGCCCGCGAGCGTCGAGACGAGCGTCTTGCCCTCGCCCGTTTTCATCTCGGCGATCTGCCCGTGATGCAGCGCGATGCCGCCGATGAGCTGAACGTCGAAGTGACGCAGTCCGATGGTGCGCACGCTCGCCTCGCGAACGGCGGCGAACGCCTCGGGCAGAAGGTCGTCGAGCGTCTCCCCGTCGCGGTAACGCGCGCGAAAACGCTCGGTGAGCGCGGCGAGCTCCTCGTCGGAGCGGTTTTGCATCTCCGGCTCGAGCGCGTTGATGCGATCGACGATGCTCTCGTATGTTTTAAGCTGCTTCCCCTCTCCGAAGCTCAGCAGCTTTGAAAGAAATCCCATGGACGTATCGCTTTCTCTTCTTGGCGACGCGCGAACGCTCGCCCGGTGCGACGCGTCGGGCGAGTCCGCAAGTTTTTTCATTCTAATACAGGGCGAACCCCCGCAGAGGAATTCCACACAGAAGGCGGCGTGCGAGCGATGACAGATCAGACGCCTGCGGAAACGGCGATTGAAACCAAGGTCTTCGGCCGACTTCGCGATTCAACTTCCGAGCAGGCGCCGATCTGATGCGATCAGATGAAGGCCGCCTCCGTCTCGATGACCGATCGGTACAACTCGACGATGCGCGGAGACGGGTCGATCCCGAGTTCCTCGGAAAGGTAGCGCCGGCAGGCGAAGTACGCGTCGATGGCGGCCGCTCGTTGACCTGAGGCGATCTGCGCCTCCATCAGGGCAACGTAGGCGTCCTCGCGCGACGCGTCCCGGTTGACGGCCTCGCGCGCGAACCACAGCGCTCCGCGCGGCTCCCCCTGCGCACCTAAACGCGCGGATGCGGCCACGAGAGCGTCGACGAGCTGAACGCGGCAGCGGCTCCGAGCCCGCGCGATGTAGTCGACGGACGCTTCGGCGGGCATGAGGTCTTCCGCGAAACGCTCTCGCAGCACGGCGTAGGATCGCTCCCAATGACGCTCGTCCTCTCCTCCGAACATCAGCGATCTGCACAGATTCTCGAACTCGTCTAAATCGCACACGACGCTTCCCGTGTCCAGCCTGCAGCTTGCACGTGTCGTCGTCAGATACGGGCACGACCCGTCCTCAAGGGACAGCGCGCGCTTCAACTGGGATAACACGCTGTAAAAGTTACGCCGGGCGATGCCGGGGTCGCTCGCGGGCCACAGCAGCTCGGCAAGCCGGTCGCGCGCCGTCTCCCTCCCCCGCCCGATGGCGAGGATGGCGAGCAGCGCCTTGGACTTGCTGCGGTTGAGCCTGTCCGCGTCGACGCGCGTATCGCCGATCCGAACCTCGAGACCGCCGAACAGCGACACGTGAAGAATCGGCACGGCGGAAGAGACGACGGCCCGCACCTCCCCCTCCCCCGAAACGTCGGATGAGCACCCGGCGCGACCGAACGGACGCGATGAGGCAGATCGCTCGAGGGATGCGGGTTTTCGCGCAAGCCGCACGTCAAGCTCCGCCAGTCGGGTGAGGGCATCCGCAGGCACGCCGCTTGCAGCGGCGTCGTCGACCGTGAAACCCCGCCCCGTCGCGCGCCAGGCGGCAAGCGCGCACCAGCCGAGCCCCTCGTCGCGATACGCGGCGCCGACAAGCCGCGCGACGCCGGCGGCGAGGCGATCACGCGCATCCCGCGCAGACGCGCGCGTCTCGCAAGGCGCCTCCGAAGCCGCCTCTCCGGCGCCGGCGCGCCGCGCGATCTCACGCATCACCCAAGACGCCGAGAGCAGAAGGGCCGCGCGCTCGGGCGGTCCCGCGGGAAGGTACGACTCCCACAGGACGCACGCGCGCTCGATCCCCCCGTCGAGGGAAAGCAGCGTTTCGACAAGCCAGGGCCAGGCGATGACGTCATCGGATCGCAGGGTCTGCGGCCTTTTAGGGGGCTCCCCCTCGCAAGACGGGGGCAAGAGCTGCTCGAGCAGAACGCTTTGGACCCGCGACCTCAGCGAGTCGTCGTCGGAGGAGACCAGGGCGAGGCACGCCTTAACGCGGACGGCGTCGTCCGAGCAGCGCGACCGCATGACGAGTCGCGCGCACTCATCCGCCCGCTGCTCGTCGCCCGCCATAGCGCACGCCCACGCGCCCATGGCCGCGAGCGTGTCCCTGCGCCCCGCCGAAGACCGCGGCGCCGATTCGCGAAGATCGAGAAAAGCCGCGGCGTCGCCCGAGAAGACGACGTTCCAGCCCCTGCGCGCGAGCCACGATCCGACTGCGGCTCGCGACGACACGGCGCCCATGAGCGCGCAGGCGCGACGAGACCCGCTCGTGCGCATCACGACATCGGCGATGCGCCCGCACACCTCCTCCTCGCCGCGCTCTCCCGCCGAGGAGGCGAGTCCGTCAGCCCACGCCGAGAAGATGCGGGCAAGGCCGTCAACCCCGACGCGAACCGCAGCGAACACTCGGGATCGGACGTCGACCCCGAACATGGGGTAACCGCGTTCGATGATGCCCGCCACCTCGTCGAACCGCTCCGCGCACGTCAAGCCCGCCACATCGTCGAACGTCCCCGATTGCGCAGCGAGAAAGACCAGCATGAACAGACGCACATCGCCGGGAAGCTCTTCACGGGCAAGACCTTCGAGCATCCTCTCGACGCCATCGTCGGCCCAGCACAAGCACGCGACCCGCTCTGCCGGCAGCGACCCGACGCGAGGCGACGCCCCGACACCCGCCTCCCGGGCAAGCTCCGCCTCATCTTCCCCGAGGAGAAGATCCCGACCCGAGAGCATCATGCAATCCCGCTGAGCGCGCACGCACGCTTTCGCCGAGGGAACGCACGTCGCGACGACCTCGATCTCGCGTTTAAGCAGCTCGTCGACAAGGGAGGCGAACGCGGCAGATCGGTCGGGGTCGAGCACGGGCACGTCCTCGAACACCACGAGAGCCGCATCGCGATCCACCTCGAGCATCTGACCGAGAAGCACCCCGGCGTCGAGATCGCGCAGAAAGCAGGGGGAGCGCGCGTTGATCCAGAACGTGCGCTGGAACCCGAACACGACGTCGGCGTACTCGAACGCCAAGCAGCTCTTGCCGAACCCTGACGGAGCCGCGATGATGCGCGCGACCCGACGATCCCTCAGAAGACGGGCGACGAGGTCGGGCCGAGGGTAGCGGCGCCTTCCGAACACCCCCGAGGGCCGGCGCCCCCTGCAACAGCTGCTCTCCATGTATCGCGGCATAACGACATCCCCCTCCAACCGGAGGCGCGATCTTTCCCGGGCTTCGAAATGCTAAAACGACGAATCGCGACGCGCAAACGAGCTACCCCCGGGTACAAAGGAAGGACTGGGTGCAAAATCACGTACTTCATCTGCGATAACGCTCTTGAAGTACAAAACCGCCCCGACTGCGTCCTCGGCGAGGACGCGACGGGGCGGTCGTTCGGCGACGGTGGTTCCCGCTCGCGCAAGGATGCCTATTCGGCGCTCTGCCTTCCGAGCATCTTGGCGATGCGGTCGGAGTAACGAAGATCGTCAAGGCCGGCCTCGGCTGCGAGATCGACCACCGGCGCATCGTTCCACAGGGCCTCGAGGCGGTAGTATTCGCGCGTCTCAGGCTGGAACACGTGCACGACGATGTCGCCGTAGTCGAGAAGCGACCAAGAGCCGTCGCGGGAGACCTCGCGATGGAGCGGCTTGATCTGCGCGTCATCGCGCAGCTTCTCCTCGATCTCGTCGATGATGGCATCGACTTGACGGCTGTTCGAGGCGGTCACGATGACGAAGTAATCGGTGACGCCGATGAGCTCGCGCACCTCCTGCACCATGATGTCGGTTGCCTTCTTCTCATCAGCGGCGCGGGCGGCGATGATGGCGCACTTGCGCGAGAACGCGGCCTGTTCGGCGATTTTGTCGGTCATTGCTTTCCTTTCCGTGCGGCAGCTTTCGCCGCATATGCATTCCATACGGTAATCGTAGCAGGATGAAGCTGCCTGCGGCGCTCGAGAAGCAGAAACACCCAATATCCGTAGGTTTCGAAGAACAGCTCCTCGAGATCGACCTTGCCGACGGCGGCGCGAAGCTCGTCGATTCGGCCGAACTTACGCCCCTCTTCGATGGCGTCGGCGATGTAGGCGACCATGTCAAGCGGCGTCATGTCGACCGCGGCGGTGGTATGCCGGTCGATCGCCTGGATGACGTCGGCAGGGATGGCAGGGTACGCGCGGGCGAGCGCGGCGGCGGCCGTCATGCCATGCAGGACCTGGGGCATGTTCTCGACCACCCACGGATCGATGGTCCCCGTAAGGCCGAGCTCGCCGACGCGCGCGCGGATGCCCTCGTCGTCGTAGCCCTTGTCCCAATCGTGAAGAAGCCCCGCCAAGCGCGCGCGACGCCGATCAACGCCGTACGTTTCCGCGAGCATCTCGGCGGCCCGCGCGACGCCCTCGATATGTCTCAGGCGCTTTCCGCTCACGCGCCCGCGCAGCTCGGCGCGCATCTTCTCGACAAACTCATCGCCGAGCACGTCATCCATGGGAGATCCCTCCTCATCTGCGGCCGCCCGACTCAACGGTACAGCCCTTCCCGATCGATGTACTTGCAAACCTCGGGCGTCGTAAGATAGCGCAGGGACAGACCCCGTGCAACCCTCTCGCGTAAAGAGCTCGACGACACGGAGAGCGCCGTCGTCTCAAGGTAATCGACCCGGTAGGGCCCCAAGCGCGCGAGCTCGTCTTTGAACGCGTCATCGATGGCGAAGCCGGGACGCGTCACCGCGATGAACCTCACGAGGGTGGCAAGCTCCGCGGCGTCGCGCCAACGGGTGATCGACAAGATGGCGTCGGCGCCCGTGATGAAGAACAGCTCGACGTTATCGGGGTAATGGCCCCTGATAACGCGCATGGTCTCGACCGAGTACGTGACGCCTTCGCGTCGCACCTCGATATCGCTCGCGTCGAAAAACGGGTTCGAACGCACCGCGAGCTCGCACATGGCGAGCCTGTCGGATGCCGGCGCGATATCGCGATCCCGTTTGAACGAGGGAAGCCCCGCGGGGACGAACACCACCGCATCGAGCCCGAAGGCCTCGCGCGCCTGCTCGGCGCACGCCAGATGCCCGATATGAATCGGGTCGAAGGTACCCCCCATGATGCCGAGCCTCCTCGGACCTCCGTCGAAGCCAAGATCGTCGAAGCGCTCGCACACGACGGGCGTGCGGCGGACGCCTATGCCGCCGTACGCGGCAGAGCCCACCACTACGCGCGCACCTGCCCCGCGCCCCGCAGCACGTACTTGTACGATGTGAGCGCCTCGAGGGCAAACGGCCCACGCGCGTGGAGCTTCTGGGTCGAGATGCCGATTTCCGCGCCAAGGCCGAACTGCCCCCCATCCGTGAAGGCGGTCGATGCGTTCGCGTAAACGGCGGCGGCGTCGACGCGCGACAAGAACCGCTCGACCGCCTCCTCATCGGTTCCCACGATCGCCTCCGAATGGCGCGTCCCGTAACGGTTGACGTGCTCGATGGCCTCATCGACCCCTTCGACGCATTTGACCGCGATCTCGGGGCCAAGATACTCGGTCTCCCAATCCGCATCCGTCGCACGCACGCAATGCGATGCCGAGATTTCACCCGAGGCGATGGAGAACGCGACGTCGTCGCAATGCAGCAACACGCCCGCACGGGACAGATCGGCCAGCATCGAAGGAAGGAACTCATCGGCTATCGCGCGATCGACGAGCAGCGTCTCGGCCGCGTTGCACACCCCGAAACGACGGCACTTCGCGTTCATGACGATGTCGTGGGCCATGGGAAGCTCGGCGCTTTCGTGCACGTACACGTGGCAGTTGCCGGTTCCCGTCTCGATGACGGGAACCTTCGAGCACTCGACGCAATGGCGAATCAGACCCGCCCCTCCACGCGGGATGAGCACGTCGACGACGCCGTGAAGCTGCATGAGGGCATCGGTTGCCGCGCGATCGGTCGAGGTGATGGCGCACACCGCGTCGGCGGGAAGCCCGACCGAGGCGACCGCCTCGGCGAGAACCCGCGCGACGGCCTCGTTCGAGCGGGCCGCGAGGCTGCCTCCGCGCAAGACGACGGCGTTGCCCGACTTCAGGCAAATACCCGCCGCGTCGGCGGTGACGTTCGGTCGGGCCTCGTAGACCACCGCCACAACCCCGAGCGGCACGCTGACGCGCGTGAGCTCGATGCCGTTGTACAGCGTCGAGGACGCCTGGGTTTTGCCGAGGGGATCGGGCAGCGCGACCAGCTCCTCCAAAGCATCCGCCATAGCGCCGACGCGGGCCTCGTCGAGCATGAGACGATCGAGCAGCGCGTCGCTCGTCCCCGCCTCGCGCGCGGCGTCCATATCGCGCGCGTTCGCCTCCACGATACCGTCCGCGTGCGCGCGCAACGCCCGTGCCATAGCGAGAAGCGCGTCGTCGCGTTCTCGCGCGCTCGCGGCACCCAAGACCGTGCTCGCGTTCTTCGCCCGCTCGGCGAGCGCCCTCACCTGATCCTCAACGCCCATGAAACACCTTCCCTTCAGTCGGCGCGGCAGACCTCTTCCTACCCGCACGACACCGATGCGTTGCGCGCTGCGAGACACGTGAGGCCGCCGCGCGCGAATGCCCTCATTCGAACACGATGAGCTCGTCCCGATGCACGAGCGCGCGCTCGGCAAGAGGGGCGAGCAGCCGATTGCGCTCGAGATCCTCCCGAGAACGCCCGCGGGCGAGCTCCGCCTCATCGCTTGAGAACGCCACCTTACCGCGAGCAACCACGACGCCCTCTTCGTCTTTGATGTCGATGATGTCGTCGGCGTCGAAGCGCCCCTCGACGCACGTGACGCCGACGCAGAGAAGCGAGCTACCCCGCCCGACGAGCGCCGAGCGAGCTCCCTCGTCGATGACCACCGCGCCCCGAGCGGCGTCGCCGAGCGCGATCCAGAGCTTGCGCGGCGTGATCTCATGAACCTTCTCGCGGGCCACGAACAGCGTTCCGACCGACTTGCCGGCAGCGGCGTCGACGATCGCGTCGTCCCTACGCCCATGGCATATGACCATGGGAATGCCGGCTGCCATGAGCACACGAGCCGCTTTGATCTTGGTGATCATGCCGCCCGAGCCGACCGTCGAACCGGCTTCGCCCGCCACCGCCATCACGTCGCGATCGATGCGCTCGACCACCTCGATCAGACGCGCGCTCTCGTCCCGTCGCGGGTTCGCGTCGTAGAGGCCCTCGATGTCGGAGAGAATCACCATGAGATCCGCGTCTATCAGGCATGCCACCAACGCGGCGAGCGTGTCGTTGTCGCCGAAGCGGATCTGCTCGACCGACACCGTGTCGTTCTCGTTCACCACGGGAACGACGCCGAGCTCGAGCAGGCGGCCGAGCGTGTCGCGCGCATGAAGGTAGGCCGTGCGGTCCGCCGTGTCCCGGCGGGTGAGGAGCACGACCGAAGTGGTCATGCCGTGCGCTGCGAAGGCGTTGGCGTAGGCCGCCGACAGCACGCTCTGCCCGACCGACGCCGCCGCCTGCAGGCTCGGCATGTCGGAAGGCCGCTTGGCGATGCCGAGGGCCTCGAGGCCGCACGCGATGGCGGCGGAGGTCACGATGACCGGCTGCCATCCGGCAGCGCGGACGGCCGCGATCTGCTCGGCGAGGCCGGCGAGGTAAGCGTAGTCGATGGAGCTCTCCGAGGTGGTGAGGGTCGACGAGCCGATCTTCACCACCAAGCGACGTGATTCGTTCCCGCGCGTCATCTCGCAACCCTCCTACAAGTCGAGTTCCTGGTACACGTCGACGTGACCGATCGGCGACTCGTACTCGAAAGAGCGGCCCACGATGCGGATTTCGTCGCCGTCGACGGCGCCCGCGCGCAGAAGCGCCTCGTCAACGCCGAGCCGTTTCATGCGATGCTGCAGGAAGGTGATGGCCTCTTCGTTTTCCCAGTCGGTCTGGACCACCATGCGCTCGACCTGGCCGCCTGTAACGCGGAAGACGCCCTCGCCCTCCTTGACCACGATGAAGCGACGGTCGCGCTCCTCGCGCTTATGCTCCCAGATGTGATCGTACTGGATCTCGGCGGACGCGATCTCACGCGCTTCCTCGCGCAGCCTGTGCACCTTCGAGGCGATGGCCGCCTTAAGGGAATCCACGCCGGCGCCCGTCAGCGCGCTGATGCGATACAGCTTGGGGTCGACGGGGCTTTCAACGAACTCGTCGCCCCCCGCAGCCGCGATGGAGTCGAGCCGCACGCGCTCGGCGAGCTTCTCCACAACCTCCTCGGTGCCCGCGACGTCGATCTTGTTCGCCACCACGATTCGCGGACGTGCGGCGAGCTCGTCGGCGTACAGGGCAAGCTCGCGATTGATGACCTCGTAATCCTCGAGAGGGTCGCGGCCCTCCCAGTCGCCCGTGAGGTCGACCACGTGGACGATGAGGGCCGTGCGCTCGATGTGGCGTAAGAACTCATGCCCGAGGCCGCGCCCCTCATGCGCCCCCTCGATAAGGCCGGGAATATCGGCGACAACGAAGCTCAAGTCCCCGCTCGTGGCCACGCCGAGGTTGGGAACGAGCGTCGTGAACGGGTAATCGGCGATTTTCGGGCGCGCGGCGCTCATCTTCGCGATGAGCGATGACTTGCCCGCAGACGGCATGCCCACAAGCGCCGCGTCGGCCATGAGCTTCATCTCGAGTTCGATCCATCCCTCCTGGGCGGGCTCGCCGAGCTCGGCGAAGGCGGGGGCGCGGCGCGTCGAGGTGACGAAGTGGATGTTGCCGCGACCCCCCGTGCCGCCACGCGCGACGACGACGCGCTCGCCGTCGTGAGTCAGGTCGGCGATAAGCTCACCGCGCTCCTTCGTCTCCTCGGAGTACTCGTGTATGACCGTCCCGACGGGAACCTTCAGAACAAGATCCTCGCCCTGGGCGCCGTGCATGCGCGAACCGCGTCCGTGCGTGCCGCGCTCGGCCCTGAAATGATGCTTGAAACGGTACTCGATGAGGGACGAGACGCTCGCATCGGCGACGACGACCACATTGCCGCCGTTGCCGCCGTCGCCGCCGTCAGGCCCGCCTTTGGGCACATGGGCCTCGCGGCGAAACGACATGCAGCCCGCGCCGCCGTCGCCGCCCTTCACGTTGATACGCACTTTGTCGATGAACATGGTTCCTCTTTCGAATCGATTTGCACCATCATAGCCGACTCGCTCCTGGCAACGTCCGCCCGCTCGCAGGCGCTGCACCCCGATCGGCGCGAAATAATCGGCTGATAATAGAAAAGGTGCCCCCTGGCTTTGCAGGGAGCACCTTGATCACGAAGCGATGAATCTGCTCGCCGAGGCGCCGTTACGCCTGAGGACGAACGTGAATCCTGCGCTTGACGCCGCGCGTGAACTCGAGCGTGCCGTCGCACAGAGCGAACAGCGTGTCGTCCTTGCCACGGCCGACGTTCTCACCCGGATGGAAGTGGGTGCCGCGCTGGCGGACGATGATCTGGCCGGTCTTGATGGACTCGCCTGCGAACTTCTTGACGCCGAGACGCTTGGAATGGGAGTCGCGGCCGTTACGGGTGGAGCCTAAGCCTTTCTTGTGTGCCATGTGATTTCCCTCCCTTGCACTACTCGGCGGTTGCGGAGCCGACGGAAACGATCTGAACGCGCGTCAGCTGCTGGCGATGACCGCGCAGCTTCTTGTAATTCTTGCGCTTCTTGAACTTGAAGACCAGCTGCTTCTCGCCCTTGAACTGCTCAAGAACCTTGGCGACGACCTTGGTCTCGGCCGCCTTCGCGGGATCGGCCTCGACTTTCTCGCCGTCGACGACGCAGATGGCCTCGAGCTCGACGTTCTCGCCGGGCTCGACGTCGAGCTTCTCGATGTTGATTTTGTCACCAGGGGCAACCTTGTACTGCTTGCCGCCGGTTTTCACGATTGCGTACATGTATGTATCTCCTTGAATGTGACTAAACGCAAGGTAGCATCTTACCGGCGCAAGCATCGTCCGTCAAGGGTTTTTCGATTGCAAGTTGATCAGATCGAAGATGAGGCAAAGCGACCGAAATCGAAAGCCGAAGCATCTCCCGCCGCCAGATCGGCCAAGCTCACGCCGTCGACGTAGCGTTCGATGACCTCGTCGAGCCCGCTCCAGAAACGCACGGTCGAGCAGCCCTTCGCGCGCGGGCACCCGCCGCGTTCGAGCTCGAGGCACGCCACGGGAGCCGTGTCCCCCTCGACCGCGCGAAGCACGTCCCCCGCCGTCACGTCGGCGCATTCGCGGGCGAGGGAGTAACCCCCGCCCTTGCCGCGAACGCCGCGGAACACGCCCGCGCGCACTAGATCCCGCGCAAGCTGCTCGAGGTATTTCAGCGAGATGCCCTCGCGCTCGGACACCTCGCGCAACGTGACGTTTCCCTCATCCTCATGGCGAGCCACGTCCACGGCAAGGCGCAAGGCGTAGCGCCCTTTCGTCGATACGAGCACGGCCCCTCCCTCCAAACGAACTTCAGGTTATCCCTCCATCGATCTTTCGAACGACTCTCTTGCTCCGCAAGCCGACCGCTCGGCTTTACGAGAAATCGAACATCTTCGTCGAAAGATACCGCTCGCCGGTGTCAGGCAGAACGACGACGATGGTCTTCCCCTCGTTTTCCGGCCTTCTCGCAAGCTTCGTCGCCGCCGCGACGGCCGCGCCCGAGGAGATGCCCACCAGCAAACCGTCACGCGCCGCGAGCTCGCGCCCCGCCGCGAACGCCTCCTCGTTCTCTATGGTTACGACCTCGTCATACACCGAGGTGTCGAGCGTGTCGGGAACGAAGCCGGCGCCGATGCCCTGGATGCCGTGCGACCCCGATCGACCCTCGCTCAGCACGGGAGAGCCGGCAGGCTCCACCGCGACCACCGTGATGCCGGGGTTGCGCTCCTTGAGATACGATCCCGCGCCCGACAAGGTGCCGCCCGTGCCGACGCCCGCGACGAAGATGTCGATGTCGCCCTCGGTGTCCCTCCAGATCTCGGGGCCGGTCGTAATGCGATGCACGGCGGGGTTGGCCGGGTTGACGAACTGCCCGGGTATGAACGAGTTCGGGATCTCCGCCGCAAGCTCGTCGGCGCGCGCGATGGCCCCCTTCATGCCGAGCGACCCGTCGGTCAAGACCAGCTCGGCGCCGTACGCGCGCATGAGGTTGCGGCGCTCGAGCGACATGGTGTCGGGCATCGTGATGATGAGGCGCATGCCGCGCGCGGCGGCGATGGCGGCCAGGCCTATCCCCGTGTTGCCGGAGGTCGGCTCGATCAGCACCGTGTCCCCATTGATGCGCCCCGTCGCGAACGCATCGTCGATCATGGCCTTCGCAACGCGGTCTTTCACCGAACCACCGGGGTTGAACGACTCGACCTTCGCCACGATGCGCGCGGGAAGCCGGTTGTTGCGCTCGTAATTCGTAAGCTCTACGAGGGGCGTGCCTCCGATGAGTTCGGAAACGCTTGCATGAACGGTCATGAAAATCCCTTCCTCTCGCACGATACGCGCCGCGCGCGTCGTGCTTGCGATTGCTGAACGCATTAAATCCTAGTTTTTTACTATGGTTTGTCAAGCGCTCGTGCAAAGACGTCACGTACGAGAAACATGGCTCGAGGCGACCGTCGGACACGCGCTTTCGCATCAACCCGCCGGGCACCCGACCCGACTGCGGTCGACCGGCGCCGCAGCAAGCGGCGCCCCGGCCCCCGCACCGGGGCGGACGGACCCGCGACGCGCAGCGAGCTCAGTTCTAATGAGCTTCGGCCCAGGTGGAGCCCCAGGACGCGTCGACCACCAAAGGCACCTTCAACTCGACGACGCCCTCCATCACCTCGCGCACCATCGCCGCGAGGGATTCCACCTCCTCGGCGGGCACCGAGAAGTCAAGTTCGTCGTGAACCTGGATCATGAGCTGCGCGGAGAACCCGTCGGCGCGAAGCCTGCGCATGACCTCGACCATGGCGAGTTTGATGATGTCGGCCGCGCTTCCCTGCATGGGGTGGTTCATCGCGGTGCGCTCCCCGAAGCCGCGCTGCTGGGCGTTTTTGGCGCGAAGCTCGGGGATATGGCGCTTCCGCCCGAACATCGTGCTGGCGAAACCCGTCTCCTTAGCCTGCGCCACCACCTCGTCAAGGTACGCGCGGACGCCGGGGTACGCTTCGAAATAACGCTCGATCATATCGCGCGCCTCGCCGAAGGGTATATCGAGGCTCTGCGAGAGCCCGAACGCCTGCTGACCGTAGACGATGCCGAAGTTGACGGCCTTGGCACGGCTGCGAAGCTCGGGCGTGACCTCCTCGATGGGCACGCCGAACACGCGCGCAGCCGTGGAGGCGTGGAAGTCCGCCCCCGAGTTGAACGCCGCCACGAGGTGCTCGTCGCCGGAAAGGTGGGCGAGCAAGCGCAGCTCGATCTGAGAGTAGTCCGCCGAAAGAAACACCGAGCCCTCGCGCAGCGGCGTGAAACACCCCCGGATCCTGCGCCCGAACTCCGTGCGGACGGGGATGTTCTGCAGGTTCGGGTCGGACGAGGACAAACGCCCCGTGGTGGTGACCGTTTCGTTGAACCGCGTGTGCAAAAAGCCGTCGCCCGCGCGCAAACGGGGCAGCGCGTCGATGTAGGTCGACTTGATCTTCGCCAGCTCGCGATAGCGAATGACGAGTGCGGGCAGGTCGTGAACCTTCGACAGCTCTTTAAGCACGCTCGCATCCGTGGAGTAACCCCGCTGCGTCTTCTTCGTCGGCGTGAGGCCGATCACCTCGAACAGAATGCGCGCGAGCTGCTTGGGGGAGTCGATGTTGAACTCCTCCCCCGCCAGCTCGTAGATGCTCGAGGAGATCTCGCCGAGCTCACGTTGCGCGCCCTCGCCCAAAACCGCGAGGGAGGCGGCGTCGATGGCGGCGCCGGTGCGCTCCATGCAGGCGAGCACCGCGACGAGGGGGAGGTCGATCTTCTCGTACACCTCGGCGCTGCCGTCTTCGTCAAGCGCTTTCTGCAAACGCGTCGCAAGCTCGCGCACACACGCCGCCTGAGCGCAAGCGCGCTCCTCGACGGATTCCACCTCGGGGAACGCGGCGCCGAGATGAGCCTCGCACAGCTGCTCGCAGGTGTAGGACGCAGCCGAAGAGTTCAAAACGTAGGCGGCAAGCCCCACGTCGAAGCAGCGCAGGGAGAAAAGCGCATCCTCATCGACGAGCGCGTCCTCGCTCGAATCGCGCGGGAAGATGCGATGGAGCGACTCCTTCACATCGAGCGCGGCGAAGCGGCCTTCGGCAACGACCCGCGCGAACAACCCCAGCGCCTCGTCGCCTGCAAGCAGCGCCGTGCCCCGCGACGTGCTGAACGTCCCCGTGATACCTGGATCGAAAAGGGACGCCTGATCAGGTTCGACGAAGGAAACGCCGATCAGCTCGCCGGCGGCGAGGGCCGCATCGACGAGAGCTTCGCCCCGGTCCCCCTCGCACACAGGCTCGATCGCGAGCGCGGCAGAAGGGCGGGACGCCTCCGCTCCCACGAGCTTCAGCACACGCGAGAGGGAACTGGAAAGCGCGTATTTCCCGAACGCCTCGGAGACGACCTCGGGCTCGAACGAGGGGAACGCCGCGCCCTCGAGATCGAGCGGGAAGTCGAGATCGGTCACGATGGTGGCGATGCGCCGGCTCAAAAGAGCCGCATCGCGGTTGTCGCGCAGATTCTCGAGCTGCTTGCCTTTGAGCTGATCGAGATTGTCGTATATGCCCTGCATCGACCCGAAACGCTGAAGCAGCTTCGCGGCGGTCTTCGCGCCGATGCCGGGCACGCCGGGGATGTTGTCGGAGGAATCCCCCATCAAACCGAGGAAATCGGGGAACTGCTCGGGCGACACCCCGTAGCGTTCGACGACCTCCTCGGGACCGTAGATCGTCACATCGGTGATGCCCTTCTTCGTGGTGACGATGCGCGTGAGATCGCTTGCGAGCTGGTAGGCGTCTTTGTCGCCGGTGACGAGCAGCGTCTCAAACCCGAGCTCTTCGTCACGCGCGGCGATGGTGCCGAGAATGTCATCGCCCTCCCAGCCCTTCACCTTCACCACGGGAACGTTCATGGCGGCAAGCAGCTCCTCCATCACCGGGAACTGAACGCGCAGGTCGTCGTCCATGGGAGGGCGCTGCGCTTTGTACGACTCGAGCTCGGCTATGCGGAACTGCGGCTTGCCGGCGTCGAAAGCGCACACGACCGCATCGGGTGAAGCGAGCTCGATGAACTTGAGGAACATCGACATGAAGCCGAACACCGCGTTGGTGGGAGTGCCGTCCGCCGCGGACATGGGCGTCTGGATGGCGTGATAAGCACGGTGCATCAACGAATTACCGTCGATGACGGCGATCTTCTTTGACATGGGCAATCCCTTCTCGGTCTGTTCGAGAAGCCAGTATAGCGCACGGCGCTTCCGCCCGCGGAGCGCTCGCGCGAGTCTCCGGAAACGCTCTCAAGGCCTCTCGCACGTCCGCTCGCAGGCGGATGCGCGCAAGCGGTGCGAGCGCCCCGGCGCATTGCGCCCGACGGCGCGAAGCCGACTTGGAGCCGGGAAACGAAAACGCCCTCCGTCACCGGAGGGCGTCCAAAGCGTCAAAGTCCCGCGTGCCCGATCACGCGTTCCACAGATAGCCGACGCCGCGCACCGTCTCGAGCCGCTGAGCGAGCTCGGGCCCGAGCTTCGCGCGAACGCGTCGCACGTGCACGTCGACCGTGCGCGAGCCGCCGTAGTAGTCGAAGCCCCACACGCGCCGCAGCAAAGCGTCGCGCGAGTACGTACGCCCCGGATGCGTGACGAGAAAAGCCAGAAGCGCGTACTCGAGATACGTGAAGTCAAGCGGCTCATCGTTGACCTTCACCTGATACGTCGCCAGGTTGATGGTCATATCGTCAACGACGATGACATCGCTCGACGTCGCCTCGCTACCCGGCCACAGAAGCTGGCCGATGCGCACGGCGCACTCGGTCGGACTGGCTCCATGGACGACGAAATCCGCTTTTATCTGAACGGGAAGCCTGAAATCGGCGAGCTGCCCTTCGTTGACGATGATGAGCATAGGCGAAGAACCCTCCTCGATGACGAGGGCCTCCGCTTGGGCGACCGTATCGAGCGCGTCTCCCCGCGCTTCGTAAATGACCAGATCATGCTCGGGATGCTGCGTCAGAAGCTTCTTGAACTGAGCGGATGAGCCTGCGGCGACGTTAACGTCGAGACCGGAGAGAACCTGCTGGAATTTATGGGCGTTATCGAGGCTATCCGCGATGAAGATGACCGTCTTGCTCTTCATCACAGCACCGCCAGACAACGATCGATCTCCCAGGGCGAGACGACGCCTTGGTACTCGTTCCACTCCGCACGTTTAGTGGACACGATGTAACTATGGATATGATCGCCGAGCGTCTCACGCATCAGCTCGCTCTCCGCGAAGATCTCAACCGCCTCCCCGAGCGATTCGGGCAAGGTGCCGATGCCGCGATCGCGCAGCTCCTGACGCGAGAGGCCGAACAAATCGAGGCCCTCTTCAGGAGGCTGAAGCTCGAGCTCGTCGCGAATACCGCGCAATCCGGCGGCCAGCATGACCGCGAAGGCGAGGTAAGGGTTGGCCGCAGGGTCGGGGTTGCGCAATTCGACGCGACAGGCGTCTTTCCGCTGAGGTCGGTATCCGGGCACGCGCACGAGCGTCGAGCGGTTGCGCTTCGCCCACGCAAGATAGGTGGGGGCATCGTTTCCGCTGGTCAATCGCTTGTATGAATTGACATACTGGTTGGTTATGACGCAGAATTCGGGGGCGTACTTCAAAAGACCCGCGATGTAGCGCTTCGCGACATCGGAGAGGTTGTAGCCCCACGGATCGTTCTCGTCGAAAAACGCGTTGTTTCCATCAAGATCGAACAGGCTTTGATGGACGTGCATGCCGCTTCCGGGCGCGTCGCTCATCGGCTTGGGCATGAACGATGCGTAAACGCCGTGCTTGAGGGCGATCTCCTTCACGACGAGCTTGTAAGTCATCACCGCGTCGGCCATAGAGAGCGCGTCCGCATAACGAAGGTCGATCTCGTGCTGGGACGGACCCATCTCGTGATGCGAGTACTCAACCGGTATGCCCATCTTCTCGAGGGTGAGAACCGTGTCGCGTCGCAGGTCGCTTGCATAATCGAGCGAGGTGAGGTCGAAATAGCTACCGCGGTCGAGCACCTCGGTGCCGTGCGAATCCTTGAAGTAGAAGAACTCCAGCTCGGGTCCCACGTTGAACACGTAACCCGCATCAGCAGCCTTCTGCACCATGCGCTCGAGCACCCGGCGCGGATCACCCTCGAAAGGATCGCCGTCGGGGGTCTTGACATCGCAGAACATACGCGCCACCGCATTGGCCTGAGGACGCCACGGCAAGACCTGGAACGTCGAAGGATCGGGGAAGGCGAGCATGTCCGACTCCTGCGCCTTCGAGAAGCCCTCGATGCAGCTGCCGTCGAACCCCATGCCGTCCGTGAGCGCGTTCTCGAGCTCACCCGGCACCACGGCGAACGACTTCATGTTGCCGAGCACGTCGGTGAACCAGAAGCGAACGAAATGAACATCACGGCTCTTGACCGTCTTCAAGACGAAATCTTGTTCGGGGTTGGTAACCATGGAACACCTCCTCGATTGAACGACGCGCATTATTATAACGAAGGATGTTTCCGCGACGTTAACGCAAAAAAGCCGCACCCCGAACGGGATGCGGCTCTCGGAATCGCGAAAGCGATGCCCTACGCCTCGGCGCTCTCCTCGACGGCAGCCTCAGCGGCTTCCTCGACAGCAGGCTCCTCGACGACCTTAGCGGCCTCCTCGGCGGCCTTGGCAGCGTAAGCGGCGGCGCGCTCGGCCTTCTTGGCGGCCTTCGCCTCACGCTCAGCCTTGCGCTTGGCCTCTTCCTCGGCCACCTTCGCGGCACGCGCGGCCTTCTTGGCGGCCTCGCGCTCGGCCACGACGTCCTTGGCGGAGCCGAAGCGATCGGCGAAGCGCTGGACGCGTCCACCGGTGTCGATGAGCTTCTGGGTGCCGGTGTAGAAAGGATGGCAAGCGTTGCAGATGTCGATCTTCAGCTCGGGCTTCGTGGAGCGGGTGGTGAAGGTGTTGCCGCAGCTGCACTTCACGACGCACTCGACGTAATCCGGATGAATTCCTTGCTTCATGGGTTTTCTCCTTGGGGTCATTTCTTGGTTTCCGACCAAGATTTCCTTATGCCCTGGTTTCCAACCAGGGCGAGACAAGCTTTTATATATTAACAAAACGCGCGAATTGCGCAAGGGGTTGGATCGATAAGTCCGCACCATGAAGAAAGCTCCGATGTCGGATGGCATCGGAGCTTTCGCTGGTCTGCATATACTCAAGGCGAGACGCCGGTTCCGCAAGCAGGCGGAAGGCTCGCGCCCTCGCGCGGGAACGCCCTCGCGCCTTTAGAGCTCGGCGACCCAGAGACCGTGCAGGTTGCAATGCTCGTAGACGGCGACGGCCTTATCGCCCTCGGCGACGACGAAGTCAGCCGCAGGGGCATCGGTCGCGGTCAGCGGGCGAACCTGATAGCCCTTCTCGGTGACGAGGCACACGAACTCGATGAGATGCTCCTCGGTCATGGGATGCGCAACGCTGCCGACCTCGACGTGAACCTTGTCACCCTCGACGGTAACGGCGGGAACGTGCTTCTCCACGGCCGCGTCCACGGAGCCCGCGACCAGCTCGACCATCTTCTCGCCGCAGCACATCATAGGTACGCCCGCGTCGACCACCTTGATGGCGATGTTGCCGCAATGCTCGCACTTGAAGAACTTGATCTGCATAATTGACCTCTCTCACATCGGAAGGTTTCGGGGCGCCTCGTCTTGACGCCACCCCCATTATAGTTTCGTTTTCAGCTAAGAGACGAGCGCCCGGATTATCGTCACGTAACGCTTCATCTTGACACGTTAAATGTTACTATATTGATAACATTTAAGCAAGACCTCCTTCGAGGTTTCCATGAAACTCCGAGTTCGAAAGGGCAGCCCGCAAAGGCGGCCCGATGCGGATCGGCTCGTGGGGGGGGCATCAACCTGCAAGGCGCATCGAGGCCCGAAGAGCGTCGACGCGCGAGGAACAGCAAAGCAGGATCGATCCAGGGGTCATCGGCCCGGGCCACCCCCGGGCGCCGGCGCCCGAAGCCTTCGCCCGGCGCTATCGCCCAGGGGCCGTCATCCGATATCATCGCCCCGGGTCATTGCCCGGCATCCTCCAGGCCCCTCTGCGGAAGCCTGCGCCTGAGCGCGTAGACGAAAACCGCCACGCCGACGATGACCAAAGGCAGCGAGAGGAGCTGGCCCATCGTGAGCCAGCCGCCCCAAAGGTAGCCGAGTTGCACGTCGGGCTCGCGCACGAACTCGACCAGAAAGCGGAACGTCCCGTACATCATGAGGAACAGCCCGAGGAACGTGCCTCTCGGGCGCGGCGGCTCCCGGCGGGACAACGCGTACAGCACGATGAAGATGACCACGCCCTCGAGCAGCGCCTCGTAAAGCTGCGAAGGATGGCGCGGCATCATGCCCGCAGCTCCCCCGAACACCACGCCCCACGCCGCATCGGTCGGAGCGCCCCACAGCTCGCCGTTGACGAAGTTCGCGCATCGGCCGAAGAACAAGCCGACGGGAGCGGCGATGCAGCCCAAATCAGCCAACGTCAGATAAGGAATCTTCGTGATGCGCGCCGCGACGATGCCCGACAGCAACGCGCCGATGAGCCCGCCGTGGAAGCTCATGCCGCCCTTATTGAACGCGAGGATCTCAAGCGGATGCGAAAGATAGTAGCCGTCGCCGTAGAACAGCACATAACCCAAGCGGGCGCCCACGATGACCCCCACGATGACGCATACCATGACGGTGAGCAGCGCATCGACGTCGATGCGCACCTTCCACCTGCGCGCCACGCGGTACAAGATGAGCGCCGCACAGATGAAGCCGACGACGTAGGCGATCCCGTACCAACGCACGGAAAGAGGACCCAGGGAAAACGCCACCGGGTCGAGGCTTTGATAGATTTCGTTCAGCAAAAGAGGCTCCTAGTCCAGGCCCATGCCCGCGCCGATCTCTATCGCGGCGAAGCGAACCTCCTCGCGCAGCGCGGCGGGAATCGGTTGAACGGAAGAGATCTTGCTCGCGCACCGGTTGCAGCGCAACGAGAAGAGCGCCAGGTCGGCGCGTAGCACGATCATGGACTCATAGTCGTTCAGATCGAGGTCGCGAAAGCCGCATGCAGGGCAAGTCAGCGTTTGCACCATGCGGCTCCCTCCTCGTTGTCAGCGTTTGCCATGGTTCTTCCGGCAATTGTAGCAGAAGCGAGGCGAGGCGCACGCCGCTCGGGGAGCCGGACGGCAGACGACGCCGCCCTCGGCAGAGGAAGCGCGCGCATGCTAAAGAAGGAAGCGATTGGGGTTTCCCTGACGCTTGAAATCAGCGGGGCGATCGGCGATGTTCGGGCCGTACGTGAGGAAATGCTCGCAGAAGCGGCAGATCTCCTTGACGGCGGCATCGTAGTCGCGCTCGGGATTGAGAAGCAAGCCGAAGTCGTCGCACACCACATGGGTCTTACGCTGGCATGCCGCGAAGTGGCAGTCGGCAGGACACGGCTCGCCGGGAATGTTATGAGGACACCTGCCCTGCATTTCATCGTCGCATCCGCGCCTGCGCCAGCATTTCTCCATCTTCGGGCTCCTCTACAATCGCGTAACGTAAAAAGGGCGAGCCCGTCGACTCGCCCCGATAAGCAAAAGATATGGCCTACATGTCAGCCAGATCGGCCGGTACGACGCTCGTAACGCCCGGCACGCGCTCCTTGAGGATGCGCTCGACGCCGTTGGCCAACGTCATCTGGGACATCGGGCAGCCCTTGCAGGCACCCTGAAGCTCCACGGTGACCACGCCGTCCTCGGAAACGTCGACGAGTCTCACGTCGCCGCCGTCCGCCTGAAGACTGGGACGGATGAGCTCGAGCACCGCCGCCACATCGGTTTTCTCTACCATGTTCTGCTCCTGTTCTGAGGAATTGACGAATATCGCATGCATTCTACCACAGCATCAAGCAACGGGCATCCAATCCTGCCCGATGATGACGAGGACGTCGGTTTCGAAGGTGTAGAAGTCGCCGCCATCGAGCGCGCGACCGCCGCCGACAGCTTTGACGACCGCCTTCGCCGCGCCCTCGTTCGCCGCGTCCTTGTAAATGACGAGCGTCTCGGGATACGTGGTGTTGTCGTCGGTGTTCCCGACGCCTTCGACGACGTAACCCGCTGCGGAGAGCATCTCGCCCATGCGCGTCGCCGCGCCCGTCGCGCCCGCTCCGTTGCGCACCTCCACCGTCACGTCGGCCGGGTTCACGCTCGCATCAGAGCTCTCGATGACGTTGGGATCTTCGCCGGCCTTGAAGCGCGTGAGCATGTCCGCCCACTCGGTGTCGTAAACCACGTACTCGGGCGTCGCAGCTTTCGTCTCGTACCCAGGCGGAAGGCACCCGTAAACCGTCACGGTGTCGAAGGGCCTGAACTTGTCGCCTAAAGCGATGAGCTGCGAAGAGGTGAAATCGGTGGCGATGCAGGCCCCGGCATCGGAAACCAGGGAAGCGAAGTCGAAGCCTTCAGACCGCAACGCCGCGCGGGCGATCGCAGACGTTATCTCGGTGCGCGCCGCAGCGGTTGAGGAAAGCCCTTCGGTGTAGTTCGTCGCGCGCAAGGCAACAAGGGCCGAGGTTCCCTGCAGGCTTTGCTCTCCGCCTGAGATCACTTCCGTGCCCGCCCGAGGGTCGTCGACCTCTTCAGGCAACGACGCCGTCACGCCGCCGACCGCCGAGACCAGGCCGCCCAGACCCGCCCCGTCGGTGGAGACGAAATGAGCGATGTCCACCTCGGCGAATTCCGCCACGCGCTTGACGAGCTCGGCATCGCCGCCGACGGAAGCCGCGTCGGAAAGCGGATGGCTCTTACCGTCCGAGAGGAGAACGCTCATGTTCGCGGGAACGTTCAGAAGGGAGACGACGCGCGACGCCTCGTCGACGCGCGCGAGCAGATACGCCTGACCCGAGCCCCCGTTTCCGGAGGCGGTGCCGAGGTCGGCCGCCATCAGCACGTAATACGGCTCGCCGTCGCGAGCGGATACGAGCGCGTCTTTCGCATTGGAGTCCCCCAACGACAACCTCGAGTCCGAGGAGCTGAAATACGCAGCGACGCCGACGCCGCCGGCGACGAGCGCGACGACGAGCGCGACGACGAGGAGGAGCACGATACGCCGAACACGGGTCCTTCGCTGAATCTCCTCCACATAACCCCGGCGCGATACGCGACGCGAATACGCGCTGTCGCTCTCGCCGCTTTGAGCGGACACGCCCACCTGGCTGACGAAGCCGCGGTTCGCCTCGCTGCCGCGACGCCCGTTGGAGAACTCGACGCCCGAGGCGTTGCGGGGTCCTGCGGAATGCCTGCCCTGCTTGCGCGCGGCGGGACGCACGATATGGCTCCCGACCATGTTCGATTCCATGCGTCGAGACATCCGCTTGGATTGAGAGGCTGTGAAGCCCTTCTTCTTTTTGAACATCTACTCTGCGCTCTCGTCCGCGAAACAACGCTCGACGTCCGCCCCCAAAGCGGTGAGCTTGCCGACGTAATCCTCGTACCCGCGATCGATGTGCCTGATGTTGTGCACGCGCGTCTCGCCGTCGGCGACGATGCCGGCGAGCACGAGCGCCGCGCCCGCACGCAAGTCGGTTGCCGAGCAAGGCGCGCCCTCGAGATGATCGACTCCGCGGATGAGCGCATGATGATCGTCGATGGTGATGTCAGCCCCCATACGCCCGAGCTCCGCGGCGAACATGAAGCGATTCTCGAACACGTTCTCGGTGATCATCGACGTGCCGTCGGCCAGAGCGGCGAGCAGCATGAACTGAGCCTGGAGATCCGTGGGGAAACCGGGGTGCGGCAGCGTCTGGATATCGGCGGGACGCAAGGAGCCCTCGCGGGTGACGCGCAGCCAATCGGCTCCCGTCTCGATCTGACAGCCCATGGCGCGAAGCTTCATGACCGCCATGCGCAGATAAGCGGGGTCGACGCCGTGAACCGTCACGGGACCGCCCGTCAAGGCGCCGCCCACCAGAAACGTCCCGGCCTCGATCCTATCACCCACCGTCGTGTGCTCGCAGGGATGAAGGTCGTCAAGCGAGACGCCCTCGACCGTGACGACGGAAGTTCCCGCGCCTTCGATTCGCGCGCCCATGGAATTGAGCATGTTGGCCAGATCCTCGATCTCGGGCTCGCACGCGGCGTTCTCGAGATGGGTGGTGCCCTCGGCGACGACGGCGGCCATGAGCAGGTTCTCCGTCGCGCCGACGCTGGGGAACTCGAGCATCACATGGCTTCCGACAAGCCCGTTGGGCGTGCGCGCGATCAACACGCCGTGGTCGACCTCGAACTCGACGCCAAGGGCCTGAAGGCCCACCAGGTGCATGTCGATCTTACGTGCGCCGATCTGGCATCCGCCCGGCATGGCCACATGAGCCTCCCCGAAGCGGGCGATGAGCGGACCGAGAACCGAGATGCTCGCGCGCATTTTGGAAACCAGCTCGTAGGGCGTCTCGAAACTGTTGACGGGCGCGGTGTCGATGACGAGATCATGCCCCCGACGCTCGACGCGTGCACCGAGGCGGGCAAGAACCTTGGACATGATCTCGATATCCGAGATAACCGGAACGTTGTGAAGGGTGGTCTCGCCGCGTCCGAGCAGCGAAGCCGCTATCAACTTGAGCGCGGAGTTCTTAGCCCCCGACACGCGCACGTCCCCGCGAAGCGTGTCGTTGCCACGCACGATGATGATTTCCTCAGCCATGATATATCCTCCAAACGGCTCAACGTCGCTCCCGCGCGACCGCAGGACGCAGCTGATCCGGCACTGTTCATTCAGCAAACATACGGGGCAGATTTTACAAAAACACACCCGGGGACGTGCGTCCTTTCACCATAAATGCGAAAAGGGAGGGATCTCTTTCGAGACCCCTCCCCAAAACCGCCTCACGCGCGGGCGCGAGCGGAAAAGCCGATTCTCGCGAGATTATTCGCCGAGAGCGAAGCGCACGAAGCCCTTGACGGCGACGGTGCCGCCGAGAGCCTTGGCGCACTCCTCGACGTACTGAGCGACCGTCTGGTCGGGGTTCTTGACGAACGCCTGCTCGGTGAGGCAGTTCTCCTTGAAGAACTTCTCGAGACGGCCGGTGGCCATCTTCTCCTGGATATTCTCGGGCTTGCCGGACTCGGCGGCCTGAGCCATGTAGATGGCCTTCTCGTGCTCGACGACGTCAGCCGGCACAGCGTCGCGGGTGGCGGCGACCGGGTTGACGGCGGCAACCTGCATGGCGACGTCGCGACCGCACTTCTGGAACTCCTCGGACGCGGGGTCGATGCCCTCGACGTCGAAGGAAACCAGAACGCCGATCTTGCCGCCGCCGTGGATGTAGGAGGCCACGCCTGCGGCCTCGACCACGGCAACGCGTGCGAGCTGGGTGTTCTCGCCCATCACGTGGATGCAGTCGGTGACGACGGCCTCGACGGTCTCGCCCTCGATCTCGGCGGCCATGAGGGCCTCGACGTCGGCGGCCTTCGAAGCGATGGCAGCCTTGGCGACCTTCTCGGCGTAAGCCTTGAACTTCTCGTTCATGCCGACGAAGTCGGTCTCGCAGTTGAGCTCGACGACGGCGCCGACGGTGCAGTCGTCGGAGACGAGCGCCATGACGGTGCCCTCGTTGGTGGCACGGCCTGCCTTCTTGGCGACGGCGGCGAGACCGCGCGTGCGCAGAACGTCAACGGCCTTCTCGAGATCGCCCTCAGCCTCGGCGAGCGCCTTCTTGCACTCCATCATGCCGGCGCCGGTCATCTCGCGAAGCTCTTTGACCATAGATGCGGTGATGTTGGCCATGGTGTATTCCTTTCCGTGGAACGAATTCACAGATGGGGGGCGTGCGAGCACGCCCCAGAAGTAATCGAAGTTACTCGGCGGCAGCCTCGGTCTCGACGGCCTCCGCAGCCTCGGCCTCGGGGGCAGCGGCCATCTCGGCAGCGGTGACATCGGCGCCGGTGCCGGCGATGACGGCGTCGGCGAGGAAGTCGGCGAGCAGGCGAACCGAGCGGATCGCGTCGTCGTTAGCCGGGATGCCGTAATCGACGTCGTCCGGGTCGCAGTTGGTGTCAAGGGTGCCGACCACGGGGATGTTCAGGCGATGCGCCTCATGGATGGCGATCTCCTCGCGGTTGGTGTCGATGACGAAGATGGCGTCGGGCACGCGCTTCATGTTGCGGATGCCGTTGAGGTTGGTCTGCAGCTTGCCGAGCTCCTTGTGGAGCAGGATCTGCTCCTTCTTCGGCAGAAGCGCCATGCGGCCGTCGGCGTCCATGGCCTCAAGCTCCTCCATGCGCTCCACGCGGGTGCGAATGGTCACGAAGTTGGTGAGCATACCGCCGAGCCAGCGAGCGTTCACGTAGGGCATGCCGCAGCGGTTCGCGGCGTCGGCGACAGCCTCCTGCGCCTGCTTCTTGGTGCCAACGAACAGCACGGTGCCGCCCTTGCGGGCGAGATCGGACACGAAGGTGTAAGCCTGGTCGAGGCCGATGAGGGTCTTCTTGAGGTCGATGATGTAGATGTCGCCGCGGCTGCCGAAGATATAGGGCTTCATCTTGGGGTTCCAGCGACGGGTCTGATGACCGAAGTGGCTGCCCGCGTCGAGCAGCGTGGAAATGCTGACTTTCGTCATTTCTTTCTCCATTCGTTAGTCCTCTGCCCGCGGTCTTCCCCGACGTCCGCAGCCTTTTCCAGGTGGCCACTAGCGGCGTCAGGTCGCACGAGCATGCGTGATAATCCTGCTGTGAACACACAGCCTGACTAAAATATCACTTTGAGCGAAAAAATCAAGGGGGTTGATCTCGCCCCGCGACATGAAGGCGCGGGGCCGTCGCCATTCCGTCCCCGCGCCTCGCCTCAAACCCGCTGCGCTACACCTCGATGCGCTCGAACATGTCCTTGCCCATTCCGCACAGAGGACAGGAAAAGTCGTCGGGCAGCTCGTCGACGTACTCGATATGACCGCAGATGGTGCAGCGCCACGCGTAACGCACGCCCTCCGCCTTCGCCTCCTCGGCCGCCGCACGCTCCGTCGCCGCCTCCTCGGCGGCGGTCGGAACGTCGCCTTCGAAGCTCGACGCCTTCGGGGGCGTCTTTCCGCCCTTCACCTTGTGGTAGTACGCATAGCTCATCGGATCGCCGCCGAACGCCTCGGACTCCTCCACCTCGCCGATGAACAGCAGATGCGTCCCCACGTCGACGGTTTGCACGACGCGCGCCGAGAACCGTGCGGCGACGTGCTCGGCGACATAGGGCGCGCCCGCCCCGTCACGTTCGAAGGCGACGCCGTCGAACTTGTCGACATCGGCGCTCGAATGAAAGCCGAAGCGGCCGATAAGCTCCATCGGAGCGTCTTCGGTCAGGCAAGCCGCCGTGAAGCGCCCCGCCTTCGCGATGAAACCCGCCGTGGCGTTGTCCTTGTTGACCGCGACGCTGACCTGAGCAGGCGACGAGGTGACCTGTAAAACCGTGTTCACCACGCATCCTGCGTCACGTCCGTCAGCATGGGCACCGATGATGTAGAGCCCGCAGGTGAGCGAGCGAAACGCCAACTTGTCGATCATCTTGATTCCTCCCAACTTATCCTGCGGATGCATTCCGCGAATTTCAACAGGTTAATAATAGCCTTACCCTACGTGAAGCCGGATCAAACCGACGGCTCAATCTGCGGTAAAGCCTCGGTAAACGCAGAGAGGGGAAGACGCCCGGAAACGCCTTCCCCTCTCCCCTTCTCTTGCCGCCCGCGGCGGTTCAGGAAGGCATATGCTACTTATACTGACTCTCGTGTTTGCGGAAGAAGTCGAAGCGCGGCGGCAGCTCGCGCACGCGATGGGCGCCCGCCGCCGCCTCCTCGGCGCCGCAAAGCTCGTCGTTGCCCGCGAAGTCGCCTTCCCAGCTGAACAGCTTCCCGAAGTCGACGTCGAGGTGTTCGCCGATGAGCTCGCAGCCCGCGGGAACCACCGGGTGCATCATGAGCACGCACACGCGCAGCAAATAGAAGCTGTCACGCAGCACCGCCCGGCGCGCCTCGACGTCATCAGCCGCGTCAGCCGCTTTGATGCGATCGGCCCAGTACTTGTTCGACCAGCGGATGAACTCGTCGCACGTCGACACGACCGAATGCAGCTTCGCCTCACGCATGAGCGCATCGTAGGAGCGCAACGCCGAAACCGCGCGGTCACGCACCTCCTCGGACACATCCCCCAGGGGCATGCAGCCGTCGAAGTTCTTCTGCGCCTCGTAGAAGCAGCTGCGCGCCAGGCGGTTGAACACGTTGGTGAGCAGCGCGCCCTCCTTCAACGCGGGGTCGGCCACGCGCGGGTCGTTGCGCTTCTCCTCGTCGGGATCGAACGCCTTCGGGCTGAACCCGACCGACTTCTGGTCGAGGCCGAGCGCGAGGAAATGAGCGCGCAGCTGCTCGACGGTGTAACGCTCGAGAAGCTGCGCGCCGGTGGGCGGCTTCACCGCGCCCGACGAGGACGCCTTCTTGTTGCCGAACAGCATGTGGTGGTTGGCGATGAGCGTGGTCTGGGCAAGCGGCGCCCCGTCACCCGGAAACACGCCGTCGGGACGCAGCGCCTGCCACATGGCGGGCTGCGCCACGCCGTAGAAGTACAGGTTGTCCTGCCCGATGAACTGGAACACCTCGGCATCGTCGGCGCACCAGAAGTCGCGCCAGCTGTCCTCGGGAAGACCGCGCTCGTCGTTGCAGGCCTTCGTGAAGGAGACGGGCGCCCAAAGCGACTCCGGCCAGCACCACACGGTGAGGCCTTCGACGCCCTCGAGCACGGGCGCCTTCACGCCCCATTCGATGTTGCCGGTGATGCGGAAGGGAACGAGCGTCTTCGACGTGCGGAAACGGATGCCCGCGCGGGCGAGCACGCCGCGGGCGACGTCGCGGTCGTCGATGGAGGAAAACTCCACCTCGAAGCTCGCCTTGCCCTTCTCGGCGGCGCGATAGACGTGCGCGGGCAGATCGGATGCGACCGCGAGGTAGTCCTCGTAGGCCTCGTTCTTCACGAAGATCACGGGCGGCGCCAAAAACTCCGCTATGGTTTGGGTGACGACCGAGCGCGTGGCGGGATCGCCCGCGATGGCTTCGACGTGCTCGCGCAGGAAGCTCGCGAAAGCCGGCAGGTCGAAATACCAGTTCTCAACGGGACGCATCTCGGGAACCGCGCCCGTGATGGACGACTTCGGCGCGATGAGATCGGCGGGCGCGTACTGATGGCCCAGGTCGCATTCGTCGGCGTAACCGTGCTCGGACTTGCAACCCTGCACCGGGCAGCGGCCCTGCACCTGGCGGCCGTTCAGGAACGTCCGCGCCTCCGCATCGTAGAACTGCAGCGTCGACTCGCGCTTAAGCCAGCCCTTCTCGTAAAGGCCGGTGATGAACGCCTCGGACATCTGCTGGTGCACTTCGCCCGCATGAGCGATGTTGGAGCCGTCGAAAATGTCCAGGCTGATGTCGAACGCATCGAGCACGCGCTTTTGCGCCTCGTGGTTGCGCATCACGTAGTCCTCGATGGTGCCGTCGAACTCGCAGGCTTCAACGAGCTTGCGATAACCCTCGTTGATGGGCGAGCCGAAGCAGTCGGTGCCCGACACGAAGCGAACGTTATCCGCGCCGATGCGATCGCGCAGGAAGCGCGCGAACATGTCGGCGGGAACGAAAACGCCGCCGATATGCCCGAAATGCAGGGGCTTGTTGCCGTAGGGCATGCCCGCCGTCACCACGGCGCGCGCAGGCCACGAAGCACCCGTTCCGTTATTGAAGTCCACTGTTTCCCTCCATCTTCCTCAAAGCAGCGGCCAGATCGTCGGCAGACACGTCAGAAGACGCGCCCATAAGGTCGAGCAGGTAGGAAAGATCCGAATAATCCTGCTGCAGGTAGACGGTGTCGCACGTCGAGCAGCCCGCGAGCTCGGCCGCCTTCGCCACAGCGTCCTCAAGCGTGCCGATCTGATCGGCCAGCCCGTTTTCGACGGCCTCCATGCCCGTGAACGTCATGCCCGTCGCCAGCGCGCGAACCGCCTCGACGCTCATGTTGCGCCCCTCGGCGACCGTTTGGATGAACGTCTCGTTGATCTGATCGACCTGGCTTTGGTAATAGGCGCGCTCCTCCTCGGTCAGAGGCCGCGTGCCGTAGGACGAGTCCTTGCTCTCGGCGGACGTGATGGTGTCAACGTTGATGCCGAGCTTCTCGTAAAGACCCGACAGATCGGTCACCTGCATGGCCGTGCCGATGGCCCCGATGGCGGTGGTCTTGGCGGTGAAGATGTAGTCGGCCTGCGAGGAGATCTCGTAAGCCGCGCTCGCGTTCATCGACGCGCTCGAGACCACGATGGGCTTGGAGAACTCCTTCACGTAAAGAGCCATCTCCTCGCCTGCGGTCGCCGTGCCGCCGCCCGAGTCGATGCGCAGGACGACCGCCTTGATGTAGGGATTGTCCTCCGCGATGTCGAGCTGCTCTTTGAGGCCCTCGGGGCTCATGACGGTGCCGTCGTACTGTACGGTACCCGCCATGTCGATGATGCCCACCGAGTTAGCGGTCGCCACCGCGTCGGAGGTTCCCTCCTCGAGGGACCCGAGAGGGTCCATGAACGAGGAAAACGCCGACGTGCACGAGGCGACGCCGAAGAACATCAGCGCGAAGAACAAGACCACGGCGACGAGCGCGACGATCCACCCCTTGCCCTTCTTCGGCTCGGGGGGCGCCGGGGGCGTGTAGGCGGGCGGCGTGGCGTAAGCGTAGGTCTGCCCGGGCTGCGCCGCACCCTGGGGCTGCGTCGTGGCCTGGGCCGCATTCGCCCGGTAAGCCGCACCGGATGCCGATGCGGCCGGTGCGGCGGCCGCCGCCTCCTGCGGGGCGGCATGCCCCCCGGCGGGTTGACCCTGAGGCTGAACCTGCCCGTATGCTTGCTGATAGGGGCTTTGCGGCTGACCTGCGCCCGGATCTCCCCAGGCGCCTTGCTGCCAGTTGTTCTGCTGAGTCACAGGGTCATCCCTTCCTCGTGGTTAACTAGAACCCGAACCCCTCGTCGGGCTTGCCGTGTTGCTTGCCCTGGGCCTTCTTGGCCGTCCTGATGAGGAACTCTTGGTTCGTCTCGGTCTGTTTGAGCGATTTGATCAGCATATCCATTGCGCGCTCGGTATTGTTCATGTTGGACAAAATCCTACGAACAGCCCAGATGAGCGGCGCCTCCTGCGGATCGAGCAGAAGCTCTTCCTTGCGCGTGCCGCTGGCCACCGGATCGATGGCGGGGAATATGCGGCGGTCGGCGAGGTTGCGGTCGAGCTTGAGCTCCATGTTGCCCGTGCCCTTGAACTCCTCGAAGATGACCTCGTCCATCTTCGAGCCGGTCTCGACGAGCGCCGAGGCCAAGATGGTGAGACTGCCGCCGCCTTCTATATTGCGCGCCGCGCCGAGGAACTTCTTCGGCGGATACAGCGCCGTGGAGTCCACGCCGCCCGAGAGAATACGGCCGCTGGCGGGTTGAGCCAGGTTGTAAGCGCGAGCCAGACGCGTGAGCGAGTCGAGCAGCACCACGACGTCTTTACCCATCTCCACCAGGCGTTTCGCCCGTTCGATAACCAGTTCGGCGACGGTGATGTGGTTTTCCGTCGGCATGTCGAAGGTGGAGGACACGACCTCGCCTTTGATGGAGCGCTGCATGTCGGTGACCTCTTCGGGACGCTCGTCCACCAGAAGGCAGATGAGATGCACCTCGGGGTTGTTCGCCGAGATGGCCGCCGCGATGTCTTTGAGCACCGTGGTCTTGCCCGCCTTCGGGGGCGACACGATGAGACCGCGCTGACCTTTGCCGATCGGCGAGGTCAAGTCGATGACGCGGGCGGTGATGGTGTTCTTGCCATGCTCCATGGTGAGGCACTCGTCCGGATACACCGGTGTCAAATCCCCGAAGCGCGGTCGGCTTTTAAGCTCCTCGAGCGTCAGGCCGTTCACCGAGATGATCTTTTGAATGGCGGCGAACTTCTCGTTCTCGCGCGCGGGGCGGGTCTGTCCGACGACGAAGTCGCCCTTGCGCAGGCCGTTGCGGCGGATGAGGGAGGTCCCCACGTACACATCGCCCTCGCCGGGCAGATAACCCGACGTGCGCAGGAAGCCGTAGCCGTCGGCGAGGATATCGAGCACGCCCGACACCTCGATGAAACCCTCGGCCTTCAGCGTCGCAGCGTAAACGGCCTCAACCAGCTCGGCCTTCTTCATGCCGGCGGCGTCGAGAGCGAGCTCAGCGGCGCGGGCGCGCAGCTCGGCGACCTTCATCTCGCCGAGTTCTTCGAGCGTCACGCTCGGCATGACCTCGCGGTTCGCACGGTTGTCGTGCTGGCGACGCTGGCGACGATGATTTTCGCCGCGATCGTTTCGGTCGTTGCGATCGTTGCGGTTGCCCTGGCGGCGATCGTTCTGCTTGCCGTTGCGCTCACCGCGATCGTTACGATCGTTGCGCGCGTTCTTGCCGTTGCGGTCGTTCTTGAAACCGCGCTGATCGTCTTTGCGCTCGTCCTTGCGCGCGGATGCGCGCTTCGCGCGACGGGGATCGCCCTCGGCCTCGTCACCCGAGGGTTCGGAAGCGGGCTCTTCCGAGCCGGCATCTGCCGCGGCGGCATCGGCGTCCCTGCGAGCGCGCGTGCGGCGGGGCTTGGGGGCATCCTCAGACGCCGTCTCGACGTCCGCTGCGGGTGCGGCGGCATCGTCGGAGCCTTCCCGAGCGTCTTTCCCCGGCTCGGGAGCGTCTGCAGCGCCGGGCGCGGAAGCGGCCCGAACCGGCTTTTCGGACGCAACGGCATCCGCCGTCGCGCCATCAGCGGGTGCGTCGGCCCTCGCGTCGCCGGCAGGCGCGGCGGCCTTCGCGGCGGGACGACGGGTGCGGCGGGGCTTGGGCGCCTCGTCGGATGCGACGGAGGCTTCCTTCTCCTGGAGCGCCTCGGCAGAAGCCGCCTCTGCGACAGGCTCGGCCTTCACGGCGGGGCGGCGCGTGCGGCGGGGCTTCGCCGCCGGGGCCGGAGCGGCCTCGGCCGCAGGAGCTTCATCGCCTGCGACAGCGGCGGCCTTGCGCGTGCGCGTGGTTTTACGCGCGGGCTTCGCGGGCGCCTCCTGCGCAGCTTCGCCTGCAGCGGTCGCTACCTGCTCGGCGACGGCATCGACGGACGCGCTCTTGGCGCGCGGCGCGCGCTTGCGAGCCGGCTTCGCCTCGGCGGCGGGTTCCGCCGAAGCGGCGGCGGGCGTCGCCTCGGCGGGGATCGACTGATCGACTTCGCTCATTTACTACTGCACTTTCTTCCAGTCCGCAAGGAACGTATCGAGGCCGCGGTCGGTCAGCGGATGCTGGACCATCTTCTTCAACACGCCGAAGGGAACCGTGGCGATGTCGGCGCCCATGAGCGCGCACTGCGTGACGTGGTTGGCGCTGCGCACGGAAGCCGCGATGATCTCGACCTGCTCGCCGTTGACCGTGTTAGCGCGGAAGTCGTAGTTGTTGATAGCGGCGACGATGTTGCCCACCTGCTCCAAACCGTCTTCGGAGATGTCATCGAAGCGGCCGATGAAGGGGCTGATGTAGCGCGCGCCGGCGCGAGCGGCGAGGATCGCCTGCGGCACGCTGAAGCACAGCGTCATGTTGACGGGCACGCCCTTGTCGGCGAGCGCGCGGGTAGCCGCGAGACCCTCCACCATCGTGGGGATCTTCACCACGATGTTCGGGGCGATCTCAGCGAGCTTCAAGCCGTCGGCGATAAGCTCGTCGCGCGTCATGGCGACCGATTCCGCAGACACCGGGCAGTCCGGGCCCACGATGTCGCAGATGCGCTTCATGTGCGCATGGAAGTCGTCGAGCTTGCCGCCGATCTTGGCGTACAGCGACGGGTTGGTGGTCACGCCGGCAAGGGCGCCCCAGCTTGCGGCCTCTTCGATCTCGGCGAGATCAGCGGTGTCGAGGAAAAACTTCACCTGGTCCTCCTTCAATAGGGATGTATACAAGAAACGTGCGCGAACGCACGAGACGTACCTGAAAACGGGATGAGAGAGCGAATGTCTTGGTGCTCAGATAGAGTCCTCTGCAACGGCACAGACGAATCGCAAGCGCAGAACACGCTCGGAACGCAACGACGCGAAGATCCGATAAGCCGTTCGGAAAACTACGCTCTCTGTGCGGGGATTAAACGAACCTATGTTAACGCAAGTTCACAGAGGGGGCAAGGAAACTTATCGGCGCGATGCTAGCGCATCCCGAACCGCCCAGAGCGCCAACTCCGAAGCATCGCGCGAACCCTCCCCCGTGCGCTCAGCGCACTGATTTCAAGGCG
The DNA here is from genome assembly GCA_937890835.1 of uncultured bacterium. Taxonomy (GTDB): domain Bacteria; phylum Actinomycetota; class Coriobacteriia; order Coriobacteriales; family Eggerthellaceae; genus CALADF01. Next base: position 43,246 of record CALADF010000017.1, read on the forward strand.
TAGATTCCCATTTTCAACGACTTTCACCCCGCCTCGGCATCGTTTCACGCCGAGACAACGATGACGCACCGCCGGCTCTGCGTTTTCCCAGGTCTCGATTTCGCAAAGATGACATACGCCCTCATCGACAAGAGCATGATGATGCATATCGTGAGCGAGCGGGAATCGGAGGGCGCGTTTTCGCGCACAATGACTCCACTCGTAGCGGCACATCGAACCGCAACGCAACAAACCGCCGAGCATCGAGCGGGACGATTGATGCGGGGGCGCAGCGCGGCCGACGCGAGGCGCGGCTTTCACGATCGGCCCTCCCGACCCGCAGCTTGCATGCACCTCGGCACGATGCCGGCGGGCGGGCCTTAGCGCAACGTGCGGAAAAAACAGCTCGTCTCGCCGGTATGGCAAGCAGGGCCGGCGGGATCCACCAGGGCGAGCAGCGTGTCGGCGTCGCAGTCGTAGCGCAGCTCGATCAGCTTCTGCACGTTACCGCTGGTCGCGCCCTTGTGCCACAGCTCCTGACGGGATCGGCTCCAAAACACCGTCTCGCCGCGCTCAAGCGTCAGCGCGATGGACTCCTCGCTCATCCACGCCATCATGAGAACGTCTTTCGTGCGCGCGTCCTGCACGATGCAGGGAATGAGACCGCGATCGTCGAAGGTGAGCGCGGAGATGTCCATGGGGGTTCCTTTCTGTTGGAAAGCCGGAAAACCAGAGGCCGGCCGGACGAATTGGGCGCAAGGCGTCTACAGGCGCACGGGGATGCCCTGCGCGCGCATGTACTCCTTCACCTCGCGCACCGTCATCTCCCCGAAATGGAAAACGCTCGCCGCGAGCACCGCATCCGCCTCGCCCTCGATGATGCCCTCCGCGAAGTGCTCGATCGAGCCGACGCCTCCCGAGGCGATGACGGGAACGTCCACCGCGCGGGCGACCGCGCGCGTCAAGGCGCAGTCGAAGCCGTCGCGGCTGCCGTCGCGATCCATCGAGGTGAGAAGGATCTCCCCCGCTCCGCGCCTGGCCGCCTCGCGCGCCCACTCCACCGCGTCGATGCCCGTGGCCGTGCGACCGCCCGAGACGTACACCTCCCATTTGTTGGGGTTGCCCGCGCATGCCTTCGCGTCGATGGCGCACACGACGGCCTGCGTTCCGAACGCAAGCGCCGCACGCGTGATAAGCTCGGGGTCGCGCACGGCGGCGGAGTTCACCGACACCTTGTCGGCCCCTGCGGCTATCATGCGGCGCATGTCCGCAACGCTTCGAAAGCCCCCGCCGACGCAGTACGGCAGATGGAGCTCCTCGCTCGCCCTACCTGCGAGCTCGACCGTCGTCGCACGGTCGTCGCTGGTGGCCGTGATGTCAAGGAAGATCACCTCGTCGGCGCGCTGCTCGTCATAGCGCTGCGCGAGCTCGATGGGGTCGCCCGCATCGCGCAGGTTCACGAAGTTGACGCCCTTCACCACGCGGCCGTCCTTCACATCCATGCAGGGAATGACCCGTTTCGTCAGCATGCTGATCCCCTCTCCCCCTACGCCTGCGCACTCGCCGCCGCACACGCGGCGACGCCGGAGGAAACGTCGAGCGCCCCCTCGTAGATGGCGCGCCCCGCGATGACGCCCTCTATCGAAGACGCCACGGGTGCGAGCCGTTCGATATCCGCCACGCTCGCCACGCCGCCCGAGGCCACCACCGGGTGCCCGAACGCGCGCGCCATGTCCACGTACGCCTGCGGGTCGAGCCCGGTTTGCATGCCGTCGCGTGCGACGTCGGTGTAGACCAGGTGCCGATAGCCCATATCCGCCATGCGCGCCGCCAGGTCGTGCGCCGCGATACCCGATCCCTCGCACCAGCCCGAGACGGCCACCTCGCCGTCTTTCGCGTCGATGCCGGCGACCAGCGCGTCGCCGCCGAACCGATTCACCGCCTCCGCCGCGAACGCCGGATCGCGCACGAGCGCCGTTCCCAACACCACGCGGGTCACGCCAGCGCGCACGAGCCGCTCGATCACCTCGATGGAGCGCACGCCGCCTCCGACCTCGACGTTAAGATCGGTTGCGGCCAAGATGCCCTCGACGACGGCGATGTTGTCGGCCGCGCCCGACTTCGCCCCGTCGAGGTCGACCACGTGAAGCCAGCGTGCGCCGGCGGCCTCGAAAGCGCGAGCCTGGGCTATGGGGTCGTCGTTGTAGACGGTCACCTGCGCGTAGTCGCCTTTCGCAAGGCGGACAGCCTTGCCGCCGAGGATGTCGATTGCGGGCAGAAGATACATAAGAGGTCCTTTCCGTGAATCCGTCGCCTGCGGTCAGTCGCCCTGGGCGATGGCGACGAAGTTCGCCAAGACGCGCGCGCCCGCATCCGAGCTCTTCTCGGGGTGGAACTGCACGCCGAACACGTTGTCGCGATACTGCACCGCGCAGGGAAACCGCACCGCGTGCTCGGTGCACGCGGTGCTCGCGGGCGTATCGGGCACGATGTAGCTGTGGGTGAAGTAGAAGTACTCGCCGGGTCTCACGTTCGCGAACAGCGGCGAGGAGAACGCCCCGTCGCCCGAAGCCGGAACAACCTCGTTCCAACCCACGTGGGGCACCTTGAACGCGCGTCCTGCGGCGTCGATGCGCGGCATGCGCGCCACGACGCCCGGCAGCACCGAAAGCCCGCGGGGGCGCATCGGCTCCTCCTCTTCACCTGTCTCGGGAGCACCCTCCTCGCCTTCCTCGAAAAGCAGGTGAAGCCCCAGGCAGATGCCGAGAAACGGCACCCCCGCCTCGATGCGGCGGCGGATGACGTCCATCTGCCCGAGCTCGATCATGGTGGCGCTCGCATCGGCGAACGCACCGACGCCGGGCAACACGATGGCGTCCGCCCGGGCGATGCGCGCCGCGTCATCGCTCACGACGACGTCGGCGCCCGCGGCGGCAAGCCCGCGTTCGACGCTTTTGAGATTTCCCTTCCGGTAATCGACGACGCAGATCATAGCGAGCCTTTCGTCGAAGGGAGCTCGCCTGCGATGCGCGCGTTCAACGAGACGGCCTCGCAAAGCGCACGCCCGCAGGCTTTGAACATGGCTTCGATGAGGTGGTGCACGTTATCGCCCGCGACCTGACGCAGGTGCAGCGTGATCCCCGCGTTGGCGGCGAAGGCGATGAAGAACTCGCGGGCGAGCTGCGTGTCGAAGGCGCCGACGCAGCCGAAGGGAAGGTCCGCCTCGAAGTGAAGCTGACCGCGCCCCGATATGTCGATCACCGCGAGCACGAGCGCCTCGTCCATGGGAACGTAGCGCTGCCCGAATCGGTTGATCCCGCGCTTGTCGCCCAAAGCGCGAGCGACCGCGGAGCCCAACACGATGCCGACGTCCTCGACCGTGTGGTGGGCGTCAACCTCGATATCGCCCCGCGCCCGCACCTTCAGATCGAACAGGCCGTGGCGCGCGAAGGCGTCGAGCATGTGGTCGAAGAAGGGCACGCCCGTATCCACATCGGACGAACCCGTGCCGTCGAGGTCGATCTCGACGGAGATATCGGTTTCCTTCGTCGTGCGAAGAACCGTAGCCTGCCTGGTCATACTGCATATCCTCCCGTTCACGTTCCCACGCGCCCCAAGCGCGCGAGGCTACCAGCGAAGATCGAAGGCGATCGAGCGCAACGCCGACAGAAACGCGTCGTTTTCCTCGCGCGTGCCGATGGTAACGCGCAGCGAGCCCTCCAACATCGGCGTGCGGCTGAAATCGCGAACCAAAACGCCTTGCTCGTACAATCGCGCCCACACCTCGTCGGCCCGATCGACTTTGAAGAGAATCCAGTTGGAATCCGACGGGTGCACCGAGACGCCGGGCATCGTGCGAAGCGCCTCCATGACGCGTTCGCGCTCGGCGATGATCGACACGACGCCGGGCTCGAACTGCGCGCGGTTCTCATACACCACGCGTGCGATGGCCTGCGACACCGCATCGACCGAATAGGGCTGGCGCACCTTGATGAACTCGTTCACGACGGCAGGATTCGACAGGATGTAGCCCATGCGCACGCCCGCGAGCGAGAACGCTTTCGAGAACGTGCGAAGGATCACGAGGTTGACGTGCTTGTCGAGCAGCGGGCGAACCGTCTGACGGGAGAACTCGAAGTACGCCTCGTCGATCATGACGAGGGCGTCGGTCGCCTCGAGGACCTGCTCGAGGAAACGCTGCGGCGCAAGCAAGCCGGTTGGGTTGTTCGGGCTCGCTATGACGGTGAAGTCGACGTCGCCCTGCGACAGGCGTTCGAGCACGGCCTCCTCGTCGATGGAGAAATCGGCGCGGCGCGCGATGTCGACGACCGTCGTGCCCGTGAGGCGCGCGTTGGCGGCGTACACCGAAAACGTCGGTGGCATGTTGAGAAACGTCCTGCCCGGACCTCCCCAGGCGAGCGCCAGGTTGAACAGAAGCTCATCGCCGCCGTTTCCCACCAGCACGCATTCGCGCGTAAGCCCGTTCGCCTCGGCGATGACGTCGCGCAAGTCGTTGGCCAACGGGTCGGGATAGCGGTTGAAGGGCACCTTCTTCACCGCGCGGAGAATCTTCTTGCGCACCTCCTCGTCCACATCGCGCGGGTTCTCGTTCGCCGAAAGCATCGCGCGGGCGGGAAGGTACTTCGGGTCGTAGGGAACCAGCCCCTGAAGCTGAGGGGCGGACGCGCGAACGTTATTCACCGAGCCCTCCTTCCGCGGGTCCATCGAACCTGCCCGTCTTGTCGCCGAGCGCGGCGCAACGCAGCGCCACCGACTCGGCGTGCGCCCACAACCCCTCGTGACGCGCGATCTGCATGACCGCGCGGGCATCGTTTTTCAGCGCATCGGGGCTGAACTGTATGATGGAGCTCTTCTTCACGAACTCCTCCACCGACAACGGCGAGGCGTAGCGCGCGGTGCCGCCGGTGGGAAGCGTGTGATTGGGGCCGGCGACGTAGTCGCCCACGGCCTCGGGCGTCCACGCGCCCAGGAAGATCGCGCCCGCGTTGCGGATGGAGCCGAGGCGGTCCATGGCGTTTTCGATGTGAAGCTCGAGGTGCTCGGGCGCGATGACGTTGACCGCCTCCATGGCGGCGTCCATAGTCGGGCATACGACGGTGAGGCCCTGGTCGTCGAGCGAGGCGCGCGTGATGTCCTCGCGGGTGGACGAAGCGAGGTGCTTCTCGATGGCGGCCTCCACCGCATCGGCGTACGCATCCGAGAACACGACCAGGTAGCACGCCGCGAGCGGATCGTGCTCCGCCTGCGCCATCAGATCGATGGCGACCAGCGACGGGTCGGCGGTCTCGTCCGCCACCACGCACACCTCAGAAGGCCCGGCGATCATGTCGATGCCCACGTCGCCGGAGACGATCTTTTTCGCCGCCGCCACGTACGCGTTGCCCGGGCCGGTGATCTTGGCGACGGGCGCAATGCTCTCCGTTCCGTACGCGAGCGCGCCGACAGCCTGCGCGCCGCCCACCGTATAGATCTCGTCGACGCCGGCGATCTTGCAGGCGGCGAGGATGGCGGCATCGAGCGTGCCGTCTTTGGTCGGCGGCGTCACGCACACGATCCTCTCGACGCCGGCGACCTTGGCGGGAAGCGCGTTCATGAGCACGGTGGACGGATACAGCGCGCGCCCGCCGGGAACATAGATGCCCACTGAATCGAGCGGCGTCACCTTCGCACCCACGATGGCGCCGTCGGGCCTCGCGTAAAGCCAGCTCTGCTGAACCTGACGCTCGTGGAATTCGCGAATCTGACGTGCGGCGTGCTCGAGCGCGGCGAACGTGTCGGGGTCGACCTGCGAAACGGCGGCGTCGATCATCGCGGGATCGACGCGCAGCTCCTCGACGCGAACGCCGTCGAACTTCTCGGTGAAATCGCGCAGGGCGGCGTCACCACGCTCGCGGACCTCCTCGATGATGGATGTCGCAGCGCTTAAAGCGCCCGCGTTGAAGGCGCCCGTGCGGTTGATGAGCGACGGTGAGAACGTTTCGTTTCGGTTGAGCTTGACGCGACGCATGATGTGCTCCTTCTTTCGGGGGTCGGTTTGGTGCCGGGCGGTTTCGACGAAACGATAACCGCGTTTTCGTCGTTGAAACGCTACGAGGCTCCGGGTATAGGCTCATAGGTCATAAGCTGCGCCTGCGCGGAGAGGGCGCGTGAAAGCGCGATGATGCGATCGTCCGTGCGCAGCGCGCACGCGTTGGCGAAAAACCGCGCGGTCGACGAAAGAACCTCCTCCACGACGCAAAGGTTGTTCTCACGCAGCGTGGTGCCGGTGGCGGTGATGTCGACGATGCGCTCGGCCATGCCGGTGAGAGGAGCCAGCTCGATGTTGCCGTGCAGCTTCACTATCTCGACCTGGACGCCGGTTTGAGCGTAATGGGCGCGCGTGATGTTGGGGTACTTCGTCGCAATGCGAATGGAACCGAGCTTGCGGTAGTGCTCTTCGATGGCGCCACGCGCGCCCTCGGGCTCGGCGACGACGAAGCGGCACTCGCCGAACTTGAGATCCACCAGCTCCACCACGCCGAGGTCGGCCTCGAGCAGGGAGTCCTTTCCGCATATGCCGCAATCGGCGGCACCCGAGGCGACGAACGCGGGAGCGTCGGAGGGTCTCACGATGATGAAGTCCACCCCGGGAACCGAGATGATCAGCTGCCGCCCCGGATTGTCGAGACCCGTGACGTCAAGGCCCGCGGAGGCAAGGCACGCGATGGCGTCGGGGTTGAGCGAGCCTTTGGGAACGGCGACGCGCAGACTCCGCCCCGCAGGAGCGACGGGCGTCCCGGCGTGCGTGCAAGCCTCTTCCGCCGCAGCCGCCGCCATCGCATCCTCGAGGCTGAAGGCGAAACCCGCGGCGGGACGATCCGTCCCGTACGCACCGATCATGCGATCGTAACGTCCGCCCGAACCGAGAGCGGCTCCCCCGTAAGGGGAATACGCCTCGAACACAATGCCCGTGTAATAGTCGAACGAGCTCATGACGGAGAAGTCGACGACGATGCGGTCCTCGAGCCCTTCGGCGACGAGGGCGTCGTAAGTGCGCTCGAAGTCATCGAGACCGTCGGTGCATCCGAGCGGCGCCACCATGGCGCGCACCGCGTCGATGGCCTCGCGGCGCCCGCGCGTGCGAGCGAGGTTGCGCACCGCCTCGGCGTAGGCGGGCGCGATGCCGGACACGTCCACCCCCGCCGCGCCGTCGAGCGCGGTCAGCCGATCGAGTTCGACGAAATCCGACGCATGGTAGGCGTCGAGCACCGCGCGCCTCCATGTCGCAGGCGCGCCCGATCGGTCGAGCAGCGAGCGCAGAACGCCCACCGTCGCTATGGAGAGCGTGAACGCACCCACGCCGCTGATACGCAGCGCCTCCGCCAGAAGGCTCACAACCTCAGCATCGGCAGCAGGCCCCTGCTCGCCGATGCACTCAACGCCGATCTGGGTCACCTCACGCGCCGATGCCTGAGCGTCGAGCGCCGCCTCGCGAAAGACGCGCTGCGTATAGCGGAAGCGGAAAGGACCCGGTTGACCCGACAGACGCGTCGCGCACATACGCGCGACCTGAAGCGTCACGTCAGGTCGCATGGCGAGCAGGTCGCCGCGCGAGTCGAAGAACTTGAACGAGGACCCGGGCATGCGCCCGCCCGCCTGCATGACGTCCATGACCTCGAGCGTCGGCGTCTCGATGGGGAGATACCCCCTCTCGGCGAAAAGCCCTTGGACCGCGCGCGTGATGCCTTCGCGCGCGACGGCCTCCTCGGCGAGAACGTCCCTGAAACCCGGTGGCGTGACAAGGTTCACTGACGACCATCCTCTCTTTTACATTGTCCGTTTTCCGCAAGAGCCGCTTCCGCGGTGCTTGACCTCGACCGACGAAGCTCGTCGGGCAACGTTCGATCGCGGCGACTGTTACTTTATCACAGTAGAGTGCTACAGCATTGTAAAAAGTAGGTTTCGAGCGGGCGCACCTGCTTCATCCGTGAACGGGCAGAAGCTTGCCTGCGCGGGTGCGACTTCAAAGCGGCCCCGAAAAGATCGTCCTCCCCCGGAGCTATCGCACCTCGCGGATGATCATCGCGCGCACGATTCCCGAGGTCGCGTAATCGCGCTTGCCGGCACCCATCCCGACGCGTTCGATGACGAAGCGCTCGGGCAACGTCGAGCGCGTCCTGACAGCGGCGACGAAAGCCGCACCTGTCGGGGTGACCAGCTCGCCGCGCACCCCCGAGGGGCGAAGCGGGATGCACCACCGGGCTGCGATGTTGACCACGGCGGGAACGGGCACGGGGATGACGCCGTGCCGACAGCGAACCGTGCCCGACCCTTCCGCGAGATCGGTGACGACGACGTCGTCGACGCCAAGGGAGTCAAGCGCTGCAGATGCGGCCACCACGTCGGCTATGGAGTCAATGGCGCCCACTTCATGAAAATGAACGTCCGCGACATCGATGCCATGAGCCTGCGCCTCTGCGTCAGCCAGGATATCGAACACGCGATGGGCGATGGAGCGCGCGCCCTCGCTCATGTCCGCCGCATCGATGAGCGCGGCTATATCGGACGGACTGCGATGGTCGTGGTCGTGACCATGGGGATGATCGTGGTCGCGACCGTGAACGCGGCCCCGGCGGTGATCATGGACGCGGCCGTGGCGGTGCTCGCCGTCGTGTTCGCCATCATGTTCGCGCGCATGGCCGTGCACGTCATCGCAAGAACGGTCCTCATCGAATCCGCTATCGCCCCCATGAAGATACGCCATGTCGTGGTCGCGGTTCTCATGTCGCTCATCGAGCACGACGTCGAAATCGCACACGTCGAGCCCCGATTTCACCACGCGGCTGATGCGAATCTGAAAGCCTTCGACGCCGAGGCTGTCGAGCGCGCGAAGCACCGTCCCCTCATCCGCCCCGGCGTCGAGGAGCGCGGCCACCGTCATGTCGCCGCTTATCCCCGCCGCGCATTCCAAATGCAGAACACGACCCGTCGTCATCTCGCACCTCCCAGATGGTTGATGAGGCTCGCCTGGTAGGCCGCCCCGAACCCGTTGTCTATGTTGACCACCGAAACCCCGCTCGCGCACGAATTGAGCATCGCGAGCAACGCCGCGACGCCTCCGAACGAGGCCCCGTAGCCCACCGATGTGGGCACGGCGATGACGGGACACGACACCATGCCGCCGATGACGCTCGCAAGCGCGCCCTCCATACCCGCGACGGCCACGACGACGCGGGCGCGGCTGAGCGTCTCGGAGCACGCGAGCAACCGGTGAATGCCCGCAACGCCGACGTCGTTGAGCTGTTTCACCTCGTTACCGAGGAAGCGAGCCGTGAGCACGGCCTCATCGGCAACCGGAAGATCGCTCGTGCCCGCCGATGCCACCACGACCAAACCATCGCCGTCGGGTTCGGGGAAACCGCCGATGGCGCCCAAACGCGCGGCGCGGAAATACTCGAGCGACGGAAGATTCGCGGGCATGAGGCCCTCGACCGCCGCCGCCTTCTCCTCGTCAAGTCGCGTGATGAGAACCCTCGCCTGCCCGGACCCCACAAGAGCGTCGGCGATGGCGACGATCTGCTCGGGAGTTTTGCCCGCTCCGTAGACGACCTCGCCTACGCTCTGCCTCCGCGCACGCATTGTATCCGCGCGGGCGAACCCGAGATCGACGAACCCGCGAGCCTCCCCCATCGCCTCGGTCAAAACCGCGACCGCGTCCTCCGGGCGCATGCGCCCGGATTCAAGGTCGGCCACCACGCATTCGATATCTATCGCCACCTGATCACGCTCCTCGGAAATACCGCCGAGGAAACGCGCACCGCAGTCGCGCGCCCGTTCTCGACGCTCGTCGTTTCGCGCGATTTTACCACCGGCGGCAACGTCCGCGAGACGACAGGATCGCGACGGACGGCGACAGCGCGCAAAGCGATCGGGCAACTCGTCATCTTCCGCTGGCCAAGTCGGCAAACGCGTAATCGCCAACACCTCGATGCCTTGCCGCCGCAAGCGGGCATTCGCCTCGCAAGCCTCTACAGAAGCGACATCTGCTGGGGCTCGAAGTCGTACGAGTGAAGAACCGCGCCCTCGACCAGCTCGACCTCCCAAGAGTCCCAATCCTTAAGGGACACGACGAACAACGCGCCGCCCTGCTCGAACACAATCGAGGAACCCACCATGCCAACGCAATGCCCACCGCACACATCATCCGAGCCCTCGACGCGCTGAAGCTCGTCGAACGCAGGCGAAGGACCGCCGAAGTAGTATGAAGACAGATCGAGAGGAACTTCGGCGGAGAAGCCGGCGCGGGTCACGCGATCCTCGCGCGCCAGATCGGAAGCGACCCGACCGAGAACCTCCGATGCCTCGGAAAAACTGTAGCGACGCTCGCAGAGAAGCTCCTCCTTCTTGGCGGCGCGCATCGTCTCCAGGATGCCGGGTTGACCGACGAGGGCGGCTTCAAGATCGCGAGCCGCATAGGCGTCGTCGAAACGCCCGACGATGCAAGCGGCACGCGCCCCCTGCTCGAGCAAACGACCCAATCCGCGATGCGCGCCGCAGATGCCGGCTTTCACATGGGACGGCGCGAAGTACGCCAGGTACACGATGTGCGGCATTTCATTGTAGGCTCGCTGCTGCGGCGAGACGAAATCGGCGTTGTAAAACGACGGGTTGAAGCCCGTCGCCTTCTGGCACGCGGGGCATGCGGTCTCGCGCGAGTCCAAGGGAAGCTCCACGTCAAGCGGGCAGGGCGTCTTCTCGTGCGCCTCGAGATCGTGACGCCCGATGCAGCGGCGCGTCGATCCACGCTTCAGCGAGAAGGTCTTGCCGCGCACGTCGAAACGAACCTGCCTTCCGAGCGCTCGGTCGTTCAGCAGGAGAAACGGCCCCTGCTCATCGCATCCATGCCCCGCCATAACGGCGAAGGCTCCCTGTTCGTTCGTAGTCATAAGCTCACATCCTCGTCGGTGAAAATGCCCCGAGGCCCGCCAGGGCGCCTCGGGACATCGCTTGTTTTCTTCGTAAATGATATTCAGCCGGTGGCAAATGCGAGGATGAACCCGGGCGTCAGCGGAAAACGAACATAAGGGGAGGCGACTCTCCCGAGCAAGCGATGCGCAAAGCTTGAGAACGCGACGAAGGCTGCAGCTGGTCTCGCCCCCAGCCAAGGACTGCGCATCTCGTCAACGCGCCCTATGCAACTGCCCTCGCAAAGTCGTCAAATGTCGCTGAGCCCACTATTCCGAACCGCCCAATCCTTTCGACAAGGACGCGCCTGGCAAGGAAAAACTTCTCAAATGCGATAAACAGCAACATACCCATCGAAAGAATCAACCGCAGGGTCAACCACGGCACCATCATCTCTATTTACGACATTTGCGACATCGCTGGTCTCTGTATTTACGATATCCACGACACCTTCTTCACCCCTCGCACGACCAACGCCGCGAGCGATCAGCACGAGAAGCCTCAACACAAGCTATCGAGGCGCCAGAGAGATCTCCGGCAACGGCGTCGCTTTCCGCCAAAAGATTCGGTCTGGTCTACTGCAGGCTGTACGGTACGCCCCAAAAGTCCCGGGCCAAAGCGCTTGCATTGCTCAAACCACCTGACTTTAGCCTGCGAGGAGCTTGCTCCGCACCGAGAACGGCGGCTCTCTGTCAGCGGCATCTATTGAGTAATTTTACTCAGTATATTGAGCAAAATTACTCAATAGGAAGCACAGGGACGATGAGATGCCAAAGACATCGAAGAAGCAAGGGCATCGGATGCAACAAAGGCCTTCGACGATGTCGCTGCACCGTCGAAGGCCCGAAGCGCCGAATGCGGCGTCCGGTCGACATAGACCGACATGGCGCCGGCGCGACGCAAACTCGTTAGCCCGCGTCGCGCCACCGTTCGCGGCGAGCGCGGCGCGTGGCAGCAGCAGCAACAAGAGCGGATGCCAACGCGCACGCGAGCAGCACCGCCGCTGCGGGCTCTGCCGCATCGCCCGTAGCGGGCAGGGCGAGCGGCCCTGAAGCGGAGCCTGCGCTCGCATCCGCCGAGCCGCCTGCCGTATCGCCACCGGCGTCACCCGAAGCTCCGTCGGACACGTACGTCACCGAGCCCGAAAGATTCGTCATGGTCTGCTCCCAACCGTCCTGCGCGATAAGCGCGCGCAGTGCCTGCTCGCACGTGCCGTACTCATGCATAAGCTCCGCCTCGGCAAGCGCCGGATACACATCGGTTGCGACGGGCAAATAGCTGCTCGTAGCGACCTTGTACACGCGCGAAGCGTCAAGCGGTTCGCCGTCCACCAAAATGCTGCGCACGCGTTCGCCTTCAGGCTTGCCCCAATCGACCTCCATGACGGCACCGCCCACGGCTAGAACCGAGCCCGACTTCTGCGGCCAACTGTACTGCATGGGATCTTCGCCTGCCTGAGCAGCGGCCATCTGCTTCGCCAGCATCTCACGGCACTCCGCCGAAAGCGAAAGCGACCGTTCGATGATGTCGCGCACCTGAGCCCCCGTAAGCTCGTAGGTCGCCAACGTGTTGCCGTAAGGCGATACGGCCAAAACATCGCCTGCGGTCACCTCGCCTGCGGGAATGCCGCCGCGGATGCCGCCTGCGTTCTCAAACGCCAGATCGGCGCCCGTCTGCGCAAGATAGGCGCCCGTCACCACATGCCCTATCGGCGTGTCCTCGGTGCGCACGAGCTCCCAACCGCCCGGCGCCGACGCGCTCGAGCTCGCGTATTCGTAAGCACGCGAGCTCATCCCGATCACCTGATCGAGCGTCACCGCGTTCTCCTCAAGCAGCGCAGCAGTAAGCTCGTCTATCTTATCGTTCGCCCGTGCGACATCGGCCGTGCTCACCTGACGCGTCCTGTGCCCCACGACCTCGAAATCGCCTTCCGCGTTTCTCTCGACCTCGATCGACAGCAATCCGATCGAACCGAAATAGGCAACCGAAGGACTCGAAGCCGCCTCGACCACCGCCACCTTACGACCATCCGCCGCAGTTACGGCTTCGTCGATGGAGACGCGCTCGTGCCCTGCGACGACCGCATCGACGCCGCACAGCTCGACGGCGAAGGCGAGGGGGTCCTGATTGTGCGTCAACGCGATGACCACCTCGGCGCCTGCGACCCGCAGCTGCTCAGTCGTCTCGTTGGCCACGTCAACCGCATTCGAGAACTCAACCCGGGACACGTTCCCAGGCGCCGTCGAACCATAGAGCCCATCGTCGATAACCCCGAAAACGCCCACCATCGCGCTTCGCCCCGTCAAGCCGCCCGAAGCGCCCTCGAGCGGAACCTCGAACAGGCGATACGGCTCCTCGAACAAGGCGTCTCCCGCTTCCTTATCGCTCACGTTGGCGGCCAGCACCGAGAACGACGCGTCGGCGTCGATCTCCGCCAAACGTTCGGATCCGTAGCTCCAATCGTGGTTGCCGGGCGTGGTGGCGTCGTAGCCCGCCGCATCCATGAGCGCTGCTATGGCGGCGCTTTGGTTCACCGTCGCGTAAGAATCGCCGTGGAACGTATCGCCGGCATCCAAAACCAACCCCGCGCGCTCGTCTTCGGCAACCGCCGCCACAGCAGAGAACGCGTTGACCGCCGCGCCGGCGCCATCTTCAACCGCGTAATGCCCGTGAATATCGTTCGTGTGCACGATGTCGAACGTTCCAGAATCGGGGGACGTCGCCGATCCGAACACCTTGATGTCGACGTTTCCGAACGTGGTGGTGCCGCCGGAGGTCATGTTAGGGTCGTCGTTGAAAGTCGAGGCGTCGAACCAACCGCCCGACTCGCCGATATAGCTCTCGCCCTCGTTTATCACCGTGTCGATATAGCTCGGATAGCCGATTTCTTGAGCGAAATCGCGGGAAAGGCCGCGCTCGACGGGGATACCCCAAACGGAAATCTCATCGCCCGTCTCCGTATCCGTCATAACCGTCGACAAGGTCTGGACGACGGAGTAACGCTGACCCGCCTTCATGGAAACGGGTTCGTCAAGGTCGAGGGCGTAGTTGCCCACATTCGGAAGCAAATAGGATTGTTCTAACGCACGCGCCCCCTCATCGGGATAAGCCGCACCATCCTCAAGCAGGTAGATCTCCACATCGACGTTCATTCCCGAAACGCTCGCATATGGCGAGACGCTCTCGATGCTCATGTCGCGATCGGCGGTGAACACGTTCGCGACCGACATCTCGCTTGTGCTGAGAATGGGATTGGCGAACACTTCGCCCGATCCTACGAGATCATACTGCTGCACGGCCCGATCGGACGCAGCATCGGCGTCAGCTGTCAGCACGTTAAACGAGAACGGGCTTTTATCGTAGTACGAGAGATAGAAATACCCGGTGCCGCCGACGCCCCAGCCGGATGTCCCGCCGACGCCCCCGTCCTTGCAACCCCAACTGTTCTTGACGATCCACGCGCCGTCGCCCGCAGGCGTCGTGGGGAAATTGTCCTTGGAATATTCGTCATCCCAGCCCACGACGGCGACCGAATGATTCGACAGCGCTGGTTCGTCCATGTACTGGCACCAGTTCACCATGCTGAAGCTCTCAGTGCTCATGGTCTCATCGTCAGGCGTCGAGACGTCGGCGCAATAATTCGCCACGATGGCGCCGCCGTCCATGATCGCCTGCTTCGCCCTGCTCGTGGCTCCCTCGTCGTAATCGCCCAAGGCAAGCTCGCCGGTAGAGGCCAAGTAGCTGTTGTATGGCCCCGGGATCACCTCGGCGCGCTCCACGTTGCCCGCTCGGTTCGACGAATCACGCATCACCGATTCGTCAAGCGACCAAGTTCCCTCACGCGAATACATCGAAGCTTGAATCCCATCGAGCAGGGGATCCTCCCACGTCTCGTATACGCCCTCGTCATTTTGATACAGCGCCGCCGATTCCCTTGCCAAACCGTTCATCGACAGAATGAAGTTCGCGGCTTCCGCGACGTTGCCGCCTGCGCCGAAGACGTCGGCATCCACGGAGAACGTGCCTTCGCCGACTTGAGACGACGCGCCGAACAGCCCCAGCGTCTGCCCGCTTACGGGAACGCGATGGAAATACGACAGGAAGCGCTCGGACAGATCGACTTCGTCCGCCGCGACGCCCTGCATCAGCATACTGCTCTCGAGAGCGGCGACCGTCGCAAACGCCCAGCACGTACTCCATGGGTTCTGGCTTTTGACGAGCGTGACGTAGCTCTTTCCGTCGACGTCCCTCAAATCATATTCGTCGGGCAGCGAGGCGTTATATACCGTCGAGTCATCGCGGGGAGTCGTGTAAAGCGCGCCGGCGCCACCGACGAATCCCGCGGGAACAACCGCGTTAAGCTGCATGCCGTCGGGTAAGTGCAGCGAGTCGTAAAAGCGCGCAACCGCCTCGGCATCGTTTACGCCGGTCTCGGCATTTGCGCTTCACTCGGTGGCCAGCGCGCTTGCAGGCACGAGCGAAATCGCAAGAAGGCACGTCAGAACAACCGTGAGACCTTGCAAAAACCCTGGTACGGCAACTGGAAGCATTGGTTCTCATCGACGGGCCTCCTCTTGGTTCCGCGAAACATCATGAAGCGGCAATAATCTCATAGAATCATTCGGGGAGGACGCCGACACGCGTTAAACGGAATGCGGAACCGATTCTCAGGAATGAAACGCAATCCCCTGCACGGCAACAAAAAAACGCCCGCCGCCGGGCCGAAGCCATGACGACGGGCGTCCTTCACGCCAAAGCGGCGCAAATCCGTAAATGCCGGTTCGCGCTAACCCTCCATCAGGCACTTGATCAGCATCTCGCGCAGCTGCTTAGGTTCGCAGTTGCCCTTCAGCTGCTTCATGCACTTGCCGAACAGCGGGTTGATGGCCTTCTCGTTACCACCTCGGTAATCGTCGGCGTCCTTCTCGTTCTCCGCCACGATGGCGCGAATGACGTCCATGACCGCGTCGGTGTCGCCGGAGATGACCATATCGTGCGCCTCGGCGTACGCCCGCGGGTCGACGTCGTCGCCCTCGAACATGGCCTCAAGAATGAGCTTGGCGTTCGCGCTGCTGACCACGCCGTCGCCCACCAGCTTCACCAACTCGCCCAAACGAGTGCCGGAAAGCGAGAGGTCGTCCATGGTCTGCCCGTTTTTCTTCAAGATGGCCAGGCAGTTGGTGCCGATCCAGTTCGCGCACTCCTTGGCAAGCCCGCTCACGCGATACGCCTCGTCGAAGCAGTCGCACAGAACGCGGCTTCCCACCAGAAGTTCGGCGTCGCGCTCGGCCAGGCCCTCATCGATAAGCTGCTGCTTCTTCACCTCGGGGAACGGCGGCAGCGACGCGTCGATGCGGTCGTACCACTCGTCGTCGATGACGATGGGCATCACGTTGGGGTCGGGGAAATAACGGTAGTCGCCCGCGGTTTCCTTGTTGCGCATGGCGAAGCTCATGCCCCGTTCGTCGTCCCAGCGGCGCGTCTCCTGCACCAGCTCCTCGGTGCCGTTCTCGATGGCGTCGATATGGCGGTCCTGCTCGAAGGCGATGGCGCGGCGGATGGCGGAAATGGAGTTCATGTTCTTCATCTCGGTGCGCACGCCGAGCTCGGCGCTTCCCTCGGGGCGCACGGACAAGTTGACGTCGCAGCGCATGGTGCCCAGCTCCATGCGGCACTCGGACACCTTCGCGAAACGCAGAAGCGAGCGCAGGCGTTCCAGATACGCCACCACCTCGTCGGCGCTCGACAAGTCGGGCTGGCTGACGATCTCGATCAGCGGAACGCTCGTGCGGTTGAAGTCGACCAGCGTGATGTTGCTGAGCGTGTCGTGCACCAACTTGCCTGCGTCTTCCTCCATGTGAATCTGCTTGATGCGGATGTCCTTGGGACCGTCCTCGGTCTCGATGCGCACGGTGCCGTCAACGGCCACGGGCGAAAACCACTGCGTGGTCTGATACGAGCACGGAAGATCGGGGTAGTAATAGCTCTTCTTATCGAACGTGGTCACGCGGTTGATGTGGCAGTTGAGCATGCGACCTGCGGTGATGCCCAGATCGACCGCGCGCTTGTTCACGATGGGAAGCATGCCGGGCATGCCGCAGCACGCGGGGCACACATGGCTGTTCTGCTCGTCACCCGAGCGGTTCGCGCACGAGCAGAAGATCTTGGAGTCGGTGGCGAGCTCGACGTGAACCTCCAAGCCGATGACGGTTTCGTAACGCATTAGCGCACCTCCTCAGAAGCGGTCTGGAGCTTCTCCGCGAACGTAAGCAGCGTCCCCTCGGAAAACGCCGGGCCGACGAGCTGCACGCCGCCCGCGACGACAGCGGGAAGGCCCGTGATGGACGCGGGAGCGGTGGCGGCGTTCTCCTTGAAGCACAGGTGCTTATCGGCGGCCACGTCGGCGGGCGCGTAAGCGGACTTGCCGCACGCGGGCAGAAGCACCGCGTCGTAGGAGTCGAACAGGCGGACGAACTCCTCGACGATCACGCGACGCACACGCAGCGACTTGTCGTACATCTTCTCGTAGTTCTCTTCGGAGAGCATCTCGGATCCGTAGAGGATGGCGGTCTTGAGCACGTCGCCGAACGCCTCGGTGCGGCTGTTGGTGTACAAATCGTCGATGGTGTCGTAATCGCTCGCGCGATGCCCGTACTTCACGCCGTCGAAGCGCGACACGTTGTTGCACAGCTCCGCCGACATGAGCACGTTCCACGCAGGACGCGCAGCCTGCAGAAGCGCGTCGTCGACCTCCTCAACCTCGAAGCCGTCCGCCTTGAACGCGGATACGGCCGCTTCCACAGCAGCGCGCACGCCCTCGTCGGAGGCGGAGACGAAACCCGCCGCCAAGGCGATCTTCCTCTGCTTCGGCTCGGCGGCGACGCCCGCAGCGGCGCACAGGCCCTCGGGCAGGCTCGTGCCGTCTTTTTCGTCGTGACCCGCGATGGCGGCGAGCACCTCACGCGCAGCCTCCGCAGTGTTCGCCGAAACGCACACGGTCTCGCCCGAGCACGCCACGGCGATGGTGCCGAAACGCGACACGGTGCCGTAAGTGGGCTTCACGCATACGTGATGCGAGAGCGCCGCCGCACGACGCTGCGCGCCGTTGACGTCGAGGCCCACGACCGCCTGCGCCGCACCCGACGCCAGAAGCGCCGAGGTCGCGGTGGCGAGGCTTCCCGCCTTGTCCTCGCACGCGCCGAAGTGCGACGTCTCGCCCAGAAGATCGAAGCCGAACTCGCCGACGTTCGTCTTGCCGATAACGCTGAAGCCCGCATCGGCCAGCTTGCCGACGACCTCGGCGTCGAACAGGCTCATGTAGCCGTCGAGCATCATGGAGCCGCCCGTCGTGGGCAAGCTCGTGGTGAGGATAAGGTCCTCCAACGCAACGGGTTTGCCCGACGCATCGGCCGCCTTGTTGATAAGAAGGTTCATTCTCGCCGTCCCCCTTGCCTACTCGACCGTACGCGGAACCTGCCAGTAACCCTCTTCCGCCTGGGGCGCGCCCGCCAGCAGCCGCTCGCGGTCGTAAGGTTCGATGGCAGCGTCTTCGCGCAGGACGTTTTGAAGCGGCATGACGTGAACCATCCGCTCCACCTCGCTCGTGTCGATGGCGTCAAGTTGCGCCATCTCGGCTTCGCGCTCGGCGAAAAACGCGAGCGTCTCGGCCCTCTGCTCTTCGGTCAGACGAAGCTGGTTGAGCTTCTCCAGCCTGATGATTGTTTCGTTGTCCATAGGGTCCCTCTCTCGGTTCCTATCGTTTGCTGTAATCCCCTATTCTAATGGAGATAACCCCATAACCAGCAAAATGCCCGAACCGAGCCGTCTCTTCTCAAGAGCAAAGTCGCGATCGATCACCGCGAACGCCCAAAGCCAACCGCGAAAAAGAAGGAAGCGGAGACCGCCTGAACGACCTCCGCTTCCCGTCAAACATATCGCAGCGCCGCAGCGGGGCGCGTGTCAAGCAAACCCCGCACGCGAATCGGCGTGCGAACTCGAATTCGCTACCCCAGCTTCTTCGCCAAAAGCTCGTTGATGACCTTGGGGTTTCCCTGACCGCGCATCTTCTTCATGCACTGACCCACGAAAAACCCGATGAGGCCCGTCTTGCCGCCCCGGTACTGCTCGACTTTGTCCGGATTGGCTGCCAGCACCTCGTCGACGACCGCCTCGATGGCGCCCGCGTCCGACACCTGCTTCATGCCGCGCTCCTCCACGACGGCCTCGGGGTCGACGTCCTCGTCGATCACCGCCGCGAGCACCTCCCTGCCCTGCTTGGAGGAGATCGTCTCGTCAGCCATCATCCTCACAAGCGCGCAGGCACGTTCGGGGGTAAGCGGGCACGAGCTCAGGTCGAACGCATCGTCGGCGTTCATGCGCGCCGTCAGGTCGTTGATGATCAAGTTCGCCACGGATTTCGCGAAACGCTCGGCATCGGCGCCGGCCGCTTTCATGCACGCCTCGAAGAAATTCGCCGTCACGCGATGCTCCACCAGATGACGCGCGTCGTAGGCGGAAAGCCCGAAGGCGCCCTCGAAGCGCGCCGCCTTCTGATCGGGCAGTTCGGGCAGCTTCTCGCGCACGCCCTCGATGAACGCGTCCGACAAATCGAACGGCGCCAAGTCGGGGTCGGGGAACAAGCGATAGTCGTCGGCGGTCTCCTTCACGCGCATGACGATGGTGCATTTCGCGGACGGATCCCAATGGCGCGTTTCCTGATAGATCTCGCCGCCCTCCTCGAGCACCTGGGCTTGACGGCAGATCTCGTACGCCAAGCCGTCGTGGAGGTTCTTGAACGAATTCATGTTCTTCAGCTCGGTCTTCACGCCAAGCTCCTTCGACCCGCGCCGGCGCAGGCTCACGTTGCCGTCGCAGCGCAGCGACCCCTCCTCCATCGAGCAGTCCGAGATGCCGATGGCCAGATAGATCTGACGCAGCTTCTGCATGAACAGGCGCGCCTCCTCGGGCGTGCGCAGATCGGGCTCGGTCACCAACTCGATGAGCGGCGTGCCCGCGCGGTTGTAATCCACCAGCGAGTGCGTGGCGCCGGCGATGCGCCCCTCGTCGCCGCCGATGTGCACCATCTTGCCCGCGTCCTCCTCCATGTGGATGCGCGTGATGCCCACATGCGCGGTGTAGCCGTCCTCGGTGCGCGTGATGTTCCCCTCGTTCTCGCCCGGCTTGAGCGCGCTCAAGCCGAAACGCTCGCGTGCGGCGGCGCCGTCGACGTCCAGGTCCAGATGGCCGCGCATGCAAAACGCCACAGGGCCCTGCGTGATCTGGTAGTTCTTCGCCATATCGGGATACATGTAGTTCTTGCGGTAGAACATCGAGCGCTTCTCGATATCGCAGTTGGTGGCCAAGCCGGCCAGAACGATGGACTCAATGGCCGCCTTGTTCGGCACGGGAAGCGCGCCCGGCAGGCCCAGGCACACAGGGCACGTGTGCGTGTTGGGCGCAGCGCCGAACTCCAGCTTGCAGCCGCAGAACATCTTCGTGGTCAGGGTGGTCAGCTCCGCGTGGATCTCGAGGCCGATGACGGCCTCCCAGGTTTCGAGAACCTCCTCGAGCTTCTTCATGCGCTATTCACCCGCCTTTCCGTCGGCGAACGCGGGGGCTACGCACGCGCGCCCGTACGCCGTCTCGAGCGCCGCGCCCACGCGCAGCATGTTCTCGTCCTTAAACATGGGCGCCACCAGCTGCACGCCGATAGGCATGCCGGTCTGCGCCCCAAGGCCCACGGGCACCGACATGCCGCCGTTGCCCGCGATGTTGATGGAGATGGTGAACATGTCGGTCAGATACATCTCCGCGGGGTTCGCCATCTGGCCCAATTTGAACGCCGTCGTGGGAGCCACGGGGTAAAGCAGGCAGTCGACCTTCCCGAACGCCTGACGGTAGTCCTGCGTGATGAGCGTGCGAACCTGCTGAGCGGGATAGTAGTAGGTCCTGTACGCCTCCGAGGAAAGCAGGTAGCTGCCCAGAAGAATGCGGCGGCGCGCCTCGGGACCGAAGCCGGCGGCGCGGCTCGCGTCGTACTGCGCGTTCAGATCCGAGCAACCGGGCTCGCGGTAGCCGTAGCGAACCGAGTCGAAACGAGCCAAGTTGGAAAACGCCTCGCACGGCCCCAGCACGTAGTACGCGGAAATGGCCGCCTGCGCGTGGGGAAGCTCCACCTCCACGATCTCCGCGCCGAGCTTTTCCAGCGCAGCCGCAGCGTCTTCGACCTTCTCGCGCACCTCGGCGGACAGACCCGCCGCCTCCATGAACGCCGGCACCACGCCGATGCGCATACCACGCGCGCCCTCGGCCAGGCTGGCCGTGAAGTCGCACGTGAGAGGCTGGCTGGTGCAATCGTGCTCATCGCGGCCGGCTATGGCGTTCAGGACGAACGCGGCGTCCTCCACCGAACGGGCGAGCGGGCCCACCTGATCCAGCGAGCTGCCGAAGGCCACGACGCCGTAGCGCGACACCGCGCCGTAGGACGGCTTCACTCCCACCACGCCGCAAAACGAAGCAGGCTGGCGGATGGAGCCGCCCGTGTCGGTGCCGAGCGCCACGGGAACCATGCCCGCGGCAACCGCCGCAGCGCTTCCGCCCGACGAACCGCCCGGCACGTGCGCCAAATTCCACGGGTTGTGCGTAGGTCCAAACGCACTCGACTCGGTGGTGGAGCCGAACGCGAACTCGTCCATGTTCAGCTTGCCCATCGGAACCGCGCCCGCACGCTTCGCGCGCTGCACGCACGTCGCGTCGTAAAGCGACGCGTAGTTCTCCAACATGCGCGACGCGCACGTGGTGCGCGTGCCCAGCATGTTCATGTTGTCCTTGAAGCCGATGGGGATGCCGGCGAGCGTCGAAGCGCCGTCGAAACCGCCCGCCGCGATCCGGGCATCCGCCGCATCGGCCGCCTCGAGCGCCGCCTCGCGCGTGACCTCCAGAAACGCGTGGACGTCCTCGTCGACGCGCTCGATGCGCGCAAGCGTCGCCTCGGCAAGCTCGCGCGCCGTGAACTCCTTCGACGCCAAACCCGCGTGAAGCTCGCGCACGCCCATGCCGTGAAAATCGTCGCGCATCAGCGATCGCCCCCTTCCCCGAGGATGGAGGGGATGAGGAAGCTGCCGTCCTGGCACGCAGGCGCATCCGAGAGCGCCTGCTCCTGCGTGAAGCGCTCCGCTGGGTCGCCCTCCACGTCCTCGCGCATGACGTTGGACAGATCGCCGACCGGATGAAACGTCGGTTCGACGCCCTCAAGATCGTATTCAGTTATAGGAGCGAGGCTGTCCAAAATGGCGTTCAGATCGACCGTCATCGGACCCACCTCCTCTTCGGAAAGCCCGATGCGCGCGTATTCCGCCATGCCGCGCACATCCCGCTCGGTTAAGTGTCGGGTCATCGGTTCTCAAAACCCCTTTCAAATTGCCGAAGGCGAAGCTCACGCTGCGTGCAGGCAGGTGGCGCGCCCACGGGAAAACAACCTTGACATGATATAGCAAACAGCCATGCCGAACCGTCTTTTCGCCGCCTGCTCGGGCAAACTTTACCGACTTGACACACTGAGGGCACCGAGGCGATCCCCATGCGAGCACGTCCTCCCGAATCACGCCGTCGCGCCTTCGGGTCCCGCGCCCGGTCGCTTCGCGGATGAGACGCCCATCGCCGCCGCCGGCGCGCCCCGAGTCTGACATAATGAGGCTGCACCCTCGCGCGAAGCGGGTAGACGCCTCGCATGCGAGGACGAAGTCGACCCCGAAGAAGGGAGCACCATGCTGCACGAAATCCACTTCCCCTCGTCAAACGACCGCGATCAGGTCACGGGCTGGATCTACGTTCCGGCCTGCGAGCCCGAGGGCATCGTCCAGCTCGTCCACGGCTTCGGCGAGCATTCCCGCCGCTACTTCCACATGATCGTCGCGCTCATGGACGCGGGCTTCATCGTGGCCGCAGACGACCACGTCGGACATGGCGCCACCGCCATCGCCAACGACACGTGGGGCGACTGGGGCGACGCCGGGCCGCACACCATGATGGAAGACGAGAAGCGCTTCATGGATATCGTGAGCGAGAAGTACCCCAACCTCCCCTATTTCATGTTCGGGCATTCCATGGGCTCCATGATCACGCGCGATTTCTGCACCAAGTACGGCGATGAGCTCGCAGGCGCCATCTACTGCGGAACGACGGGCATCTTCGAGAACACCCACGAGGTGCGCGCAAAGCTTGACGACATCATCGCCGCAGGCGGTGCGCACGACAGCGACCCGTCGCTTGTCGGAGAGCTGATGGGCTGGATGTTCGCCCGCTGCGAAGAAGGCGCAGAGCTCGGAAACGAGTGGATCTGCCACGACCCGTGGGTTCAAAAAGATCACGCCGAAGACCCCTTCGACGCGTTCACCCACCCTGTTCACAACATCAGCCTGCGCGACTTCATCGACATGATGCTGTGCATCGAGGGCAAGGAATGGGCCGAGAGGGTGCCCGTCGACCTGCCGGTGCTCTGCATCGCGGGCGATCAGGATCCGGTGGGCAACTACGGCGAAGGCGTGTACAAATGCGCCAACTGGCTCGCCGAGACCGGCCACGACGTGATCACGCAGCTCTACCCCGGCTACCGTCACGAGATCCACAACTACGACGACATCAAAGAGGACGTCGAGGACACCGTCATCGAGTGGATGATGCTGCAGCTCTAGCCCTTAGCGCGGGTGCGCGGCGGACGGCAGCCGCGACGCCCCCTTCCGCAACCTCGAGCGCAAGACGCCAAGCCCCGCCGCGCGAGCATCGACGCGCGGCGGGGCTTTCCCATCGCATACGCAGTGTCAGCCGTACACGACGCCGCACGCACGCGCCGCTTCCGCCAACGACGCAGCGCAAATTCGCTCGCCTGCGGGCACATGCACCGCCAGGCAGGCGAAGCGCGGCTTGTCGGCGACCGAAACCCCCAACGCACGAGCCCCTTCGCGTACTTCGGCTTTCGAAAGACCCGCTCTGCGCAAAGGCGACGCCACGCCGGCTTCCGCAAGCGAGATGAACCCGGGGCGGCGGGCGGGGTCGTCGGTCGCGTTGGTGCCGTCGACGACGACCGCGAACCCGTCGCGGCGCGCGGCTTTCTTTATCTCGGAGAACACGAGCCGCTTGCACAAGCGGCATCGATCAGGCGAGTTCGCGCAAATGTCGCTTCGGGAAAGCACGTCGACCTCGATCACCTCAAGGGGCACGTCGAACGCTGCGGCGACGGCGCGCGCGTCCTCCAGCTCGAACGCAGGCTGAAACGCCGTATCGACCAGATACGCCTTCACCGCGCATCCCGCGTTTCTCGCGGCAGCCAGCACGTACGCCGAGTCCACGCCGCCCGAAAGAGCCAACGCGAGACGCGTCACACGTTCGAAGAACGCAGGCAGCGACTCGGCGTCGAGACGCTGCCCCTCGCCGACCGTCTCGTCATCCGGCGCCACCCTCTGCTCCCATTCGCCCGCCATGTGGAAACCCCTTAAGCAATCAACTCGTCGCACCGAGCACATATTCTTGTCATCGTTTAATGATATCGTGAGCGCGAAACGAAAGGAGCCGCCCTCATGAAACGACCCTTCGCGATTCCGTTTATCGCCGCCTGCGCCATCGCGGGCATCGTCGCCTCCGGATGCGCCACGGCACCCGCAGCCGATCCTCAGGCGAGCAGCTCGAGCGCGCAGGAAAACACGGGAGCCGCCCTTTCGGAGAGATCCCTCGACGCCGCCGCCGACTTCTCGCTGACGCTTCTGCGCACGACCATGGCCGAAGACGGCGCCGGCGCTGCACCGTCCGACGACGCGGACGCGAATGCGAACGCCGCGTCGGAGGGCTCCGCGAACCGCAGGGAAAGCGAAGCCGCAGCCACAGCCGAGGGCGAAAACGACGCCGGTTCCGCGCAAGCAACCACCGGCACGGAATCGAACCGGCTCATCTCCCCGTTTTCCGTCGCATCGGCACTCGGCATGACCGCCAACGGCGCGCAGGGCCAGACGCGCGAGCAGATGGAGGCCGTGCTCGGCATGAGCGTCGACGAGCTGAACGCGTTCACCGCCTCCTACACGAGCACGCTGCCCTCGACCGACGAGGCGCGCGTCAACATAGCCAACTCCCTCTGGGTAAACGACAAAATCCCCGTCAAGAGCGGTTTTCTGGAGGAGAACGCCACGTACTACGGAGCCGGCGTCTTCACCACGCCCTTCGACAAGGCGACGAAAGACCGCATCAACGGATGGGTCGCCGACAACACCGACGACATGATCGAATCCATCGTCGACAGCGTATCGCCCGACATGGCGCTGTACCTGGTCAACGCGATGGCCTTCGACGCCAAGTGGATGAGCCCCTACGAAGAGACCCAGGTATCACCCGGCACCTTCACCACAGCCGACGGGAAAACGCAGGGTGCGTCGATGATGGGGTCGGCCGAGCACGCCTACCTGACCGACGGAAACGCCGTCGGCTTCGCCAAACCCTACGCGGACGGAGCCTACGCCTTCGTGGCGCTTTTGCCCAACGAGGGCGTCTCACTTGAAGACTACGTCGCAGGGCTTGACGGAGCCGGGTTCCGCGCGATGATGGCGAACGCGCAGAGCGCCGAGGTAGAGGCGTACCTGCCCAAGTTCGAAGTCGAGCAATCGCTCGAACTGGCCGACGTGCTCGGGCGCATGGGCATGGCCGACGCCTTCGACGCCGGCGTCGCCGATTTCTCAGGCATGTCCGACGAGGCGGGTGAACGCGCGCTTCACATCGACCGCGTGACGCACAAGACGTTCATCTCCGTCGCCGAGCAGGGAACGCGCGCGGGCGCCGCCACCTCGGTGTCAATGCGCGTGACTGCGGCGATGCCCGATGAGGAGCCGAAGATCGTACGGCTCGACCGCCCCTTCGTCTACGCCATCGTCGACACGCAGACGAACCTGCCGCTGTTTTTGGGCACGGTCGAGTCGGTCGGCTGAGCAACCGCGCCGAACGAACCCTGAGCGCGACCGGCAATAATTCCCTCGTTCCCGCCAGTCCTTAAACGCCTCTTATACCACCCGTTCGCTTATTCTTTCATCTTTCGCGCGCGCCGAACTCCGCTGGAAGCAGAACGAGCCGAAAAGAAAGGCTCCGCCTGCCGGCGGAGCCTCTGAAAGCAGAATGCGAAAGGCGCGTTACACGTTGAACTTGAAGTGCATGACGTCGCCGTCTTGCACCACGTAATCCTTGCCCTCCTGGCGCAGCTTGCCGGCGTCGCGGCAGCCCTTCTCGCCGCCGAGCGCCACGTAATCCTCGAAGCTGGCGGTCTCGGCCTTGATGAACCCACGCTCGAAATCGGTGTGGATGACGCCCGCCGCCTGCGGAGCCTTGGCGCCGACGGGAATGGTCCATGCGCGCGTCTCGGTCTCGCCGCTGGTGAAGTAGCTCTGCAGCCCCAGAAGCGCGTACGCCTCGTGAATCAGGCGCGCCAAACCGCTTTGCGTGAGGCCGAGCGCCTCCATGTACTCCGCCGCCTCCTCGGGGTCAAGCTCGGAAAGCTCGGCGATGTCCGCCTCCACCTTCGCGGAGATGGGCACGGGAACACAGCCGTCGATCTCGGGAAGCTCGGCATCTACCGCGTCCTCATCGACGTTGGCGATGTAGAGCATCGGCTTCATGGTGAGCAGGTGCAGCTCGTAGATAGACGCCGCCTCCTCCTCGTCAAGGCCGAGCGTACGGGCGCGATGCCCCTCGTTCAAGCCCTCGAGAACCTTCTTCGCCGTCTCGAACTTCTTGACGGACGCTTTGTCGCGTTTCGCTTCCTTCTCCAAACGAGGCAGAGCCTTCTCGACCGTGGCGATGTCGGCCAAGATGAGCTCGGTCTTGATGGTCTCCACGTCGGAGATCGGGTCCACCTTGCCGGAGACATGCGTGACATCGGAATCGCTGAAGAAACGCACCACCTCGGCGATGGCGTCGGTCTCGCGGATGTTCGCCAGGAACTGGTTGCCCAAGCCCTCGCCCTGGGAGGCACCCGCCACCAGGCCGGCGATGTCGACGAACTCCACCGTGGCGGGCACGATCTTCGCAGGATTGTCGATTTTCGCAAGCTCATCGAGGCGCTTGTCGGGAACGGCGACGATGCCGACGTTGGGCTCGATGGTGGCGAACGGGTAGTTGGCGGCAAGACCGCCTTTGTTGGTGAGCGCGGTGAACAGCGTGGACTTGCCCACGTTGGGCAAGCCGACGATACCGATGGAAAGGGACACGGGGTACTCCTCAAACGATACGTGAAACCGCCTGGTCGCAGGCGGTCGTGAATATACAGCCTTTCATGATAGCAAAAAAGATGCCGCCCGTTGAGGGCGGCATCTGAATGCGTTGCGCCGTAAGGAGGCGGCAATCGCAGCATGGCGGGAAACAGATCGAAGCCCCATGCGCAGATGACGCGAAGGGATTCGCCTCGGGTTTCCCTACATGGAGAAGAAGCCGAATTGCTGCGCCACGTACGCCACGAGGATCACAACGATCAGAACCGGAGCGATGTACTTGATCATGACGGTCCACGCCTTCTCGAGCTTGAACGGGCTCGATTCCTTGATCTCGTCGGCGATGGTCTTAGGCTTGATGATCCAGCCGACGAACACGCAGGTGAGCAACGCCGCGATGGGCATCATCACCGAGTTGGAGATAAAGTCGAAGAAGTCGAGCATCGTCGAGCCCTCGCCGAGGGGCTGGATGAACGACAAGGCGTTGTAGCCCGCGTTGACGAAGCAGCCCGCGACCACGATGAAGATGATCACGGTGATGAGCGAGCGCTTACGCGACCAGCCCGCGCCGTCGGAGATGATGGACACGCACGTCTCGGTCAGCGAGATGGCGCTGGTGAGCGCCGCGAACAAAACCAGCAGGAAGAACAGGAATCCGACGATGGTGGCAGCGCCGCCCATATCACCGAACACGCCGGGGAGCGTGATGAACATAAGCGACGGACCCGCCTTCGCGGCGACCGCTTCGCCCGACCCCATGGCCACAAACGCCGCAGGCACGATCATGAGACCGGCGAGGAAGGAAACGCCCAAGTCGAAGCCGCCGATGCGCACGACGCCATGCGGCAGGCTCTCCTTTTTGTTCAGATAGCTGCCGTAGGTGATCATGATGCCCATGGCCAAAGACAGGCTGTAGAACATCTGGCCCATGGCGCCGATGACCAGCTCGGGCGAGAACTTGCTGAAGTCGGGCGTCAGATAGTACGCGACGCCTTCGAGCGCGCCCGGCATGGTGATGGTGTAGATGGCGATGCCTGCCGCCATGACGATGAGCGCGGGCATCATGATGAGATTGGCCTTCTCGATGCCGCCCTTGACGCCGAGCGCCACGACCACGAAAACAATGGCCATGAACAAAAGCATCCACACGTAGCTCTCGACGTTACTCGAGATGAAGGAGCTGAAGAACCCACCGCCATCGGCGAGCGCCTCAGGGCCGACCGTCAGGTAAGCCGCCGTGTACTTGGTCACCCAACCGCCGATGATGCAGTAGTACGGCACGATGATGAACGGGATGGCCGACGTCAGAACGCCGATGAACGCGTACTTCTTGCCGAAGCTCTTGAACGCGCCGATGGCGGAAAGCCCGGTCTTACGTCCGAGGGCGGTCTCGAGCAGGAGCAACGAGGCGCCGAAGGTGAAGACGAGGACCAGATAGGTCAGAAGGAAGGTGCCGCCGCCGTACTTCGCCGCGAGGTACGGGAAGCGCCACATGTTTCCCAAACCGACCGCGGAAGCTGCGGCAGCCAAGATGAAAGCCCACTTGCCCGACCAGGCGGAACGAGCGGGACTGCCCGTAGATGACATATTCGATTACTCCGTTCTTTTCCAGTTGACGACGATCGCCGCCAATCCCTCGGAGCGCTTTCGTCATCAGGCCCGCAATCCGGCTCACGATGACGCAAACGCTCGACAATCCCTTGAGATGCGAATTGTACCGGCGAAAACCGAATTTATCGCGAAAACGTCTCTCCGATGAGGGGTTCGGCCTGGAAAACGGCAGCAAGCGGCCTCCTTAGGCTATGCAGCTTGCGAGCGGACGCGCATAACCGGAGGCGAACCCGGCGCGAAGTTGCCGCGAGCCTGCCGCAGGCTTGCCGAAAGCCCAACCCGAACCCGCGCGCGCAAAACGCCCGACGGCCGCTCAGGGCGCGTCGGGCGCTTCGGGAAGGGAGACGACGGAAGCCGTCTCGGAGAGACTCCGCTTTCAGCGGGAAATGCTAGAGCAGAGGCACCACGATGGTGACCGGCACCGCCGCCGCGACGATCAGCAGGCGCAGGAGGAAACCGCCGACGAGCACTCCCACGTCGGACACGAAGCTGATCCAGTGGGCCTTACGGCTCTCCTCGAACTCCTTCGCGGTGAAGAACAAAAGCCAGGTCTCCAACGCGGTGGGCATGATGAGACCGATGACGACCAAGCCGAGCCAGAACGGCAGGGCGTACTCGCCGACGACCAGGTTCATGACGGATTCGAAGCCCGCAGGAGAGTTGAAGCTCGTGATGAACAGAAGGCTCGCGACCAGCATCAGCTCGATGATGGGCAGGCAGAAGTGAAACTTCTTCAGAACGCCGACGCGGTTGAACTCGTCGGCGTGCTTGACCACGGCCACCAGGAGAACCGACGCGGCGCCTGCAGACATCGCCGAGACGAGGAACAGAATAGGCAGAAGCGCGTTGTTCCACAGCGGGAAGGTGTTGCACACGCCCAGAAGAGCGCCGGTGTAGACGGCCACGGCGAACGCCAGCGCAACGCCTACGATGTCAAGCCAAGTCGGCACGTTCTTCTTGAGGATGTCGAGCACCAAAGCCGCGATGGCTACGACCATAAAGAGGCTCAGGAACACAACGCCCCAGGTCATCACACTGCCGAAGTTGGACAACAAGTAGAAGAAACGCAGCGGGTTGTGCAAGCCCGCCTCGGCGTCGACCATGAGCAGGACCAGACCGACCGCCACCACGACAGGGGCGATAACGTGTCCCACCTTGCGCATCGACGTCGCCTCAGGATGACGCCAGCCTAGAAAAGCCGAGGTCGCGAACGCTCCCGCGCCAAGGCCCGCGAGGAACAGATACCACGCGATGATGGAGCCCCAGATAGGTTCGAAAGTCATGCAGATCACCTCACGTAGAAGATCTTGGCCTTCGTCAGATCACCCGAGATAGGCAGGGCGTTCTTCTCGACGATGGCGTGGGACAGTTCACTTTGCGGGTCATCGAGGTCCCCGAAGATGCGGCAGTGCGTGGGGCACGCGCTCACGCACGTGTTCGACGGCGTCTCAGGATGCTCGTATACCCAGTGGTGACAGAACTTGCACTTCTCCACCGCGCCCGAGACCTTGTTGTGCACGCGGACCTGATAAGGGCAGGCGGCCATGCAATAACGGCATCCGATGCACTTGCCCTCGTCGACGGCGACCACGCCGGTCTCGTCGATGTAGGACGCGCCCGTCGGGCAGACCGCCACGCACGGGGCGTCTTCGCAGTGCATGCACTGCAGCGGCACGTTCTCATGGCCGACCGTGGGGAAGATCCCGGTTTCAACCTCTTCATAACGGATGTAGTCGACTTCGGCGTCGAGCCCGTTTTGACGCTGGCAAGCCGTACGGCACGCGAAGCAACCGATGCAGTTGGTCGTGTCGATCAGCATTCCATATCGAGTCATTATGCACCTGCCTTCTTAACCGTGACGATGACCTCCTGCGACATCGTTCCGCCGTAGCCCGGCTCCACATGGAAGGGAACGAAGTCCATCTGCGCGACGCCGACGCCGTTGGCGATACGCTGCTCGGCGACGTTGCGCCCGTAATGACTGGGAACGTAAAGGCTCGTCGGCTCGATGAGCTGGGTGACTTTCACGCGCACCTTTCCCGTGAACTCGCTCGAGGTGATCTCGATCTCGTCGTTGTCGGCGATGCCGAGCTTCGCGGCGGCGTCGGCGTTGAGCCAAGCGCGCTCGAGACCGTACTGCTTGGAGATCGCCATGAGCGTGTCGACGTTGGCGGTCTGAGTGTGGGTGTGGATGGACTGCTTGCCGCCGATCAGGCGGAACTCGCCCTCACCCGGCATGACCAGAGGCTCGAGCCAACCCGGGGACGCGGGCAAGCCGGCCTTCTCGCACGCCTCGCTGGTGAACTGGACCTTCTTGGAAGCGGTGTTCCACGAGGTCTTCAAACCGAACTTCTGCGGCTTGTCGGGGAAGGTGGTGAAACCGCCCATCTCGCGCAGGCCGTCGAGGGAAAGCCCGATCGTCTGCAGCTGCGCATCGGCGAGCTCGTCGACCGTGAACTTGAAGTAAGCGCCGACCCCGCATGCCTCGGCCAGCTCGGTGAAGATCTGATCAACCGGGCGCGTCTCAGGATGGATCTTCTCGAGCACCTGATCGCGCAGACCGACATAAGGGATGCGGCCGCCGACGAACTCGGGCACCTCGAGGCGCTCGAGGTAGGTGGTGTCGGGAAGCACGTACTGACATGCCAGGCAGGTCTCGGTCATCTGGACGTCGATGCACACCGAAAGCTCGGCGGCTTTGACGAACTCGGCCAGCTTGGCGGGATTGGAGTAGCCGCCGACGCAGTTGGACTGATAGAAGAACACGCCCTTGACCTTACCCTCGGGAATCTGCGAGAGCGCGTAGGTGGAGACGCCCATGCTTCCTGCGGAAAGCGGGTACTCCGCCTGGCCGAGGATCTTGTCCTTCGGAGCGGCGGGCGCGGCGAAGCGCGCGTCGGTCAGCTTGCCGGCAGAGGCGCTCGACGGGAAAGCCGCGCCGCCCTCGACGCCCCAGCAGCCCAAAAGCGTGTTGAACAGGCAGATGGCGCGCGCCGTCTCGCCAGAGTTTTGGTAAGAGCACCCGGTCGAAGCGCGCCAACCCTGCTCGATGGCGGCGCGAGGCGCGCACTCCCACATCTTCTCGGCAACGCGCTCGATGGTCGCGGCGTCGATGCCGGTGATCTCGGCGGCCCATTCGGGCGTGTACTCCTCAAGGCGCGCGGCCCAGTCCTCGAAGCCGACCGAGTAGTTCTCCACGTAGTCCTTGTCGTAGGTGCCCGCCGTCACGAGGACGTTGGCCATGGCGAGAATGAGCGCAAGGTCGGTTCCGGGGCGAATCGGAAGCCATTCGTCCATGTAAAGGCAGCTCGCGTTATAGCGCGGGTCGACCATCACCAGATACGCGCCCTTCTCGCGGGCGGCTTGCAGCATGTGCAGCGAGCCGGGACGCATGCCGTCGGCGTAGCTGCGGCCGATGAACATCACCATGTCGGCGCCGGCCACGTCGACCGTGAAGTCGCCCGCGCCGATGGCCTGGGTCATGCCCGAGACCTTCGACATGTTGCACGCCACGCCGTGGGTGTACACGTTGGCGCAGCCGAGGGCGTGCATGAAGCGCTTGGTGTAGAACGAGCCCGAAGGACGCGGGTCCTGGATCATGGCAAGCGCAGCCGGGCCGTCGGAGGCGATGATGGACTTCACCTTCTCCGCTATCTCACGATAGGCGTCGTCCCAGCTGATGGCCGCGTACTCGCCCGCATCGTTGCGCTTGAGCGGCTGGGTCAGACGATCCTCCGAATAGGTGGCGGAAACGTATCCGTAGCCGCGTGCGCACAGCGTGCCGTCGCAGTAGGGATGCTCCTTGTCGCCGACCATGGTGGTGAAGCGGTTGTCGGGCCTCACGTACGCCGTGAAGCCGCACTTCGACGAGCATGAGTTGCACAGCGAGTGCACCGGCTTCTCCTCAGGCCACTCGTCGGCCTGCGCGCGCTCCCAGTTCGAGAAGCTCACGTAGCCGCTGCCCGCGGCGACCGCCGCGACCGCCGCGCTGCCCGCGAGAAAGCTTCGCCTGCTCAGTGTCCTTTCCGTCATCCTCTCCCCTTTCTCTCTTCCGTTTAACTCTTCAAACCTTCGTACCATTCCGAAACGCATGCGCGCACGCCCAATAAAGCGTCCACGATTGCGAGGAAAAACACCGCCTCCCGCCCCGCCTCGACGAGCTTCAGCCGATAGGTGGTAAGCCAGGCGAAACGCTCGATGAGAAACTCATGCGCCTCCTGTACCTTGCCCGCGTCGAGCAGAAACGACATCATCTCCAGCTCGAGCGTGAGATGATCGGGGGTCGCCGAAAACGACGCGGGAACCGAAAGACCGAGCGACTCGATGAGATCGCGCATGTACAGCGCCGCATCGGACAGATAGAGCCCCGTGCGTCCCGCGAAAGCCCCGCGCTCCGGATTGCTCGTCCAGGTGACGTAGAGCGACTCGACCGGAACCACCGCGCCCGGCACGCCGCCCGCGAACCTGCGCGCGGCGAAATCGGCCGCCTCCTCAAAGCTCGGCGGCGCGAACAACGCGCTCACCTCGTCATCGGCGAGATACTCCTGGAGGGAAAGCGCTCGCCCCGCGCGCGATGCCGGAGAGTTCTCCTGACCGGGCAGGCGCGAACCGCGTAAGAGGTCGCGCACGTTCTCGACGAAATCGGGCCATACGCGTTCGGAGGTCGTCTCCTCCCACCTCTCGCGCGACGGCGAGAAGCACGCGGCCATAGTTGCGAACAGGTACGCATCGTCTTGCGCCATAGAAAACCCCTCCTCCTCCGATCATCCCCGCCGCGCCAGCCCTCGGGTCCAATCGACGTCGGCACCCACCGCTTGGCATGCGAAGCGACGTTCGACCTTCGAGCGTAGGCTCGATCGACCCGCTAAGGCAATGCTTCGCGTTCGCGGATCAGCATCGACCCGCTAGGCGAAGTATGGGGCACTAAAGCGGGCGACCTGTAGTCTGTTCCAGATGAAATTTGCTCTGAACTGGGAAAACACGACGTACTACACCTCTGTCATCTGTTTGAGATGACAGAGGGAGGACGATGCGTGATATGTGATAAGGTGAAACGGGGAAAGCTCGGGAGACCGGCGGCTGCACGCCGGAGATCTCGGCGAAAATGATAGGGGGAGGAACACGTGAGCGAGCGAGGTGCCGCAGACAACACGACGGAGGCAGACCGACCCGCCAAACGCTACGAGGCCGTCGCGCCTTCCGCCTTCGGTCTGGCCTTGGCGTATTTCGGCCTGCCCGCGTCGGCATCGGGCGGGTTCTGCGACATATCCAGCAGCTCGCTGTCGGACGGCGCCCAAGCCGCCGCGCTCATCCTCGCCGCGATCATCGCCATCGTCTTGCACCGCGGAAAAGCATGCCTGCGAGAGAAGACATGGGACATCGTCTCGCTCATCGCCGTATTCGTCGAGGCCGCCGCTCTCGCCTTCATGGGGTTCATGCAGCATGCCGGCCTCTGCACCGCCCTCCCTCGGTTTATCGCCTGCACCGTCGTAGCGGGCGCCGTCATCGTCGCTTGCGCCTCGTGGCTGCGAAGAGCGCAAGGGGCGGGCGCCGTCACGGCGGCGGTTCTCGTGTTCTCCGCAATGGCGGCAAGCGAGACCGTGCTGTTCGCGGTTGAGTTCGCAGACGAGAGCCTGCGATGCCTCGTGGCAGCGCCGCTCGTGCTCCTGCAGATCCCCTGCATGTTCTTCGCGAACAAAGCGGGGGCGATGCACAACGCTCCCGTCAAAGTCGACGACTTCTACGCGTTCATGCTCTCCGGAGCGGCGAACAGACGCTTTCTCGCAACCTGCGCGATCGGGCTTGGAGCCACCGCGCTGGTAACGGGTTTCCTCTGCGGGCTGCCGGGCGACGGCTCGGTTCCCGACACGCTCCTTTTCCGGGGCGTCAGGCTCGCACTCGTGGCGGCAACCTGCACAGGCCTCATCGCGGCCACCATCCGGCAACGATCACGCGCGATGACCGTCGGGGTGTGGATCGTCATGGAGCTGCTCGCCGCCATCTCACTCGTGCTTTTCACGGCGTTTCCGCAGCAGCCCGGCATAAGCGCCCTCGCCTCGACGGCGCTCGCTTGCGTCATGACCGCGTTCGTCTGGCATCTCGTCGTCGCGTTTCTCACGCCGAGCAAGCTCGACGCACTGTTCTACACCATCACGGTGTGGGGAATCTGCATCGCCTCGCACGGAATCGGGCGCTTCGTGGTCGGCGTTTTGCCCGTCCGCGGGGAGAGCCATTTCGTCGGCGCCGCCGTAAGCCTTCTTCTGCTCATCTCAACCCAGCTCGTCCTCGTGAAGCTCATCGACGTCGCCCGGTTCGCCGCCCTCGACAACGCCCGCAAAGACAGCTCGAACGCGCAAAACGGCGCTTCGTCCGACGAATCGCGCATTGCGGCGGAGCAAGAGAAAATGCCGAGCAGCACTCTTGAGAAGCTGCTCGGCATCGATGAGGAATCCGCCGTCACCGACGTCAGCCGCGCCGCCATGCAGCACTGCGCCGACCTCATGGGGCAGCAGTTCTTGCTCTCCGGTCGAGAGGTGGAGGTTCTCGCGTTATGGGCTGCGGGTTTCACCCAGAAACGCGTGGCCGAACAGCTCCACGTCTCCCCGACCACGGCGCACACGCACATCACGCGCATCTACGCTAAAACAGGCCTCCACTCCCGCCAGGAGATTCTCGATTACATGGATCGCTACCTCGAGGCCTGATCGGCCTCGGCCAGACGCGCCATCTCGGCATCACGCGCGGCAAGCTCATCTTTCGAGAGGCCCTTCCAGTCGCAGGGGATGCCGCGCTTTGCGTCTCGAACCTGGCCGATGAGTCCGGGGATGATGTAGGCAGCCCAGCATGCGATGGCACCCCACAGGTTCACGCCGAGGAAGTTGGCGTACGAGCCCGTGCCGACGTTCATGAACGCGAGCGTCGCAGGCGCGACGGTATCCCAAACGCCCAAGATCATGCCGATCCAAAACGCCAGCATGAATCCGATCTTGGTGGGCTTGACCACGCCATGCATGAGGAAGACGGGGCCAAGGCCCATGATCATCGTGCCCGAGATGGTCGTCGCCGCGATGATGTCGGCGCCCATGATCATGGGAAGGTTGCCGATGACGGCGAACAGGAGCATGAACACGATGCCGATCACGCGCACGTTCTGAGGCTCATGGCCGAGGATACCGGGAAGGTCGCGCGCCGTCAGCTTGCCGAGCGCGGTGAAGGTGGAGTCGAGGGTCGATCCCGCCGTCGAGATCATGATGACCGCCATCGCGAAAAACGCCATGATGCCAAGCGACTGAGCCACGACCACCGGAGCGCTCGATCCTGCATAGGAGATGCCGTTGAGATAGGCGTGCACGCCGATGAGCGAGAACAGCACGATGGCGACGAAACCCAGAAGACCCGCGACGGTGAAACACTTGAGCATCTTCTTCTCCTCGCACAGGAAACCTCGGTCGGTGAGCACCGCGTCGTGGAATCCGTAGGAGAGGCACTGCAAGCCCGCGCCGATGATGAAGTCAACGCCGCCCTCGAGCGACCAGACGCCGCTCGTCGCGTAGTCGCCGATAGGGTTCATCGGCACGACCACCATGAGCACGCCGATAAGCAGCACCGCGAACAGCACCGCCTGCACGACGTCGGTGATAAGCGACCCGCGCATGCCGCCGCGGCAGCAGTACGCCACGGTGATCACCGTGAACAGAAGAGCCGCGATGACGAAGGGCGCCGTGCCGGAATCTCCGTAATACGCGCCGACGACGGAGGTGTTCGACCACACTTCGTTGAACAGGCGAACGAGAATGGCGGCGGAGAAGCAAAACGCCGCAGCGACCCCGTAATGCTCGGTGAGAAAGCTCACCAGGCTCGTCGCGCCGAACTTGCGGCGCAAACGGTACAAGGCCCAGCCCGTCAGGGGTATGCACAGCCAGTACACCGCGTAGCCGATACCGCCGACGATGCCGAAGCTCGCTCCCATATTCGCCGCGTTCGTGACCGACTTGGCGAAGATCCACGCGATGAAGATGGACGCGGTGATCATCCAGGGATTTGCGTCACGCCCCTGTCGATCCTCCCCGCGAAAGAACCCGCCGACCGAAACCGTTTTAGGCGAGATGACGTACATGACGATACCGTAGACGATGAGGAAGCCCCAGAAGAGTATTCCCGTTGACAGATCCATGCGCTTTCCTTTCAATAGCACGTTCTCATATCGCACGATCCAATCAACGCCAGCCCATGGGAGAGCCCCACTGTCACATGGGTCGACGTGATCGATTCGCTAACGAAACCTTCGAGGGAGAGAGGGCGCCCGCGGTTTGCCGCCGGGTTGCCTCGCTTCAGGCCGCGCCGCAGTTGGCCGCCGGGCCACCCTGTTTCAGGCCACGCCTGCAGCAGGCTGAAGCGCTCATGCGCGGTGCGCCCTTGGGCGCCGAGTCCGCAACAGGCCGCACGGCGACCCCATCCCTTCGAAAAGCTTTAGTAGATTACATCTATTAATATTATATGTCTACTAACTTTCGACAGATTTTACGAGCGTGCCGGTGCAGCTCGACCCGAACCCCGCCGTGCAAGCGTAGCAGTGGTTTCCGAACGTGATATCGCGAGCAAGCGACAAGCCGGGGTCTGCGGCGTAATCGGCGATATTCGACGCACCGGCATAGCCGCGCGCGCGCAACCCGAGCGCCTGGTTGAAATCGCAATCGTAAATCGAACCGTCCCAGCCAACCGAGACCTGGTGACGACACATCATTCCGGCCCGCGCGTCCTCGTTGAAGCTGTCGATGAGCAGATCAAGGTAGGCCTCGAAAACGCCGTCATCGATGAGGCTCGCTCCGTAACGCCCGATAGGATTGTTGGCAACAGCGAATAGATTATCGAACACGATGCCGAGTTCACCCAAACGCCGACGATACATCGCTTCGAGATCCGACTGAACCGGGGGAAGCACGGGC
The DNA here is from genome assembly GCA_937890835.1 of uncultured bacterium. Lineage (GTDB taxonomy): Bacteria > Actinomycetota > Coriobacteriia > Coriobacteriales > Eggerthellaceae > CALADF01. The sequence continues at coordinate 80,984 of CALADF010000017.1, forward strand.
TGCTGCGGGTTGAACACCACATCGAGCACGTGCACGCCGTCTTTGCCGTAACCGCGTTCGTTGAGTTCGCGCATGACCTCGATCGAGGCGTCGAACGTACGTCTTCCGCGCTGGGCCTCCGCTTGGGCGGCGAACACGTTAGGCAACGAGGCAACCACCTCTATGCCCAAACGATCGTACACATCGACGAAACGACGGTAGTCGGGATCCGTCAAAATCACGAGGTTCGAGCGAACCATGACGCACCGAGCCGCGCGCGTCGCCTCCTCGAGAAACCACACGAGGTCGGGATGCATCTCGGGAGCCCCTCCCGTGACGTCGATCGTGTCGATCCCATGATCGCGCGCCACCTTGAGCACGGCCTCGAGCGTCTCACGGCTCATCATCTCCGTGCGGTGCGGGCCCGACTCCACATGGCAATGCTCGCACGCGAGGTTGCAGCGTGCGGTGACGTTGATCTGGAGCGTACGCGGCTCCTCCTCGGTTCTCATGAACTCTTCGCCGTCGAGCATGTCCTCGAAATAAAGCAACTTCGCCAACCCGAGCGCAACATCGCGTTCATCCGCCCGCTTTCGCGTCCCGCCCGCAGCGCGCGCCGCCTCGACCTCGGCGCGGGCCACAGGCCCTGCGGAGAATCCCCCCAGCAACGAATCGGCCAACTTGTCGGCAGGCCCGTTGACGATACGATCGCGATACGATATCGACGCCGGGCTCGTCTCATCCCAGAGTGCATCGAACCAACCGAGGAACGCATCATGATCGTAGCGAAGGGGGATCGCCTGAACGTGAAGGTCTCCGACCTGCGCTTCGAAAAGCGCGTCCTCGCGCGGCTTGGCGGCGATGCGCACCACCAACCCGAAGCGCTGTCCCGCAAAGTTCGGCAAACCCGCCGCGCCGTTGTTCACCACAAGACCGCGCGAGAGACCCAGCGCGACAGGCGCGCAGGTGTGCGTCGTCGTGAACACGTCGAGCGAGCACCTTCGCATGAAGCAATCGACCTCATCTTGGCGCATCACGTCTTGCAGCGACTCGCGCGAGCAATCCCACCCGCCGATGAGCTTCTCGTCGCCATGCGTGATGCCGACTCGGAACCCCGCGACATCGACGACCATCGTGGCGGGACGGCCCATCAGGGACTCCTTCAACTCCGGGTGGGCATCCACGGCGATGGAGAGCATCTTGTGAATCCTGTTCGAACGGCTGACGACATCGTCGGGCGTGCAATCGGGGTAAGCGCAACCGCAGCCCACACCGACGTCTTCCTGACGGCGCAACTCCGCCTCGACATTGCCGACAAGCGGCCGATACCCGCGGGCGCGCCGTTCGATCTCCGCGAAGTTCTCCGCAGTCTTGTCGAACCAATGCATATCGCCGTTGAGTACGACGAGCGCGTCGTCGGCCTCGGAGGCGACCAGGTCGTCAAGCGCATCGAAGGCGAACGGGTTGCCGTAAAGTCCGCCGACGACGTAGAGCACCGAACACCGAGAATCGGCCTCGCCCGCGAATGCCTGCGGGTCGATTCGGTAATCGATGGGGCAAGCACGCCCCGCATCCTTGAACAAACGCCGCCTTTGATGCGGCGCTGCACATGTAGCCATCGTTCGACCTTCCGTTCGATTTTTTATGTGATTATATCTACTATTAGGTTACGCCCGTGTAAATCAAGCCAATTTCGAGGCGTCAACCGCGGCGAGGTGTCCTTCGCCGCATTCGAACAAGCACAACTTGCCGTCGTGACTCTCGTAGAGCTTACGAAGACGCGCGGGGGCATCGCGGCTGACGTTCTCCACGTCGCACTCCCGTCCCACAGCCCGAGAAGAGTCTTCGCCCGATCGGGGTCCGCGCGGTTTTGCGTCGACGGCAGCATGCACGAACTCAGAACATGCCGCCCGCTTCGAAGCGGGAGTCCCGCAGCGCACGCGCGCCCCCGCTTCACGCTCCGCCTCCTCGGGGCGAGGCGACGAAACGCCTTCGCCACGGCAAATGCGGGAAAGACGTTCGAGCGGGTTTTCGAAACCCGTCATGGCTCGTACATCCTCGGCCCGTCGTAATCGACGCTCCACAGGGTCAAACCTGCCGCAGGGGCGTTCTCACCGGCGGCGGATCGTTCGCGCGCCTCCAGCACCGAGGCGACCCAGGACGCATCGCGCTTCCCTTTGCCCACCAAAGCGAGCGTGCCGATGATCGTGCGCACCATCGAATGCAGAAACGCATTTCCGACGATCTTGACGACGAGCAGCTCCTCGCCCATAACCGACTCACGGCGAAACGATATCTCGTCAACGTAACGGCACGTCGGTTTTCCCACCGCAGATGCCGCCATGCAAAAGCTCTTGAAATCGTGCTCGCCGATAAGATGCCGAGCGCCGGCCTCCATCGCCGCGACGTCAAGCGGCGCGGGCACGTGCCAGACGAAGCCCCTGGTGAAGACGGGAGGCGTTTCATCGATGCAGATGCGGTAACGGTACTCGCGCGACACCGCGTCGAAACGCGCCGAAAAACCGCTCGCACGCTCTTCGACCTTGCGCACGACGATGCCATCATGCGTGAGTGCGTTGAGCGAACGGCAGAGCGATCGAGGCGTGCGGTCGCGCAGCTCCGCGGCCGCCACATCGAAGCTGACGACCTGACCGAGCGCATGGACGCCCGCGTCGGTCCGCCCCGCGCAGGTAATGTCGATATCACGGCGGAACACCGTGCGAAGCGCCGACTCAAGCTCCCCTTGAACGGTCAGCTGCCCGGGTTGACGCGCGAAGCCGCTGAAAGGAGCACCGTCGTAGGAGAGCGTGACGGAGAGGGTCTTCATCGGCGGACGGCCTTCGTCGCACGGGGTGATTTTCCCCTCGAGCGCGAAGCGGTTGTTTTCATGATCATGTTTATTCATAGCGAATATGATAAACGATCGGGCGGAGCCCGCCCGAGGCGCCTTGAAATTCTCCTCAGGTTCACTGCGCCCCAATGTGAGACATTCGTGAATTTCACCACAAGCGAGGTGTAAGTCATTGCTTGGCCATAAGGGGGATGACACAATGCTTGAAAACCCGGGACTACGAGCCGACGCACCGCATCTCAACGGCGGTGGACGCGCGACAGGCGGACGCAAACCCGCAGGCGAGCATCCTTGGAGGAGCCGCCTGCTGATACGACGTGAATGCGAAGGCAAATGCAGCTTCGCCCTCCGCCGGCGCACAACGCGGCTCATGCGCCCGTCCGAGAGAGGAAGCGATATGGAGCTAGCAGGACTTGTCAAAATCGAATCCGACCAACCCGAGCTCATCGATCATGCAGCACGCGTCATCAGCGAGAGCTTCCTCGAGGAACCCTGGTACGAGGAGTGGCTCAAGGCGATCGACGGCATCGACGCGACCCGCGAGCGCAAGCTCGAGATCGTCACAGCGGCGTTCAGGGGCGAGTTCAGAACCCACGCCGCCTACCCCGCCGTCTATGCGACCGAGGATTTCGCCGCCATCGCGGGAGTGTTCCTCGCCAGTGAGCTTCGCGGCGCAACTCACGACGAACTCGAGGAGGAGGGCTTCCTCATGTACCTCCCCGACCTCCTGACCGAGGAGGAAATGAAGCTGCTCGCCGCCGCCAACGATGCGCTCACGCCCGTCTCCGAGTTTTCCTGGATCGACAAGCACGTCGGCGAAAACGACTACATTTACGTTTACGGCTGGGCGGTTGATTCGAGCAAGCGAGGATCGGGGGCGTTCCGCCGCATGGTGGAGCCCCTGTTCGACAAGGCAGACGAACTCGGAGTCGACATCTACCTCGAGTGCTACAGCGATCGCCTGCAAAGCCTGTATGAGCACGTCGGCTTCGAGGTCATCGAAACGGTGTCGGCTCCCGACATCCCCATCGTCGAGCGCTGCATGGTCAGGCGCGCGAAAACCTCGCGAAGCCGCTAGAGGAGCGTGCGCGAAGCGGCTCCGTACACGTGCGATCCCCTCCCCCAGCCGGCTTCTCGGACGAGAAACCCTGCAGCCCGCAGACCCGCTCGATGCGCGTTGGAGGGGTTCGGCGTGCCCCCCAACGCTTGGACGCGGAAGCTCACGCCGGGAGGCGCGCGCTTCCGCGTCCAAGGCCACCGCTACGCGAGAACGCAAGGCCGCAGCGGCGCCCCGACACGTGAACAGCCCCTCCACGCACGCGAGGAGGGGCCGCGTTCCAAGTTTCCTTTTAACGCATGAGGAGCCGCAACACCTTGAACTTCGCCTCCGTAAACGGAGGATTCCTCACCGGCACCTCGAGCCATGTTCCCTTACGCAGCATCGACTTCATATGCGAGAAGCACTTGAATCCCGCCTCGCCGTGATACGACCCCATCCCCGAGTTGCCGACGCCGCCGAAACCCATATGGTTGTTCGCCAAATGAACGACGGTGTCGTTGATGGTCGCACCGCCGAACTCGAGCTCCCTCACGGCACGCTCCCAAACCTCCCTCGATTCGCTGAAAACGTACAAGGCCAAGGGCTTCTCGAATGAGCGAACGATATCGAAGGCATCCTCGAGCGTGCTGAACGTTATCACGGGAAGAACCGGCCCGAAGATCTCCTCGCCCATCACCGGATCGTCGAGCGACGCCCCGACGATGCACGTCGGCTCGATCTTGAGCGATTCGGCATCGCCGCGTCCACCGAAAGCGAGCCTCGATACCGAGCCCCGTTGTTCGATGAGCCCCATCGCGCGATCGAAATGACGCTTGTTTATCATATGGGGCCACCAAGCGCACCTCAGGGCGTCGTCGCCGTAGTACTCCTTGAAGCTCCTTTCGAGTTCGACGACGAACTCGTCGAGCACTTCCTCGTGAACGAGAAGGTAGTCGGGAGCCACACAGGTCTGGCCGCTGTTGATCCCCTTCCCCCAGGCGATGCGCTGCGCAGCACGGCGAACGTGCGCGCTCGCATCGACGATGCAAGGGCTTTTGCCTCCCAGCTCGAGCACAACCGGCGTCAGCCTCTCCGCAGCTGCGACCATAACCGTGCGACCGACCTCAGGGCTGCCCGTGAAGAACACGAGATCCCATTTCTCGTCGAGCAGCCAGTCGTTCATGCCGGCGGAACCGGGAAACGCGCAGACGTGCCCCGACGGAAACGCCTCGTCGATCAGCTCGACAAGCAGATCGCCTGTTGCTCGCGAGGTGCGCGATGGTTTGACGGCGACGCAGTTGCCGGCGGCGACGGCATCGATCAGGGGGATGAGCGCGAGCTGCAGCGGGTAGTTCCACGGGCTCAGCACAAGCACCACGCCGTAAGGCGCGGGGAGCACTTTCGAGCTGGAGGGGAAATGCACGATCGGCGTCGACACCCGACGAGGACGAGCCCAGGTCTTCATGTGCTTGCAGCAGAAGTTGATCTCCTCGTACACCAACCCGAGCTCGGTGGCGTACGCCTCGAACGCGCTTTTTCCGAGATCCTCATGAAGCGCGGCGAGAATCCTCTCCTCGTTCCGCTTCAGCGTCGCCTTCAAGCGCATGAGCGCCTGCCGACGCGCTTCGACGGGCAGGGTCGAAGACGTGGCGAAATAACGGCGCATATGCTCCACCTGAGCCGCGACCGATGCGCGATCCTCAATACGGGTGCTTTCAATCATCCTCGTTCACCTCCGAAGAACGCATCGGGGACACCGCCCGAGCAGGCATCCCCGAAGGATTCGCGACCTATACGAGACCGCCCTGCGTGACGACCGGAAACCCCGGCCTTCACGCAGGGCGAAACGCTCAACGCTATGCAATCAGAGAATCGCGCCCGAACAGCTCCGAAATCTCGGAGCGCATGACGGGGCTTCGCGCGTCAACCGAAACGGGAAGCTCCGCACGGAAGCGCCGACCGTCCGCCTGCTTCACGAACAGCACCACGCCGTCGCGGCCGGGATACGATCGCAGGATACGGTTGAGCCGCAGGGAAGAGGAGCTGTCGAAAGCCGAGGAGGGAACGCACAGTTCGAGATGAGAAGGTCTCACGTCGTCCTCGGACAGCTCGATGGCCTCCATCTCGAACACCATGATCTGGCTTCCTCGATCGTTGTGCTCGAATTTGCCCTTGATCTTCGCGATCACGTCCTCTTGGATGCACTCCGCGTTGTCCTCGTACTTGAAGCAGATGCACTCCATGTGGCCCGTCGTGTCCTCGATGGTGAAGGTCGCCATCTTGGTTCCGCGCTTGGTCAGCTTCACCACGACGTTGGATACCATGCCCACGAAAACGGCGCTTTTGATCTCCTTGGTGCGCTCGGCCAAATCCCCCAGCTGGAACTTGGTCATGCGGGAAATGACCCCCTCGTAAGGCGCGAGCGGATGCTCCGAGACGTAGATCTTCATGATCTCCTTCTCGTAAGCGAGCTTCGTGCGCTTGTCCCACTCGACGCCGTCGGGCTCGGGGACGTCCTCTTTGAAGCCGGAGTCCTCGTCGTCGGCGAACAGATCGAACATGGAAACCTGCCCGGAGTCGCGGTCCTTCTGGCGCTTGGCGGCACCTTCGAGAAGCGGCGTCTCATCGACGAAGTACATGAGCTGCTTGCGCGTGTAACCGGTCGAGTCGAACGCGCCTCCCTTGATGAGAGCTTCGAGCGTCTTGCGGTTATAGCACTTCGAATCCACCCGGTTGACGAAGTCGTGCAGCGACGTGTAAGGGCCGTTCTCCTCCCGCTCGGCGATGATCTCGTCCGCCACGTTCTTGCCCACGCCGCGTACGCCGACCAGACCGAAGCGGATGCCGTCGTCCACCGGCGTGAACTCGGCGTTCGACGAGTTGATATCGGGCGGCAGCACGGGCGTGCCGTTGTGGTTGCAGCTCGCGATGTACTTGATCAGGCGATCGGTGTTGCCCATGTAGCTCGACAGGACAGCCGCCATGAACTCGTTGGGATAAATCGCCTTCAGATAAGCCGTGCGCATGACCAGGATGGCGTACGCGGCCGAATGCGACTTGTTGAACGCGTACTTAGCGAACTTCTCCGCATCCTCCCAGATCTGCTTGGCGATCTCGAGCGGATACCCGTTCTCCACGGCGCCGTTGTTCCAGTCCTCCTGCAAAGCGCGCATGACGTCAAGCTTCTTCTTACCCATCGCCTTACGAAGCTTGTCAGCCTTGCCGGCCGAGAAACCCGACATAGCCATGGAGATCTGCATGATCTGCTCTTGGTAGACCATGGTGCCGTACGTTTCCTCGAGAATCGGACGCAACCGCTCGTCGTAGTAATGCACGGGCGTCTTCCCCGAGGCCACCTTAACGTAGTCGTCGACCATGCCGGACTCGAGCGGGCCCGGACGGTTCAGCGCGATGGAAGCGACGATGTCGGCGAACCGGTGCGGGGGAAGGCGCGCGAACAGACTCACGTAGAGCGCGCCCTCGACCTGGAACAAGCCGTCCATGTTGCCCGAACGCATGAGCGCGAACGCGCGCTCGTCATCGGTGGGAATCTCCTCGGGGATGATCTTCGTCCCATAGCGCGCCTCGATGTTGCGGCACGCGCGGGAGAGCACGCCGAGCGTGCGCAGACCGAGGAAGTCCATCTTGAGCAGGCCAAGGTCGGGCGTGTAGTGACCGTCGTACTGCGTGATGATGCCGCCGCCTTTGGTGTCGCGCTTCATAGGGACGTGATCGCTCATGGGGTCGCGGCAGATGATGGTGGCGCATGCATGCACGCCCTCGCCGCGCACATGCCCCTCGATGGAGCGGGCGGCGTCGATGACGGCCTTGACGTCCTCCTCGGTTTGATACGCTTTCTTCAGGTCGGGATTCGTCTCGAGCGCCTTGTCGATGGTGATGCCGAGCTCGTCGCCGATCATCTTGGTTATCTTGTCGCCGGTGGAATACGGGTAATCCAGGACGCGGGCGGCGTCGCGCACGGCGTTTTTAGCCTGGAGCTTGCCGAACGTGATAACGCCCGAAACGTGATCCTCGCCGTAAACGTCCTTGATGTGCTCGATGACCTCGCCGCGACGCTCGTCCTCGAAGTCGACGTCGATATCGGGCATCTCCACGCGCTCGGGCGAAAGGAAGCGCTCGAACAGCAGGCCGTTGGACAAAGGGTCGAGGTCGGTGATGCCCATCGCGTACGCCACGATGGCGCCTGCGGCGGAGCCACGACCCGGCCCGACGCCGATGCCCTGGCTTCGAGCCCACTCGATGTACTCCTGCACGATGAGGAAGTACGCCGGGAAGCCCTGCTGGATGATGACGCTCATCTCATAGTCAGCACGCTCCTGGGCATCCGACGGAACCGGATCGCCGTAGCGCTTGACCAGGCCCTCCTGAACACGCTTGCGGAACCAGCTCTCCTCCGTCTCGCCCTCGGGCAAGGGGAACCGGGGCAAGATGGAATCGCGCTCGAGCACGACGTCGATCTTCTCGGCGACCTCGACGGTGTTGTCGCATGCTTCGGGAAACTCGCGCAGCGCTTCGCGCATCTCCTCTTCGGTCTTCATGTAGAACTGATCGTTCTCGAACTTCATGCGCTTCGTCTCGGTGACGAGCGAACCCGTGCCGATGCACAGCATGATGTCCTGAGCGCGCGCGTCCTCCTGGACGAGGTAATGGAAGTCGTTCGTCGCGATGGTCTTAAGCCCCGCCGCCTTCGCGACGTCAGTCAGCATATGGTTCAGCTCGGTCTGGGTGTAGCCCGCGTCCGTGCGCAGACCCTGGTTTTGCAGCTCGATGTAGAAGTCACCGGGATCGAAACAGCTGGCGAATTTGCGCGCCCATTCGACGGCATCGTCGAACTGTCGGTTATCGAGCAGCTTGGGGATGATGCCCGCGATGCACGCCGAAGAGCCGATGATGCCATGCCCGTACTTCTGCAGCATCGAGAACGTGGTGCGCGGCTTGTAGTAGAAGTTGTCGACATGAGATTCGCTGACCAGCTTGAGCAGGTTGTGATACCCCTCGTTGGTCTTCGCCAGCAGAAGCAGATGGTAGAGCTTCGGCTTCACGTCCTTGCGAAGGTCCTCGTCGACGGTGAAGTACACCTCGCAGCCGTAAATGGGCTTGACCCGCTTGCCCGTCTCCGCTTCGACCGCGTCGCACGCGTCGCAAAGCTCGGGTACGCCCGACATGACGCCGTGATCGGTGATGGCGACTGCGGGCATGCCGAGATCAGCCGCGCGGCGCACCATGTCCTTCACGTGAGTTGCTCCGTCGAGCAGCGAATATTCGGTATGGTTATGCAAGTGGACGAACGCCATGGATCTCTCGCCTCTCCCGTTACCGAGAGACGCATCATCTCTCGGGTACCGTATCGCACAAATGTTTGCTATTTTCTAGACCGAACTCATAATATCAGCATTGCGCGGAAGGCGGCAGCGAACAAACTGTGGATTCGCAAAGAATCTGAACCGGCGGCGAAACACGTCGGAACCGCCGAGCTATCGCGCATGGTTCACGTCGCAGGCGCGACGGATCGCCCCAACCTCGCCCGACGCCGCTCCGTCGTCTGCAGCGGAGTCGCCGGCCGCCGCGTTCCTCTTCTTCTCCCTACGCACGACCAGGGCGTACGCCGCGCCGCCCGCAACCGCGAGCGCCGCCGTGAGAACGCCGACGACGACGGTTGCCCCCCACATCCCCGAAGCTGCGAACCCGGCGGCGAGCGCCGAGGACACGATGGAGGGAATGCGCCCCACTGTGGCGATGAGGCAGATCCGCCATGCGGGGCATCGCGTCAAGCCGGCAAGGTAGGTCATGATGTCTTTCGGGGAGGCGGGAATGAGGAAGCATGTGAACATCAGCACCTCGAAGCGCGCGGAATCCTGCAGCCACTTCATCGACGCCACCTTCTCGGGCGAGAAGAACAGGTAGATGATGCGCATCCCAAGGGTGCGTACGAGCGCGATGATCACGATTGTGCCGACAAGGCCGCCGATCAGGCACAAAAGCGTGCCCTCCCAAAATCCGAACGCATAGCCTGCGCCCAGCTCGACAGGCTCTCCGGGCAGAAAAGCAATCGTCACCTGCGCGGCGACGAGCAGAATCATCGCGAGGGGGGCGAACAATCCCTTAGACGCAACCCAGGCCTGAAGCTGATCGCCGTCCGTGAAAAACGCGAGCAGGTCCTTGCCGGCCGTCAGGAAGAACGCAACGGTGGCGATCACGATGGCCGCGATGATGACGACGCCTGCGACATGACGCTTGTTAGGTGCGCGTTTCGGCAATTGATTCCACCTCTCGACCTTCACGCGGTGCGGCGGAGCGCCGCGTACCGTCCGAGAAGCAGTGTATTGCGAGCGAGCCGTTTGCCGGCAGAAGGCGCGCCCGTTACGCAAAATTGCCGGGATGCGGGCACAAAACCAACATTGTGGGTTGCGTCGATCGCATGCGTCGGCTCTCCGACGCGACATCATCCGACGCAACGCCGCGAACCCGCCGTCTTCTGATTCAGCGCCGCGAACCAGATAGCCCCCGACGCAGCCGCGGCCCTCGCATCAGAAGAAGACCTCGGACGCATACGTGTAGAAACTACGATCCTCGGAGCGAAGCAGGATCGTAGGCGCGCTCCCCCGCCTCACGTAAACCCGGCGCACAGGCGCGTCGAGGGAGACGATGTCGCCGTCGACGAACACCGACGCCTCCCGGTCAGCCGCCTCGTCGGACAGCGTCACGCACACCACGTCGTTTTCCCCGGTCAAAAGCGCACGGGACCGCAGCGTGTGCGGGGCGAGGGGCACCACGACCAGGCCGTTGAAGCTCGGAGCCACAAGCGGTCCTCCCGCTGAAAGCGCGTAGGCGGTCGATCCCGTCGCGCTCGCGACCACCACGCCGTCGCCCTTCATGCAGGCGATGGGGCTGTCGGACACGTCCAAGGAGAACTCGATGATGCGACCCATCGCTCCGCGGGTGAGCGCAACCTCGTTCAAGGCGAACAGACTCTCGCGCGCAGGCGCATCGCAGAGCGCCCCCTCATCGCCGAACGGGTCAGGCTCGCCCTCGCACACCACGTCGATGAGCAGGTTCGCGCGGCGCTCGGCCACGAGCTCGCCCGCGAGGGCGCGCGCGACGATCGGGACTACCCCGCCCTCCGAATCGTTCGCCAAAAAGCCGAGATGGCCGAAATTGACGCCGAGCAGCGGCACCTGGGTCGAGCCGAGAACCCGCGCCGTGCGCAGAATGGTCCCGTCCCCTCCGAGGACAACCGCCAAATCAAGGTCTGCAGCGGCCATGCGCGCCACCTCGACGCGCGTCGACGCATCATCGAAATCCGCGACGTCGTACGCGGCGCAATCGATCGACTGCGTCGCGAAATAGGCCATGAGCAGCATCGATGCGTCGAAGGCGTTGTGATTGGAGTTATTGCGGACGATGAGGACGCGCATAAGAGCCAGCTTTCTCGGTTTGCTATGATTGAGGCTGATTATATCCGAACAGCATGAAAGCCCGATAAAATGTCTGACAAGCTCCAGCGAGCTCAACATAGTCGCGCGCGCCATGCGCGCTTCGAAGGCGCACATGCATCGGCCCCCCGCGTCGGACGCCACGCAGGCGTCGACAAATCCTCCCGCCCCGATGTTGCCCCCGGGGAAACCGGCCTCATCCCCGTCGTCGGCTCTCATGTCGGCGAGGATAAAACCGCGCAGGAAGAAGAATCCTACGCGCGTCGCAGCATCGAGGCCGCCGACGCGTTGACGTCCGCCGACGACAACCCGGTCGACTCCGACGAGGAGCTTCAGGGGCAAGTGGGCACCTCCGCCGCCATCATCAGCATCTGCACGATCATCTCGCGCATCACCGGGTTCGCGAGAACCTGGGCCATGGCCTTCGCGCTCGGCGCCACGTTCGTCTCGAGTTCCTACCAGGTCGCCAACAACCTTCCCAACATGCTCTACGAGCTCGTCATGGGAGGACTTCTGGCCACGGCGTTTCTCCCCGTGTATCTCTCGATCAAAAAAAGAGAGGGCAAAGCGCGTAGCGAGGAGTACGCCTCGAACCTGCTGACGATCGTCGTGCTGGGCCTAGGGATCGTGTCGCTGCTCTGCATGGTGTTTCCCGCCCAGGTCATCTACACGCAGACGTTCTACTCCAACCAAGAGGAAATGGATCTCTCGATTTTCCTCTTCCAGTTCTTCGCCATCCAAGTGGTGTTCTACGGTGCGTCCTCAATTGTTTCGGGACTGCTCAACGCCAACCGGAACTACCTGCCGGGAGCCATCGCGCCTGTCTTCAACAACATCATCGTCATCGTGACGTTTCTCGCTTATGCGTTCATCGCCCCCACGAACCAAACGCTCGCCTTCTACATCATCGCAGTGGGCAACCCGCTCGGCGTGTTCGTCCAAATGGCCATCCAGATCCCCGCGTTGCGCCGCTGCGGCATCAAGCTGCGACCGCGCATCGATTTACACGACCCCGCCCTGCGTGAAACCGTCCAGATCGGCCTGCCGGCGCTTTTCGTGACCATCTGCTCGTTCGCGACCGTATCGGTCTCCAACGCCGCGTCCTATTGCTTCGCCGACAACGGCCCGTCGGTCATCGCTTACGCGCGGCTGTGGTTCACGTTCCCGTACTCGTTCCTCACCATCCCGGTGGCAACCGCGATGTTCACCGAACTCTCCGACATGCAAGCGGACGGGAACACGCGCGGCGTTATCCGCGGCATCGTCAGCGGATCCAACCAGATCTTCTTCCTGATGATCCCGTTCGCGCTTTACCTCATCGTGTTCTCGGTGCCTCTCGTGACGCTGTACCACATGGGCGCCTTCACCGACGATAGCATCACCCAGATAGCATCCTACCTCGCCGTCATGGCCGTCGCCTTGCCCTTCTACGGCGTCAACACCTACCTTCAGATGGTGTTCAGCAGCATTCGAAAAATGGGCGTGTTCTCCGTCGTCATGCTCGTGGCATCGCTTGCCCAGATCGGCATCATCGCATGCGCGGCATGGGGCGTGCAGAACAACCTGCCCGCCACCATCGAGCTCATCGCAGCGGGAACGATAGCCTCTTACCTCATCGGAGACGTGCTCCTTCTCGGATATCTTCGCAAGCATTTCGGGAAGATGGGCCTAGGCTCCACCCTCCTCAGCTGTCTGCGCGGATTCGGGCTCGGTCTCGCAGGAGCTGCAGCAGGAGGAGCTGCGCTATGGGTCCTCGAGAGCTTCGTCGCCCCCCTTTCGGGCTCGATAGCGCAAGCGTTCGCCTATATCGTCGCAGGCGGCATCGTGAGCCTTCTCATCACGTTCGCGCCCGCCGTTAAGCTTCAGCTTCCCGAGGCCGCGTTCGTCACGAACATCGTGGGCAAGATCGCCCGAAAGCTCAAAAGGTCGTAACCCGCACCGTGCGAGAACGCCCTCCTTGCACGGTGAATTCGCGGGCTCGCAAAAAGAGGGGCGCCGCCTTCATGCGCAAGTTACGCGGAGACCACGCTGGATAAGCGTCACTCGCGCATGGAGCTTGCAGGTCCACACCAAACGGAGGAGCCGTCTTCGCCACGCGAGTTACACGGCCTATACCGGACGAGAGCGCCCCTCCTCGCACGTGAGGATCACAGGGCCGTCTCCTGTGACGGCGACCGTCTTCTCGAAGTGCGCCGAGGGCTTTCCGTCGCGCGTGCACACAAGCCACCCGTCGCTCATCTGACGCGTCTTATGCGTTCCCATGTTGATCATCGGCTCGATGGCGATGACCATGCCCTCCTCCAGCTTGATGCCGCAATGTCGCCTCCCAAAATTCGGAACGTTGGGATCTTCGTGCATATTGCGTCCGATACCGTGGCCTACGTACTCGCGCACCACCCCGTATCCTACGGCCTCAGCCACCGACTGAACGGCATAACCGATATCGCCCAACCTGTTCCCCGGGCGAGCCGCTTCGATTCCCGCCCACATGCACTTTTCAGTCACCTCGAGGAGCCTCTTCTTCTCGGGCGATATCGAACCGACCGCATAGGTCCAAGCGTTATCCCCGACCCACCCATCGACGATGGCGCCCGTGTCGATGGAGATGATGTCGCCGGCTTTCAAGACGACCTTCGATGAAGGAATGCCGTGCACGATCTGCTCGTTGACCGAAGCGCAAATCGAGCCGGGAAACCCACCGTAGCCCTTGAACGCGGGAATACCGCCTTCGAGACGGATAAGCGCCTCGGCGAACTCGTCGAGCTCGAGCGTGCTGACGCCCGGCTTTACGAGAGCGCCCACTTCTCGGAGCACCTTCGCGGAGATGCGGCCGGCTTCCTTCATGGCCTCTATTTCCGCAGCTGACTTCTTGATGATCATGACGCGCTCCTCTCGTGTCTTCAACATCTGGCGGCGCAACGATGCACCTCAGTATATATCTCAACGCCCCTGACGCAAAAAGAGCCGCCCCGAAGGACGGCTCCCGTTCATGATAAGAGAGTAGACGCTTACTCAGCGGCCTCGGTGTATGCACGCGTAACACCCGAATCGACCTTGACGGCCGGGCTCATGGTGGAAGCCACGTTGACGGACTTCACGTACTTGCCCTTAGCGGCAGACGGCTTCATGCGGATGATCTCATCGTAAACCGCGCCGTAGTTCTCGGCGAGCTGCTCAGCGGTGAAGCTGATCTTGCCGATGGTGACGTGGGCGATGCCGTAACGATCCGCGCGATACTCCACGCGACCGCCCTTGAGCTCTTTGATGGCCTTCGCAACGTCGTTGGTGACGGTGCCGAGCTTGGGGTTCGGCATAAGGCCGCGGGGGCCGAGGATCTTACCGAGACGGCCGACCTTGCCCATCTGATCCGGGGTGGCGACGGCAGCGTCGAAGTTGAACTCGCCGGCCTGGACCTGAGCGATGAGCTCCTCGGTGCCGACGATATCCGCGCCGGCCTCCTCAGCGACGCGAGCTGCCTCGCCCTCGGCGAAGACAGCAACACGAACCGACTTACCCGAGCCGTTCGGAAGGCTGACGGTGCCGCGCAGCTGCTGATCAGCCTGACGCGTGTCGATGCCGAGACGGAAATGAGCCTCAACGGTCTCGTCGAAATTAGCCGAAGAGATCTCCTTCAGGAGATTCATCGCGGCGAGGGGAGCGATGGGCTCCTCCGGAACCTGAGCCTGAGCGGCCAAAAACTTCTTGGACTTCTTTGCCATGATGCAGATCCTTTCGTGGTGTTGGCGAGCGCTTCTTCGCTCTTCCACTTACAAACTAAAACTACTCGTCGATGCTCTTGCCCTGAAGCATCGCGGCGACCTTGCGAGAAGGAATGTACTTCTTCTTCATCTCGCGACCTTCGATGCGCACGCCCATCGAGCGAGCGGTGCCGGCGATGATCTCCATTGCAGCTTCGACGGTGTTCGCGTTGAGGTCGGGGAGCTTCGTCTCGGCGATCTCGCGAAGCTGATCCTCGGTCAGCGTGCCGACAGCCTGAAGCTGCGGAATGCCGGAGCCGCCCTTGATGCCGAGCTTCTCCTTGATGAGAACAGCCGCCGGAGGCGTCTTGCACACGAACGTGAAGGACTTGTCCTCGTAAACGGTGATCTCAACCGGGATGATGGTGCCGGACTTGTCCTGCGTCTGGGCGTTGAACGCCTGGCAGAACTGCATGATGTTGACGCCGTGCTGACCAAGAGCCGGGCCAACCGGAGGAGCCGGGTTAGCAGCGCCTGCGGGAATCTGCAACTTGATGAAGCCAGTTGCCTTCTTTTCAGCCATCTGTGACTACCTTTCAGATGTAAACGTTTACTCTCTATCACAAAAACTCGGTTCGCGAGAAGCCCCGGTCCACGCGGGCACGTACCAAGTTGATGCCTTCCTGCGTTAGATCTTCGCGACCTGGTCAAACGAAAGCTCCACGGGAGTTTCGCGACCGAAAATCGATACCATGACCTTGACCTTGCCGGCCTCGGGCGACACCTCGGCGATGACACCGTCGAACTCTGCCAAAGGACCGGAGATGACCTTGACGGCCTGTCCGACCTCGAGCACGGTCGACGTCTTCTTCGGAGCCTCGCGACTCGTGCGCTTCATGATCTTGTTGAACTCCTCACGCGTAAGCGGCGTGGGATTGCCTTCGCTTCCAACAAAACCGGTGACGCCGGGTGTGTTGCGAACAGCGGCCCAGCTACGATCATCGAGATTCATGCGAACCAGGACGTATCCCGGAAACACCTTCTTCTCGCTTTCGACTCGGCGACCGCCTTCTTTGATCTCCGTCACAACTTCAGAGGGGATCTCGATGCCGAACACGTTGTTTTCAAGACCCATGGTTTCGATACGAGTCTCGAGATTCGTCTTGACCTTGTTCTCGTATCCCGAGTACGTATGCAGGACGTACCACTTCTTAGCCATATAACTATGCCCCTATACCAGAAACGAGAACTAACAGCGGCGTGATGATGGCGTTGTCAAGCAACGCGACAAACACGCCGAAGAACAGCAAAGCGACCACGACAACGCCGCTCCAGCGAAGCACATCGATGCGAGTCGGCCAGGTGACGCGCTTCATCTCAGCGCGAACCTCGCGGAAGAACTTAAAGCGCTTCTTCTTCGGCTTCTTCTCCTCGGATTTCTTCGCCGATTTATCCTCGGCGGGCTTATTCGTATCGGAAGACTTTTTGAAGAGCGACTTCTTGGGCTTCTCCTCCTGCGCCGGGACTTGCTCGACTTGAGGCTCGGCCTCGACCTGAGCACGATCCGCCTTGCGCTGCTGACGCGCGGCTGATGCCTTTGCTCGCTGTGTCTTGGATTTCTTCGCCATGTAATTCCTCTAAATAGATGGAAAAAATAAACCGTCTTAACGCCAAACAAGCAGCCTCACAGTGGGCTGCTCGTACAAACAAGCTGGCAGGCCAGGAGGGACTCGAACCCCCAACATGCGGTTTTGGAGACCGCCGCTCTACCAATTGGAGCTACTGGCCTATGCCTGTTTCAAAACACCTGTCGCTTAGCGAGTTTCCTTATGCATGGTGTGATGACCGCACCACTTGCAATACTTCTTGAACTCGATACGATCAGGATTATTCTGCTTGTTCTTCTTGGTCGTATAGTTACGGCGCTTGCACTCGGTGCATGCCAAAGTGACCAAAGTACGCATGAATTCTCCTTTATTACTGAAGCTTTAGACAAGCTCGTAATTATACACATGAACTTTCGAAAAGCAAGGGGTTCGTAGAAAACTGCGAACCCCTTGCCGATCAAGCAAAATACTTACTTGAAGATCTTGGTCACGCGACCAGAGCCAACCGTACGGCCACCCTCGCGGATAGCGAACTTGAGGCCCTCTTCCATAGCGATCGGGTGAATGAGCTCGCCCTTGATCGTGACGTTATCGCCAGGCATGACCATCTCGGTGCCCTCGGGCAGATGAGCAACGCCGGTGACGTCGGTGGTGCGGAAGTAGAACTGCGGACGATAGCCATCGAAGAACGGGGTGTGACGGCCACCCTCCTCCTTGGTGAGGATGTAGACCTGACCCTCGAACTCAGTGTGCGGGGTAACGCTGCCGGGCTTGCAGAGAACCTGGCCGCGGACGATCTCCTCGCGCTTGATGCCGCGAAGCAGGCAGCCGATGTTGTCGCCAGCCTGAGCCTCGTCGAGGAGCTTACGGAACATCTCG